>NZ_JBVKAI010000005.1:336106-540905 GCF_055639495.1 Streptomyces sp. NPDC039424
GTCAGCCTCGATCTCGGCCACCGGCTCCGGCTCGGCCTTGGCTGCAGGCTCCGGCTCGGTCTCAGCCTCGATCTCGGCCACCGGCTCGGGTTCAGCCTCGATCTCGGCCACCGACTCAGCCTCAGCCTTGGCCACGGGCTGCGGCTCAGCCTCGACCGCGGGCACGGGCTCAGCCTCGGCCACCGGCTCAGCCTCAGCCTCAGCCGCCGGCTCCCCCTGTGCCTCCGTCGGGCCCCCGCTCACCGCGTCCCCAGGCTGGGACGGGCGGGGGACCGTCACCTTGTCGAAGGCGGCGGAGACGAGTTCGTGCTCGTCGTCCTGGTCCTCCTGGGCGGAGGGCCGGGGTTCCGGGACCTGGGCGGTGGGCTCCGGGTCCGGGGAGGGGGACGGGAGGGTCGGTTCGGGCGTAAGCGTGCTGTCCGCACCCTCTGCTTCGGCGGTACGTCCCTTGCGTGACCGGCCGAACGCGTTCCGCAGGAGAGTGAGAATGCCCATGTGCGCAACCCTTCGCTGAGTTGATGCCCGTCAATCCCTGGCCAGGACGGACACGTAAGGTTAGCGGCCCCGGTTGGCGATCTTGGGCAGGGTCAGTGCGGGGAGGCGATGGCCCGGGCGGCGGCCACCTCCTGGCGGAGGGGTTCGAGGACGCTTCCGGAGGGGCCCGTGAGGTCGGTGCGGACGGCGATCAGGGATTCGGCGTGGCGTACGCCGTCGGAAAGTTCCTTGAGTTGCAGGGTGACTTGGGCGACCTCGGCCGAGGACGGCGGGGCCGCGCCGTGGCGGACTCGGACGCGGGCCGCGGTCGTCGCGTCGACGATTCGTTCGACGGCGACGACCAGCGGCCACCAGGCGGCGGCACGGCGGCCGGTGGGCGGGGGTTCGGTCAGGGCGCGCTGGAACTCCGTACGGATGACGGAGAGGTCGCGGTAGAGGCGGCGGCGCATACGGGCGCGGGCCGCCGGGTCGGCCGGCTCCTCGTCGGTCGGCCCGAACGCCGTCTCGACATAGCGGGCCGTGTCCGCGACCGCGTCCGCGAGGCGGTCGCCCACGCGGGTGTGCCAGCTCTCCGGCCAGAGGAGGTAGCCGACGGTCAGGGCGACCGCGCAGCCGAGGAGGGAGTCCACCAGGCGGGGCAGGAGCAGGGCCGTGCCCTGGTGGTTCAGGACGTCGGAGAGGAGGAGGATCACGGGGGTGATCGCCGCCGTCTGGTAGCCGTAGCCCCGGGGGGTGAGGGCCGGGATCAGGGGGGCCAGGACCAGCATCACCAGGACGTCCCACCAGCCGCGGGGCACCTCCGCCAGTACCGCCGCCGCGACCAGCAGGCCCGCCACCGTGCCGAGCGCGCGCAGCAGGGCGCGGGAGAAGACCGAGCCGAAGTCGGGCTTGAGGACGAAGGTGATGGTGAGGGCGACCCAGTAGGAGCGGGGGACCGGGATGAGGGAGACCAGGGACTGCGCGATGCCGATGCACAGGGCGAGCCGCAGGCCGTAGCGCCAGGAGCCCGCGGAGAGGACGACGTTGCGGGCGGCCCGGGCGGTGCGGATGCCCAGGGCGGACGGGCGGCCGAGGCGGTCGTCGATGCCGCGCGGGTCCACGTCGGGGGAGGAGACGACCTCGGCGGCGTGGCGCAGGGCGTGGTCGACGGCCCGGGCGGTCTCCGTGGTGGGGGTGGGCAGACGCAGGCCCATCGGGCCCGCGTAGCCGGTTTCCACCGCCTGGGCCAGGTGGTGGACGGCCTTCGGGATCTCGGGCGGGAGGGGCCTGCCCGTGAGATGGGCGGCGGGGGCGGCTTCCACGACCGGGGTGATCGCGTTCAACTGCGCCAGCAGGCGGGTGAGTTCGCGGCTGCGGCCGTGGTGGCGGGCGCGGCGGGCGAGGACCAGGTCGTAGGACTGGTTCAGGGACTGGGTGACGGCGCGGCGGGCGTCTTCGTAGGCGTCGGTCCGGTCGGTGCCGCTCACCGTGAGCAGGGCGGCCACCATCCGGTAGGTGCCCGCCACCGCCGTCCGCTCCGGCACCCCGGACCGCAGGGGCCAGGCCAGCAGGGCGAGCAGGAGGACGAGCAGGCCGCCGCCGGTCATCAGGGCGGGCGCCAGCCACCAGGGGCCGGGGAGGGGGAGGCCCGCGCCGATGACGGAGTTCAGGAGCAGCAGCAGGCCGGAGACCGAGGCCACCGCGCCGATCGTCGAGATCATCCCGGAGACGAGTGCGACGCCGGTGACGACGGCGACCGCGAGCCAGCCGTGGCCGAAGACGAGGGAGCCGAGGGTGACGCCGACGGCGCCGAAGAACTGGGGGACCGCGATGTTGAGGATCCGCATGCGGTAGGCGTCGGCGGTGTCGCCGATGACACCGGAGAGGGCGCCCATGGAGGCGATGGCGCCGTACTCGACGTGTCCGGTCGCCAGCCCCACGGCCAGGGGGGCGGCCATGGCGACGGCGGCGCGGGCGGCGGCGGGCCGGTTGACGGGGGCCTGCTGGGGTTGGAGGTTCCGGACCAGCCAGTCGGGAGGGGTGAGGCCGATGGGGAACTCGCGGGACATGCGCCCATTATGACCACCGGGGAATTGCCGCCCCTGGGCCCGCTGCGGGGTATCTCCGGGTCATTCCCGCTGGTGGAGGGTGATGTCGGTGAGGAGCGCGCGGTGATCGGTGCCGGTCAGCCGGAGGAAGCGGGCGCCGGTGGCGGAGAAGTCCGGGGAAAGCAGGACGTGGTCGATCTGGGCGCCGATGACCCGGGCGGTGCGGGCGGGCCAGCTGGGTGTGCGGTCGTCTCCGGCGAGGCGGGCGGCGTCGTACAGGCCGGTGTCGAGGATGTGGCGGAACGCGGCGTGGTCCTGGGAGGCGTTGAAGTCGCCGGCCAGGATCGTGGGGGTGTCGCGGCCGGCGGCGGCGTAGGCGCGCAGCCTGCCCAACTCCCGGCGCCAGGCGCCGAGCTGCCCGGGGAGCGGGGGCATGGGGTGGGCGAGCTGGAGCCGTACGGGGTGTCCGCGGACGTCGGCGACGGCGCCGGGCATGCCCATGGTGCCGGGGACGCCGTCGGTGCCGCGCAGCGGGTAGCGGCTGAGGATGAGGGAGCCCTTGGAACCGCCCGCGGCGACCGCACGGCGGTGGGGGTAGGCGTCGTCGAGCTCGCGCCGCAGGGTGGCCTGGCAGGAGTACTCGCACTCCTCCACGAACACCACGGCGGGCTTGTAGCGGCGGATCTCGGGGACGAGGGCGCCGGTCGCCCGCCCGAACTCGACGTTCGAGGTCAGCACCCGGAAGGAGGCCAGTGGCTGCCCCTCGGGTTCGCTGGTCCTGCCGTACGGATCGATGAACCAGGCCAGCAGCCCGAGGAGCGCCACGCCCCACACCAGGCCGGGCCACCAGCGGGCGAGGAGCGCGAAGAGCAGGGCGACGCCGGTGGGCAGCAGCAGCCAGGGGAGGAAGGCGAGCAGTTGGGTCACGGGAGTGATGCCGTCGGTGTCGGCCACCCGGCAGCCGACGACGGCGCTCACCCCGGCGCACAGCAGTCCGGCACACCAGGCGCCGAGCCCGCGTCCGCGCTGGTTGGTCACGGACCCGAGGGTACGAGCCCCCGGTCCACCCGCGCCAGGAACTCCTCCAGCGCCCGATCGAACCTCTCCGGCCGCTCCAGGTTGGGCAGGTGCGCCGCCCCCTCGATCACCCGCAGCGTGGAGTCGGGGAGTGCGGCGTGCATGGCCTCGGCGTCGGAGACCGGGGTGAAGGTGTCGTCGGCGCCGACCACCACCAGGGCGGGCACGGTGACCCGGGTCAGCAGGTCGCGGTAGTCGGGGCGTTCGGCCCGGCCGCGCAGGGCCGCCGCGGCGCCCTCGGGCGGGGTGGCCGTCATCATGCGGTGGACGTGCGACTTGACGTCGGGCGCCGCGTACGGGGCGACCATCCGCTCCAGCACCTCGTCGGCGTACCCGCGCATGCCCTCCCGCAGCAGGCGGTCGGCCATGGCGCCCCGGCTTTTCTTCCCCTCGGGGGTCTCGGCGGCCGGGAAGGTGTCGGCGAGGACCAGGCCCCGTATCCGCTCGGGGAACTGCCGGTAGCAGTCCATGGCGATCTGCCCGCCCATCGACAGCCCGGCGAGCACGAAGGAGTCCACCTCCAGCTCGTCCAGCAACTCGGCGATGTCCCGGGCGAAGCGCGCCAGCGGGGTGATGCCGGGGACTACGGGGGAGGCGCCGTAGCCGCGCAGGTCGGGGGCGATCACCCGGCGGGTGGCGGAGAAGGCCTCCAGCTGCGGGGTCCACATCGTGCGGTCGAAGGGGTGGCCGTGGACGAGGACGAGGGGGTACCCGTGCGGTACTCCGGGCCCTTTGTCCTCGAATGCGAGGAAGGGGGTCATGTGAGTGACCCTAGGGTGATCGGCTCCTCGGCGCAATAAGATCATTGCCCTCGGTGCAATCCAACTGACCTGCGGAAAAAGGAGAGTTGTGGACGACTTCCGGGCACTGGCCGACCGGATCGCGGACGAGATCGCGGCCGGCCGGCTCCGGCCGGGACAACGGCTGCTCCCCCAGCGGACGTTCGCCCGGCGGCGCGGGGTCGCCCCCTCGACGGCGGGGCGGGTCTACGCCGAACTGGTGCGGCGCGGACTGGTGGTGGGCGAGGTGGGGCGCGGGACCTTCGTGCGGGCCGCCACCCGGCCGGACGGAGCCGGGCGGGCACTCACGGAGTCGTCCGCGCCCGTCCGTTCGGTCGATCTGGAGCTCAACTACCCGGTCGCGCCCGGCCAGTCGGAGCTGCTCGCCCCCGCCCTGGCCGCCCTGCTCCGCCCGGACGCGCTCACCGAGGCGCTGCGCCCGGCCGCCGCGTCCGGTACCGCCGACGCCCGTTACGCGGTGGCCGCCCTGCTCGCCACCCCGGCCTGGCGCCCGGACCCCGCCGGGATCCTCTTCACCGGCAACGCCCGGCAGGCCATCGCCGCCACCCTCGCCTCGCTGGTCCGGCCGGGCGGTCGCCTCGGCGTCGAGCCGCTGACATATCCGCTGGTCAAGGAGATCGCGGCCCGGCTGGGCATCACACTGGTCCCGCTCGCGGCGGACGAGGAGGGTCTGTGCCCGGCGTCCGTGGCCGCCGCGCATCGCAGCGCTCCCTTGTCCGCCCTCTACCTCCAGCCGACCCTGCACAACCCGACGTCGGCGACGATGAGCGCCGAACGGCGCGTCCAATTGGCCGCGCTCATGCGGGAGTTGCTCATACCCGCCGTCGAGGACCGCATCTGGGCGTTCCTGGGCGAGGGCACCGAGCAACCCCTCATCTCCCTCGCCCCCACCCTCACCCACCTCGTCGACAGCCTCTCCAAGCGGGTCGCCCCGGGTCTCACCGTCGGTTTCGCGGTCGTACCGCCGGACCGGGCCCGGGCGGTGGCCGCGGCGATCCGGTCCGGCGGCTGGAGCGCGGGCGCCTTCGCGCTGGAGGCGGCGGTGCGCTGGCTCGGGGACGGGACCGTGGCGCGGCTGGTTGCGGCCAAGCGGGCGGATGCGGCGCGGCGGCAGCGGCTGCTCGGCGAGGAGCTCGCCGGGTTCGCCGTACGGTCCGACCCGCGGGCCTGTTTCGCCTGGTGGGAGCTGCCCGCACCCTGGCGCGCGGACACCTTCACGGCCGCCGCCGCGGCCCACGGCATCGCCGTCACCCCTGGCACGGCCTTCAGCGTGGACCCCAGCCGCACCCCGAACGCCGTCCGGCTCGGCCTCGCCTCGGCCCCGGAACCGGAACTGACCCGCGCGCTGCGGACGCTCGCCGGTGTCGCGCGGGGCGCGGGGCGCGTGGGTAGGGGGTGAGCTGGGCGGAGCGTCGGGCTCGGGTCGGTGTCGGGGACGGAGTAGCCGCGGGCGCTGCGAACGCTCGCCGGTGTCGCGTGAGGTGCGGGGCGAGGATGGCGGGTGAGCAGGCGGCCAGGGGGCACCGCCGGGCCGCAGGCGCCGGGATATGGGCTTCCGTGCAAACCCGGTCGCCGTCAGGACGCGCAGGTACCGGGTGGGCCGGGCGGTCGGAGTCGCTGCCGGGCCGCAGATGGCGGGTACGGCCTCCGTGTGGACCCCGGTCGCACCCCGCGCCCGTCAGGCTCGGGCGCGGCTCGGTGTAGGAGACGGCGTGGGCGCTGCGGAGGCGTGGCGGCGGCGTGTGCGGTGGAGGGTGTGCAGGTAGTGGGTGAGCTGGGCGGCCAGGGCTACCGTCAGGCCGCAGGCGAGCAGTAGCCAGGCAGCGGTGTGCAGGGTGTCGGTGAGGGCGTCGTAGATGGCGCCGGCGGCGGGGCGGGAGACGTCGTCGGGCAGGTCGGCGAGGGTGAGGCGGCGGCCGACGGCCAGGGCGAGGCCGAGCAGGGCGCCGCCCAGGGCGGCGCCGAGGGCGGTGGCGGTGACCGCGCGGCGGCGGTGTACGGCGAGGGCGATCCCGGTGGCGGCGAAGGCGACGGCCGCGACGGGGAGCCAGAAGCCGGCGACTTCGAGCACGTGGAACCCCTTCCGGAGCTGGGCCAGTTCCCGGGCCGGGAGGACGGCGACCGCGGTGTGCTCGACCGGGATGCGGTCGGCCATCGGCACGTGGTCGTGGGTGAGTTGGCGTTTGACCTGGGCGGTGACGGGGGCCAGGTCCACGGTGACCGGCCGGTCGAGGGCCTCGCGTTCGTCGCGCAGCGCCTGGAGCACGGCGTCGTGGGTGGCCCGGTTGGCCGCCTCCCAGGCCAGGCGGAAGGCGCGGGTCTGGGTGAAGGAGCGCACCGCGTCGTGCACGAAGGGGCGGACGGTGCCGCGCAGGGGCTGCCCGACGTCCACTTCGCGCAGGATGCCGTCCCCGACCGTGTCCGCGACGGCGTCGCGCACGTCCGGGTCGGTGGCGAGCGGCGCCATGGTGGTGACGTACCGGCCCGTGTCGGCGAGCCCGTACGACGCCCAGGCCGCCAGCGCGCCGAACGGCACGAGGAGGCAGGACAGGGCGATCAGTACGGCCGACAGGGGACTCCTGAGGCGTGGGGGCACGTTTTCAGGACACGGCCGCGGGCCCGGACGCGCGAGCGGGGCGACTGCATTCGAGGGGATGTGTCAGGCCGAACGGGCGTCACCTCGCCACCCACCTCGCGGTACTGCACATTCCGCTCTCCGGTGGAGGGTTGGCCCGAACGGGTGTTTCCTGGATCTGGGGAGAGGGACGCTCAGGGCGCCGCCGGTGCCGTGTGGAGCCGGACCGGCGGCTGGTGGAGGAGGGAAACACAGGGGAACGCGTGTGCCCCGGCCGTCGGACCGGGGCACACGCGTGGCCGGGGGCGGGTCACCTGATCCGGTGCCCGGCGGCGTCCTCGTGGGTGTAGTACAGGTAGAACAACGCGGCGCCCACCGGCACCGCCACCGCCAGGGCCAGGCCCGTGGACTCCAGCACGGTGTGGCCACGGCCGCTCAGGCTGTACAGGAAGCCGACCGCGATGCCCGTGAAGGCCGTCCACAGGGCCGCGTGCACCTCCCGCTTCTGACGTTCGGCGAGGGCCCGCACTCCCATGTAGACCACGATGAACGCGATCGCCGTCACAAAGCCGAACAGCAGGTTCCGGCCGGTGATGGGACCGCCGTAGCGGGTGTTGGCCGCCGCCCAGTACCCGTACACCAGTCCGAGCACGATGGGCCAGACCAGCCGGGCGACCGCGTGGGTCCGCTCGTCGAACACGTCGGGCGTCCGCCGGGTCCGGGCGACGCCACCGGACGCGGGTGCCGCTTGAGCCATGAGAGCACTCCTCTCGCTCCTCGCCCCGCCTTCCAGGGCACACCCGGAAGGCACGGCCTGGCAAGTCGGTCACGACGATGCCGGGTGCCCGGATGCGGGCCGAGCACTCCCGTGATTCGCTGGGGGACATGAAGGGGCTGCTCGCCGTGACCGACGAGGAGGCCCTGCGACGGCGGCAGATGTTGCGGATCCGCGGGCGGAGCGTCGCGTGGGCGGTGCCGCTGGTGCTGCTCATCGGGATCTCGGTGGTCGACATCAACACCGCGAGCTTCCGGATCATCTCCTGGATCGTCCTGGTCCCCGGCATCTCCGCAGCCCTCTGCGGGCTGTGGACCACGGCCGCCTTCTCCGTGCTCGCGATCCTCACCTACGTGCTCGTGGACAGTGTCTGGTTCAACGAGTACCGGGTGGGCTGGCCCGACTTCGTCCTGGTCGCCCTCGGCGGCGCCCTGGCCACGCTGGCCTGCGCGGTGCGGCTGCGCGGCGAGCGGCGCATGCTGCACATGCGGGACATCGCCGAGACCACCCGCCGCACCGTGCTGCGCCCGCTGCCGCCCGGCTGGGCCGGCCTGGAGCACGCCGCCGTCTACTTGGCCGCCGACACCGACGCCCGCGTCGGCGGCGACTTCTACGACATCCAGCCCGGCCCGAACGGCACCCGCGTCCTCCTCGGCGACGTGCAGGGCAAGGGCCTGGGCGCGGTGGAGGCGGCGGCAGCGCTGCTCGGGACCTTCCGGGAGGCCGGCTATCACGAGCCGGACCTCAGGACCGTCGCCGCCCGCCTGGAGGTGCGCATGGGCCGCCACCGCTACCACAGCACCGTCCTGGGCCGCGACGACGGCGACCGCTTCGCCACCGCCGTCCTGATCGGCTTCCCCGTGGTGGACGACGGCACCGTCGAGGTCGTCAACTTCGGCCACGAACCCCCGCTCGTGGTCGGCCCCGACGGCGTGCGCTCCCTGCCGCCCGGCGACCGCCTCCCCCTGGGCCTCGGCGAACTCGCCCCCGTCCACAGCCCCCCGCACCCCACCCGCGTGCCCCTCGCCCTTGGCGAGACCCTGCTGCTCACCACGGACGGCGTGACCGAGGCCCGGGACGGCCACGGCGTCTTCTACGCCCTCACCGACCACGTCGTCCGCGCCACCGCCGCCGACCCGCGCATCGTCCGGCCCCGCCGCCTGGTCCGTCTGGTCCGCGACGGCGTCCTGCGGCACAGCGACGGCCATCTGGTGGACGACACCACGATCTTCGCGTTCCGGCGGATGGAAGGCACCGTGATGGGAGGACGTTTCCGGGCCTGACACCCACCTTTGCAGCCGCAGCGGTTACGGTGCTGCTCTGACCGATCGAAGGGGGGACGATGCCCGGAACCGTGCTGCTGCTCGCGGCCTCACCGATGGGCAAGGGGCGCCTGGTGGACGCGGCCGGCGTGCTCCCGGTCCTGGCGGCCGTCGCCCCCGCCGTGCTCTCCGGCACCGACACCGCCAACGTGGTCGAGCTCGCCGACCCGCTGGACCCGCAGGCCGTCCTCACCCGGCTGCGCGCCGCGGCGGCGGCCCCCGGCCCGCTGACCGTCTTCGTCACCGGCCAGCTCCAGCTCGACCGCCGCCAGCACCTGCCGCACCTGGCGCTGGCCCGCACCACCCCGGCCACCGTCCGCTACACGGCCCTGCCCTGGCACTGGATCCGCGAGGAACTGCGGCTGCGCCCGACCGGCGCGACCACCCTCGTCGTCGACCTGCACGCGGACGCCGAGACCTGGGAACACCTGCACGGCACGCCCCTGGACTCCGGCCGGAACAACGCCGTTTACGGTCGCATCGCGCCGCCCCCGCCCCGGCGCGGGCTCGCCGCACCGTCGTACATGAAGGCGGTCGCGACGATCCTGCGCAGTGGCCGCCGCCCGCCGGTGGAGCAGCTGCACGAGCAGGCGCTGGCGCGACTCGCCGACGAGGGCGCGCACCGGGACCTGGTGCTGGCCTTCCCCGGGACCTTCGGCGTCGCCGACCCGCACGCCGAGATCAGCGCCGCCGTCCAGGCCGGGCGGCACGCCGACGCCGACGCCCTCGCCGCCCGCTACGAGCAGGCCGCCGTGCGCGCGCACGGGGCCGCCTCCCAGGACGCGCTGCACTGGGCCGAAGTGCGGGCGGACCTCGCGATGTTCGCGGGCGACCCGGTGCGCAGCTGCCGTACCTGGCTGACCGTCGCCTCGACCCGGCTGGCCGCCGGGCAGGCTCCGGACGCGCCCGCCGTGGAGGCGGCCGTGGACCGCGCCCACCACCAGTGGGGGCGCATCGACGACAGAGCGCGGGCCCGTGAACTCGGGCCCGCGCTCGCGGAGTTGAGACTCAGGGTGCCGGGCCGCCGGCAGGGCGCGCTGGACCATGTCCAGCAGCACCTGCGGCAGCTCCAGACCCAGTGAGAGCTCAGCTGGTGAAGGTGAAGTACTTCCAGGCGCCGTGCGTGGTGGAGTTCACGGTGTCACCGGAGGTGCTGTTGATGTAGGAGGAGCGGACCCGCAGCCGCCAGCCGACGTCACCGCCGTGGTCGCCGGTCAGCTGCACCTTGGAGACGCCGTTGGAGCCCAGCGCGAAGTACTCGGAGCCGCCGTCGTACCAGGTGCCCTGGTAGTACACCTGGAACTCCAGCTTCTGCTGGCGGCCCGGGAAGTACGACATCTTCGTGGTGAACAGCGGGTCCTTGGACTTGTGGAAGAAGTAGTACGTGTGGCCCCACGTGCTCTTCGTCTTGTAGTGGCCGCCGACCGAGGTGGACACGCTCACCTTGGCGCCGACCGTGCTGGTCGCCGACCGCGGCTGGTAGCGGGCGTCGCCCGCGAACTTCGCCGTGACCTTGGTGTCCCGCTTCAGGTCCAGGACGACCGACAGGTTGCCGCTGGAGTTGACCTTGCCGGTCTTCACCAGCTTGTTGGGCTTGTCCGAGCCGAACGGGTCGGCCCAGATCTCCACCGTGCGGTTCTTGTACGTGGACCCGAGGTGCGCCGTGAACGTGACGTCCTTGCCGTACGAGTACACCTTGCCGTTGTTGTTCAGCGTCAGCGTCGGCTTGGCGCGGGAGACGTCCACGGTGTCGGTGGCGGAGCCCGCCGCGTGGTCGGCGTCGCCCGCGTACGCCACCGTGTACTTCACCTTGCCGCCGGCCGGCGGGGTGTCGGTGAAGGAGTAGGTGCCGTCGGCCTTGACCGTCGCCGGGGCGAGGGTCTTGCCGTTCGGGGAGTCCAGGTCGGTACGGGTGACCGTCAGCTTGGCGCCGGCCGGGAGGGCCACCTTGGAGGTGACCTTGCCCTTGACGGTGAGCTTCTTGGCGCGGGTGGCCGTCTCCGGGGCGTCCACGGTGAGGGTGGTGGCCGCCTTGGTGGGGGCGTCGAACTCGCGCAGCGAGTACAGGCCCTCACTGTTGGAGGTCACCGCGAACAGGCGGCTGCCGTCGGGCGCCCAGGCCAGACCGGAGGGGGCCAGCAGGTCGGAGCCGCTGGTGTGACCGGTGTTGGGGAAGTCGTAGGTGCGGACCGCCTCGCTGCTTCCCGGCCGGAAGACGTAGACGTCCGGGTCGTACGAGCCGTCGATGCCGCCCGCCACCGCGCCGTCGGGCGCGATGGCCACCGAGTTCGGGTAGGCGTCGGTGACGTACTTGCCGTCCTCGTTGAGGTCGGAGGTCTTGAACACCTGGTGGTAGTACGGCGCGCCGCTGGCCACCACGACGTCCTTGCCGTCGGGGGTGACCTGGAGGTCGCCGAGGTTGCTGCCGGCCTCCCGGGTGCTGGCCAGGCGGGTGGCCGTGCCCGACGAGACGTCGTAGGAGGCGAGTTCCACCGGGCTCTGGCCGATCGCGCCCGCGACCAGGATGCCGGAGCCGGGCGCCGCGTCCAGGATCGGCGCCGCGTACCAGCCGTTGTCCTGGCCCAGGGTGACCTCGTGCTGCTCGCTCGTCAGGTCGACGGAGCCGATGTTGCCCTCGGCGGCGCCGCCGTAGCCGAACCACAGCCTGTCGCCCGCGAGCGCGACGCTCAGCGGCTTGTCGCCGACGGTGTAGCGGGTGGTCTCGGTGTTCGTCGCGGTGTCGATGACGGCGATGGCGTCCAGGTCCTGCACGGCCGCGTAGAGCGTGCCGGAGTCGGCGGACAGTTCCAGGCCGGAGACGCCGGCCAGGTTGGTGGTGAGCTGCTTGACGACGTTGCCGGCGTAGTCGGTGACGACGATCTTGCCGTTGAGCGGGTCGCTGATGAAGACCCGCTGGTGGGCGCCGTCGACGACGATGTCCCGGGTCGTCTTGACCGGCAGGGACTTGGTGGTGTCGGCGAACGCCGGAGTGGCGGCGAGCGCCGCCGAGCTGATGAGGACCGCCAGGGTGGTGGCAGCCGTGAGAGTGCGCTTACGCACGCTGATTCGAACCCCCCGGAACGAATGGAAGTGAGAGGCGCCACGGACCACGGCTGCTGCTGTGTTGTGTCCCCTGTGAGCCGGGTGTGGCGGGTGTGTGAAGCCTAGGCGCCGAACACTAGGTCATGCCACTGACAACTGGGAGAGGGCCCCCGCGACGAGCGTGCGCACTCCCGGGGCAACCGTGGACAGATCGGGCGCGAAGTGCGGGCTGTGGTTGCTCGGCACGGCCTGCAGCTTCTCCGGGATCCCCGCGCCCTCCGCCGCCTCCCACACCGCGTGCGGGGTGGTGGTCACGAACCAGTACGAGTACGGGATCGAGCCGGCCGCCAGCTCCGGGAAGTCCTCGCTGCCCATCGCCGGCCCCGGGTCGAAGACCGTCCCCGCGCCGAACACCTCGCCGTGCACGGCGGCGACCCGGCGGTCGGTCTCGGCGTCGTTCACCGTCACCGGGAAGGTCGCGCCGACCGTCACCTCCGGCTCGCGCGGGCACCCGGCCGCCAGGCACTCCCCCAGCGCGATCCGCCGGATCGCGGCCAGCATCCGCTGCCGCACCGCCTCCGACTGCGTCCGCAGATTCAGGGCGATGCGCGCCTCGGACGGAATGATGTTGTGCCGGGTGCCCGCCTCGATCCGGCCGACGGTCAGTACGGCGGACTCCCGGGCGGCGATCTCCCGGGAGACCACGCTCTGCAGCCGTACGACCAGGTGGGCGGCGGTCACCACCGGATCCACGGTCGCCTCGGGCCGCGACCCGTGCCCGCCCCGCCCGTGCACGACGATGTCCACATCCGTCGAGGCCGACATGATCAGCCCCGGCGCGTGCGGGTACAGCCCGGCCGGCCCGGGGACCGCGTGCTGCCCCAGCAGGACATCGGGGCGCCCGAACCGCTCGTACAGTCCGTCCGCGACCATCCGGGCCGCGCCCTGCCCCGTCTCCTCCGCGGGCTGCCCCACCACCAGCAACGTCCCCGCCCAGGTCTCCCGCCCGGCCGCCAGCGCCCGCGCCGCCCCCGCGAGCCAGGTCACGTGCAGGTCGTGGCCACAGGCGTGCATCACGCCGTCCGCCTCCGAGGCGTACGGCAGCCCGCTCTCCTCCCGCACCGGCAACGCGTCCATGTCCGCCCGCAACAGCACGACCGGCCCGTCCCCGTTCCGCAGCACCCCGGCGACCCCGGTCCCGCCGATCCCCTCGACCGTCTCGAACCCGTCCACCCGCAACCGCCCCGCGAGCTTCCCGGCGGTGCGGTGCTCACGCAGGGACAGCTCCGGGTGGCGGTGCAGGTCCCGGTAGAGGTCCTCCAGCTCCGGGACCGCGAGGTCGGCGGTGAGGTCCAGCGCGATACGGGCGGCGGGAGAGGGCACGGGTGAAATTATGCCATCGGGCCCCCGGAGCGGAGTCGTCCGATTACTCTCGGCTACAGACCGTACGCAAAGACGCGCGGCGTCAGCTTGGGGGTGCACCGCCATGTCCCACATCCGCGAACTCGACCCGAGTGCTTCTCCGTTGGACTACTTCGGCGCGGAGTTGCGCCGCAAGAGAGAGGCGGCGGGGCTGAAGCAGACCGAGCTGGGTTCGGCCATCTTCTGCACCGGGTCACTGATCGGACAGATCGAGACCGCGAGGAAGGTTCCCACCAGGGATTTCGCGGAGCGGGTGGACGCGGCGATGGGGACGGACGGGTTCTTCTCGCGGTTGGTCGGCCTGGTGCTGCGGAGTCAACTGCCGCACTGGTTCCAGGCGTTCGCCGAAATGGAGGCGAAGGCCAGTTACATCTCCACGTACCAGGCGCAGATGATCTACGGGCTTCTCCAGACGGAGCAGTACGCCCGCGCCGTGCTGGCGACGGGGATGCCGGACAGGCTCGACGAGCTGGCCGCGGCACGGATGGAGCGCCAGCGCATCCTGGCACGTGAGCGTCCGCCGCTGGCCTGGGTGATCCTGGACGAGGCGGCGCTGCACCGGCCGGTCGGTGGACGGGATGTCATGCGCGATCAACTCGCGCACCTGCTGACCTTCGCCGGGCGCCGGTGGGTGCGCATCCAGGTGCTGCCGTTCGCGGCCGGTCAACACGCCAGCCTGATCGGATCGTTCACCGGCCTGCGCTTCGATGACGACCCGGACATCGTCTACACGGAAGACCTCATCTCGGGCCACATGACCGCCAATCCGGACACCGTCAAGGAGGCGGCATTCCGTTACGCTTCCTTGCAGGCCGCCGCCCTCTCGGTGGAGGATTCGTCGGCACTGATCACCCGCGTGATGGAGGAGCGCTATGGGGAGCAGCACGAACCTGACGAACGCGCGGTGGCGTAAGTCCAGCTACAGCGGCAACACCGGCGGTGAATGCGTCGAGATCGCCGACCTGCCCACCCTCATAGCGGTCCGCGACTCCAAGGACCCCGGCCTCGGTGCCATCACCGTCTCACCCACCGTCTGGGCCGACTTCCTCACGCATGCCGTGAAGTGACCGTGGACATACAGATCGGCCCGGCCGGGGTGGCCGACTTCCACCAGGTCCTGACCGATCACCCCCGTTACTGGGGCGAGCGCGACCTTCGGCCTCTGCACCTTCAGGCCTTGGTGCAGGAGTTCGGTCCGACCTGTCTGGTCGCCCGAGCCGGGGACGGAATCCGTGGGTACGTCTTCGGGTTCGTCACCCCGGAGGGCACGGGGTACGTGCATCTGATCGCCACCCGGGACGACGCCCGCGGTACCGGTCTCGGGCGTCGCCTGTACGCGGCGTTCGCCGCAGCGGCGGAACGTCATGGTGCGCGGCGGCTGAAGGCGATCACGTCGATCGAGAACACCGGCTCGATCGCCTTCCACCGCGGACTCGGCTTCGACGCGGAGATCGTCGGCGACTACAACGGCCCCGGCCGGCCCATGGCCGTCTTCCGCAGAGACCTGCCGTTCACCGTCTGAGCGGTCAGTGGCCGGGCTGGTGTGCGGCCGGTGGAGCGGGTGTGGCCCGGGCGGGCCCCGCGTTCGCGGCGGTGATCAGGGCGGCGACGGCCAGCACGGCGGCGGCCAGGCTTCTGGCGTACCGTGCGGTGGGGCGTCCGTAGCGTGCGGATGAGCGTCCGAGCACGGCAACCTCGCAACAACAGCGGCGTGTTAAGCATGTTTAATGCGACGCTTAACCTAGGGGCTGGCCGAGCCGAACGGCAAGGGGTGGTGGGGGAGTTGGCGATGCGCGAGCGCGATGATCCGGAGATCGTCGGACGGCGGGTGCAGCAGCTTCGGGCCCAACGCGGGCTGACACAGCGCCAGTTGGCCGAGCCCGCGTACACGCCCGCGTACATCTCGACGCTGGAGGCGGGCCGGGTGCGCGCCTCCGACGATGCGCTGCGGCACATCGCGGGCCGACTCGGGGTGGCCTTCGAGGAGTTGGCGGTCGGGCGCCCCACCCACCTCGCCACCGATCTGCGGCTGCGGCTCACCGAGGCGCAGCGCACCCTGGCCACGGGGGAGGTCGAGGACGCGGCCGCCCAGTACGCCGCCCTGCTGACGGAGGCGGAGGCGCACGGGCTCGCCTGTGAGCAGACCACGGCGCTGCTGGGGCTCGGCGAGTGCGCCCTCGAAACCGGTCAGCTCGTCGACGCCAGACAGTTCTTCGAGCGGGCCGAGGAGGTGATGGCCGGCGAGCCGCTGCCGGTGCGGGTGCCCGCGCTGCGCGGACGCGCCGTCGCCCACTTCCTCGCCGGTGAACTCCGTTACGCCGTCTACCTGTTGGAGTCCGCGCTCGACGAGCTCAACCGTGGTGGGCTGCACGACCCGGACGCCCTGCTGCTGCTCTACGCCAGCGTCATCGGGCCGTACATGGACATGGGCGCCCATGCCCGCGCCGCCCAGGCCGCCGAGTTCGCCCTCGCCCTCGCCCCGCAGGTCGAGGACCCCGCGCTGCTCGCCCGGATGCACCGCTCCGTCGCCCGCACCCTGCTCGCCGAGGGCCGGATCGCCGAGGCCGACGCCTCGCTGGCCAAGGCGGCCGAGCTCTACCGCCAGCTTCAGCTCCGTACCGAACTCGCCAACTGCCACTGGATGCGCGGGTACGTGTACGCCCAGGACGGCGAACTGGAGCGCGCGGAGGACGAGTTGCGCCAGGCGCTCACCATGCTCTCCGCCACCCGCGCCGCCCTCTACAGCAGCCAGGTCGCCGTCGAGCTCGCCGACGTCCTGCACCGGCGCGGCAAGTCGGAGGAGGCCGCCGGGCTGCTGCACGGGGTGCTCGGGGACCTGTCGTCGGAGCGGGGCGCCGTGCACTCCGCCGCCGCGCACCGCCTGCTCGGCATCATCGCCGAGGACGCCCGGGACACGGAGGCGGCCGAGGAGCACTACGTACGCGCCCTGAGCCTGCTGGAGCGGGCGGGCGCCGCCGGGGACCTCGCCGACCTGTGCCGGATGCTCGGCGACCTGCTGCGCCGTACCGGCCGGGTGGAGGCCGCGCTGGACGCGTACCGGACGGGACTGGGGCACCGTACGGCCCCCGGCACCACCACCCTCGGACCCGCACCCGCGCAGCCGCCCCTCTAGGACCCGCCCGGCTGCCTGAGCCGCACCCGACTGGGTACTCGAAAGGTTGTACGACCGTTCGCATCCCCAGGAGGCTCGTCGTGACGGATGCACACGCGGATCCACACATGGATGCCCACACGGGCGCGCCCACCGACGCGCTCACCGACGCACATGACGACGGAGCCGTGCACGCGGAGCAGATGCTGGCCAGGCTGCAGGGGCTGCTGGTCGAGTCCGACCGGTTGGAGGACTTCCTGGAGGAACTCGTCACCCTCACCGCGCAGGCGCTGCCCGTGCCCGCCCACTGCTCGGTCACCCTCAGTCCGGAGGGCGGCGACCGTCCCACCACCGCGGCGGCCAGCGACCCCCAGGTCGAGCTGTTCGACCAGCGGCAGTACGAGATCGACGACGGGCCCTGCCTGTCGACCCTGCGCACCGGGACGCCGCACGACATCCCGGACCTGGCGGCGGAGGACCGCTTCGGCCCGTTCCCCGACCTCTGCAGCGAGTACGGCATGTGCAGCATGCTCGCGCTGCCCCTGACCCCGCCGCGCCAGCGGATCTCCGGTGTCATGAACCTCTACTCCAGTGAGCGGGACGCCTTCACCGAGCCGGTGCGGGAACAGGCCGCCGTCTTCGCCGGGTACGCCTCCGGAGCGCTGGGCGTCGCGCTGAAGATCGCCGGTCAGTTCCAGTTCAGCCTGGATCTGCAGCGGGCGATGGCCTCACGCACGGTGATCGACCAGGCCCTCGGCATCATCATGTCGCAGCGCCGCTGCACCGCCGAGAAGGCCTTCGAGATGCTCACCCGCCTCTCGCAGCAGCGCAACGTCAAGCTGCGCCAAGTGGCCTCCGACATCGTCGGTCAGGTCAGCGGAAGCCCGCCGGAGACCCGGCCGCTGCACCCGCGCGACACGGCGCTCTGAGGGCCTGGAGGCAGCCGTTTCGCCCCCTTCACCAGGGGTAGTCGAGAGGCCTCTCGGGGGCAGGGATTACGTGGGGTACCTGCCCCGGAGCACTCGACCACGGCTGGGCCGATTCTGAGGAGGCGGTGGACGTGCGGCCCAGGGACGACGACGGCGCTCCGGTGGGCGGCTTCGGTGGTCCGCCGGAGAGCCGGCGCCACAGGGGTGCCGCCGGCAGTGCGGCACCGCACCCGGCTGTCACGGCGGAGACCCTCGCCGAGGCGCTGCGCGGCGCGGCGCCCGAGGAGGTGCCCGGGCGGCTGTGCGCGGTCGCGGTGGAGCTGCTGCCGGTGGCCGGGGCGAGTGTGTCCCTGCGCAGTGACGGGCTGCCCGTCCTGGTCGGGGCCAGCGACGAGACGGCGGCCGGCATGGCGGAGATGCAGGCCACGCTGGGCGACGGGCCGTGCGTGTGCGCCGCCGAGAGCACCGCGCCCGTGCTCGCCGGGGACCTCACGGCCGGGCCGGACATGGCGCGCTGGCCGGTGTACGCGCAGCAGGCGACGGGCGCCGGGGTGCAGGCCGTGTACTCGGTGCCGCTCGGCGACACCACGGTCTGCGTCGGCACGCTCGACCTGTACCGCACCGGGCCGGGCGAGCTGACCGGCCCCGAGCTGCACACCGCGCGGCTGCTGGCCCGCACGCTGACCGCGGCGCTGATGTCGCTGCCCCGGGGCGAGGAGGACCCCACCGGCCGATCGGGCGGTTTCTGGCTGGGCGGCCTGACCACCGAGCACGACGAGATCAACCAGGCCATCGGCATGATCATGGCCCAGTTGCGCATCACCGCGGACGACGCGCTGGCCCGCCTGCGCGGGTACGCGTTCGCGTGCGGACGTACGGCCCTGGAGGTGGCGCACGACGTGGTCGGCCACCGCACCCGGCTGGAGGGCGACCGGCCCTGAGCGGAGGTGCCCGGGTCAGGCCTGTACGCGGCCCTGCTCGCGGATCTGGAGCAGGCGCTGGGTGCCGAGGTCGAGGGCCCGCTGGACGGCCTCGTCCGGCGGAACGGTGCCGAGCGTGCCGGCGGTCACGACGATCGCGTCCTCTCCGGCGCGTACGGCGGCCATGTCCAGGGTGAGCACGGGGTCCTCGCCGGCCTGCGCGCCCTCGGTGACCAGCGTGACCCGCAGGCCCTGGCGGGCGTCCCCGACCGCGGGCAGCGGCAGCTCCTCGACCTGGACGGCCTCGACGCCGAGTCGGGTGGTCGCGGCCGTGAACTGTCCGCAGGTGCCCGGCAGCGTCCGCAGCCAGGCCAGCGCGCGGTCCACGTCCGCCGGACGGTGGCCGGCGACCTGGTAGCGCAGCTGGGACTGGTCGTCGCCGTCGTCCAGGAGGGCCACCGCCCGGCTGCCCGACGGCGGACCGAGCGGTTCCTCGGTGTACAGGGCCTCCAGCAGCCGCTGGCAGTCGGGCGCGGCGTTCGCCGTCGCCTTCAGCAGCGCGTCCCGCCAGCTCGCCGCGCCCTCGGACTGCATCCAGGGCGCCCCGAGATCGGCCTCGTTGATCAGGGCGGCCTGCGCCTGGGCGTCGGTGAGGGCGGCCGGCGCCTGCTCCTCGGTCCCGGCGGAGGTGGCGGCCAGCGGGTCCCGGGCCTGGTCCGGTGTGCTCGCCAGACAGGCGGAGGCGCTGAGCAGCGTGGCCGCGGTGAGCGCGGTGGCGGCGGAGTGGCGGGACATGTACTCACGGCACCACTGCCTCCGGGGGTTCACCAGCGGTCCGGTCCGTCCGGGTGAAGGGTGGGCCGATGCCGGTGCCGGCGGGCCGGAAAACCCGTCGTCCTCGTCCACCGCCCCCTGTTACCGTCCTCCCATGCAGCGCGCCCAGTCGTTCCCCCACAGCACGACGACGCCGGAGAACGTCCCGGCGCGCTGACACGTGACCTTGAGTCCGAAGCCCCGGGGCGAGTGCCCCGGGGCTTCGGCGTGTGTGCGTCCCGGTTCCTCGCCCCGCCCCCGTGCCCGTCCCATCGCGAGGAGACCGCCATGCACGACCACCGCCGGCTCGGCCGTGAACTGGACCTGTTCGACACCGACCCCCTGATGGGCGCGGGGCTGCCGTACTGGCTCCCGGACGGGGCCGTCGTACGGCACGCCCTGGAGGAGTACGTACGGGAGGCCGAGCGAGCCGCCGGCTACCGGCACGTGTACTCGCCCGTCCTCGGCAAACGCGAGCTGTACGAGCTGTCCGGCCACTGGGACCACTACAGCGACGACATGTTCCCGCCCATGCGGCTCGGTGCGGAGGAGGTCGTCCTGCGCCCAAGCCTCTGTCCCCACCACGCGCTGATCTACCGTTCCCGCTCCCACAGCTACCGTGAACTGCCGCTGCGTCTCGCCGAGTTGGGGCCCATGTACCGTTCCGAGCCGTCGGGTGTGCTCGGCGGGCTGACCCGGGTGCGCTCCATCCAGCTCAACGACGCCCATATCTTCTGCACCCTGGACCAGGCCGTGAACGAGGCCCGCGCGGCCCTCGGCCTGATCGCCCGCGCCTACGCGGACCTCGGCATCCGCGCCGCCCGCCACCGCCTCTCCCTGCCCGGCGACGGCGGCAAGTACGTCGCCGATCCGGCCCTGTGGCGGCGGGCGACCGCAATGCTGCGGGAGGTCCTCGACGAGTCGGGCCTGGACTACGAGGAGGCCGAAGGCGAGGCGGCCTTCTACGGCCCCAAGATCGACGTGCAGATCGCCGACCCGGCCGGCCGCGAGTCCACCTTTTCCACCGTCCAGATCGACTTCCACCAGCCCGAACGCTTCGACCTGCACTACATCGGCGCCGACGGCGCCAAGCACCGCCCGGTCATGGTGCACCGCAGCGTCATCGGCAGCATGGAGCGCGCCGTCGCGCATCTGATCGAGGAGCACGGCGGCGCCTTCCCGGCCTGGCTGGCCCCGGTGCAACTGGTCGTGCTGCCGGTCGCTGAAGCGCAGTACGCCCAGGCGGAGGCCGTGGTGCGGGATGCGCTCGCCCGAGGCCTGCGCGCGGAACTCGCCACCCCGGACCAGGGCACCCTGGGCGCCCGCATCCGCGCCGCACGCCTGGTCCCGTACCAGGCGGTCATCGGCCAACGCGAGGCCGACACCTCCCAGGCAGCCGTACGCCTCCGCAACGGACACCGCCCGGGCCCCGTCCCCGTCGACGACCTCCTCGACCGCATCGCGGGCCGGGTGGCTGCCCGCGGCACCGCGCTCTGGGAGTGAGGGGCGCACGGGGTGGGGCCCGGCTGGTCGCTGGTCTGGTGGTCTGGTGGCGGTAGGCCTGCCGGAAGGGCGCCCCCGGGTCCGGGGCGGGCGCGGTGTCCCGTCGATCTGCTCGCTGTGGGGTCGTGCTCTCGGGGTGAGGGGCGCATAGGGTCGGGACGTGGGACGCAGGAGGGAGACTTGTCGTGACCGAGCAGAACGCTGCCGCCATTCCCGTGATCATCGACTGTGACACCGGCGTCGATGACGCGCTGGCCCTGCTGTTCGCCGTCCGGCATCCGGCGCTGGACCTGCGGGCCGTCACCTGTGTCGCCGGGAACACGGGCGTGGACCAGGTGGTGCGGAACACGCTGACCGTGCTGGAGCGGGCCGGTGCGCCGGACCTCCCTGTGGCCCGGGGGGCCGAGCGGCCGTTGATCGAGGCCATTCGCCCGGCTGAGCATGTGCACGGCCGGGACGGCATGGGTGACATCGGCCTGCCCGCCCCGAACCGCAGGCCGGTCGACCTGGACGCGGTGTCGCTGCTGCGGCGCGAGATCCTCGCCTCCCCGCGTCCGGTCACCCTGATCCCGACGGCCCCGCTCACCAATATCGCCCTGCTGCTGCGCACCCACCCGGAGGTGACGCGCAACATCGGGCGGATCGTGTTCATGGGCGGCGCCGTGGCCACCGGGAACGCCACGCCGGTCGCCGAGTTCAACGTCTGGCACGACCCGGAGGCGGCGGCGATCCTGCTGACCGCCGGGGTGCCGATCACCATGTACGGCCTCGACGTCTTCCAGCGGGTCGTGGTCCCCGGCACCGACGTACGGCGACTGCGGGCGAGCGAAGAGCCCGGCACCCGGCTGGCCGGCGAGCTGCTCGCGCACCGGCCCACCACCCAGGGCGGCCCCACCGAGGCGGAGGCAGCCGGCGGCCTGGGCGACGCGGGCGCGGTCTGCGCGGTCGCCGACCCGGCCGGCATCACCACCAGCCTGCTGCCCGTCGAGGTCTCCCTCGCCCCCGGCCCGACCCGGGGTCAGACCATCGTCGACCGCCGCCCGCGTCCCGGCGAGTCCGAGATCCATGAGGGCCACCGCGAACAGCCCCTGGTGGACGTGGCGTTGGACGTGGACGTGGACCGGTTCGTCAAGCTGTACCTGGAGACGGTCGAACGCTAGACGCGGCTCACTCCGAGGAGGCGGGGGCCGGTACCGCCCACCGCTCCTCCACCTTCGCGAGCCGCCAGTACGCCAGCGCCGCCGCCCACACGACGACGAACAGGCCGACGATGACATAGCCGACGCTGTCCAGGTTCAGGCCGGCGATCCAGCCGGTGAGGCCGTCGCGCAGGTCGAGCTTCTCGTGCAGGACGCCGACCAGTTCGATCGTGCCGATGAAGAAGGCGACGGCGATGGACAGGCCGGTGATGGTGAGGTTGTAGAACACCTTGCGTACGGGGTTGGAGAACGCCCACTGGTAGGCGAAGTTCATGAAGGTGCCGTCGAGCGTGTCGAACAGGCTCATACCGGCGGCGAACAGGAGCGGCAGGCACAGGATCGCGTACCAGGGCAGCCCGGCCGCCGCACCCGAGCCGGCCATCACCATCAGCGTGACCTCGGTGGCGGTGTCGAAGCCGAGCCCGAAGAGGAACCCGAGCGGGAACATCTGCCCGGGCCGGCTGATGGACTTGGTGAGGCGGCCGAGGATCCGGTTCATGAACCCCCGGGAGTCCAGGTGCTGTTCGAGCTCCCGCTCGTCGTACGTCCCCGCCCGCATCGCCCGGAACACGCGCAGGATGCCCAGCAGGGCGACCAGGTTGAGGGCGGCGATGAGGTAGAGGAAGGTGCCGGAGATCGTCGTACCCAGGAAGCCGAGGACCTGGTGGGTGCGAGAGCCCTCGTTCATCACCTTGCCGGCGAGCTGGGTGCCGCCCGCGATCAGCGCGGCCAGCAGCACGACCACGCTGGAGTGCCCCAGCGCGAACCAGAAGCCCACCGACACCGGCCGCTTGCCGTCCGCCATCAGCTTGCGGGTGGTGTTGTCGATCGCGGCGATGTGGTCGGCGTCGAAGGCGTGCCGCATGCCGAGGGTGTAGGCGGTGACGCCCAGGCCGATGCCGAAGGCCTTGGTGCCGACCTTGTAGTGCTCGGGGACGACGAGCAGGAAGAGGATCCCGAACGCGACGACGTGCAGGGCGACGATCACCGCCATCAGCCCTGCCGTTTTGAGGGTGTCCTCGCGCCGCCAGCGGAAAGCCGACGTGGATTCGGGCAGGGCCATCCGGTTCACGCTCCAGCACCTCGTGGATCACTTCGTGAGCTGCCGTGGCCGGTCTCCTGGCTTACGGGTCGTACGTCCGCCGTCCCTGCCTTCCCGGTCGTACGACCAGTGGCCCGGCGGGTGCCGGACGGGACGGGAACTCCCCGATCACAGTGGCGAGGGCCGCGTCGACATCGCATCGACTTCCCGAGCACCACGGCCTGATCACCGTAGGGGTGCGAGCGGTTTCCTGCATAGCTGCGTACCTGCGCAGGTATCGAAGATCACAAAACGGCGCCTGCGAGGATGAGGGCATGCATCTCGTCCCTGCCGACCGCGCGGACCGTCGCACCATCGACGGCCACCGGGTCTGCGACGCCATCGCCGCGATCGGCGAGCCCGGCCATGTGCGCACGTGGGCCGACCGTTTCGCCCTGCTCGCCGACCCCAAGCGCCTCGCGCTGCTGCTGGCCCTGCACCGCACCGGCCCGCTGGCCGTGTCCGATCTGGCGATCGCGACCGGAATGAACGACCCCGCCGTCTCGCAGGCCTTGCGGCTGCTGCGGGCGGCGGGGGTCGTGGAGGGGGAGAAGGAGGGGCGGGTGGTCAGGTACCGGGTGGTGGACACCGAGGTGCGAGGACTGCTGAAGCACTGCACCGCGGACGGCGGCTGACACCCGCTTACGGCATCAGCCCCGGGCGGTGCGCCTGCGCCTGGTGGCGACCACGATCACCGCGCCGCCCGCGAGGAGCACGGCGGCGCCTGCGGCGATGACGGCGGAGCCGCTGCCGCCACCGGTCTCGGCCAGGTCGCCGCCGCCCCCGTCGGGCGTCGGGGCCGCGGCCGGGGTGGACTCCGAGGCGGACGGGGTCGGGGTGGCCGACTCGGTGGGCGTGGACTCGGAGGCGCTCGGGGTCGGGGTGGCGGTCTCCGCGGCCGGGGTCGAGGGCTGGGCCGGGACGGACTCGGGGGCGGACGGGGTCGGCGTGGCGGTCTCGGTGGACGTGCAGTCCTTCGAACCGCCGTTCCAGGCCGCGATCAGCTTGTCCTTGATGACGGGGTGGTCCGGGCCCTTGGGCAGGTCGCCGTGCTCGAACCCGTCCTTGGCGTCGAGCTCGCCGTCGAACTTGACCGCGCCCCGATAGAGGTCGATCTGCGCGAAGCAGCCCGCGTCCGGTACCGCGATGTCGAGGGACTCGGTCTGGCCCGGCTTCACCGTCACGGAGTCGAAGTCCACGAAGATCTGCTCGCCGGAGGTGCCGAAGGAGGAACCGTGGGCGAGGTAGGAGGCCAGCGAGGCGGTGCAGGTGGAGGCGTCACCGGCGGTGCGGACCTTGATGTGGACCTTGCCGTCCTCGGTGGGCTTGAGGTTCTGGTCGTCGACCTTGACCGAGTCGTAGAAGCCGGTGCCGTCGAGCGAGAACTGGCAGCGGTCGGTCCCGGTCTCCGTGCCCGCGCCGGTGCCCGGCTTGTAGGTGCCGCCGGACTTCCAGCCGTCACCGCCGTCGTGGGCCCAGGCGCCGGAGGCGGCGGCGACGGAGGCCGCGCAGAGGGCGAGCGTCGCGGCGCCCGTCCCCAGCAGGCGGCGGGTGGTGACACGTCTCGCTATGGACATGTGTATCCCATCAGGATCTGAGACCTTCCCATGCGGAGAAGGCAGGGGGGAAGGCAGGAGAAGGCAGAGGAAACACCGGGCCCATTGGTCAGATGCGCCACAGCGTGTGCACATGGTGGGTCGACCGGCTGAACCCTGTCAACCTGCGCTGATGCAAGGGGAGTTCATGCCTCATCACAACTTCGACACACTGGGAATGATCTACTCCGCAGGGTGTGAAGTTTCGCTTTCCCGGCAATGTGGACAGGGATGCCCTTGTCGTCCTTCCCCAAGGGAGCCCACGTGACCGACCTTTCGTCCAGGAACCCCGACTGGTGGCGCCAGGCCGTCATCTACCAGGTCTACCCCCGCAGCTTCGCCGACGCCGACGGCGACGGGCTCGGCGACATCCGGGGCATCGCCGAACGCCTGAACCACGTCGCCGCGCTGGGCGTCGACGCCCTGTGGCTGAGCCCCTTCTACCCCTCCGAACTCGCCGACGGCGGCTACGACGTCGCCGACCACCGGGACGTCGACCCCCGCCTCGGCACGCTGGACGACTTCGACGCCATGGTCGCCGAGGCCCACCGCCTCGGCCTGAAGGTCGTCGTCGACATCGTCCCCAACCACACCTCGCGCCGGCACCCCTGGTTCCAGGAGGCCCTGCGCGCCGGACCCGGCTCCCCGGCCCGCGACCGCTACGTCTTCCGGGACGGCCGGGGCGAGCACGGCGAACTCCCGCCCACCGACTGGCAGTCGGTCTTCGGCGGCAGCGCCTGGCAACGGGTCCCCGACGGCCAGTGGTACCTGCATCTGTTCGCCCCCGAGCAGCCCGACCTCAACTGGGACAACGAGGAGGTCCGCGCCGACTTCCGCACCACCCTGCGCTTCTGGTCCGACCGGGGTGTGGACGGCTTCCGCGTCGACGTGGCCCACGGCCTGGCCAAGGACCTCACCGAACCGCTCCGCGACCTCGGCGATCTGAGCCCGACCGGCGAGGAGGCCCTGCTGCGCGTGTCGCCCGGCAGCCACCCCTACTGGGACCGCGACGAGGTCCACGAGGTCTACCGCGACTGGCGCAAGGTCTTCGACGCCTACGCCCCGCCCCGCACGGCGGTCGCCGAGGCCTGGGTCCCGGATGCCCGCCGCGCGCTGTACGCCCGCCCGGACGAACTGGGCCAGGCGTTCAACTTCGAGTACCTGCAAGCGGGCTGGGACGCGGACGAACTGCGCCGGGTCATCACGGACTCCTTGCGCACCGCCCGCACGGTGGGAGCGTCGGCCACCTGGGTGCTCTCCAACCACGATGTCGTACGCCACGCCTCCCGCCTGGTGCTCCCGCCCGGCACCGACGACAACGCCTGGCTGCTGTCCGGCGGCAACGCGCCGAGCGTCGACGAGGCGGCGGGCCTGCGCCGGGCCAGGGCGGCGACCCTGCTCATGCTGGCGCTGCCCGGATCCGCCTACGTCTACCAGGGCGAGGAACTCGGTCTGCCGGAGGTGGCCGACCTGCCCACCGAGGTCCTCCAGGACCCGATCTGGGAACAGACCGGCCACGTCCGCAAGGGCCGCGACGGCTGCCGGGTGCCGCTGCCGTGGACGACCGGCGGCCCCTCGTACGGCTTCGGGGCCGGGGGCGCGTGGCTCCCCCAGCCCTCTGGCTTCGCGGCGTACGCGGTTCAGGCCCAGGACGGAGTCGAGGACTCCACCCTGGAGCTCTACCGCAGGGCCCTGCGCCTGCGCCGCAAACTCCTGGAGGGCGAGTCGCTGACCTGGGCGCCGGACACCCCGGCCGGCGTCCTGCACTTCACCCGCTCGGATGGCTGGCGGTGCGTCACCAACCTCTCGGACGGCGCGATTTCGCTGCCGCCCGGAGAGGTGCTGGTGAGCAGTACGCCGCTACCGGAGGCGGGAGTCCTGCCGCCGGACACAACGGTGTGGCTGGCCTAGCCCGCCGATGACGGACTGGGGTTGGCGGCTGCGGCGCCGCCGGCGATGCCGTCGATGTCGACCGGGGTGGACGTGGCGTTCGGCGGCGGGGTGAGCACCACCTCCGGCTGCCCGGCGGGCGGGGGCGGCGGGGTCACGTCGGAGCCTGGCAGTTTCGGCGGGTTGGTCTGCGTGTTGAGGGTCGTGTCGAAGTCGACCATGCCCGTCTTCTCCATCACGGTGATGTGATCGAGCACGGTGTCGTTGGCCTGGTCGGCCAAGGCTCGCACCAGGGTGTTCTTCGTGGTCGACCGGACCTTCGCGACCGTGTTGAAGATCGAGCCGTGGGTCATGCGCAGGATGTTGGCGAAGTCGGTGTCGAACTGCTTGCCGGTGTCACCCTTCAGCTGCGTGACGAAGCCCTCCTGCTGCGGGCTCGCGATGTTGGGCAGCGTGATGTTCAGCATGGGCGCGATCTTGCGGCAGGTGGTGTCCAGCGCGGCGTGCCCGTCGACCAGGTGCTGGCTCGCCGTCTTGACCGCCTGCGACTGGCCCTTCTGCAGGCCGATCTGCCCGACCGGGTACTCCCACAGGCCCGCCGCACGCACCTTCACCACGAAGTCCCGGTCGCCCTCTGTCAGGGGCCCCCACTGGGTGTTCGCGATGATGCGGGACTGGTCGGTGGAGACGGTGGACACCCCGAGCATGCTCGGGTACGCGAGTGCGGCGAGCGTCACCGCCATCGCCCCGCCCACGAAGAGAGTTCCCGTCGCGTTCCGCGAAAAGCGCACCGTGCCTCCTGCCCGGTAGTGGATCCCGCCCACTGGGTGAACGGTTCGGACGCACAGGAGTACGGATGGGGAAGCCGTATGACTCTATGGTTCGGGCAAAAACTTTTGAGCCCCCGGTCGTTGACCGAACGTTGACCAGTCGTGGGGAGAGTCCAGAGGGGCCCCCGCTGTACGTTCGCCGCATGTCCATGTCACCGCGGTTTCCGCAGCCCACGAGGGCTGCCGCCGCCCTGCCCGTGCTCCCGTACCGCAAGCCCACCAAGGGCCGCGACTACTGGGTCCTGGACGACGTCCTGCCCGATGTGGACGCCGTACGGCAGCGGTGCGTGGCCAAGGACGACTGGGTCCAGGGGTATCCGTACACGCAGGAGACCTGGCCGGGGCTGCGGGCCATGCCGGGGCTGGAGCCGGGGGAACTGGGCCGGATCGAGCGGCTGGTGAAGAAGGCCACGGGGGCCGGGGAGCTGTGGGTGCAGCGGGCGCCCGGCGGGGGCACCCTCAACCACAACTGCGTACAGGTGGTGGGCGAGGGGGAGAGCGAACCCCGGCCGCACACCGACTCGCGGGCGCTGTGCCGGTACGCGGCCGTGCTGTACCTCAACCCGGGCGTGCCGGGGGACCGCGGGACCAGCTTCTACCGGCAGTCCCTGCCCGGCGGACGCCTCGGCGGGAACGTCGTCCAGGCCCCGCACAACAACCTCGTCGAGGCCCTCGGCACCCGCTTCGTGGCGCCGGACGCCTTCGAGGAGGACGTCCGCGTGCCGCACAGGTACAACCGCCTGCTCCTCTACAACGCCAACCTCGTGCACAGCGCGACCGGTTACTTCGGCCGGACGCTGGAGGAGAAGCGGATGACGGCGGTCTTCTTCTGGATGGCCTGAGCCGGGCACCCGGGCCCGGACCCGAGCGGCCGGCTCAGTACCGCAGCGCCCTCGCCAGCTCCGCCTTCACCGCTCCCGACAGCTTGCGGTTGCTCCGGGCCGTCGCCTTGGCCGACGCACCGGCCCGGACGTCCGGCAAGGTGACCACGGCCGCGTCCAGGAGGTTCCCGCTCCCGTCCGTGAAATTGACCTGGACGGCGAAGGACTTGGTGGAGTCCGTCTTGTTGCCGGCGGTGACCTCGACCGTCGTGCGACCGTCCGAGCCGGTGGCCACGGAGCCCAGCTTGACCGCGTCCTTGGCGTTGACGCCGCCCTTCACCTCGTCCAGTTTGTGCCCGGCCTCCGCGGTCGCCGAGGCCACCGCCGACGCGGCCTGAGAGGCGTAGGACGTGGCTTTGCTGACCGCGTCCGAGGGGTTGTTGCCGTCCGAGCAGCCGCCCAGTCCCGCGCCCAGGCATGCGACGAGCGTCAGCACCGCGCCCGTCCGTGGACCCGCCAGACCCGTCAGACCCGTCATTCCGACTCCGTCCCTGTCCCGTCCCCCGTGGTTCTCCCCTCCAGTCAAGGACCACGGCCACGGCACCGCATGCCGGGTCATCCGCACGGCGTACCACGGGTGACGTGACCGGGGCGCCGCTTTTCTCGTCTGACATGGCGGAAACAATCGGACCTAGGACAGGATGCCCAGGTGAACGACGACTACGAGCAGCAGCCCGCCGGTCTGCGGCCGGGCCGGGTGGTGGCCAGGTGTGCCGAGGGCGCGCTGTTGCTCGCCGGGGCCGCCTGGGTGGTGCGGGGGGTGTGGCAGGCGCGGCTGTCGCTGGCCGGGGAGCCGGCGTCCGGGCCGCCGGACCAGGGCGAGGGCGTGCACCGGCCACTGACCGGGCTGGAGGACTCGTACCACCTGGTCAGCACGGTGGGGGGCGGTGCCTCGCTGCTCTGCGCGCTGGTGTTCCTGTCCTGGCTGGGGCACGTCCGGGACAACGCGCGCGCCCTCTCGGGGGAGCCGCCGCGCTATTCCGGGATCTGGATCTACGTGGGGTGGATCGTGCCCGTCGCGAACCTGTGGGTGCCGCGCGGCATCCTCGCGGACGTCCACCACAAGAGCGTCCCCGGACAGCCCCTGCCGCGCTCGCTGAACGTGTGGTGGGGCCTGTGGCTGGTCGGGATGGTGAGCGGGGTCGGCCTGCTGTACACCGACTCCACGGACGAGGTCATCGAGCGCGCCTACACCGAGGTGTGGCCCCTGCTGGCCTCCGATGCGGTGATCGTGGGCGCGGCGGTCGCCGGGGTCTTCGTCGTACGCGCCATCACGGCGGCCCAGGACCGGCGGATCGCGGCCGGTGTCCCGGCCCGGGGAGTGCCCGCCCACCAGCCGTGAGCCCACGTCGGCGCCCCTGTGAGAGCCTCCGGTGTCCGTCATCCCATTCATGCGCAACGATGGGGTTATGGCCGGTTTCGTGATCGGTCGTATGGCCGGATGCTCTCACTGAGGGGGCCGATATGGCTGTCGAAATCCCTCCCCTGGTCAAACCCTCCACGCTGAGAAGCCGCGGAGGACTGCTGGGCGAATGCCTGGCGGAGTTCCTGGGGACGTTCGTCCTGATCTCCTTCGGATGCGGCGTGGTCGCGACGGCCGTCGGCGCGCTGCCCGGCTCGGGCCGTACCGAATCGCCCACCACGATCTTCCTGGCCGCCGGTGACTGGCTGCTGATCACCTGGGGCTGGGCACTGGCGGTCGTGTTCGGCGTGTACGTGGCCGGCGGCGTCAGCGGCGCCCACATCAACCCGGCGGTGACGCTGGCCTTCGCGGTGCGCCGCAAGTTCCCCTGGCCCAAGGTGCTGCCGTACTGGGTGTCCCAGCTGCTCGGCGCCTTCGCCGGGGCGGCGCTGGTCTTCGCCGTCTACCACGACGCGATCAACGCCTTCGACAACGCCTCGAAGGGGGTACCGAAGGAGGGCGGGCACACGCTCGCCACCTTCTCCATCTTCGCCACCTTCCCGGCGCCCTACTTCAACGGTGGCGTCTGGGGCCCGCTGATCGACCAGATCGTCGGCACCGCCTTCCTGGTGATGCTGGTCGTCGCCCTCATCGACCTGCGGAACACGGCCGTGCAGGCGAACCTCGGCCCCCTGCTGGTCGGCTTCGCGGTGGCGGCCATCGGCATGTCCTTCGGCGCGAACGCCGGATACGCCATCAACCCGGCCCGCGACTTCGGCCCGCGGCTGTTCACCTGGTTGGCGGGGTGGAAGGACTTCGCGTTGCCGGGGGACGGAGCCTGGTTCAGCAACTACTTCTGGATCCCGATCGTCGGACCGCTGGTCGGCGGGGTCATCGGGGTCCTGGTGTACGACCTGTTCATCGGCGACGTCCTGCACATCCGCGCCCAGATGGACGAACTGCCGGAGCCCGGCCGCACACGGCCCACGAAGGGCACGGACGAGGGCTAGGACACCCCCTGACGCGGGTCCGCTACTCCACGCGCCCGCCGAAGGCGACCGCGCCCTGTCGTCCCGTGGCCTGGTTCTCGGTGACGTACGGGCGCAGTTCGGCCTCGTAGGCGGCGAACGCGGCCGTGTGGTCGCCGTCGGCGCCGGCCAGGTGCCGGGTCAGTGCGCGGGCGCCGATCAGGGCCTGGGAGGTGCCCATGCCGCTGGTCGGCGCGGCACAGTACCCGGCGTCGCCGACCAGCACGACCCGGCCGTCCGACCAGCGGTCCAGGTGGACCTGGCAGGACGAGGAGAAGTAGAAGTCGTCCGCCGCCGCCATCGCCTCCAGCAGCCGGGGCGCCTCCCAGCCGTGCCCGGCGAACGCGGCCCGCACCGCCTCCTCCTGCGCGCCGCGGCCGAGCCGGTCCAGCGCGGGCGAGTCGGTCCGGAAGGACAGGCTCACCGCCAGCCGGTCCGCGTCACGTCCGCTGAACATGTAGATGGCCGTGCCCTCGCCCTGCTGCAGCACCCCGCTGCGCTCCAGGCCGAGGAAGTTGGCCGTGGTGAACCCGGTGCCGGACAGCCCCAGGTGGCGCAGGGCGTCGGCATGGGGCCCGAAGGTGAGCTGCCGCACCTTCGAGAACAGCCCGTCCGCGCCGATGACGAGGCCGAACTCGCGGGTCTCGCCGCGCTCGAACTCGACCGTGACGCCGGACTCGTGCTGGGTGAGCGCGCTGATCGAGTCGTCGAACACGTACTCCACGTCGGCCGCGGTGAGGCGGTGCAGGATCTGGGTCAACTCCCGCTTGGGCACCTCCAGTTCACCGGCGAACGTCTCGGCCGGCAGCTGTCCGGCCTCAGCTCCCGTCTCGTCCAGGAGGGCGGTGCCGCGCATCTGCGTGTCGTGTCCGCGCACCTCGTCGAGGATGCCCAGCTCCTCGAGCACGTCGAACGCGGCGCCGCGGAAGTCCACCGCGTAGCCGCTGTCCCGGAGGGACGGGGCGCGCTCGACCACGGTCACGTCGTACCCGTCGCGGCGCAGTAAATGGGCGAGGGCCGGTCCGGCCACGCTCGCACCCGAGATCAGAACCCTGGTGTCGGTCATGGGGCGACCGTAGCGGGGCCTTGTCCAAATGGTCAATCCAAATGGACAAGACGCGTGTATAAACCGTCTGGGCAACCCTCGCTATGCTGCGCGCATGGGAAACCGCGAAGACCTGCTCGCCGGAGCCAAGCAGTGCCTGGTCGAGCGCGGCTGGGCCCGCACCACGGTGCGGGACATCGCCGCGGCCGCCGGGGTCAGTCATGCCGCCATCGGCTATCACTTCGGCTCCCGGGAGGCACTGCTCACGCAGGCGCTGGTGGAGGCGGTGGACGAGCTCGGCGACGAACTCGCCCGGCACGGCTCGCAGGAGAACCCCGAGGAGCGCTGGCAGGCGTACATCGACAGCTTCACCACCCATCGGTCCCTGTGGGTGGCCCAGCTGGAGGCCGCCGTCCAGGCCGAACGGTCCCCCGCGGTGCGCGAGCACCTCGCCGAAGGGCTGGGCATGGGCCGGGAGGGCCTCGGCGGCTCGGTGCCACTCGCCGTGCTCGGCGGCCTGATGCTCCAGTGGCTGGTGGATCCCGAGCACGCCCCGTCGGGCGCGGAGGTCGTGGCGGGGCTGCGCGCGCTCGCGGACTGACGGGCTCGGAACGTGGGTTCCGGGCCCGTACCGCCGGGGACCGCCAGGCCTTACGCCCGGGCCCCGGAGACCCCCGCCGTCTCGTCGTCCCCCTCCGCCCGGGGCGCCGCCTCGACGGCCGGGCGGCGGCTCGGGATGAAGGAGGCGACCGTGAGGGCGAGCAGGGCGGCTCCGGCACCTATGGCCATGACGACCTTGAAGCCGTTCTCGGACGGCAGGGCGTAGCCGTGGAAGTCGGTGGTCATCTGGGCGAGGATGACGCCGGCGATGGCGCTGGCGAAGGAGGTGCCCAGGGACCGCATGAGGGTGTTGAGGCTGTTGGCGGCACCCGTCTGGGAGGGGTCCACGGCGCTCATGATGAGCGCGGGCAGCGCGCCGTAGGTGAAGCCGATGCCGCCGCCGATGATGCAGGACACCAGGATGAGGTGCCAGACCTCGTTCATCAGGACGATGTTCAGCCCGTACCCGGTGGCCACGATCGCCGCGCCGATCATCAGCGTGACCTTCGGGCCCTTGGCCTTGATGATGGCGGCGGAGACCGGGGCCATGGCCATCATCACCAGGCCCTGCGGGGCGAGGACCAGGCCGACGGTGAGCATGGACTTGCCGAGGCCGTAGCCGGTCTGGGTGGGCAGCTGGAGCAGCTGCGGCAGGACCAGGGGCATCGCGAACATCGAGAAGCCGAGCGCGACCGAGGCCAGGTTGGTGAGGAGCACCTGGGGCCTGGCGGTGGTGCGCAGGTCGACCAGCGGCTGCGGGCTGCGCAGCTCCCACCAGCTCCAGGCCGCCAGGATCGCGACCGCGGCGGCGCCGAGGCCCAGGGTGGTGCCGCTGGTCCAGCCCCAGTCGGCGCCCTTGGAGACGGCCAGCAGCAGGGACACCAGCCCGGCCGACAGGCCGAGGGAGCCGGTCAGGTCGAAGCGGCCGCCGGTGCGCACGGCGGACTCGGGCACGACCAGCAGGACCAGCAGCAGGGCGAGGGCACCCAGGGTGGCCGAGGTCCAGAACAGGATGTGCCAGTCCCAGTTGTCGGCGATGAAGGCGGCGGAGGGCAGTCCGAGGGCGCCGCCGACGCCGAGGGAGGCGCTCATCAGGGCGGTGGAGCCGGCCAGCCGCTCGGCGGGCAGTACGTCGCGCATGATGCTGATGCCGAGCGGGACCACGGCGGCGGCCAGGCCCTGCAGCGCGCGGCCGACGATCATCGGGACCAGTGAGTCGGCCAGCGCGCACACCACCGAGCCGGACACCAGCAGCACGATGCTGGCCAGCAGCATCCGCCGCTTGCCGACCATGTCGCCGAGCCGGCCGACGACCGGGGTGGCGACGGCGGCGGCGAGCAGGGTGGCGGTGACCGCCCAGGCGGTGTCGGACGCCGGGGCGTCCAGTAGCTTCGGCAGCTCCGGGACGATCGGTATGACCAGGGTCTGCATCAGGGACACGACGATGCCGGCCAGGGCGAGGACCGCCACGACGGCGTTCGGCCGCGGCGGGGCGGATGACCCCGTGGCGGCGGGTCCGGCAGGGGCGTCGGACATGGCGGGCCTCCATCAAGGTGCATTGCTTGACTTACTCAAACATATGCAGCTTGCTTGACTTACGCAAGTTAAATCGGGACCCGTCCGCGCGGCTATCGGACGGCCTGCCCGGCCTTGGCCTGGACGTGGGCGACGTAGCGGACGGTGAACACCATCGGGACCGCGAAGCCGGCGATCTGGACCAGCGTGGCGGCGGTCGAGTGGGCGTTCCCCGCGTGCGACATGACCGCGAGCGCGACGGCGGTCAGGGCGAAGGCCGCGGTCCATACGGCGGTGATGACCACGTTGGTCCGGATGAACGGCCTGAGTCCCCAGACCTCGCGCGGCGTGGTGCGCTTGGCGATGCCCAGCGTGAACGGCTTGCCGATGGCGAGCGAGACCCCGGCGATGACCGCCAGCGTGCCGGAGGAGAGGGCGGCGGAGTAGCCGTGCACGCCCGAGTGCGGATCGGCGAAGGCGACCACGGTCAGGACGGCGAAGAAGACCGCCGAGCCCAGCTCGATGATCAGCGCGTCGAAGCCGGTGCCCGCCCGTACCTGCCGGCCGATCACCGCCACCGCGACCACCAGGGCGGTAAGGGCTCCCCACTGCCAGCTGCCGGAGGGCAGCACCGCGAAGACGATCCACGGGAGGAAGGTGCGCAGGTAGGACATGGGTCTCTCCGTTTCGGCGGTTCTCTCCGGACTGGCCTTGCGTGCTTGCTGCTTTCTCTTCTGACATGTCAAAAGTAGAAGGTCCATAAATGACATGTCAAGGTTGGAAGGTAAGCTGGGGGTATGAGTCTTCGACACGCACTGCTGGGCCTCCTAGCGGAGCGCCCCGCCAGCGGCTACGACCTGCTGAAACTGTTCGAGACGTCGCTGGCCAACGTCTGGCCCGCCACCCAGAGCCAGATCTACACGGAGCTGACCAAGCTGGCGGACGCCGGACTGATCACGGTCGCCTCCGAGGGCCCGAGGGGCCGCAAGGAGTACGCCCTGGCCGACGAGGGGCTCGCCGAACTGCGGCACTGGCTGACCGAGACCCGCCCCCAGCGCACCGTCCGCAGCGACATCCTGCTCCGCGTCTTCTTCCTCGGGGTCCTGCCCCCCGAGCAGGCCCGGGCCCACCTGACCGGACTGGCCGAACTGTCCGGCCAGGTGCACGAGGATCTGCGCGGGCTGATGGAGTCCATCGACTGGGACGACGACAACCTCTCGGTCTACGGCCGGATCGTCCTGGAGTACGGCCTGCGGTTCAACGAGATGCGCAAGGAGTGGGCCCGGTGGGCGGCGGAGCTGATCGAGTGAGGGTGTGACGCAGGGCACAGGAACTCCGCTCGTTCCGCAGGGAGTAACAGGTGTGAGGCGGCAGACGGAACGAGGAGAGTCAGTGCGTGCGCGCATCCGTGCGGGGGACCGCGAAGCCTTCGCCGAGCTCTACGAGGAGTACGCGCGGGCGGTCTACAACCATGCCCTGCGGCTGACCGGCGACTGGTCGGAGGCCGAGGAGGCGATGTCCGAGACCTTCCTCGCCGCCTGGCGCGCCCGGGAGACGGTGGAGCCGGAGGGCGGATCACTGAAGCCCTGGCTGCTGGGCATCGCCACGCACAAGGCGCGCAACGCCAACCGCGGCGTCCGCCGCCGGCTCGCCTTCCTGGCCCGCAGCCCCGAACCACGCCCCGTCGAGGACTTCGCCGACGAGACGGCGGGCCGGATCGACGACGCCCGGCGACTCGCGCTGGTCCACCACGCGCTGCGCCGGCTGCGCCGCCAGGACCGGGAGGTGCTCACCCTGTGCGTGGCGTCCGGACTGGACTACCGGCAGACGGCCGAGGCCCTCGGCATCCCGGTCGGCACCGTGCGCTCGCGGCTGTCCCGAGCCCGCACGCGACTCGCCCGGCTCAGCAGCGGCCTACCCGACCGGGAAGAACCGGAACCGCCGCGCCCTCGCGGAGAGATGGAGAGTGAGGCCGCTTTCGCGGCCCTGTTCCTGCAGGAGGAAACCCCGTGAACGCTGACGACCTTCCCCCCGGCGGCTCCGCCCGGAGCGAGGCCGAGGAGCTGCTGTCGGCCCCGGCCGAATGGGACCTCCCGCGGAGCCGGCACCTCCACTACAAGGACGTACTGATGCAGCGCATCGACCAAGACCTCACCCCCTCGGCGCAGGAGTCCCCGGCGCCGCGCCGCCACCGGCTCCTGCGGGCCGCCGTGCTGCTGCCCGCCGCGTCGATGGCACTGGCCGGAGCGCTGGTCGTCACCCTCTCCGGCGGCGACGGCTCCGCCGCGCGGGGCGGGCACGCCACCGCGGGCACCGCCGGGACCGACAGCGCGTCCGTCACCCTCGACCGGATCGCCGCCGCGGCCATGAAGACCGACGCGAGCCCGGTGAAGGACGGCCAACTGGTCTACGTCAGGAGCCTGGTCCGCTCCAACGAGGGCACCTTCGAAGGCCCGGTGAAGCTCGGACCCGTGCACGAGCGGAAGGTCTGGATGGTGCAGGACCCCGCCCCCGTCACCACCGCCGGGTGGATCCTGGAGACCGGCAAGGGCGTCCCGATGTCCGGCGAGACGATCCCCGTCGAGGAGGGCTCCCCCGCCCCGGCGGGCATCCACCGCCCCACCTACACGTGGCTGGCCTCGCTGCCCACCGACCCCGACGCCCTGCTCGACTTGCTCTACGCCAAGACGCGGGTGGACGAGGACATGTCGAAGGACCAGGCCGTCTTCGGCACGATCGGCGACCTGCTGAACGAGACGGTCATGCCGCCCGCGAACGCCGCCGCGCTCTACAAGGCGGCGTCGGGGATCCCCGGCGTGACCGAGATCCCCGACGCCGTCGACGCCGCCGGCCGGCACGGCATCGCCATCACACACGAGGACTCCACCTCCGCGACCCGCAGCGAGTGGATCTTCGACAAGCACAGCCTCGCCTACCTCGGCTCGCGCTCCTACATCACCAAGGACAGGACGAAGAACCCCAGGCCCACCACGCTGTTCGGCAGCAACGCGATCATGGAACGCGGGGTCGTCGACCACCGGGGCGCGAAGCCCGGCAAGGCGGACGGCTGACCCGGCCCGCGCTCACTGGTCCGAGTAGCCGATGTCCCCGACGGTCCAGGCGCTGACGTCCGCCAGGGCGACGCGGTACATGCCGCCCGTGTCGGGGATGCCGAAGCTGCCCTGGAGGATCCGCGCGAGATGGAAGTGAAGGTGAGTCGGCCGGGCCTCGTCCCGCGTCGGCTCACCGGCGTCGGAGGAGGCGAACGCGGCGGCGAAGGCGCCCAGTTGCGGGGACCCGTGCAGGACCTCCGCCACCCGCTCCTTCCACATGGCCTCGGGGGCCAGCCGTCCGGTGATGACGGCTCCGGGAACCACCACGGTGAGGGACATCCGACTGTGTTGCTCCGACTCCACCAGCGCGGCGAGGCCGACGAGCAGGTCATCAGGGTGCGACATGGATGAGGAGACTACTCCACCGAGTCGGCAACGTCGGGGGCCGGGAAACTGCCGGACCCGGCACAAGTAAGCGCATGTCGGGCGATGCCAGGATGCCGCGCATGACCGATGTCGGTGAAGTGAGGTGCCTTCCCCCGTACCGGCGCACCTTGTGGTTCTTCGTGCTGCTCGGGGCCGTCGGGGCGGGCCTGGCCGTGCTGCGCGCGGCGTACGGGGGAGGGCCGCCCGCCGTCTGGCTGGCCGGGGGCCTGCTGCCGGCGCTGGTGGGTGTCATGTCATTGCGCGCGGTCAGGGCCCGGATGACCGCCGATGCCCGCGGCATCCGTTTCCGTACGCTGCTGCGCCACCGGAGCGTGCCCTGGCAGGACGTCACCGACCTGCGCGTACACCTGACGTACACGAACAACTCCCGTGTCCAGGACGCCCGTCGTATCGGCCTGGTGCTGCGCGACGGCCGTAAGCGTCTGCTGCCCCTGCCGCGGAGCTGGTCGTCCGACGACCCCGAGTTCGACGCGCGGCTGGCCGCGCTGCGCACGCTGCACCGCCGTCACGGGGTCCCGCGGTCGAGTCACGTCCCCGTCGTCTCGCACCGCACCGCCGGGCGGGGCTGGGCCGGGTCCGTGGCGCTGTGCGCGCTGCTGCTGGGGTGTGCGGGCGTGGCCACGTGGTTCGTGCCGGACGCCGCCGCGGACCAGCGGGCGTGGCAGTCGGCCACCCCGTGCGCCGCCGGGACGCCCGCCGCCGGGCGTGCCGACTGCCTGACCACCCTGCGGGCCGTGATCACGCGGACCGAGGCCAACAGGCCGAAGGTGAGCAGCTGGCTGTACTTCGCCGACGGCCGGCCGCTGGAGCGGGTCGGGGTCACGCGCGAGGCGGCCCTGGGGTTCCGGCCCGGTGACAGCGTCGAACTGACCGTCTGGCGCGGCCGGGTGAGAGAGATCGTCGGCGAGCGCGAGGTGTGGCGCGAGCACATGCCCGCCGCCGGGGAACTGGCCGTGGTGGCGGCCGGGTTCGCCCTCGCCGCCGGCTGGCCCGGTGCGCAGGTGCTGCTGCGTCTGCGCGGGCGCCGGCTGCCCGACGACGAGGTGCTCCCGTCGGCGCTTCCGTTCGCGGGCGCGCTCGTCGGTACGGCCCTGTGGCTGCTGCCGCTGTGCTACCTCCACCCCACGACCCTGCTCACCTCCTCCGCGGCCATCACCTGGGCCGCCGTGGGCTCCTCGGCCACCCTGGCCCTCTTCGTCGGGGCGTGGCGCGCCACCCGCGTCCGTACACCCCTGGCGGCCAGGGTCACCGAAGAGGCCGCCGACCCGGACGAGGAGGTGTTCCTGGCCGCCCGCTTCCTGGAGCACACCGACTACAACCCGCACGGCTTCGGCACCCACATCGCCCTCGGGGACGGCCCGCCCGCCGTGACCCCCGGTCCCGGCCGGTTCGCGGCGAAGCGGATCCCGGTGGAGCGGCTCACCGTCGGCAACGTGCGCCGCGCCCGCGGCAGCGACGGGGACACCGTCCCCAGAAGCTGGCACATAGCCGAACTCGACGACGCCGGTACCCCGGTCCGCCTCGCCGCCGCCCCCGGCGACCTCACGCGGATCCTGCGCGAACTGCGCCCCGCGAGGGCCCCCGCGGACGCCGAGGCCCCGTGAGCACGACCGTCTGAGGAACGTTCTGCCCGTACGGCCCGGCGGGATCAGCCGAGGCAGACCACGAGCAGGCACAGCTGCGACGGCGACGTCGAAGCCGGGGAGGGGCTCGCCTGAGGCGTTCCCGGGTCGTTGCCTTCGGCGGCGGGCGTGGAGGGCTGCTGTGCCGCCGTACCGGTCTGGTCGGCGGCCGACTCGCCGGAGGAGGACGAGGAGCCGGTCTGCTGCCGCGGGGCGGTCGTGTGAGCCGTGTGAGCCGTGTGCGCCGACTGCGGAGCGGCGGCGGGGGCGGCCGGCTGAGTGCTCGGTGCCGTGGTGTGGAGCGGGGCGGGGGCGGACCGCTGGTGCGGGAGGCCGGTCGCGGGGGACTGTGCGGGGGGAGTGGGCGTGGACCGGTGCGTGTCGGTGCGGGGCGCGTCCGGGCGGGTGTGCCGCGAGGTCGGTTCCTCCGCGGCGCGTGTGCCCGGGTCCTCCGGCGCGGTGGCCGCCTGTGCGCGGTCGCCGGGCTGCCGGTCCATCGCGGCCACGGTCAGGCCGCCGCCGACGAGCGCGACGGCGGTGGCGACCACGGCCCGGCGCTGGTTCTTCTTCCAGCGGGCCAGCTGACGGCGCCGTGCCGCCCGCCCTTGCGGCGCGGACGGCACGGCCTCGGGGTCACCGGAGGGCTCGGTGTGCGGGGCCTCGTCCGGCCACGGCTCCGAAGCCGTGACCGCCCACACCGCCGGGTCCGGCGTCGCGCCCGCGGGCCGGGCCGGGACGATCCGGCCGTCGGCCGTGGCCGGGGCGATGTCGGGGGCGTAGGCACCGCACCCGGGACACACCAGGGCGCCGTTGAGATGTCGACGACACGAGGAGCAGTAGTCCATCTGCGGTCTTCCTGAGTTGCCGTGCCGTCGCCCTGCCGGGCCGCGACCTGGTCACGTTCGTACGTGGGCTTTCGTACGGGGGATCGAATGGCCAGCAACGCTAACGACTGTTTCGAAAGACTGTGTGCAGCCTGTGTGATGCTCCTGCGCGGATCCCGTCAGAAGGTGCCGCGTGTGAACGGCTCGAAGACATGGCTGAAGTACCAGGTGTCCTGCGCGATGCCGGAGCAGGAGTTGGCGCCGGCCGTGCCCACGCACGTGCCGTTGTCGCGCTGGAGGGCCCAGAAGGAGAGGGTGTTGATGCCCTTGGCGGCGGCCCAGTGCTCCACCGTGACGGCGTCCTGCGGGGTGAAGGTCTCCTCGGGGCCGTAGTCGTCGATGCCGGGCATCTCGGTGACGCCGATCATGTGCCACAGGTTCGCCGGGCTCTTCTTCGGATAGAGGGCCGCCAGTTGGGCGTGCAGCCCGGTCGCGGCCGTCTCGGTGTCGGCCGCCATGTCGTGCGTGGCGCCGTCCCAGTAGTCGAACGTCATGATGTTGACGACGTCCACGCGCGCGCCGTTGTCGACGGCGTTCCGCAGCAGCGTCGCACCGCTGGGCGCGAGGCCGGTGTCGGTCGTCGGCAGGGTGTACGAGAACTGCACGTGCCGGCCGGTGCGTTCGGCCCAGTGCTGGACCTTCGCGATGGCCTTGTTGCGGCGGTCGATCCCGGCGGTGTTGTTGATGGAGTCGGCCTCGACGTCGAGGTCGATCCGGGTGACGCCGTACGTCGTGACGAGACTCTCGTACACCTTGGCGATGGAGTCGACGCTGGTGCAGCTGTCGGCCAGTTCGGTGCCGGTGGTGTCGGCGCTGTAGCCGCCGAAGGAGGGGATCACGTTGCCGCCGCGTGCCTGGATCGCGGCAATGTCGTCGCCGAAGGACGCCTTGGAGACGGGCTGGTCGGTTGCGCCGTTCCAGTACGCGGTGCACGAGCCGGCCGTGTCCGTCTGGAGGAAGGCCATCGTGAGGTACTTGTTGCCCGACTCGGCGGCGAGCGCGGCCGGGCTCTCACCGGTCCATGTCTCGAAGTACGGCGCCGCGACATGCGAGGGCAGGGGCTTCGCGGGGTGCGAGGACCCCTGCCCCGCGGCGAGCGCGCTCCCTCCCTGGAGGGCGGCCAGCCCCACCGACAGGGCGGTGACGGTCATACAGGACAGCAACGTGCGAAGAGAACCAGGTCGTCTCATGGACGCTCCCACAGGAAGGGCGGAAGGGCGGAGTGGGGGGCGCCGACCATCGTTGGACTAGACCAATTAATTGTCAAGGTTCTTTACTGTTGGCTGGGCACGAGTTGGCCCGGACCATGCCCGCGGCCCGGTCCCGCGAGCGCTACGTCCTGTCGTCCCGCCCCCGCTTAGATGTCGTCCACTTCGGCGGCGAAGAGCAGCCCGGGGTCGAACCCCATCCCGGTGAAGTGGCCCGCGAGTTCCAGGGACAGGATGCCGTGCAGGCGGGTCCAGAAGGCCAGGGCGCGGTGCAGGGCCGCTGGTGGGGCGGGGTGGCCGTCCGCCCATTGCCGGTGGGCTTCGAGGTGGGTGTCGAACGCCGTCGCGGGGCTGTCCGCGGGCGGCGCGGCGCAGGCGTCGAGCAGGATCGCCATGATCTCGGACGCGATCGCGGTGATGTCCTCGGGTGCGTGGTAGCCGGGGACCGGTGTGCCGTAGACGAGGAAGTACCGCTGGGGGTCGTCCAGTGCCCAGCCGCGCAGGGCGTGCGCCAGCGCCGCGACGTCGGCACCGGAGGCGGAGGCCGCGCGGAAGGTGTCGGCGAGGCTTCGGTACGCGTCTCTGATCAGCTCGGTGATCAGCTCGTCGCGTCCGGCGAAGTACCGGTAGAGAGCGGGCCCGCTCATTCCCATCTGCTTGGCGATCGCGTTGAGGGAGAGCGCGGAGGCCCCCGCCGTGGCGATCTGCTCCCACGCGCGTTGCTTGATCTCCTCGCGCACCTGGATGCGGTAGCGCTCGCGCGGGGTTTTCGCGCCCCCCGTGTCCGTCATGGCCTGCCACCTTCCGCCCTTACACCTTCACGGTCTAGTTAGACCCTATCACGAAAGCTATTGACACTTCCCGCAGCATCGCGTTACAACTTCTAACGAACGCGAAGCCGAGTAACGCAAAGCCGTGATGGAGGTCGTCATGAACGCCGAAGGACTCGTCGAGGTCGTCCTGCCGGGCAAGGTCGAGCCCGAGGGCCTGCAGATCCGGCACGGGGCCGTCCCCGCCCCGGGCCCGGGACAGGCAGTGATCCGGATGGAGGCGACGGGCGTCTCCTTCGCGGAGCAGCAGATGCGCCGCGGCCGGTACTACGACCAGCCGCCGTTCCCCTTCGTGCCCGGCTACGACCTGGTCGGCACGGTGCTGGCGACCGGCGAGGGCGTGGCACCGGGCCTCGCCGGCACCCGGGTCGCCGCGCTGGTCAAGGTCGGCGGCTGGGCGAGCCACGTCCTCGTGGACGCGGCGGACCTGGTGCCGGTGCCCGACGGCATCGGCGCGGCGGAGGCGGAGACCCTGGTGCTCAACGGCATCACCGCCTGGCAGATGCTGCACCGCAAGGCACGGGTGCGCGCCGGCCAGACCGTCGTGGTGCACGGCGCCAACGGCGGCGTCGGCTCGGTCCTGGTCCAACTCGCCCACGCCGCGGGCGCGAAGGTGATCGGCACGGCCTCCCCACGCCACCACGACGCGCTGCGGAAACAGGGCGTCACCCCCGTCGACTACCGCACCGGCGACATCGCCGCGCGCATCCGCGAGCTGGCCCCCGACGGGGTGGACGCCGTCTTCGACCACGTCGGAGGCCGCGGCATCGTCGACTCCTGGCGCCTGCTCGCCCCCGGCGGCACCCTCGTCTCCTACGGCACCGCCTCCACCCGCGACGCCGAAGGATCCAAGCAGTGGCCCGTGCTCAAACTCCTCGGCCGGGTGTGGCTGTGGAACGCCCTGCCCAACCGCCGCCGCGCCGGCTTCTTCAACGTCTGGGCCGGCCGAGCCCTGTCCAGGAACCGGTTCCGGGCCCGCCTCAGCGCCGACCTCACCCAGGTCTTCGAGGCCCTCCAGCGCGGCGAGGTCACCGCCCAGGTCGCCGCCCAACTGCCGCTCACCCGCGCCGCCGACGCTCTGCGGCTGGCCGAATCCGGCACGGTCGCCGGAAAGGTCGTCCTCACCCCGTAGCAACTCGCGTCACTAAAACGGGAGTTGACTGTGCTTCCGGTGTCGCGCGGACCGGACACCGCCTGGCCCGGTAGTGCGCGAGATGCCGTGCGGCAAATCGGACGATACGATGAAAAACAGCAGCGCACCTCGTGAAACACGCTCCGAGGTGCCCGGCGTGACGGAGCGAGGCTTCCCCTCGGTGTCCTGTGCGACCGCTGCCGCGGGTGACGGAGCCGTCACGTCCCATCGGCCGCACCGGCAGACCCGAGGGAGAACGAACGATGGACCGAACACGTCTCGCAGCACTCACGTTCCTGGTGGCCCCCGCGCTCGCGCTGAGCCCGGCGGTCGCCGCACACGCCTCGACCACCGCCGCACACGGCGCCGCCCCCCGCGCGGCATGCCATGTCGAGAAAGAGTCGAACGGCAAATACCACCTGTGGGGCGTGGGATTCGGCCACGGCACGAAGGTGACCTACTCGGGATCAAGCTCGGGCACCGTCACGACGGACAACTCGGGCCGGTTCGACATCGGCGGTCTCAGCGGGAGCAGATACGTCGTCAAGACGAACAAGGGGATGATGACGCTCACCTGCGCCATGGTCCGCCACTGAGCCCCGATCAGGCGCCGACGTAGTCCGCCAGATGCTCGCCGGTGAGGGTGGAGCGGGCGGCCACGAGATCGGCGGGTGTGCCCTCGAAGACGATCCGGCCACCGTCGTGACCGGCGCCGGGACCGAGGTCGATGATCCAGTCGGCGTGCGCCATGACCGCCGGGTGGTGCTCCACGACGATGACCGACTTGCCGGAGTCGACGAGCCGGTCGAGCAGGCCGAGCAGTTGCTCGACGTCGGCGAGATGCAGACCGGCGGTCGGCTCGTCCAGGACGTAGACACCGCCCTTCTCGGCCATGTGGGTCGCCAGCTTGAGCCGCTGCCGCTCACCGCCGGACAGCGTGGTGAGCGGCTGACCGAGGCTCAGGTAGCCGAGCCCGACGTCGGCGAGCCGGCCGAGGACGGTGTGCGCGGCCGGTGTGCGCGCCTCGCCGGAGCCGAAGAACTCCTCGGCCTCGGTCACCGACATCGCGAGCACCTCGCTGATGTCGCGGCCCCCGAGCCGGTACTCCAGCACCGACGCCTCGAACCGCTTTCCCTCGCACTCCTCGCAGGTGGTGGCGACACCGGCCATCATCGCCAGGTCGGTGAAGACTACGCCGGCGCCGTTGCAGTTGGGGCAGGCGCCCTCGGAGTTGGAGCTGAACAGCGCCGGCTTGACGCCGTTGGCCTTCGCGAAGGCCTTGCGGATCGGCTCCAGCAGCCCGGTGTACGTCGCCGGGTTGCTCCGGCGCGAGCCGCGGATCCCGCTCTGGTCGACCGACACCACACCCGCGCCGGCCGCCCCCGGCTGTTGACACAGCGACCCGTGTACGAGCGAGCTCTTGCCGGAACCCGCGACGCCGGTGACCACGACCAGCACCCCGAGCGGGAAGTCGACGTCGACACCGCGCAGGTTGTGCGCCGTCGCGCCGCGGACCTCGAGCCGGCCGGCGGGCTCCCGCACCGTCTCCTTGAGTGCGGCCCGGTCGTCGAGATGGCGGCCGGTCACGGTGCCCCCGGCCCGCAGCCCCTCGACGGTGCCCTCGAAGCAGACCGTGCCGCCCGCCGTACCGGCGCCGGGGCCCAGGTCGACCACGTGGTCGGCGATGGCGATCGTCTGCGGCTTGTGCTCCACGACGAGCACCGTGTTGCCCTTGTCCCGCAGCCGCAGCAGCAGGTCGTTCATCCGCTGGATGTCATGCGGGTGCAGGCCCGTGGTGGGCTCGTCGAAGACGTAGGTGACGTCGGTGAGCGAGGAGCCGAGGTGGCGGATCATCTTGACGCGCTGCGCCTCACCGCCCGACAGCGTGCCCGCCGGCCGGTCGAGCGAGAGGTACCCCAGCCCGATCTCCGTGAACGAGTCCAGGGTGTGGCGCAGCGTGGCGAGCAGCGGCGCCACCGAGGGCTCGTCGAGGCCGCGGACCCATTCGGCGAGGTCGCTGATCTGCATCGCGCAGGCGTCGGCGATGCCGACCCCGCCGATCCGGGACGAGCGGGCCGCCTCGCTGAGCCGGGTGCCGCCGCACTCGGGACAGGCGGTGAAGGTGACCGCCCGGTCCACGAACTCCCGGATGTGCGGCTGCATCGCCTCCGGGTCCTTGGCGAGGAGTGACTTCTGGACCCGGGGGATCAGCCCCTCGTAGGTCATGTTGATGCCCGCGATCTTCATCCTGGTCGGCTCGCGGTGCAGGAAGTCCTCCAGCTCCTGCTTGGTGTACGTGCTGATCGGCTTGTCCGGGTCGAAGAACCCCGACTCGCTGTAGAGCCGGTAGTTCCAGCCGCCCGCCTTGTAGCCGGGGATGGTGAGCGCGCCCTCGGAGAGCGACTTGGAGTCGTCGTAGAGCTGGGTGAGGTCGATGTCGGAGACCGTGCCGCGGCCCTCGCAGCGCGGACACATGCCGCCGGTGATGCTGAAGCTGCGCCGCTCCTTCACGGTCTTCCCGCCGCGCTCGACGGTGACCGCGCCCGCCCCGCTGATCGAGGGGACGTTGAAGGAGAACGCCTTGGGCGAGCCGATGTGCGGCTGCCCGAGCCGGCTGAAGAGGATGCGCAGCATCGCGTTGGCGTCGGTGGCGGTGCCGACCGTGGAGCGGGGGTCGGCACCCATCCGCTGCTGGTCGACGATGATCGCGGTCGTCAGCCCGTCGAGTACGTCGACCTCGGGCCGCGCCAGCGTCGGCATGAAGCCCTGCACGAAGGCGCTGTAGGTCTCGTTGATCAGCCGCTGCGACTCCGCGGCGATCGTGTCGAACACCAGCGAGCTCTTGCCCGAGCCGGAGACGCCGGTGAACACCGTCAGCCGGCGCTTCGGGATCTCGACGCTGACGTCCTTGAGGTTGTTCTCACGCGCGCCGTGCACGCGGATCAGGTCATGGCTGTCGGCAACGTGCGGCGCGGGCGCCTGGGCCTTGGTCCTCGGGGCCGTGCTCATCGTGCCTCCATCCGTCGGGCGGGGCCGCCCTCGCGGTCCCCGTCGGCGTCGACCGGCTCGGTCGTCGACGGGCTCGATCTAACCAGCGCGGTACGAATGAACGCATCCCGCATTCCCCGCCCGCACCGCGGTCGCGGTCAGTCCGGCCGCCGGCGGGCCAGCTTCACCTCGCGGTCGACGGCCCAGGCGTCGGCGACCGGCCCGAGGTGGCCGAGCTTGTCGGGATTGCTCACCCCGCGCACGGTCTGAATCCGCCCGTCGAGCATCTCGAGGACCAGGATCTGCAGGATCCCGCCGTCCCGGTCGCGGAAGATCGCGCCGGGCTGGCCGTTGACCTCCCGCGGCTCCAGCGTCACGTCGATCCGGACCAGCCAGGGGAAGACCGTGCCCAGCAGCCGGGCCACCTTCTCCGCGCCCATGATGGTCCTGGCCAGCTGCGGGGCCTTGCCGCCGCCGTCCCCGACCAGCTGCGCGTCGGCGGCCAGCAGGTTCTGCAGCCCGCCCACATCGCCGTCCTTCAGCGCGTCGAAGAACCGTGTCGCGAGCTCCTGCCGCTCCTGACGGTCCGCCTCGAAGCGCGGGCGCCCGGCCTCCATGTGCCGCCGCGCCCGCACCAGCAGCTGCCGGCATGCCGCCTCCGAACGCCCCACCGCCGCGGCGACCTCGTCGAACCCGAAGCCGAACACCTCCCGCAGCAGGAAGACCGCCCGCTCCAGCGGGCTGAGCCGCTCCAGCAGCAGCAGCGCCGCCATCGACACCGAGTCGGCCAGTTCCACCGACCGCGCCGGATCCTGGTACGGATCGCTCAGCAGCGGCTCGGGAAACCACGGCCCGACGTACGCCTCCCGCCGCACCCGCGCGGAACGCAGCACATCGATGGAGATCCGGGTCACCGTGGCCGACAGAAAGGCCTTGGTCGACGTGGGCCGGGTCGCCGAGCCGTCGAAGCGCAGCCAGGTCTCCTGCACCGCGTCCTCGGCCTCGCTCACGCTGCCCAGAATCCGGTAGGCGATCGAGAACAGCAGCGGCCGCAGCTCCTCGAAATCCTCGACCTTGCTCACGCCGGCTCCCCTCCCCTTGATCGACAGGCCACGGTAACGCCCCCGGGACCGGTGGTGTCAGTGGAACTGCCCGGCCTCGTAGTCGCCGGCCGGCTGCCGGCTGATGACGTTCAGCCGGTTCGCCATGTTCAGGAAGGAGACCAGGAGCACCAGGGCGGTGAGCTGCTCCTCGTCGTAGTGCTTGGCGGCTTGCGCCCACACCTCGTCGGTGACCCCGCCGGCCCCGTCCGCGACCCGGGTCCCCTGCTCCGCCAGCTCCAGCGCGGCCCGCTCGGCCTCGGTGAAGACCGTGGCCTCCCGCCACGCCGCCACCAGGTGCAGCCGCACCGAGGTCTCCCCGGCTGCGGCGGCCTCCTTGGTGTGCATGTCGATGCAGACCGCGCAGCCGTTGATCTGGCTCACGCGCAGCGCCACCAGCTCCTGCGTCGCGGACGGCAGCGGCGAGTCCTGGAGCGTCTTTCCCGCCGAGATGATGTGCTTGAGCGCCTTGCCGGCGGTCTGGCTGGCGAAGAGGTTCAGTCGCGCGTCCATGGTCCGCTCCTCCGTTGTCGTCACTGGCTACACCCCTGAGACGAGGTGGCCCGGCCCCCTGTGACATCGGCGGATGTGACCCGCGCCTCCCCGGCTCAGGCGCCTGCGGCCTCCGCGATGGTGTGGGCGACGAGGGCGTTGGCGTGGCCGTGGCCCATACCGTGCTCGGCCTTCAGCCAGTTCACGAGCTCCATGTGCTTGGTCAGGGGCGAGGAGCGGATGAGTTCCTTCCATTCCGCTATCGGGCGGCCATACTTCTTCTCGATGGAGGGGAAGTAACTGGCAGGGCCTTTCACGGCGGCGGTCATGTCGGTGGTCTCCCGTCGGTTCCGGTGCGGTCGCCTTTGATGACCGAGGAGGGCGAACGAAGTCATCGGCAGGCGAGTGTGTGCTGCGTCACACGGGACGGTCGATGCTGACCCACCGTCACCACCCGGTGCGCAGCAGATGGTTGAGGAGCAGCGCGAGCACCGCCTGGGCGGTGAGCCAGGCGCGGGGACGGGGGAGATACGCGCAGGCCGGGAGGAGCCACATCGCGAAGGGGAGCCAGATGCGTTCGGTCTCGGCCTTGCTCATGCCGGACAGGTCGGCGGTCAGGAGGGCGAGGAGGGAGGCGGCCACGAGGAGGGCGAGGCGGAGACCGCCGGGCGGATCGGCGGGGCGCCGCAGCAGCACGGCACCCGTCCGCCGCAGTCCCGCCGCCGTGGCCAGGCCCGTGATGAGCACGGTGCAGGCGAGGTTGGCCCACACCCAGTAGCCGTACGGGCGGACGCCGCCCGCACCCTGGCGGTAGCGCGTGACCAGCAGCCGGTACGCTTCCCACCAGTCGAACCCGGCGAGCGTGAACGCCGTCGGCACGACGGTCAGCCCGGCGAGCAGGAGCGCGAGCAGCAGGGGCCGTTCCCGGACCCGCCGTCGGCCGAGCACCAGCACCGCCGCGCCGATGAGCGCGAAGAGCGTCAGCCCGTACGAGAGGTAGCAGGTGAGCCCGAACAGGAGTCCGGACGCCGCCGCCCAGTACACCGACCGTCCGGTGACCGCGAGCGCCAGCAGCGCCACGGCCCACGCGGCGACCGCCGCGAAGTAGGCGTCGGCCGAGGTGCCCATCCACACCGCCGCCGGGGCCAGCACCAGGAAGGGCGCCGCCCGCCGCGCCAGGCCATCCCCGGCCAGTGCCCGTACCGCGACGAGCACGGCCGCACACGCCGTCGCGCCGACGACGACGCACCAGATTCCGGCCCAGCCGCCGCCCCGCAGCCCGATCCGGTCGAGCAGGACGAAGGTCAGCGTGGCCGCCGGGGGATGGCCGGCGATGTGGGCGGGCCAGTGGTCGGCGGGGCCGAGAACGATGTGGTGGGTGAAGTCGCGCAGGGTGGCCGGGATGTCGTGGAAGCGGTCGATGCCCCGGAGGTACTCGTAGCGCGTGGTGAGCCGGCCGGCGACGCCCCGCTGCCAGCCGTCGACCAGGGCCAGGGAGAGGATCCAGGCCGTGGCCGTCCCCCAGGTCGCCGCGAGCAGGGCCCGCCACGGCAGGCGGGTGGCGAGGACGGGCCCGTACGTCACCACGGCCGCCGCCACCACCAGGGCGGCCGGGGTGCCGGGGCCGACGTGCGGACCCCAGGTGCCCAGGAGCGGGGGCCAGTGGACGATCAGGGTGTGGCGGGTGTCCTGGATGTGGCGGCCGACCAGCACGGCCACCGTGACGAGCAGGGCGGCGGCCAGGACGGCGTACAGATCGCGGAGGAGGGCGCGGGTCACACCGGCACGCTAGGCCGGGCGGCGGGAAGCGGGCCGCCGTCCGGGCCGGACGTCAGCGTTTCGTCATGGGTCGAGCGGCCTTTCCCGGGGGTGTCCCGGCCTACGGTCGGCTCATGCGAGACGACCCACGGCTTCCCTCATCGCCCGGCTTCTGGCGCAGCCCGCTGCGTGGCCCCTGGTTCACGTCGGTGCTCGGCCTCGTCCTGCTCGTCGGCATCACGGTGCTGTTCCTGACGGGCCTGGTCTCGTACGCCGCCTACAACCCGGACCTGTCGCCGGTGAACGACAAGACCCCGGACAAGGGGATCCTCGGCTTCTACCTCTTCGCCTGGCCGACGGACCCGCCCTGGCTTTACCGGCTCACCCAGGGCGTCCACGTCACCCTGGGCGTCACCCTGATCCCCGTCCTGCTGGCCAAGCTGTGGTCGGTGGTGCCCAGGCTGTTCACACTGCCGCCCGCCCGCTCGCTCGCCCACGCGCTGGAGCGGATCTCACTGCTGCTGCTGGTCGGGGGCGCGCTGTTCGAGTTCGTGACCGGTGTCCTCAACATCCAGCTCGACTACGTCTTCCCCGGCTCCTTCTACACCCTGCACTTCTACGGCGCGTGGGTGTTCTTCGCCGCCTTCGTCGCCCATGCCGCCCTGAAGACCCCGGCGGCCGTACGGAACCTGCGCCGCCTGCGGGAGGAAAGGGAGACGGGGAAGGCGGGGGAGGCGGGGGACCTGGTCTCCCCGCGTCCCGGTCCCCCGACCGTGTCCCGGCGCGGCGCCCTGTGGTTCGTCGGCGGCGGCTCGCTGCTGCTGTTCGCCACGACGGCCGGCCAGGGCTTCGACGGCCCGCTGCGGCGTACGGCCCTGCTCGCACCGCACGGCGGAGCCGGCCCCGGCAGCGGCCCGAACGGCTTCCAGATCAACAAGACGGCCGGGTACGCCGGGATCCGCGCGGCGGAGACCGGCGAGGACGCCTGGCGCCTCGTCGTGACCGGGCGGACGGGCACGGTCCGCCTCAGCCGCGCCCAGCTGGCCCGGCTCCCCCTGCACAGCTCGGCGCTGCCCATCGCCTGCGTCGAGGGCTGGTCGACGTCGGACCAGTGGTGGCGCGGGGTGCGGCTGCGGGACCTCGCCGCGCTCGTCGGCCACGACGGCGATCCGCCGGACGTGTTCGTCGAGTCCCTCCAGCGGCACGGCGCCTTCCGCCGCGCCGCCCTGCGCGCCAACCAGGTCGCCGATCCGCGCTCCCTGCTCGCCCTGTACGTCAACGGCGAGGACCTGTCGCCGGATCACGGTTACCCGGCGCGCGTCATCGTTCCGGCCGCGCCCGGCGTGCTGAACACCAAGTGGGTGGCCCGGATGACGTTCGGAGACCTGTGATGCGACGACGGCCCGTCCTCGGCAGTCCCCTGCAGATCCTGCTGCTGGGCTGCTCGTTCGCGCTCGCCGCCTACGCGGGCGTCCGCCTCCTGGCCGACGACCGGTTCGGCGTGGCGCTGTGGTTCGTGGGGGCTGCGCTGCTGCACGACCTCGTCCTGCTGCCCCTGTACGCGGCGGCGGACCGGGCGGTCACGGGAGGTCTCGGCGCGGCCGGTCACCGGGAGTGGGTGGGGTACGTGCGCGTACCGGCCGCCCTCTCCGGCCTGCTGCTGCTCGTGTGGTTCCCGCTGATCAGCGGGATGGTGGAGCGGCGTTATCCGTCCGCCACCGGACTGCCGGCCGACGGCTTCCTCGCCCGCTGGCTGCTGGTCACCGCCGTGCTCTTCGGCGGCTCGGCGCTGCTGCTGGCGCTGCGGCTGCGCAGGGCGAGGAAGCGGCGCTCACCGGCCGTCCACTGACCGACGGCACTCCACCTCGCCGGGCCCGCGTACCGCAGCAGGGCCGCGGTGCCGAGCCGCGCCCAGGGGAACGTGCCGCCGGACCCGCCGGCGCCGATGACGTCGACGACCTGCACCTGGGCGCGTTCGTCGACGTCGACCGGCGCGGTCTCGGCGATCAGCAGGCCACCGGGGGCGAGCAGCGCGTCCACCCGGTCCAGCAGGGCGCGCGGGTCGCCGCCTATGCCGACGTTGCCGTCCATGAGCAGCACGGTGCCCCAGCGGCCCGCGCCGGGCAGCGGCTCGAAGACCGAGCGGCGCAGCGCCGGACCCCCGAGCCGCACGGTGTGGTCGACGGCGGTCTCGCTGACGTCGATGCCGAGGACGGTCCGGCCCCGCGCGGCGAGTTCCGCGACCAGCCGCCCCGGCCCGCAGCCGATGTCCAGCACGGGGCCCTCGCACCGGTCCAGCACGTCCAGGTCGACCGGGTCGGCTCGCGCGCACCAGCGCTCCACCTCCAGCGGCAGCAGCCAGCCGTCGGCGCGACGCAGGAACAGCGGGCCGCGGCCGGCGCGCAGGGCGGCCGCGTAGGGGTCGGAGGCGGCCCAGGGCGGTGAGACGACGGTGCTCATCGGCTCGCCGCCGTCGTGAACCGGGCCAGCCGTGCGGCGAAGCGGCCGTGCGGGGCCAGCGCGGCGACGGCGCGGGCGTCGGCGGCGGTGTCCACGTCCCGCAGCCGGGGCAGGTCCCGCACCCGCAGCCCCGCGCCGACGAGCCGCTCCCGCTGCACGGCCCCGGTGACCGGCGTCGACATGGGCACGCCCCGCAGCAGCGCGGGATCGGGCTCGGCCAGTCCGAGGGCCCAGAAGCCGCCGTCCTCGGCGGCACCGAAGTACGCGTCGCAGCCGTCGAAGTCCACGCCGAGCAGCTCCGGGGTCACCTGCGGGGTGTCCATCCCGATCAGCAGGGCCGGTCCGTCACAGCCGGCGAAGGCGTCCGCGAGCCGTTCGTCGAGACCGCCCGCACACTGCCGTACGACGTCGAAGCCGGGCGGGAGCCACGGGCCGGGGGCGCCTTCCAGGACGAGCACCCGGCGGGCGGCGGGGGTGGCCGCCACCGCCTGAAGGGTGTCGGTCAGCGCCGCCTCGGCGAGCGCCGCCGCCTCCCAGGGGGTGAACGGCGGGCTGAGCCGGGTCTTGACCCGGCCCGGCAGCGGTTCCTTGGCGATGACGAGGAGCGTGGTCACCGAGCCGTCCCCTCGCCGACGGGGGTCTCCTTCAGCACGCGGCTCATGTCCCGTACCGCCTGCCAGGTGCCGCGCCAGGTGCCCGTCACCTTCGAGGCGCCGGCCCGGGGCAGGTAGGGGACGTCGTGCTCGGTGATCCGCCAGCCCGCGTCGGCGGCGCGCACCACCATCTGCAGGGGGTAGCCGCTGCGCCGGTCGGTGAGCCCGAGGGCGAGCAGCGGCTCACGGCGGGCGGCGCGCAGCGGGCCGAGGTCGTGCAGCCGCAGGCCGGTGCGGCGGCGCAGCAGCCGGGCGAGGGCGAGGTTGCCGGCCCGGGCGTGCGCGGGCCACGCGCCCCGGCGACGCGGGCGCCTGCGGCCGAGCACCAGGTCGGCCCCGCCGGTGCGGAGTTCGCAGACGAAGGGGACGAGCAGGGACGGGTCGAGGGAGGCGTCGCAGTCGCAGAAGCACACGACCTCGGCGGTGGCCGCGGTCAGTCCGGCGTGGCAGGCCGCGCCGAAACCCCGGCGCGGCTCGTGGACGACGGTCGCGCCGAGTGCGCGAGCGATCTCCGCCGAGCCGTCGGTGGAGCCGTTGTCGACGACGAGGGCCCGCCAGCCGGACGGGATCCGGGCCAGCACCCAGGGCAGGGCCTCCGCCTCGTTCAGACAGGGGAGGACGACATCTACGTCCATGTCGATGGTCACGGGCTTCACCCTACGAACGCGAATAGGGCATACCGGGCTTCGGCTCCTTACGAAACGCGGACGTCGGGGCGCCGGGAGCCCTCGGGGAGCCGCACGGGCGCGGCCCCGGTGCCAGGCTGGAGGCATGCAGCAGCAGTCGTACGAGTCCCGGCCCCCGCGGCCGGAATCCGCCCGGGTCCTGGTCGTCGACGACGACCCCACGGTCGCGGAGGTCGTCGCCGGATACCTGGACCGGGCGGGCTTCACCGTCGACCGGGCCGACGACGGCCCGACGGCCCTGGACCGGGCCGCCGCGCACTGGCCCGACCTGGTGGTGCTGGACCTGATGCTGCCCGGCATGGACGGCCTGGAGGTGTGCCGCCGGATGCGCGGCCAGGGGCCCGTACCGGTCATCATGCTCACCGCGCGCGGCGACGAGGACGACCGCGTCCTCGGCCTGGAGGTCGGCGCCGACGACTACGTCACCAAACCCTTCAGCCCCCGCGAACTCGTGCTGCGGGTGGAGTCGGTCCTGCGCCGCACCCGGCCCGCCACCGGCGCCCGCTGCTTGAGCGCCGCCGGCCTGACCATCGACCCCGCCGCCCGCCGCGCCACCCGGAACGGCACCGAACTCGCCCTCACCCTCCGCGAGTTCGACCTCCTCGCCTTCTTCTTCCGGCACCCGGGACGGGCGTTCGGCCGCGAGGACCTGATGCGCGAGGTGTGGGGCTGGGACTTCGGCGACCTGTCCACCGTCACCGTCCACGTCCGCCGGCTGCGCGGCAAGGTCGAGGACGACCCGGCCCGGCCCCGCCTGATCCAGACCGTGTGGGGCGTCGGCTACCGCTTCGAGCCCGACGGCGGGGAGGTGGACTGACCGTGCGCGACACCCTTCTCATCGCCCTGTACGCCTTCACCGGCGCCGCCGCCACCGGCCTGGCCGGAGCGGGTGCGCTGCGCCTCCTGCGGCGCCGCTCGCTCACCGCGTCGCTCGCCGTGGTCTCCGCCGTCGGGGTGGTGGCCATGCTCGCGGGCACGCTCGCGGTCGCGTGGGCGATGTTCCTGTCGCCGCACGACCTGACCGTGGTGACGACGGTCGTGGCGATGGCGGCGGTCGTCTCCCTGGCCACCGCGCTGCTGCTGGGCCGCCGGGTAGTCGCCGGCAGCCGTGAACTCGCCGACGCGGCACGCTCGTTCGGCGACGGCGGCGACTTCACCGCCCCCGGCCGCCCGGCGACCGCCGAACTCGACGCGCTCAGCCGTGAGTTGGCGGCCACCAGTGCCAGGCTGGCCGAATCCCGGGACCGCGAACGCGCGCTGGAGACCTCCCGGCGCGAGCTGGTCGCCTGGATCTCGCACGACCTGCGCACCCCGCTGGCCGGTCTGCGCGCCATGTCGGAGGCGCTGGAGGACGGGGTGGCCACCGACCCCGACCGCTACCTCCGGCAGATCCGCACCGAGGTGGAACGCCTGAACGACATGGTCGGCGACCTCTTCGAACTCTCCCGCATCCACGCCGGCACCCTGCCCCTCACCCCCTCCCGCATCTCCCTCTACGACCTGATCGGCGACGCCCTCGCGGGCGCGGACCCGCTCGCCCGCGAGCACGGGGTACGCCTGGTCGGCGAGAGCGTGGCGGCGATCCCGGTGGAGGTCGACGGCAAGGAGATGAGCAGAGTCCTCGGAAACCTCCTGGTCAACGCGATCCGCCGGACCCCCGCCGACGGCACGGTGGCGGTCGCCGCCGAGCGCTCCCCGGAGGGCGTGGTGGTCTCGGTGACGGACGGCTGCGGAGGCATCCCGGAGGAGGACCTGCCCCGCGTCTTCGACACCGGCTGGCGCGGCACCCACGCCCGTACACCCCCGGCCGGCGCGGGCCTGGGCCTCGCCATCGTCCGCGGGATCGTGGAGGCCCACCGGGGCCGGGCCACCGTACGCAACATCCCCGGCGGCTGCCGCTTCGAGGTGACACTGCCCACGGCCGCCTCCAGCCCGTCCGGCGTGTGAGGACGAGGCCGTTCAGGCCGACAGGGGGCGAGCGAACTCCCGCATCCCCTCCGCGAACCCCACCCGCGCCTGCCAGCCCAGCTCGGCCCGCAGCCGCGAGGAGTCCGCGGTGATGTGCCGCACGTCGCCCAGCCGGTACTCCCCGGTGACGACCGGCTCCGGCCCGCCGTACGCGGCGGCCAGCGCCCGGGCCATCTCGCCGACGGTGCGCGGCTCACCGCTGCCGGTGTTGTAGGCCGTCAGCGCACCGCCCGGCACTCCGCCCGACGCACCGGCCTCCAGCGCGGCCAGATTCGCGGCGGCCACGTCCCGGACGTGCACGAAGTCCCGCCGCTGCCGCCCGTCCTCGAAGATCCGCGGCGCCTCGCCCCGGGCCAGCGCGGAGCGGAAGAAGGAGGCCACACCGGCGTACGGGGTGTCGCGGGGCATCCGGGGCCCGTACACGTTGTGGTAGCGCAGCGAGAGCGCCGACCCTCCCGTCGAGCGGGCCCAGGCGGCGGCCAGGTGCTCCTGCGTGAGCTTGGTCGTGGCGTACACGTTCCGCGGGTCGGCCGGAGCGTCCTCGCCGACCAGCCCGGGGGACAGCTCCTGCCCGCACGCCGGGCACAGCGGCTCGAAGCGGCCCGAGTCCAGATCGCCGACGGCCCGCGGCCCGGGCCGCACGACACCGTGCCGCCGGCACTCGTACCGCCCCTCCCCGTACACGACCATCGACCCGGCCAGCACGAGACGCCGTACACCCGCCGCGGCCATCGCGGCGAGCAGGACGGCGGTGCCGAGGTCGTTGCGCGAGACGTACTCCGCCGCGTCGGCGACCCCGTCGCCGAGCCCCACCATGGCCGCCTGGTGGCAGACGGCGTCGACACCGGCCAGCGCCCGGGCGACGGCCACCGGGTCGCGCACATCGGCGGCCGGGTCCTTGCGGACGTCGAACACGAGCGGCTCGTGCCCGTGCGCCCGCAGGGCGTCGACGACATGGGACCCGATGAACCCGGCACCGCCGGTGACCAGCACTCGCATACGGCCACGCTAGGTCCGGGGCCGCGCCGTGCCCCGTGACCCGCCCGGCACGTCACCACTCCGTAAGACGGAGCGGGCGCGCCGGACCAGCCGTCAGAACCCCTGCGGCGGGGTGACCGCGGGCGCCTCGTGGCAGGTGAAGCCGAGCCGGGTCAGCGCCCGGCTCACCTCGGCCGCGGTGAAGTCGCGGCGATCCTGCCTGGTGATCACTTCCCCGACCTGCTTGACGGGGTAGGTGCGACGGCCGATGGTCACGGACACCCCGGTGACGGGTTCGGGCGTGATGCCCTCCATCGACTGCTCGACCTCGCTCTTGATGAGGTCGAAGGGGAAACGTGCGATGACACAGCGCATGATGCCTCACAAGGGGGTGGGAGAACGCCGGAAGGGGCCGACCGCGCGAGGGCGGTCACGGGGTGAGAGCGAGAACACCCAGGGCATAGCCCTGCTCGTCGACCACGGGGGACACGTCCAGCGTCCGGACCCGCATGGCGGACTCCGCGTCGCCGAGGACCGCCGCGGACGAGGTGAACGGTCCGCGGTCGAGCGGGATGTCCCGCAGCCGCGTCCGGTCGGTGTACCACGAGCCACCGCGGTGGGCGGCGAGCTGTGCACGGGTGACCAGGCCGGAGCACCGGCCCTCCTCGTCCTGGAGGAGCAGATGCGCGACGCGGGCGCCGATGACCACGGACAGCGCCTCGTCGACCATCATGTGGTCGCCGACCTGCAGCCCGGGCGCGCCCATGGCGTCACGGGCGGTCAGCCCGGTGCCGTAGGCGTCTGCCGCCCGCTGGGGTCGGGTCGGATGGAGCGTCAAGGGCTTCTCCTCTTCGTCGGGGGCAGGCGTCACGGGCGGCGGCGTCCGAACGTGCTCGGCCGGGCCGCTGGGCCGGGGCTACCGGCCGTGGTTCGAGGAGGAGCGGCGGGGGCGGCCGGCCTGTCCGCCACGGCCTCGCCCGGAGGACTTGGCGGGCCTGGGGCGTTCGACGGCCGGGGCGGGGAGGGCGACGGGCACCCCGGAGGGGGTCCGGGCGCCGGTGATACGGGTCAGCTCCGCCTCGCCCGGGCGGACCTGGGCGGTGCGCGGGGTGATGCCGGCGTCCGCCATCAGGCGGTCCACCGCGCGCCGCTGGTGCGGCAGGACCAGGGTGACCACGGTGCCGGACTCGCCGGCGCGGGCGGTACGGCCGCCGCGGTGCAGGTAGTCCTTGTGGTCGCCGGGAGGGTCGACGTTCACGACGAGGTCCAGGTTGTCGACGTGGATCCCTCGGGCGGCGACGTTGGTGGCCACCAGCACCGTGACGTGCCCCTCCTTGAACTGGGCGAGCGTCCGGGTGCGCTGCGGCTGGGACCGGCCTCCGTGCAGGGCCGAGGCGCGCACGCCCACCGACAGCAGGTGCTTGGCCAGCCGGTCCACCGCGTGCTTGGTGTCCAGGAACATGATCACTCGTCCGTCGCGGGCGGCGATCTCGGTGGCGGTGGTGTGCTTGTCGGCGTCGCGCACATGCAGCAGGTGGTGCTCCATGGTGGTGACGGCGCCGGCGGACGGGTCGACCGAGTGCACCACGGGGTCGTGCAGGTAGCGGCGGACCAGGAGGTCGACGTTGCGGTCCAGCGTGGCCGAGAACAGCAACCGCTGGCCCGCGGGATCCACCTGGTCGAGCAGGCCGGTCACCTGCGGCATGAAGCCCATGTCGGCCATCTGGTCGGCCTCGTCCAGGACGGTGATCGTGACCCGGTCCAGACGGCAGTCGCCCCGCTCGATGAGGTCCTTGAGGCGGCCGGGCGTCGCGACGACGACCTCCGCGCCGCCGCGCAGGGCGGCGGCCTGCCGGCCGATCGAGGTGCCGCCCACCACGGTGGCGAGCCGCAGGCGCAGCGCCCGGGCGTACGGAGTGAGGGCGTCGGTGACCTGCTGGGCCAGTTCCCGGGTGGGTACGAGGACGAGGGCGAGCGGCTGCCGGGGTTCGGCCCGCTGTCCGTCCAGCCGGGCCAGCAGGGGCAGGCCGAAGGCGAGCGTCTTGCCCGAACCCGTGCGCCCGCGGCCCAGGACGTCCCGGCCGGCCAGCGCGTTCGGCAGCGTCGCGGCCTGGATCGGGAAGGGCACGGTCACGCCCTCGGAGCGGAGCGCGGTCAGCAGGCGTCCGGGCATGTCGAGGTCGGCGAACGACTCGACCGCCGGCAGCGGTTCGGTGAGCGTGACCGGCAGGGCGAACTCACCCTGGCGGGCACTGGGCCGCGCCCCGGGGCCGCTCTTCCTCCCGTTGGAGGGGCGGGGGCCGGGGCCCTGGCGGCGTGTCTCCTGCGAACGGAAGCGGCTGCCGCGGCCGGAGCCCGCGGAGGCGCTGTCCGCGCGGGGGCGGCCGGATTTGTTGCCGGTGCGGCGCGTGCGGTTCATCGGAACCTTCCTCGATGCGGCCACGTATCGAGGAATTCCTCCCGGCGCGTGGACAGCCGCACGAGGATTCGCAAGAAGGAGCCGAAGAAAATGCGAAAGAGCCGGGCGCGTCACAGCGGTGGGCCCGGGCGTGTGTCAGGGTACTGCGGGAAGACAATGCGCTGGGGCCCGCACCCCTAGAGTGCGGGCCCCAGCCACATGGATCGCGTCAGCGTCAGGCGGGAACGATGTTCTCGGCCTGCGGGCCCTTCTGGCCCTGCGTGACGTCGAAGGTCACCTTCTGGCCCTCCTGAAGCTCGCGGAAGCCGGAGGTGGCGATGTTCGAGTAGTGGGCGAACACGTCAGCGCCGCCGCCGTCCTGCTCGATGAAGCCGAAGCCCTTTTCCGCGTTGAACCACTTCACGGTGCCAGATGCCATATTGAATCTCCCTTGGGGGCAGTGCCGGAATCCGCACTTTACGGACCCGAGTCGCCGCGATGATCACCCCTCCGGAAAGACCCGGAAAGCTTCGCAAAGAAAAAAATTCTCTGGCAACCAAAACTGCAACTGCTATCACGCTAGCACAGGTCGACCGCAAATCTCATGTTTTTTGCAATTCTCGTCCCTGTGGAGTGGGCATTTCTGCATCGGCGGCACTAGATATCCGTATCGCGGTCCTCCAGCTTCCGGCGTGTTTCCTCGTTGAGCCGGAGGGCGTCGTCGAGCTGTCCCTCGAGGGAGATGATGCGGCACGCGGCCTCGATCGGGGTTCCCTGGTCGACCAGTTCGCGGGCGCGGGCGGCGATGCGCAACTGGCGGCGGGTGTAGCGGCGGTGGCCGCCCTCCGAACGCACCGGAGTGATCAGTTCTGCCTCGCCGACGGCCCGGAGGAAGGCGGGAGTGGTGCCGAGGAGGTCGGCGGCTCGCCCCATGGTGTAGGCGGGGTAGTCGTCGTCGTCGAGGTTGCCGACGGCCGGAAGGTTCTCAGCGGGCATAACACCTTGGTTTCGGGGGGCGGCGAAGGACCCGGGCGCGCTCGGCACCCGTGCTCCGAAGGCTCCAGCACCGACTGCCTGGTGCCACAACCTTAACTCCGAGGAGCGCGGATATGTGCTCTCGCCATCGCAGATTTCCCCCCTGGGCCCGGGTGAACGCGCAACGGCGCGGTCAGGGGGCAGGTACTCGGGTGGAACTGAGTACCTGCCCCCTGGTCGGTGACGGGGTGAGCCGAGACGCTGGGGTCATGCGCCAAGGACTTCTGAAACCAGGTCTCTCTCTGTTGTCGATCCTCGTGCTTGCCGGAGTGACGGTAGGGGCGTGGGCCGCCTGGCTGGGCTGGGACCAGCATCGTGACGAGCACCCCGATGGTTCGACGACCGGCCCGTACGAGGCGTGGCAGGTGATCGGGCTGGTGCTGACCCTGCTGATACCGGTGTGCTGGGCAGCGTTCCGGCGCCACAGCGCGGGCGCCGTGCTCGGCACCACGGCCGGCCTGACCGCCGCCGCCTACTACGACTGGTCGGACGACTCCAGCGGCCTCTTCGTGATCGGCGTGGGGATGGTCATGCTGGGGAGCCTCGCGGTGACCGCCGCCGTCTCCGCCGTGATCGCCTCCGCGACACGGGACGAAGGACGGGCCGGAGCCTGACGGCGACCCGCGTTCCGGCGGTACACCGGCTAAGGCCTGCCGAAGGCCGCCACCATGATGTCCAGTGCCACCTTGTTCATGTCCTGGCCCTTGGCGTCCGTGGAGTTGACGCTGTAGACCAGCGTGCGGGAGCCGTCGCGGGTGGAGGCGATGGCCGCGTTGTAGCCCCAGCGGCCGCCCGTCTTGCCCCACACCTCGCGGCCGCCCAGCTTCTTCATCGAGAGGCCGACGGAGTACGCGGCCGGGTCGCCGCTCTTGAAGTCCGTCACCTTCGGCAGCGTGAACATCTCCTCCAGCAGCGGGCCGCGCACGACCCGCCCCCGGAACAGGGCCTTGGTGAACCGCTCCAGGTCCGCCGTGGTCGAGATGATGTCACCGGCCGCCCAGCCGTCCGTCGTCCCCCACACGGACACGTCGCGCAGACCGGTCGTCCCGTCGTCCAGCCGCATCGTCTGGTAGCCGTGGTTGTGCGGACCGGTGATGCGCGGGTTCGTCTCCGGGAAGTAGGTGTCGCACAGGCCGAGCGGGTTCAGTATCCGGCGGGTGACCTGGTGCTCGTACGAATCTCCTGTGACGCGCTCGATCAGCAGACCGGCGATGGTGTAGCCGATGTTGAGGTAGTGCTGTCGCTCGCCCGGCGCGAACTCGCGGGGCTTCGACGTCGCCGAGCGGACCATGTCCTCGGGGTCATGGGTCCGGAAGCGGTTCGCGTACCACTCCTCGACCGTGGTCCCGGGGAAGTCGGGAGCCGGGATGCCGTGCGTGTGGTCGAGCAGCTGCCGGACGGTGACGTCCTCGTACGCCGCCGGGATCAGGTCCGGCAGGTACGAGCGGGCGGTGCGGTCCAGGTCCAGTCTGCCCTCGGCGGCCAGCTGCAGCGCGACCGCCGCCGTGAAGACCTTGGTCACGGAACCGGCGCGGAAGCGGGCGGTCGGATCGGCCGGGCGGCCGGTCTTCAGGTCGTGCACGCCGGAGCTGCCCCGCCAGACGCCCTCGGTACCCCCGACCCGCACCAGCGCGGCCGTGGCGTCCGCCGTAGGCAGGTCCGCGATGGCGGCCTCCAGGGCGGGCTCCGCGGACTGGACGGAGACCCTCGGGGAGGGGGCGGCCGGGACGGACGCGGCGGCCGGAAGGACCCCCGGCCCCGCCACGACGCCCAGGACGAGCGCGGCGGCCAGCAGCGTGCGGTGCATGCTCTTCATGGTCAACTCCGTGGATGAAAGCCCGTGTTCTCGCTGGCTCCATCCTTCTGACCAGGGGCTTTCGACGGATCCCCCGCGCAGGCGGTCTCCGGGCGCCGGTTCCGGTCAGCTCCTCGCCGACGCGGGGGAGGAACCGGCTCCCGACGGTCCCCCGCGCGGGGGATCCCCGGCCGCGATCAGACCGGTCTCGTACGCGCAGATCACGGCCTGGATCCGGTCCCGCAGCCCCAGCTTGGCGAGCACATTGCCGACGTGCGTCTTGACCGTGTGGTCGCTGACGACGAGTTCCGCGGCGATCTCGGCATTCGACAGGCCGCGCGCGAGCAGCAGCAGGGTCTCCCGCTCCCGCCCGGTCAGCACGTCCAGGCGGGGGTCGGGCCGTCGTGGCCGGGCGGCGGGCCGGGTGTACTGCTCCACCAGGCGCCGGGCCACGGACGGCGCGAGCAGCGAGTCGCCCTGCGTCACCACCCGTACCGCGTGCACCAGATCGTCCCGGCGGACGTCCTTCAGCAGGAACCCGCTCGCACCCGCGTGCAGCGCCTCGTACACGTACTCGTCGGAGTCGAAGGTCGTCAGCATCACCGTCCGGCAGGCGTCGCGCGCACCGCCCGCACTCTCCGCACTGATCGCGCGGCAGGCCTCGATGCCGTCCAGGCGGGGCATCCGGATGTCGAGCAGCGCCACATCGGGCGCGTGCCGCCGCACCGCCTCGACCGCCTGGGCCCCGTCACTGGCCTCCGCGACGACCTCGATGTCCGGCTGGGCGTCCAGGATCATCGCGAAGCCGCTGCGCACCAGCTCCTGGTCGTCGGCCACCACCACACGGATCGTCAACGCGCCACCTCCGCCGCGGACGGTACGGGGATACGAACCCGCACCTCGAAGCCCCGGCCGTCCGGGCCCTGCCCGGTGACCGCCGTACCGCCGTGCGCCGCCGCCCGCTCGCGGAGCCCGGCCAGTCCGTGGCCGCCGGGACCGGACTGCGGACCGTGTCCGTCGTCCGTCACCTGAATGTGCAAGTCGTCTTCCGCATAGGTGAGTTGTACGGCCGCGGTACGGGCGGACGCGTGCTTGACGGTGTTCGTGAGCGCCTCCTGGACGATCCGGAAGACGGTCGCCCCGGTCGCGTTCGGCAGCGGTCGCACGTCCCCCGCCGTCCCGTACACGACATCGAGACCGCTGGCGCGTACCCGGTCGAGGAGATCGGGCAGCTCCGCGAGGTCCGGCTGTGGCTCGCGCGGGGCGCCGCCCGGCTGGTCGCCCTCGCGCAGCACTCCCAGCATCCGGCGCAGTTGGGCCATGGCGTCCCGGCCGGTCTCCGAGATCGCGTCGAAGGCGGCCTCCGCCCGCTCCGGGGCCGTGCGCACCGCCACCGGTCCGGCCTCCGCCTGCACGATCATCAGGCTCACCGCGTGGGAGAGGATGTCGTGCATCTCCCGTGCGATCCGGGCCCTTTCGCGTGCGGCGGCCTGCTCGGCCTCGATCCGGTTCGCCCGCTGGCGGGTGTCGGTCAGCCGCCCGAAGACATAGGCGGCCGCGAACACGAAGAAGGAGAAGGTCAGTTCACGCGCCGACCGGGTGTTGAGCGACACCGACACGGGCACGGCGACCAGCAGCAGAAGCACGGTGGCCAGCCGCTTGGGCGGCGGTGAGAGCACGGCGATCGTGTAGACGATGACCAGCCCGGTGTACGGCAGTGGCTGCCCAGGCCCCTCCACGGCGAGCTTGTACAGGGCACTGGTCGCCATGATCGCGAGCAGCACGGCGACCGGCGCACGCCGACGCCAGACCAGCGGGACCACGGTGAGCGTGGTCAGCCCGTACGCGGGCCAGGAGGCCGGCGGGAAATCGGCCGGCCGCGGCACCACGAACGGCATCGTCATCGCCGCCTGGACCAGGAGGGCGATCCCGATGTCGACCACGAGGGGATTGGCCGCTCCCAGCGCCCGGGCCCGCGCCCACCCCGGCCGGACGACCCCGCGCAGTTCGCGTATGTCCCTCACGGCACTGAATCCCCCCGATTCACGCCTTGTTCCGGTCGGGCCCGGAAACGCGACTCCACACGGTAGTCGGGGACCCTCGCGCGTGCACACGCCTTCCGGCGAGGTGCGCACTCCCCGTTGCGCGACGCAGGCCCAGCGTCCATTATCAGGAATCCTGATACTTGAAACCTGCAGCGATAGGCGGGTCGGACCATGCCCCTCAGTCCCGGAATCCAGGCCAGAGGCATCCAGCTGCTGTTCAGCGGCATGATGACCCGCGTACACAAGGACCTGCGCTTCACCGACATCCCGAAGCGCACCGAAGCCCTCCGGGTGGAGACCGGCGCCGGACCGGTGGCCTGCACCGTCTACCGCCCGCCGGTCACCCCCGCCAACCCCGCCCCCGTGTACGTCAACTTCCACGGTGGCGGCTTCATCGTCGGCGCCCCGAGCAGGACGACCACATCTGCCGCTACCTGGCCGCCACGGCCGGCTGTGTCGTGATCAACGTGGACTACGCCGTCGCCCCGCAGCGGCCGTTCCCCGCCCCCGTCACCCAGGCGTACGACGTCACCGCATGGGTCGCCGAGAACGGCCCCGCCCACGACTGGGACGGCTCGCGACTCGCCGTGGGCGGGCACAGTGCCGGGGCCAACCTCACCGCCGCGGTCTGCCGCACGGCCCGGGCCCGCGGCACCTTCACGCCCCGGCTCCAGATCATCGACTCCGCACCGCTCGACCAACTCGCCGACCCCTCCACCAAGCATTCCCCCATCGCCAAGCCCCTGCTCAACCCCCAGCTCATACGGGTGTTCACCGCCGCCTACGTCCCGGATCCGGCCGACCGGGCCCACCCCCTCGTCTCGCCCGGACTGGCCGAGGACCTCGCCGGTCTGCCGCCCGCCCTCGTCATCACCGCGGAGCACGACCGCCTGCGCGACGAGGGCGACGCCTACGCCAAGGCGCTGGAGGCCGCGGGCGTCCCCGTCACCCACCGCGTCTTCACGGGCGTCGACCACTACTTCACCCACACCGGCCCCGTACCGGCCGGAAAGGAGGCCATCGAGCTGATGTCCGCCACCCTGCGCACCGCGCTCGGCGCCTGACGCCGGCCGGTCACACGCGGGCTCACCCGGCCGCGTAGGCGCCCGTCAGGTAGTCGAGTTCCGGGTGAGGCGGCCCGCACCGGAGGATCGCGTCCACCGCGGGCCACAGCTCGGTGGGCACGCGGTAGCAGTGGAGCATCCAGGGGTCGTCGGCATCCGGGGTGAGCACCTCCCGCAACCGGAGCAGCTGCTCACGGCTGATGGGATGCTCCGTACGCAAGGTGTCGTCCACCTTGCCGTACCCCTCCAGGACCCAGACGGCCTCGGGCTCTCGCTCAGACATTCCGTGATCGTAGGGCGCCGTGCCGCCGCGCCACCGTACTCTTTCGCCCCGACGGCTACATCGCCACCCGCACCTCATGCGGCCGAGACCGAGTGTGGCGCAGGTCACGGGAAGTCGGTGCGGGGTGCCGGACAGCTCATTGAGGTGAGCACTCATATGCGAACCCGGGTACGGGCCGGGGATTCGAGCGCGTTCGCCGAGCTCTTCGACGGCCACGCCCGCGCGGTCTACAACCACGCCTTCCGGCTGACCGCCGACTGGTCCACGGCCGAGGACGTGATGGCCGCGACCTTCATGGAGGCGTGGCGGCTTCGCGACAAGGTCGATCCGGAGGGCGGCTCCCTGCGGCCCTGGCTGCTGGGCATCGCCACCAACACCGCACGCAACCAGTACCGCAGCAACCGGCGGTACCGGGCGGCTGCGGAGGCCGCCGCGGCGGCCGAGCTCTCGGTGCCCGACCACGCCGAGGAAGTGGCGGACCGGCTCGACGGCCGACAGCGCCTCGCGACGGCACTCACCGCCCTCGCGGCACTGCGCCGCCCGGAGCGCGAGGTCATCGCGCTCTGCCTGGGGGAGGGCCTGGACTACGAGGCCGCGGCGGAGGCGCTCGGCATCCCGGTCGGCACGGTCGCCTCCCGGCTCTCCCGTGCCCGCAAGAAGCTCCGCAAGCTCGCCGAGGCCGAACAGGCCAGACCTCAACCACCACACCACGCACGGCGGTTGAAACACCCGACCGCGACAGCAGCACTCAAGAGAAATCCCGAAGGAAGCCTCGAAGGAAGCGACGGATACCTCGACGGAAGCCTCGACGGAAATCTCGAAAAAAGTCTCGGGAAACGGGAAGTAGGCCGCCCCGGCCGACAGACAAGAGGCGATCACGCACACGCGATCCGGCCCGCACAGGAAGGAAACCGATGAACGCGAACACGTCCCGGCAGAACGCTGCCGAGTGGGAAGAAGGCGCACAGCTCTTCGACCGGACGACGCGCGATCTGCCGCCGGGCCGTCACCAGTTCCACAAGGAGCGCATGATGGCCCAGATTCACGAGACCCAGGCGGAAGAGCGCACGGCGGCGAAGCCGACGGCCCCGGCGAAGACCCGGCGCTTCCGGCTGCCGCGCCCCGCGATCGCCCTGCCCGCGCTGGCCGCCGCCCTCGCCGGGGTGGTCGTCGTCGGGGTGGCCAACTCCGGTCACGGCGGCGGGGTCGAGGACGGCGGCGTCGCCACCGGACCGGCCCTGACCACGACCGTCGGCGCCGCGACCACCAAGGACGTACCGCGGCTGCTCGACCAGATCTCGCTGGCGGCGTCCGAGGCGGACCAGTCGACCGTCAAGCCCGGCCAGTACATCTACATCGAGTCCGAGACGGCCGACAGCTTCGTGAAGATCAACGGTGACAAGAGCACCCTGGCCAGCCACGAGCTGCACACCCGCCAGGTGTGGAAGTCCCCGGACGGCACCAAGGGCTGGCTGATCGACCCGGCCGTCAACGACGACCCCGAGGGCGAGACCCTGAGCCTCCCCGACGAGCAGGGCAACGCCCTGAAGGCGGACCTGAACAGTCCGTCGTACGACTACCTGGCCAAGCTGACCACCGACCCCGACGCCCTGCTGGCCAAGATCTACAAGGAGACCGCGGGGCACGGGAACTCCCCCGACCAGGAGGCGTTCACCACCATCGGCGACCTGCTCGTCGAGAGCTACCCCCCGGCGGAGCTGTACTCGGCACTCTTCAAGGCCGCCGCGAAGATCCCCGGTGTCGTCGTGGTCGACGACGCGGTGGACGCGACGGGCCGGCACGGTGTGGCCGTGGCCCGGCTGGACAAGACCAGCGGTCAGCGCGAGGAATGGATCTTCGACAAGAAGACCCACGTCTACCTGGGCGAACGCACGGTTCAGGTGGCCAGGACCAGCGAAGAGAACGGCCTGATCAAGCCCGGCACGGTCGTCTTCACCAGCGCCGTCACGAACCGCGCCATCGTCGACGGCATGAAGCGGACCCCGTCACAGGGCGACTGACGTATCCATCTCCATCGGAACTCACCGAGGTGACGTGGTTCGCGCCACGTCACCGAAGAGGCCGCGCAGCAGGCGGACCACAGCCGCCACCGCGATGAACGGCGCCGCCAGCATGTTGGCCAGCAGAACGGACCACGTGACATTCACGGTGTTACTGAACCATTTGCCGACCAGATCCTCCTCGGCGCCGTCGCCCACCCCCATGACCCAGAAGAGGGTCAGCGACACCATGGCCGACCACAAGAGCCAGAAACCGCCGATGGCCGCGGTCCAGGTCCGGGTGCCTGCCACGGGATAGCGCTCCAGCCGTGCACGGAAGTACTGCAGTCCTACCAGTCCGACGATGAGGAGCACCGTCAGCGGCACCCGCCACCCGTCCTCCACCATCGCCCAGCGGGTCAGCCCCTCCCACCAGGCACTGTCCTGTTCTGCCGCCGGGTGCTCGCGGGCATGCGCCTTGAGATCGGGCCCCGCTACCAACAGGGCGAACATCGGTAACAAGCCGAGCAGGCTCAGCAGCGGGTGGCCCAGCGCCGACCTGCGCACCCAGCGCGCGACCCGGACCTGCTCCCGCGGGCCTTCGGCGGACGCCGGACGCAAGGACGGTGGTCGCAAGGACGGCGGCGGGCTTGAGCGCGCCGGGGCGGTGGAGCCGGGCCGACTGCGGAAGTGGGCTGGTGGGGCTACGGGGGCGGGTGGCGGTGGGGCTACCGGGGCCGGTGGGACCAGGGGTGCCGGTGGGACCGCTGCGGCCGTCGGCAGGTCGGCGATCGGGGAGGCGGCGGTCGTTGGGGGAGGGGCCTCGACGGGGGGAGGGGCCGCAGCGGGGGGTGGTACCCGGCCTTGGTCGTGTCCCCGGCCTCGGTCGTCTCCCTGACCTCGGTCGTGTCCCGGCCCCGCGTCCCGATCATCGAACCCCAGATCGCGGAGTTGCTCGCGCCTTCGAACCAGTTCCGACGCGATGGAGGTGGGCAGCCAGTGTGCGGCGTCGGTGCCGTGCTCCTCCGCCCAGGCGCACAGTTCCTCGGGGGAGGGACGGCAACCGGGCTCCTTGGCCAGGCACTTGCGCAGCACCGTCATGAGATCATCCGGCGCATCGCGCAGGTCCGGCTCCTCGTACACGATCCGGTACAGCGAGTCCAACCCTGCCGACCCGAACGGAGGGCGCCCGGTGGCTGCGAATGCCAGGACCACGCCGAGCGAGAAGACGTCGCTGGCGCCGCTCACCTCCTGCGTCTGGGCTTGCTCCGGTGACATATAGCCCGGCGTACCGACCGCAATGCCTGTTCTGGTGAGGGCGGTGTCCGCGGCGGCGCGGGCGATCCCGAAGTCGATCAGCAGCGGCCCGTCGGAGGACAGCAGCACGTTCGCAGGCTTGAGGTCGCGGTGCACCAGCCCGCACGCGTGCACCCTGCGCACTGCCTCGGCGAGCCCCGACAGCAGCCGCCACAACGTGTGCACGGGCAGCGCACCATGCACGCGCACAGCCTCGTCGAGGGAGGGCGCCGGAACGTAGTCCGAGGCCAGCCAGGGCACGGGCGCGAGCGGGTCGTTGTCCACCACCGGCACCATGCCCGGCCCGGAGACCTCCAGCGACGCACGGATCTCGCGCTCGAACCGTACTCGGAAGTCCGGAGCGTCGGCCCTCTCCGCTTGCACCATCTTGAGCGCGATCAGCCGACCGCTCGGCGACCGCCCGAGATACACACGGCCCATGCCGCCCTCACCCAGGCGGAACAACAGCTCGTACTCGCCCACCTGCCGCGGATCGTCGTCGGCCAACGCCTGCACTCTCCACCCCCGGCACAAAGCGCACTTGGACGATGTTCGAATCGTGACACCGCCGCATCACATGCGCCACCGTTCGGGCGGTCCGACCACAAACGCGGGCTGCTGAGGCATTGATCGCGCTAGCTAGCTAGTTATCTAACTAACTAACTAACCAACTAGGGTCGAGTCATACCCATGTCCGACGCGGACGCTTGCGCATCCTCGATCAGGAAGTTCTCGTTCTCCCCGAAGTCCGGGGCCTGGAAGGGGTTCGTCGCCGGGGGCGGCGATGCTTCGGTGGTGCGGTGTGGCGCCCCTTGCGGAGCGGAGAACAGCGAGGTCAGGTCGATGAGAGGTCTCCTATCGGTACAGGGCCGTCCAGGCACCTGGCGTGCCGTGACCGGGCACAGCGGTCCTACAGCTTGCTCATCTTGGCGTACGGACTCAAGATCCGCTCTTGCGTCGAACCGAAATCCACAAGCACGGCGATCCCGTCCTCGACGCCGATCACCCGGCCGAGGCCGTGCATGTCATGTGTGACCTGGTCTCCCACGGCGAAATGCTTGAGAGGTGGCGGGACCGGGGCCTTGAAGGGGCTGGTAGGCAGATGGCGCTTCTGTGCAGCTGGCTTTGTCATTGACGCCAGTATGCCCCTGCGGGCATCCGTTCGCGGCGGCTGTCCATGGCCGCCGTTCGGCTCGAGCCCCGCCGGCGACCGCACAGGAGTACGGGCTACAGGCCGCGCAGTGCCTCGTACAGGTCGCCGTAGGCGCTCCAGCAGGTGACGCTGCCGTCGTCGTTCAGGCTCCCCATGTACCAGTCGTCGTCGTTGACGGCTTTCACCAGACACAGTCCGTGGAATCCCAAGACGATCTCGGGGTGGAGCCGCTCGCCCTGCATCGGCCAGCCCGTCACGACGCGATCGGTGTCGAGAGGTGTGGCCTCCCGGTCGCCGGAGACCTCGCGGATCTTCTCCAGGGTCCACCCTGCCGGAAGCTGTCTGACCGCCACCCGATGATGATGACAGCCACCGCACACGCCGAGTGCCGCCGCCGACGGCACCGCGCCCCCGGTGAAGGCGGGACGCCCGGTGCGGCCGGACGGCGGCTGTGTCGTGGGACGCCAGGACGGCTACCAGGTGAGGGCGTCCGCCGCGTTGTCCTGCCAGTAGGTGACGATCGCAGCGCTGTTGAAGAAGGCACCGCCGTTCGGCAGCGTCAGGGTCTTCTCCGTGCTGGTCGCGTTGCCCTTCTTGTCAGCGAAGATCACGCCCAGGGTCTTCGTGTTGCTGCCCTTTTCGCCCTCGGGGGAGTACGTCGTGATGCCCGCGTACGCGGACTGGCCGGGCTCGAGCATCAGCACGGCCTGCGGCGTGGTCTCCTCGGCCCACGGCAGCGGGGCCTGGGCGTCGGCGCCGGCCCTCAGGAAGGGGGCGCTGTAGGCGTAGCAGGGCTTGGTGCCGGTGTTGGTGGCCTTGAGCAGCAGGTGGTTGATCGGGCGGGACACCTCGGTCACGGTCAGCGCGGTGTTCGCCGCGGTGCAGGTGACGATCGAGGACGCCTTCGTGGTGGCGGCGGAGGCGGTCTGCCCGGCGGCCTGGAATCCGACGAGCGCGAGGGCGGCGACAACCATGGAGGAGGCGGCCGTGCGGGCGGTGAAACGAGTGGCGATACGCATGAATGGACTGCTTTCTCTGAACACCAGGAAGATGATCTTCCAGTTGTGAACTGTGCCGGTCGGTCGCTCTTGTCCCGGTGCGCGGGCACGCCGGAAACGCGGACCACGAAAGCGGAGTTGAGCGGGGCCGATCACCGTGTCCGGCGAGGCACCGTGCTTGGACGGCCCAAGCCTGTGCCCTGCGCCGTCCCATCCGCCATCACATCCGGAATTCCGGGACGCTGGAATGCGCGAACCGGCTCTGACCTGGGGAAACGTGCTCTTCCTGGAATGCCGAACGGAACGGAGGACTGGTGGGGGCTCCGGGGCAAGGGCTGCGTCGCCTTGCTACCGGGCACAACAAAAAGGCCCAGGTCGCTGACCTGGGCCTTCACACTTCCGTCTCACCCACTCGGTCTGCGGCACGGTCATTACTACCGGCGAATCCGGGGTCTGCCGGGCCATCGGACGACTTCAGCCGGTGTTCAGTAGGCCATGTGAGCGTTCTGGTCAGCCGCTGGGAAGCGGTCCCGACCGAGGTCCATCACTTCGACATGATGAAATCCAGGGCGAAACCGGAGGCAGTCGTCCAGTAGGTGACACGCTGACCGTCGTCCGCGTACAACTTGGCGACGGGCATGGGCACATCGATCGGCTTGCCCGCGCTGCTGCCGAGCTTCCGGCCTTGGAGGCCGAGGGTGATGTTCTTGGCCTCGTACTCATCCCTGGCGCCGCCGCTGACGAGCAGAGCGGCGTATGCCTCCTCACCCGGAGCGAGGGTGACGGGCACTCCCGGGTTCGGGTCGCTCTCCTTGATCACGGGGGCCGTGGTCCGACCGGCACCGAGCCGCACGAGAGGGTAGCGGTAGAGATTGCACTTCTTGTCGCCGGCGTTCTGGACGGTGAGGAGGAGGTGCCTGGCGTCCTTGCTGTCTGCGGGCTCCTTCACGGCGGACACCCCGAGGACCTCCTGGGAGCAGGCGGCGACGGTCTGCGGCCCGGTGGCGGAGGCCTGTGCCGACACACCACACCCGAGAGCCAGGACGAGACCCGCGGCCACGGCCACACGGCGGGCCGCGAGGGACTTCACGTTCATATGCGTGTTCCTTTTCTGATCGGTACGAGGTCGCACGCGCCCGCGGCCTGGCACTCAGGGGCATGCATCCCGGGTGCCCGAAGACATGGGTGTCCCCGTGGACGGGTGGGTCGGGATGTCGTGGTGCTGCCAGGCGGTCGGCCGCTTCAGCCGGTGCGACAGCCACAGCATCGGATGCCTCGTGGGCCTGGGACAACGGCCGCCACCCAACCTGCGACGGTGGGCCGATCCCACCCCCGACAACCTGCAGAAACAAGGAAGCCTGGGATGCCTGTCCGGGATGGAACCCCCCGAGGCCGGAGCGCTGCTTCGGGCGCCACCTCTAGTACTCCAGTGGTACTCCCGCAGCCGGCAGGACATCGAGGTCTCGTGGGCTGGCGCAACCCCGGAACCATCCCAGCCGTACTGACGTGCAGGTTTGGTGAGTGTCCGGGATGCCGTCCCGGATCGGGACATGACTGCACAGGCCGACGGATGGATGCGAGTACGGACCACATGGATGCAATCCACGATGACGTAGCGGAGTTCGCGTTACTGATGACGCGTCTGAAGGAGCGCACAGACCGCAGCTACGCGGCGCTGGCCCGCCGCCTGGGCGTGAATGCCTCCACGCTGCACCGCTACTGCGCCGGAGAGGCGGTTCCCCTGGACTTCACCGGGATCGAGCGGTTCGCCGCACTCTGCGGAGCCTCCCCCGAGGAACGCGTGGAGTTGCACCGCCGGTGGATCCTGGCAGTCGCGGCACGGCGACGATCACGCCCATCCGATGCCCGGCGGGCACCGACGCCCCACGACACCACGAGCATCGCGGCATCGGCCACATCCGCGAGCCAAGGCACCCCGGCGGACGAGGCCCCCGAGCCGACCTCGCCGGCCGACCCGCGCCCGGAGCCGACCTCGCCGGCCGACCGGCGGCCCCCTGCCGGGCGCCCCCGAAGACGGCCCGGGCGATTGATAGCACTGGCGGCCTCGCTGGCCGTCGCGCTCGCCGGCCTCACCACATCCGCTGCCGGACCCCTCTCCGGTGGCGGTGAGTCGTCGGCCTCCGCCCGCACCACACCGAAACCCTCAGCACCAGCCACGCACAGCGGCGGCAGCCCGCAACCCGCTGCCGGACCCCTCTCCGGTGGCGGTGAGTCGCCGACCTCCGCCCGCACCACACCGAAACCCTCAGCACCAGCCACGCACAGCGGCGCCGGCCCGCAGAAGAACCGGGCGGGCGCCGGCACGGTCCCGCCGCCGGCCCCGCTCACTTGGACGGCCAACTCCCAGCTCTGGCAACTCGAATGCGACCATGACTATGTCATCGCCAAGCCACCGCAGCAGGTCCCCCCGCCGCCGACCCCGGCGGACGCCGCGGTGTGGGCCACGTCCCAGGGGGCGGTGCACGGGCGCACCACCGATCTGCGGATCTCGGTGCAGGGACGCGGCTCCGCCGCCGTCGTCCTGGAGGCACTGCATGTGCGCGTGGTCAACCGCACCACCCCCGACGCCCGCCGGGGCATCGCCTACTCCATGTATGAAGGCTGCGGCGCCATCCTCGTCCCCCGCTACTTCTCCGTGAACCTCGACGCACACCGACCCCTGGCCCGTTCGATGCCCGGCAACGACCCGGACAGACCGGCCCCCGCGATCGACTTCCCCTACCAGGTGTCCCTGCGAGAGCCGGAGGTCCTGCTGCTCTCCGCGCGCACCGAGTCCTGCACCTGCGACTGGTACCTCGACCTCGACTGGTCCTCACAGGGCCGATCCGGCACGATGCGCATCGACGACCACGGCCGCCCGTTCCGCACCACCAGCATCAAAGGGCTACCGCACTACTGGTACCGCAACCCCCGCGGCTGGGTCCCCATGACCGGCGACTGACGAAGCAACAGACCACACAGCCCGCCCGACAGCAGGACCGGCGACGGCGGGGACCCGGCCGTCCCCGCCCCCGGTGGGATCCGGGCACCCCGGGGCATCGCGCAACTACGCAGGCCAGGACGACGAGCCAGGCACCCCGCTCGACCCGGAGACTGTCGGCATGCCGGAGGGCTCCCGCCTCTACGATCTCCGCCACACCGGGCACACGCTCTCCACCCCTCCGGCGCCCCCTGACGCGCCGGGCAGTCCTCGGAGAAGGCCACCAGGAAGACCCCGCCAAGCAAAAAGGCCCGGGTCTCTGACCTGGGCCTTCATCATGGAGCGGGTGACGAGAATCGAACTCGCGCTCTCAGCTTGGGAAGCTGATGTTCTACCATTAAACTACACCCGCGTAAGACGGCCGGGCCCCCGCTGGAGCCCGTGTCCGAATGCTCGCTCACTGTACCTCATCGTAGGCCCCCGGTGCTGAAGCCCTGGGGGCTGAGTGGGTTTCAGGCATGGGATCGGGGTGTGGGGGAACGGAGTTGGGGCGTACGGTGGCGGGGTCGGAGTGCCGCCTGGAGAGTCGTCTCCTTGATCCCGTAATGTGGCTTTTGTCGTCAGGGTAGTCAGCCAGACGCGGCTCTTGGGGAAGGGACTCTTGGACTTGATGGAACGCACCCTCGTCCGCTGTGCCGATGGGCACGTGTTCAGTACCGCTTCGTTCCCGATGCAGCAGGCCGAGCGGCTCGGCCCCGGCCGGCTCGTCCGGTGTCCACGGTGTGCCCGGCTGCGCAGTGTCGTGCCGGTGGCTCTTCAGAAGCGATAGCGGCGGTAGCGGCAGTCGCGGGAGTAGAGGAAGTAGCGGAAAGTAGCGGCCGCGGTAACAGCGGCAACAGCAGTAACTCGGCGCGTGGAGTCGTCACGGTTGTTACGGCTCCGCGCGCCTTGCGTATCCTCGGGACGTGCTTCTCTCAGACAAGGACATCCGGGCCGAGATCGACGCCGGGCGGGTGCGGATCGATCCCTACGACGAATCCATGGTGCAGCCGTCGAGCATCGACGTGCGGCTGGACCGCTACTTCCGGGTGTTCGAGAACCACCGGTACCCGCACATCGACCCCTCCGTCGAGCAGGCGGACCTCACGCGGCTGGTGGAGCCGGAGGGCGACGAGCCGTTCATCCTGCATCCCGGGGAGTTCGTGCTCGCCTCCACGTACGAGGTGATCACGCTGCCCGACGATCTTGCCTCCCGGCTCGAAGGGAAGAGTTCCCTCGGGCGGCTGGGGCTGGTCACGCACTCCACCGCCGGGTTCATCGACCCCGGGTTCTCCGGGCATGTGACCCTTGAGCTGTCCAATCTCGCCACCCTGCCCATCAAGCTCTGGCCCGGCATGAAGATCGGCCAGCTGTGCATGTTCCGGCTGAGCTCGCCCGCCGAGGCCCCCTACGGCAGTGAGCGGTACGGGTCCCGGTACCAGGGCCAGCGCGGGCCCACCGCCTCCCGTTCCTACCTCAACTTCCACCGGACGCAGGTGTGAGTGACGTGGGCGACGTGCGGGAGAACCTCACCTACGAGCGGTTCGGGGTCGCCGTGCGCGAGCTCGCGCAGACGATCGCCGACGACGGGTACGAGCCGGACATCGTCCTCAGCATCGCGCGCGGCGGAGTCTTCGTCGCGGGCGGGCTCGCCTACGCCCTGGACTGCAAGAACATCCACCTGGTGAATGTCGAGTTCTATACGGGCGTGGGGACCACCCTTCCGATGCCCGTCATGCTCGCTCCCGTCCCGAACGCCATCGACTTCTCCGACAAGAAGGTCCTGATCACCGACGACGTGGCGGACACGGGGAAGACGCTCAAGCTCGTGCGCGACTTCTGTGTCGAGGCCGTCGCCGAGGTGCGGTCCGCGGTGATCTACGAGAAGTCTCAGTCCCTCGTGAAGTGCGACTACGTGTGGCGGCGGACGGATGACTGGATCAACTTCCCGTGGAGTGTGTTGCCTCCGGTAGCCAAGTCCGGGGAGCCGCCGAAGCCGAACAGGGAAGCACTCTGACCGACCGGCTCGACAGGGATGGGCCCCGGCTCCACGCCGGGGCCCGTTTCATGGCGTTATTGCACGTCGACGTAGTCACCGGCCGCCGAGACGGCCGGGGTGGTCGTGGTGCCGGCGAAGCTCCAGCGCCAGTAGCCGTCCACCGATGCGGTGGTCGTGGTCTTCAGGTCACCCGTGCTGGACGTGTTCACCGTCTTGAGGGTGGTGTACGTGCTGGTGCCCGCCTTGCGGAACTGGAGCTTGACGGGCTGCGCGGTGTAGCCCGTGTAGGTGTCGGTGTCCCAGTTCGCCCGGGTGAGCTTTCCGATGACCGTGAGGGTCTTGCCCTTGGCGATCGGTTCCGGGGACGCGTTGACGGTCAGCTTGGAGGACCGCTGCAGGCGGGCGGTCGTGTAGGTGTCCCGCCGGGTCCAGCTGCCGTCGTTGGCCGATGCCTCGACCGAGACCTTCCAGGTCCCGGCGTCGGCGTTGGTGAGCCACCAGTCCGGTTCGAAGGTGAACGTCTTCGAGCAGGTGGAGGTGGTCGCGTCGGCGGCCACGCAGTCCGCGGGGGTGGTGTCCTCGTTCGGCGTGATGTAGCCGTCGGGGTTGTCGGGATCGGTTCCGCGCCACAGGTGGAAGTCGGCGTCCCAGATGCCCGAAGGATCGGTGGCGGTCACCGAGACCGTGACGGTCTTGTCGGCGACGCCGACGACGACGTTCTTGCCGCCGTTGACGGAGACACCGGTGACCTGGATGTCGCCGACGGTCTCGTCCGCGTACGCGGCGGGGCCGACGAGTCCGCCCAGCGCGGTGGCGGCGGCGAGCACGGCGAAGGTTGCGCGCTTGCGCATAAAGCTCCCAAGGCTAGGAAACCGCACCCGCCGGATTCGCGGCGCGGCGGGTCATGAGCGGCTGACCGTCAGCGGTCGAACGCGGTTCCACCGCGGGTCAGCGCATGTCGCACTTCCTCCAGCGTTCGGGATGCCACAGGCGTCACACAGATATCTCGCGGGCCGATGGAAAGGGCCCCCGGCTGACACGCCGGGGGCCCTTCTCACGCCGGTGAACTGCCCAGAAGCTAGAACGTCCCCAGCTTCACGATCGACAGCAGCGCGATCAGCTGGATCGCCGACGCGCCCAGGGCCTTCGGCCAGGGGAGGTCGTGGGAGCGGCTGACCATCAGGGTCAGCAGGGCGCCTGCGGCGACCCAGGTGGCCCAGCCGAGGAGCTGTACGAAGCCCGTGTCGCCGCCGAAGAACATGGCGAAGACCAGGCGGGGGGCGTCCGTGAGGGACATGATCAGCATGGAGAGGCCGACCGTGGGCTGCCAGGCGCCGTCGCCGCCGAGCTGGCGGGCCAGGGTGTGGGTGACCACGCCCAGGATGAAGGCCGACAGGACCATCGCCACGGCCGTCGTCAGGACGATCGGGACGGCGTTGGAGAGCGTGGCGTTGATCGCGTCCGCACGGGCGCCGTCGAAGCCGAAGACGGCGAGGAGGCCGTAGAGGAAGGTCACGACGACGGCGGGGACCCACATCGTGTAGTCCCGCATCCGGAGGAAGGTCTGGTCGGGGGAGAGGACGATTCCCCGCAGCAGTTCCTTCCAGTGCAGGGGCGGGCCGATCGGACCGGAGGGGGCCGCCGCGCCCGCGTGGTAGGTCTCGCCCTGGGAGTAGGAGGCGGCCTCGTCGACGGAGAAGGCCTGGGTGTGGCCCGGGCTGTTGGCCGCGTACGGGTCGGGGGTGCCGCCCTGGCCCGGGTAGCCGCCGTCGTCGTAGCCGTCGCCGAAGTACTCCGGGCCGTCGCCGCCCTGGCCGCCGCCCGGGTAGCCGCCGTTCGCCTGGGGCCACTGGCCGCCCGCACCCGGGCCGGCGCCGTACTGCGGGCGCTGCTGCTGCGGGTACGGCTGCGGCGCCGGCGGGTAGCCGTACGACGGCCCCTGCTGTCCGCGCGACGGACCTTGCTGTCCGCGCGACGGCCCCTGCTGTCCGCGCGGGGGTCCCTGCTGCCCGTACGACGGCCCCTGCGGCGCCTGCTGTCCCTGCGGGGTCCGGTTGTCCCGGCCGCCGCGTCCGATCCTGAATCCAGCCACGTTGTCGAACGTACCTGGTCCCGGGGAGTGACGTGCCGGGCCCGGCGATCCGGGCCCGGCTTTGCTGCCGAGCTGTGACATCCCCTAAGGGGTCGTCAGAGTTTCGTCAGGGGTGCGTCGGGGGCGGTCACCGGCCCATCAGGAAGCCCAGGCGCGGATAGCCCGAGGCGGACACTCCGGTCGCCGACGGACCGAAGCTCACCGCGCCGGCCGTTCTGACGCCCGAGGCCGAGCCGCGCAGGCTCCACACCGCCCCGTCCGAGCCGTTCTCCCCGAAGGCGCCGACGGAGAGGTCGGCCTTGCCGTCGCCGTCGAGGTCGGCCAGCCGGACCGCCGAGCCGAACCAGTCGTTGTCCTCGGCGGTGCCGGGGACGCCGGCGGTGTCCTGCGAGAAGGCCTGGGAGCCGGTGCCGGTCAGTCCGGCGGAGGAGCCGCGCAGCACGGTGACGGTGCCGGTCTGCCAGGCGGAGCCGATGGCCTCGTAGAGGGCGCCGACCGCGACGTCCGCGTACCCGTCGCCGTCGACGTCGCCGACGGAGAGCGAGTGGCCGAACCAGTCCTCCGGCTCGTCGGAGCCGGGGACGCCGGGGCTGTTCTGGGTGATCGTCTGCCGGGCGCCCTCCAGGCCCCTGACGCCACCGAAGTACGCGCTGACCGAGCCGCCGTCGCCCGCGGAGACCTTGCCGGGGGCCGCGGCCGTGACCACGTCGTCGTAGCCGTCGCCGTTGAGGTCGCCGACGGCCGCCGTGTCCCGGCTGTCGTTGCGCAGGACGGTCTCGAGGGAGAGCGGGGAGGCGTTGGCGGAGCCGTCGTAGACCAGGGTGCCGTCGTAGGACGCCGAGCCGTCGGAGTGGTACGTGCCGCTGATCACCAGGTCGTCGGAGCCGTCGTCGTTGAGCTCGCCGGCGGCGAGGGACCGGGCGCCGTAGCCGGTGCCGGTCTCCAGGTCGGTGTGCAGTGCGAAGCGGGACTGAGCGCCGGAGGTCTTGGTGAAGCCGCCCCGGAAGATCCAGGCGTCGCTGTCCGTGCTGCCGACGGCCAGGTCGGGCCGGTGGTCGCCGGTGAAGTCGCCGACGGTCAGGGACATGCCGTACCGGTCGTGGGCGGAGGGTGCGGGGTCGGGGACGGCCAGGCCGCCGGAGAGGCCGTTCTCGCCGCCCCAGACGATCACCGCGGTGCCGCCGTCGGTGTCGGAGCCGGCGTCCTCCTTGGCGGCGCCGACCACCAGGTCGGCGTACCCGTCGGCGTTGAGGTCGCCGGAGGCGAGCGCCGAGCCGAACTCGTCGTTCTTCTCGGCGGTGCCGGGGACACCGGCGCTGTTCTGTGTGATCACCGTGCGGCGGGCGGCGGTGATCCCGGACTTCGAACCGTAGTTCACGACCACCGCGCCCGCGTACGTCACCCCGCCCACGGTGGCGGAGGGCGCGGCGGTGACGAGGTCGCGGTAGCCGTCGCCGTTGAAGTCGTCGGCGTACTCGGCGGGGGCGGCGGTCGCCGTGCCGAAGGGCAGGGCGGTGAGCAGACCGGTGGTCAGGGTCGCCGCCACCAGGAGGGTGCGCTTGCGCATGGGGATCCGTTCAGGGCGCGTGGATGTCCGTCGAGGGCGCAGGGGGCCGTTCGGGAGGAGTGGGCGCTGGTCAGCCGTTCAGCACCGAGCCGTAGGCCGGGGCGCCCGCCGTGGAGACGCCGGTGGCCGAGGGGCCGAAGCTCAGCGCGGCGGTCGTGGTCGGGCCCGAGGCCGAGCCGCGCAGGGACCACACCGTGCCGTCGCCGGAGTTCTCCCCGGGGCCGCCGACGGTCAGCTCGGCGCGGTGGTCGCCGGAGTGGTCGGCGAGCACGACCCGGGCGCCGAAGCGGTCGCCCTTCTCGCCGGTGCCGGGGACGCCCGCGGTGTTCTGGGTGAAGGACTTGCCGCCCGTGGTCCTCAGGCCGGAGGCCGAGCCGTACAGGACGGTGACGGCGCCGGCGCCGGAGTCCTCGCCGGACGCGCCGACGGCCAGGTCCGCGTAGCCGTCGCCGTTGAGGTCGCCCAGGAAGACGCTGCTGCCGAAGGCGTCGCCGGTCTCGGCCGTGCCGGGCACGCCGGTGGTGTCCTGGGTGACGACGAACGGGTTGCGGGAGGTGTCGCGGCCGTCCGGGCCGCCGTAGACGATCGTGACGACGCCGCCCTTGGCGCCCGCCGGGTCGGCGGAGGTCTCGCGCTCGTTGCCGATCGCGATGTCCGCGTACCCGTCGTGGTCGATGTCGCCGATCGAGGAGACGTAGCCCGCGGGGAGGGTCTGCATCCAGTCGGTGTAGTTGCCGATGGACGGGTCGGGCACCAGGTTGGTGATCGCGTCGTCGGTGCCCGCCCGGCGTCCGTGCACCACCAGGCTGGTGTGCCAGGAGGCCGGTACGGAGCCTACGGACAGGGACGTGATGCCGTACGAGTCCGAGTAGGAGCTGGGGAAGCCGGCGCCGGAACCGCCGTTGAAGGAGCCGGACTTGGTGATCGGGCCGTTGATGAAGGACAGGTTGGTCGGGCCGGTGGAGCCGACCGCGACGTCCAGGTCGCCGTCGTCGTCGAGGTCGCCCGCGGCCAGCGCCTGCCCGTAGCGGTCCACGTCCTCGTTCCAGTAGTTGATGAGCGTACGGGCCCCGGAGAGGCCGGACTTGGAGCCCCAGACGACGACCACCGTGCCGTCGTTGGTGTCGCCGTCGGCGTCCTCGCCGGGGGCGCCGGCCAGGAGGTCCGCGTAGCCGTCCTGGTTGAGGTCGGCGGAGGCCACGGCGGCGCCGAACGCGTCGCCCGCCTCGGCGGTGCCGGGGACGCCGGAGGTGTTCTGGGTGAGCAGCGTGCGGGTGGAGGTCTGCAGGCCGGTGGAGCCGCCGTAGACGACCGAGACGGCGCCCGCCTTCGTCTGGCCCGCGACGGTGGCGCCGGGTGCGCCGATGGCGAGGTCGGTCCGGCCGTCGCCGTTGAAGTCGTACGGGGCGGCGGCCCCGGCGGCGTGCGCGGCCGGGGCGGTCAGCACGAGTGGGGCCAGGGCCGCGGCGAGGGCGACGGCGGTGGCACGGATGCGCATGGGGTTCCCTTGGCGAGAGCGGAGTCGGCGGTGCGTCACTGGGCGATGGCCCAGCCGAAGTACCCGTTGCCCTTCAGGGCGACATCGGTGGCGGTGATGGACTTGGCGCCGGTGCCGGTCAGACCGGAGGCGGAGCCGCGCAGGACGGTGACGGCGCCGTGGCCGTTCTCACCGCCCGCGCCCGCGACGAGGTCGGCCTTGCCGTTCTTGTCGAGGTCGACGAGGCGGACGGACTGGCCGAAGTCGTCCGCGTACTCGGCGGTACCGGGGACGCCTTCGGAGTTCTGCGTGTAGGACTTGGAGCCGGAGGTCTTCAGGCCGGACGCGGAGCCGAACAGGATCGTCACCGAGCCGGCGCTGTCCGCGGAGCCGACGTCCTCGCCCAGGGCGCCGACCGCGACGTCGGCGTAGCCGTCGCCGTTGACGTCGCCGGTGCTCAGCGCCGCGCCGAACAGGTCGTCGGCCTCGCCGGTGCCGGGCACGCCCGCGGTGTCCTGGTTGATGACGGTCGGCTGCTGCGCGGGGTCGGGGCCGTTCGGGCCGCCGTACCAGACGCTGATCTGGCCGCCCTTGTGACCGGAGGTCTTGTGCTCCCACGGGTCGTTGTGGTCGCCGAGGACGAGGTCGCCGTAGCCGTCGCCGTTGATGTCGCCGACAGAGCCCGCGAAGCCGTCGGCGTTCGGCAGGTCCTTCAGGGCGTACTTCATGCCGGTCCAGGTGAAGTAGCCGATGACCCCGCCCTCGTCGCTGTCCAGGGTGTACGGGTACACGCGCTCGGCGGCGCCGTCGCCGTTGAGGTCGCCGGCGGTGACCTCGTAGGTGGAGCCGACCTCGCCGATCGAGGTGTGGCTGACCGGGGCTCCGGCGCGGGTGAAGGGGCCCTTGTACAGGCGGGTGCGGGACTGCCCGGTGAGGGTGACGTCGGCCTTGCCGTCGCCGTCGAAGTCGCCGACCGCGACGCCGGAGGCGAAGCCGCCCCCCTCGGAGAGGGTGGACGGCTGGGGCAGCACCGCACCGCCGGACAGGCCGGAATTGCCGCCCCACAGGACGGTGGCGGAGCCGACGCCGTCGCGGTCGCCGATGCTCTCGCTGGGGGCGCCGACGACGAGGTCGGAGTAGCCGTCGCCGTCCAGGTCGCCGGCGGCCAGGCTGCTGCCGAAGCTGTCCAGTTCCTCGGCCGTGCCCGGCACCCCGGCGGAGTTCTGGGTGATCACGGTCCGCTTGGCGGCCGACACCCCGGAGGACGAGCCGTAGAGCACGACGACGGCCCCCGCCAGCTGCGCGGAGCCGACCTGGGTGCCGGCGGCGCCGATGGCGACGTCCCGGTAGCCGTCGCCGTTGAAGTCGCCGGACAGACCGGAGGGGGCGGCGGAGGCCGTGGTGGTGGGGAGGGCGGTGAGCAGGCCGGTGGTGAGGGTGGCGGCCAGCAGGAGGGTGCGCTTGCGCAAGGCGGGGGCTCCGGGGGGAGGGGGCGGGGGACGGGCCCGGCCGGGTGGCCGCGGGCCCGTCACTACGGGAGTACGACTGCTCGGTCTGCTCGGTCGGCTCAGTCGGCGAAGAGGGCGCCGAACTGCGGGCTGCCCGACGTCGAGACGCCGACGGCGCTCGCGGCGATGGCGCGGGAGCCGGTCGTGGTGATCTTCGTGCCGCTGGAGGGCAGGTAGGTCAGCGCGCCGTCGCCGCCGTTCTCGTACGAGCCCACCACCAGGTCGGCCTTGCCGTCGCCGGTGATGTCGTCGAGCTTGACGTCGGCGCCGAAGAGGTCGGTCTTCTCGTCGCTGCCGGGGACACCCGCGGTGCTCTGGGCGAACGACTGGGCGCCGGAGGCGGTGTTGATGCCGGAGGCGGAGCCGTACAGGACGGTGACCTGGCCGGTGTTGGTGACGCCGCCGATGTCCTCGTTAGGGGAGCTGGCGACGAGGTCCTGGTAGCCGTCGCCGTTGATGTCGCCGAGGTCGAGGTCCCAGCCGAAGCCGTCGCCGGTCTCCGAGGTGCCGGGCACGTTGCCGGTGTTCTGGTTGACGGACTTGGTCGTGCCGGGACCGGAGGCGGAGCCGTAGGTGATGGCCACCCGGCCGCCCTTGGCGCTGTCGGGGACGGATGTGCCGTTCTCGGTCGTGGTGTCCCAGGAGGCGCCGCTGACGATGTCGCCGAAGCCGTCGCCGTTGATGTCACCGACGGCCGTGACGATGCCGGACTTGAGGGCCTTGGCGGAGGACACGCTCAGGCCGTTCGCGGTGCCGGGCAGCCAGTAGTTGGTGTTCCAGTGGCTGCTGGTCCTCGTCTCGTACCCGTCGACGATCAGGTCGGTACGGCCGTCGCCGTTGACGTCACCGGCCGTCAGGCTCATCGGGCCGAAGGGGGAGTCGTTGCTGCCGGCCACGATGGGCGGCTTGATGCTGGTGCGCCCGCCCGGGGTGCCGGAGGCGCTGAAGCCGCCCTTGTACACGTAGAGCGTGCTGGAGGAGTTGCCGACGGCCAGGTCGGCCTTGCCGTCGCCGTCGAAGTCGCCGGCGGCGAGGTCCTTGCCCCAGTAGTCGTGGGAGCCGGCGGCCGGGTCGGGGACGTCGACGCCCTTGCCGGTGAGGCCGCTCGCGGAGCCCCAGAGGATGGCGAGGGCGCCGCCGTTGGTGTCGGTGCCCACCTTCTCGTACGGGGAGCCGACGGCGAGGTCGTCGTAGCCGTCGCCGTTGAAGTCGGCGTACGCCAGCTCCGCGCCGAACCCGTCACCGGCCTCGGCGGTGCCCGGGACGCCGGCGGTGTTCTGGCTGAGGGTGGTGCGCTTGGCGGAGGTGACACCGGTGGCGCTGCCGTACAGCGCGATGACCTGGCCGGCGTTCTTGTGGCCGCTGACGTAGGCGGTGGCGGCGGAGGTGACCACGTCGCCGACGCCGTCGCCGTTGAAGTCGGCCTTCGCGACCGTGGTGGAGTCCGCGGCCGAGGCGGTCGTGGCCGCGAAGGTGAGCAGACCGCCCGTCAGCGCGACCGTGGTGGCCGTCGCGAGGGCGAGTCGCAGGTGGGTGTGCATGCGGGGTCTCCTGCTGCATGCGGGGGATGCCTGGAGGGCATCCGCAGTCGATGGGGTGCGGACCGTCCGTGTTGCCGGTTTCGCTGTGTTCGCCGCGCGTTGTCCCTGGGGACATGCGCGGTTCCGGGGCGGTCGGCGATCAGGAGACCTGCGGTGGGACGTAAGGGTTGTACGTGAGTTCGGTAAATTTCTGAGGCTGCCGTGGGGGTGCGCACCGCGGGTGTACCGCCGTGTGCCCAGCCCCGACGGCAACCGGACCCGGCTATCTGCGGGTCGCCTCCCACAGGGTCACCGCCAGGGCCGTGCAGGACGTCACCGCCGCCAGCGACGGAAGGGGCCAGCGGCCGCGTTCCAGGGCGTCGAGGCGGTCCTCGTGGTCGCCGAGGGTCTTGTCGGTCTGGTCGGCGCGCTGGAGGAGCAGGGCCAGGTCGCCCCGGGTGGTGGCGAACCCGACGTCGACCGAGCGGCGCAGGCGTTCCAGTTCCAGGGCCACTCCCTCCGCTTCTCGGGTCGTCATCGCCTCCCCTCCTTGCGGAGCCAGGACGGAAGGAGGCGCTCCACCTCCGGCAGGGCCATCACGCGCGCGAGCGCGGCGGCGACCGCCACCACGCCCGCGACCGCCGGGGCGCTGCGGGCCGCGGGCTGTCCGGCGAGCAGCGGGACGAGTGCGACGAGGGTCTGGACGGCCGTCCGCAGGGTGCGGCGCGTGGCATCGCTCATGGCGGGCCTCCTCGGGTGCGATCGGTCAGGGCGGGTCGTCATCGGGCACGCGGCACCCGCAGCCGGTCCCAGCTCGTCCGGCCGGGGACGCCGTCGGCGGCGCCGCCCGTGTAGCCGAGCCTGCGCTGCCAGGTGGCGTACGAGAGGATGTCGGCCGCTCCCCAGACCGGGCCGGGGCCGACGGTGTAACGGCCGCAGCCCTCGGCCACCAGGCGCTCCCCGACCGCGGTGATCAGCGGGCTGGTGCGGCCGGGCACGAAGTAGGCGGCGCCGGGGAAGGGTTCGTACGTTCCCGGGCGCACGCCCAGCCGGGCCGCCACGCGGGCGCGCATGCCCGGCATGGAGAACGACGGGTCGATCTTGCGGCGGGTCCACTCCTTGTGGCCGATGACGCTGTCGGCCGACCAGCCGTGTGCCCGGCAGATGGCCGCCGACAGGTGTTCCACGGCGGCGAGTTGGGCCGCGGGGTAGGGGTCGTGGCCGGTGCCCAGGTTCTCGATCTCGAAGCCGTAGAAGCGGGCGTTGCCGTCGACGGCGTCCGGGCCCGGCGCGGGGAGCGAGGTGCGTTCGGCGCGTACGGCGTCCAGGACCGCGGTCGAGCCGGCACCGGCGTGGTTGGTGCGGCCGTAGCCCACCAGGTGCACGGTGCCGTCCTTGGTGATCAGGCCGATGCACAGCGGGCCGGGCAGCGCCGCGGTGCCCTCCAGGCACAGGCGGAGGCTGTCCGAGCCGGCGGTGTGGTGCAGCATCACGCCGTGGACGGGGCCCCAGGGGCCCTTGTGGTCGCGGTTGTGCGTCCGCCAGTCGCCGTGCTCGCGGACGGCGACGCCCTCGGCGCGCAGCGCGCGCACGAGGGCGTCCGGGGTCAGGGGAGTGGCCATGGCGTCCTCAGACGGGGGTGACGGTCACGAAACGGTTGGTGAAGGTGGCGGTGCTGGTCGTGGCGGCCGACTTGTAGGCGAGGGTGGCGGTGTAGGAGCTGTTCACCGTCAGGCCGGTGACCTGGAACTGGGTGGTGGCCGAGCACAGGTTGGTGCCGTAGGAGATCGCCGCCCGGGCGTCGGCGGCCGCGAGTGCGACGGTCGTGCCGAGGCGGACGTTGGCGGAGACGTAGCAGGCCGTCGCCGCGCTGCTGTTGATCCGGGCGCCCACCGTGACCAGCACGGAGCCGGAGGCCGGGGCGGTGAAGGAGACGGCGGTCGGGTCGCCGGTGGAGCCGGTGAGGGTCTCCACGTACGAGGCGGACGTGGTCGTCCCGACCGTGGTGTTCGCCTTGTGGACCGGGCCGGGGGCCAGCTGGGCCCAGGCGCTGCCGGTGTAGTGCCAGAACTGCTTGGGCGTGGCGAGCCAGACGAGCATGCCGGCCACCGGTGACGACACCTTCGCGTCACGGGTGGCGGCATCGGCGAACCGCAGCACCGTGCGGCCGTCGACCGCCTCGGCGAGCGACTGGATGTGCTGGGGGACGTTCGCGGCGTCCGCGGGCTGCGGGTAGGGGAGACTGCCAAGCGGGGTGAGCAGGGCCATGATGCTTCCTCCTTGGAACGGGCCGGGCGCGGAAGTGGGTGCCGGGCGGACGCGGGCACAGGGGCGAGGCGAGCCGGGCGCGGACCAGCACCGCGGGCCTTGTACGGGCGGCTGCCGCCGTGACGCGGGGGCCCCGCCGGGCCGGGGTGTGTGACCACTCGGCCCCCCGGCGGGGCGTGTCCGCGCGCGGCCCGGTGTCGGGTCAGGTGCCGAGTGTCGGCGGGAGGGTGTCGAAGGGGCTGCCGTCGTCGCCCGCGCGGGCGGTGGCGCTGTCGACCGGTACGGGTGCGGCGGTGTCGCCGTCCTGGGCGGAGTCGTCCGGCGGGGGTACGGCCGTGGCGTCGTCCTCGGTTCCCGGCGCGGGCAGGTCGCTCATGCGGCACCTCCCGGTGGCTGGAGCAGCTCGCGGTAGCTGAGCCTGCTCTGTGTGAGGTCGTCCAGGGTCGGGAACTGCGCGGCGACCAGGGCGTAGCTGCGCCGGGTGCCGTACTGGGGGTCCACCGGCGGGTCGGGCGTGAGGCCGGAGTCCAGGGGGACGCCGTTGTAGGCGGTGCCGCGCAGGGTCAGCGTCTGCTGGGGCACCGAGCCCGCCTGGCAGGTGGTGCGGATGCCGACGACCCAGGCGAGGGTGTCCAGCGCGGCGCCGGTGGTGTCCACCACTCGTACGATGTCGCCGAGTTGGATGCGCGGGTCGTGCAGGACGTCCACCTCGCCGAGCACGGGGACCGGGTAGCGGCCGGCGTCGAGCATGGCGTGGGAGAGGTCGGAGGCCACCTGGCGCTGCTGCACCCAGTCGGTCGCGGGCGCCTGGTAGACCTGCCTGCCGTAGTAGGCCTGGCTGGTGGTGTTGTACCAGGCGTAGGTGCGCTGCGCCGGGTCCGCGGTCCGCTTCTGCGGCACGATCTGCACCGACGGTTTGCCGTCCTTGGTGACCGCCCACACGCTCGCCGTGCCGTGGTTGACGAACCGGACGACGTAGTTCGGGCCGTCGCGCCGGGAGCTGACGGTGACGCTGCCCTTGACCGAGGTGCCGCCGGTGGCCGCGTTGCCGAAGCGGACCTTGTGCCCGGTCGTCGTCGACGCGTCGTCCTCGATCTGCAGCGGGCCGATGTCGAGCTCGTCGTCGGCCATGGCGTACGCCACCTCCACCGCCGTGCCCGGCCTGATCTCCCGTACGGCGGTGTCGGTGGTCGTGCCGCCGTTGGCGGCGCGGACGGAGGTGTAGTCCTGGTAGACCTGCTCGCAGTAATTGCGGCAGGCGTCGATCTCCTCGGAGACGGTGAGCGAGGCGATGTCCCGCAGTGTCGTGACGGTCACGTCCGGCTGCGCGGGCACCTTCTGGAACCGCCCCGGGCCGCGCCAGCGGAAGACGCCCTGCTCGTCGAACTCGGCCGTGGACATCGTGGCCCGCGAGATCTCGGTGATCGCCTCCCACTGGGAGCCCGAGACCTTCGGCACGTCGAACAGCGGGACCGTGACGTCGTCCAGCTCGGCGCCCTTGGCCCAGCGGCCCCGCCGCTCGAACTCGTCGGCGGTGTAGGAGGTGAGGTCGGGCCAGACCCGGTCGGTGACCTGGACGCACTCCACGGCCACGTCCGTCTTCAGGTCGACCCGGAACAGCTCCGACGGCGGCTGGAGGGCGGAGGCGGCGCTGAAGGTGATGACCCCGTCGGTGGGCACGATGTACTCCCCGTCGGGAGCGGTCAGCCGAGGGATCACGGCCGCCGGGGTGGCGGCGGACGTGGTCCCCGCCCGGGTGTCCACCATGAGGCCCAGGTGCCAGGCGCCCTTCAGGGACGCCAGCTTGGGCAGGGTGTAGGTGTAGACCTGGCCGGGGCCGTCGACCGTGCCGGAGCCGACCTTCACGGTGCCGGCGGCGAAGTCGACGTACAGCGCGTACTCGCCGTAGGCGCCCGCGCTGCGGTCGAAGATCAGCTTCAGTTCCAGGGTGCCGCCCACGGCACGGGCCGTGTTCACATGCAGCTCGGCCAGGAACACCTTGCCGGCGACGACGAAACGGGACCGGGGCATCCAGGACACCGACAGCCCGGCGGTGGCCGGCATCAGGGCCATCTCGTACGGGGCGCCGTCCCGGATCCAGGAGTACGACGCCGGGTCGGGCAGTGTCTCCGGCTGGCCGTGGGTGGCGGTGAAGCCGCCGTGCAGCGAGGCGTACAGCGCGGTGAACGGCGCCGTGACGTCCGAGGCGGCGGAAGGGGCGCGGGGCGGCGGGCAGGTGTGGATGCCGCCCTGGCGCAGCAGTTCGTCCACGCACCAGGTGGCGCTCGCCACCGGCCGGGCGTACATCAGGCCGTGGTACGGCCGGGGCAGCAGGGCCGGTCCGCGCAGCCGCTCGGCGCCGTCCAGCGCCTGGACGGTCACGGTGTCGGTGCCGGAGGCCGCGGTGCGGGAGCGGACGGTGCCGCGGAAGGCGGGCAGGGTGGCGCCGTGCAGGCCCGTCTCGTGTACGACGGACTGGCCGGGGCGTACGGCGTCGCCCGTGGCGCGACCGGCCCACGCCGAGTACAGCTGGGGTGCGGGCATCCCGCTCGCGCCGCCGAGCTGCACCTCCAGCTGGGCGGAGGCGCTGCCGGAGAAGGCGCGCAGCGCCTCGGGCAGGTCGGTGCTGTAGGCGCGTTCGACCTTCCAGGACTGCACCTGGGCGCCGATCTCCCGGCCGCCGCACCGGGTGGCGTGCGCCGGGGTGCGGTCGGGGGCGGCGAGTGCGTCGGCCAGCGCCGGGTCAGAGCTGAGCACCGCGCACCTCCACCAGGTCGAGGCTGACGTTCCGGTACGGCAGCGGGGAGGTGGGCACGTCGCTGTACGCGGTGACGCTCATGGCCGGGCAGCCGTCGCCGAGCGAGAACGCGATCGTCGGCTCGCCGATGGTGAGGCACGCTCCGGCGAGCCCGAACAGGCCGATGGCGCCCGGTCCGCCGACCGGGGTGACGAAGGCGGCGCCGGCCGGGGCGGTCCCGGTGACGCCGGCGCCGTTCGTGGACGTCGTACCGAGGTACGACCCGTCCACGGCCTTCCAGTCCAGCTGGGTGGTGGCGGTCGCCGGGTTCCAGTCGGGCGGCAGCAGCCACGAGACCTGCATGCCGGGCATCACCGGCCACCCGGTCCACACACCGTGCCGCCAGCCGATGCGGCTCGTCGCGTCCTGGCAGTCGGCGACGACGGTGTCCGCGACGGACGGGCTGATGACGATCGTGCCCTGCACGGTGAACCAGTGGTCGGTCCCGCTGGGCTGGCTGCTCTGGGCGGTCGCCTGGTACGGGTCGAGCAGGTTCACGGACGCCGGGTCGAGCAGGGCGAGCGGTCCGTACGGAGGCTGCGGACCGCCCTGGAACCCGGGCTCGTTGACCCGGCGGGCCAGGCGGGTGAGGTGCTGGGCGTCGCCCGGGGGCAGGGCGTCCCAGGAGAGTTTGAGACGGCGCACGGTGCGCGCCGTGGCGATGGTGGTGACGCTCCCTTCGAGGGACTTGAACTCGGTGACGTTCAGATCGGCGGTGCGGTCCCAGCTCTTCGCGGCCTGGGCGATCTCCCGCATGAATCCGGGCCGTCCGATCCACAGGTTCCTGGCCATGGTCTCTCCCTCACCTCCGGGCGAGCTGGCGCTGTCCGACGAGGACGGCGCGGGCGATGACTTGCGAGTCCACCTCGACCTGCACGGGCCGCGCGGCGAGCTTCTCGACGGCGGTGGCGAGCCGGTGCATCCCGCCGCCCGAGCCGAGCACCCGCTCCAGCTTCGACAGCGGGATGACGGCCTCGGGCTCGCCGGCCTCGGCGAGCAGCGCCAGGGTGCCGCCGCGGCGGGCGGGTACGACACCGCCCTCGGCGAGAGCGGGGATGTTGGGGAGCATCGGCAGGTGGATGCCGAACTCGCGGCCGCCGAAGTGGGGCACCCAGTCGGGGATCTTGACGTGGATGCGGTTCAGGGCGCCGATCATGCCGTTGAGGCCGCTGATGTAGGCGCGGGGCAGGGCGGTGAAGGCGTTGATCATGCCCTTCAGCACCGACTTGATGGGCCCGGCGTGGTTCTTGATCGCGCCGTAGATGGCGTTCCAGGCCCACTTCACGCCCTTGGCGAGGGCGGCGGAGACCTTGTCCATGTTGATGAACTGGGAGACGAGCGGGGCGAGCAGCGCCATGATCAGCCCGAAGGCGTTGGCCTTCATGGCGGTGTTGAGGCCCTTCTGCGCGAGGGTCGCCCCCTTCAGCCCCGTACCGAACCCCTTCATGGAGGTCCCGCTCGTCGTCGCCTTCTTGCCGGCGTTGCCGACGGACTTCTCGACGGCGTCGGACTGGCGCTTGACGTCGCGCAGGGCGTTCTTGGCGCCTGAGGAGGAGGTCTTGAGGTTGCCGAGGGAGGTCTTGAGCTTGTCCGTCGCGCCCTTGGACCTGCCGAGTGAGGTGTCGGTGGTCTGCAGCCCGCCGCGGAACTTCCCTACGGCGTTGTCGGCCTGTCCGACCCTGCTGCCGAGGGTGGCGACGGAGCTGCCGGCGGAACCGGCCGTGGTGCGGAAGCGGTTGACGGCGCCCGTGGCGCGATTGAGTGAGGGAATCAGTGACATGGGTTCCTCCGGTCGGATCGGCGGAGCGATCAGCCGAGCGCGGTGACCAGTCGATTGATGCGGTTTTCCAGGCGGTTGATGTGCTGGGCCGCCTCGGAGAAGCTGCCGAGGTTCGCGAAGTTGGCCTCACGGCCGCGCGGCACGTTGTTCTGCGTGCGGTTCCTCGACTTCTCCAGGCTCTTGACGCGGGTGTTGAGGCGCTCGATCTGGGAGTCCATGCGCTTGATGCGTTCGTCCGCGCGCTGGCCTTGGGTCTTGAAGGTCGTCCCGAAGGTCTTGTTGACGAGCTGCAGCACCTTGGCGGTGACCTTCTCCGTGAAGTCGAAGGCCACGATGTCGATCTTCACCAGTCCCAGCTGGAAGGCCAGGACCGTGGCGGCGGCTGCCAGGCCGACCCCCTCGGGGGTCTTGAACGGGTTGAGGTCGGGGGACCAGTGCTGTTTCTGGGCGGCGTCGACAGCCGGGTCGACCACGGCCTTCACGAAGTTGTCGAACGTCCGCGTCCCGGCGCTGGACTCCTTGAGCGCGTCGATCTGGGCCTGAATGAGGGTATCCACCATGACGCGGTTGGCGGATTCCATGGCCAACTGCCCCCGGACATCGTCCGGATTACCGCGTGGTGAAGCCATGGGCACTCCTGGTGAGGTAGAGCGGCGCTAACGTGGTGACTGAGGTGTGGGGACCGCCAGGGGGGATCGATGGGCAGCGAGCAGTCCCGGTCGAAAGGCAGGACCCGGCCGGGCGAACCGGAGGACGAGCGGCCCGCCTCGGCGCGGCGGCGGCTGGCGGTGCTGGCCGCGATGGTGCTCGGCGCCTGGGGCGTGGTCGTGTCCCTCGCTCTCCTCGTGGCGCTGTTCCACGGGCACTGCGGGATGGACGGCCGGTGCGGGGGCCGCGGGCGCTATGCGACGGGGCCGTGGGGGGTCGTCGCCGCGCTCTTCCTCGCCGGATGGAGGCAGCCGCGCAATCGTCACATCGGGCCGCAGGCCTTCATGGTCATCCTCTACGCGCTGGTGGCGGGCGCCGTCGTGGTGTTCGCCCGGCCGGCCTTCTCCCCGGACTTCCCCTGGTCCTGGCGGGCCCTGACGGGCCTGCTCGCGCTGCTCGCGGCAGGTCTCCTCGGATGGTTCGGCCACCAGACGGTGAAGAACGGGGTGGGGGAGGTGGTGCGCCGTGTCTTCTGGCTGCAGAGCAGTGAGCACGTCGGAAAGCGCCACACCTACCGCTACCCGCGGACACGGGACGAGCGGGCCGCCGCGGCGCTGATGGCCGGCCACATCGTCGTCGGGCTCGGCGTGGGGACGGCTCTGGGGTTCGCCTTCCTGTAGTCCGTTTCCTGTAGTCCGTCGTGGGGGTCAGGCGAGGAACCGGGCCATGTCCGCCGGGCTCGGCATGGCGCCGGCGGTGTCCGCCGGGTCGCCCTCCCCGGGCGTCACGCCGGGGCGGGGCAACGGTTGTGGCGGATCCGGGGGTTCCGTGTCCTCGTCCCGGTTGACCATGGCGAACATCCAGTTGGCCTCGGCGAGTCGGTCGACGACCGCGGCCAGCAGATGGTCCGTCGTCGTCCACTGGGCGGCCTCGCCCTCCAGCTCCCGCAGCAGTGCGCTGTCCTGGGGCAGATGCCTGACCAGTACCGACAGCCTGCGCGCGGTGAGCCTGCCGCGGTGCCAGTCCAGCAGGTCGACGCCGTAGTGGCGGAGCAGGTCCGCCTCCAGGGCCTCGGCGTGCTCTTCGACGAGCTCGCCGAGGCTCAGTCTTCCCCCAGGCCCAGCCCCGTCTCCTTGCCGTAGGCCTCCAGGATCGCGGCGATGTCCTGCATGGTGACGTCGTGCTGCTCGAAGCGGGTGAACTGCCGCTCGCCGAGGAGGAGCCGGAGCAGTCCGTCCACGTCGTTGTCGTCGAGGTCGCGCAGCTTGTGCGCGGTGGTGCGGCTGAGTTCGGTGGGCAGGGCGAAGGTGTCGCCGTCCAGCGCGAAGGTCCAGTCGCGGCCGAGCGCCTCCAGGCGCTGGGCGCGGGCGGCGTTCACGTCGAAGGTGGTCATCACGGGCTCCGTTCGGGGTGTGCCGGACGGGCCCGGCGTGCGCGCACGCACGCCGGGCCCGGGGTGGGAAGGTGCGTCAGGCCAGCGCGGCCGGATCGTTCACCAGCCAGGTGGCCAGCGGCTTGGTCGGGTCGTCGCCCGACAGGGCGGTGAAGGTGACGCCGAGCTTGACCGCGCCGGTGCGGGTCAGCGACAGCTCCTCCACCTCGGAGACCGCGCCGTAGGGGATGACCAGGCGGTAGCGCAGGTCCTTGGTGCCGTTGTTGTCGGCGAAGTCGACGGCGAGGGCCCGCTGGTCCTGGCCGCCCGGCGCGCCGGTGATGTCGATCTTCTGCGCGGTGGTCTCCGTCTGGGAGCCGGCGGAGACCACCGACGCCGACGGGAGCCCCAGGTAGAACGGGAAGGTGTCCTTGTTGACCTGCAGCAGCTGGAACTTCAGGGTCAGGTCCCGGTCGGAGAGCATGAAGCGCGCCGGGGCCATCGACTGCCAGGTGTCGACCGGGTCGTTCTTGTCCTTCTTGTTGAACTTGACCCCGTCGGACGAGGTGAAGCCCAGGTTGACCCACGGGGCGGCCAGCGCGGTGGTGTCCTTGGCGGTGGTGCCGGCCGGGGCCCACCAGACGTTGCCGACGCCGGCGATGCGGATCTCGGTGTTCTTGAAGCCTGCCATGTGCGCTCCTCGGTGAGAGGGGAGGGTGGAGAAGGGTCGAGAGGGGTGAAGTGGCCTACGCCGGGCGGATCGACAGCCGGAGCGTGGCCAGGTAGCGGTTGCCGGCCGGGCGGTTGTAGTCCGGCAGCCAGCGGGGTCCGTCCGCCTCGTCGACGTCGGTGACCAGCGCGGTGCCGTACCGGGTGCCTTGGAGTTCCAGCAGGCAGGCGCGGGCCGTGTTGGCGGTGACAAGCGCGGTGGTCTTGTCCGGGCCGTACACCTCGAGGTCGACCAGCGGCCGGTCGAGATTGAGGTCGTCGATCCAGGCGCCGCCGGCGCGGGAGACGAGGACGGCCTTCTGGGTGCCGTCGAAGCCGGCGGGCGGCCTGTTGTCGACCGTGGTCCCGGCCATCTCGGTCCGGTTCTTCAGGAAGTCGACGACGAGCCGCTCCACATCGGGGAAGTTCAGGATCGCCACATGGACGCTCCCTTCGTGTCCGGGCAGCAGAAAGCGGCAGGTCCGTCGCCCGGGACGCGGGCGCAGCTCTGCCGCTGCTTCGAGTGTGACGGCAGCAGTCGGATCCCGCAACTCACCTTTTTTCAAAGGGAGTTGAGGCGGGACGCGCCGGAGGGGCCCCGGTCGCGGTGAGCGACGGGGCCCCTCCGGTGAGGCGGGTGGATCAGCGGTTGCCGCGGGAGCGGTACGTGGTCCGCTCGGCGGCGAACACGTCCTCCAGGCGGTACAGCTGCCGGCGGCCCTGGGTGCCGGCGGGCCGCAGATGCCCGCGCTGCACCCACTTGCGGATGGTGGCGGGGGTGACGCCCGCCTCGGTGGCGGCCGACTCGGTGGTGACCATGGGGGAGTTCACGGGGCCTCCCCGCCCGCCGCGCGGGTCGCATGTCCGCACGGCGGGTTCACGCACCGCACCTCGGCCCGCTCCGGGAACGCCCGCAGCGAGACCGAGTCGCAGGCAGGACAGCGGCCGGGCAGCCGGACCATCTGCTCCGGGTCGCCGAGCGTGCGGGCGCAGCGCGCGGCCATACGCCGGGCCTCGTCCTCGACGTGCGCGGCCAGTACCGGGTCGGCGGCGATCCGCTCCAGCAGCCCGGCGATCCGGCGCAGCCGCACCGGCACGGGGGCGGGGGGTACCGCGCGCAGGCCGAGCCGTTCACGTACGGCCTCCTCCAGTTCGACGACCCCGTCGGTGATGTCGCGCAGTGTGTCGGAGACATGCAGCCGAACGGGGGCGGTGGCGCCGCCGACGGGTCCGCCGCCGCGCCGTTCCCGCGGCCCCCCGTGGGCGGCGGGCGTCAGCTCGGCGACGAGTTCGGGAAACCGCCGCAGCAGGGAGGCGATCCAGACGGCCGGGTTCATACGGCCACCTCGCGGCCGTTGCTCCACAGTCGTCCGCCGCTGACACCGTCGAACCAGGTGTGCGCGGGGTCGACGACGGTCTCGCACTGCCGCCGGATCGGGCATTGGTTGCACGCGCGCAACGTATGCTCGGCATCGGAGGGGTTACGGGTGAACACGTATCGTTGCGGAAGGTTTGCGCAGGCAGCGGCCCTGCGCCAGTCGAGTTCGCTGGTCACGGATAGTGCCTCCCCAGTGAATGGGAATATTTGTTCGACACATGCGGGCGACGGCCAGAGTGGCATCGTGCGAGCGCGAGCGCAAGCGACTTGTGATGCTTATGCGCCATGCCGCCCGGGCATGCGAACATGAGTTCGAGTAGTAAGTCGGTGTGAAAGCCGTGAAGCCGTCCGAGGTGAGGTGGAGAAGAGTGCGTTCCCTTACGCGCGTGCGCGCGCACTCCAGGTGCGCGCGCGATCGGTACGCTGCTCCCGACATGAGGGGAGAGCGGGAACATGGGGCCCAGTTCACGCGCCGAACGCACGGAACGAACAGAACGCACGGAACGCACCGACGCCCTGGAGGAGTTCGCCGCCTGGGTCGAGGACCTGATGCGGGACCGCGGCTATGTGATCGACGGCCCGAGGGGCGGCGGCAAGTCACGGCTGGCCGACGACGCCGGTGTCCACCGGGCCGCGGTGACCCGGTTGCTGCAGCGGCAGAGCATGCCGGACCTCGAGACCATGCGCCGTCTGGCGGTGGTGCTCGGCGTGCCGCTGCGGGACATGCTCATCCGCTCCGGACGCCTGTCCGAGGACGACCTGCCGCTCGAACCCGGCCCGGGCGCGGACCCGGGAGCGCGCCGGCGGCTGAGCCCGGACGAGGCGGCGCTGCGCATGGGCGTACCCGAGGACCTGCGCGGCCTGTTCGTGAAGGTCGCCCGGCAGTTTCTGACGGAGGGGCCTTAGGGAAAGAGACGCGGGACGGGGGAGTGCGGCGGTGCAAGGAGTGCACACATGGGTGACGGGGGACGCCGGGATGGTGACGGGGAGGACAGCGGCACCGAGGGGCCGCACACCGAGGCGGAGCGGGTTACCCGGTTGCTGGGCGGCCTGCTGATCGAGCTGGGCGAGAAGGTCAGGGAGGCGGGGCCGGAGGGCGTCCGCATCCTCACCGACGAGGAGGTGCAGCGCACCAGCCTCCAGTGGTACCGCACGGGCTGGGAGGAGCACGCGCGGGCGGTCAGCCCGTCCGACGGGCCCGAGCCACCACCCGGCCATCTGGCCGCAGGGCCCGACCGCAGCGCCGTCCCGGCCGAGCATCCGGCCGACCCGGACCCGCTGTCCGCCATGGGCCGTCTGCTCGACTTCCCCGGCCCCGGCCCCGGCGCACCGGCCGCCGGCCACGGTGACGACCGCGCACGCGCGGCGATGCGGCACCGGCGCGGTGCCCCAGGCGGCGGACGGCACGAGCGCGCCCGGGAGCGCGGTGAGGGAACCGATGCGGTGCGGCGGCCCGACGGGGACGGCTGAACGGGCAGGATGGGACAGTTGGCTGTTGACGGAGACGAGACGGCTGCGAGAGGCGCGGGGAGCGCCGCGCAAGGGTTCACGGCACTGCCAGGGCCACGGAGGATGGGAGGCAGCTGTTCCTGAAGTGCCTGGCGGACATGGTTCGGGTTCTGAGGCTCGATGTCGCCCCCGGGTCAGACGCTGGTGATGAGCGGCAGTGGCGACACCAAGTGCGCGGTGCCTTGCGCGAGGCATGCCGCCAGGAGTTGGTGCTGTCCGAGGCGTCCTTCGGCGTCCTCATGAAGGCGGCGGTCTATGACCCGGACCCGAGCTTCAACCGCCAGTTCGTTGAGCCGGCTCTGAATGCCTTCGGATACCGACGCGTCCGCTCTGCGCTGCTGGACTATCTGCGGACGGGAACCAACCAGGAGCGGGCAGGCGCCGCGCGGGCGCACTTGGTCCGCTGTGCTTCGGGGGACGACGCGGAGTCGTCCTCACGCTTCCTTGACTGTCGGATGTAGGACACTGCGCGCACATGGTCCAGATCAGGGGTCCAGTCGGGGCCCCGTTTGACGAGAGGTGTCATGTGCCTAGCGTAGTAAAAATCAACGTACTGACCGTGCCCGCTGAGCAGCGGGAGACCCTGGAGAAGCGGTTCGCGTCGCGGGCGCACGCCGTGGAGAGCTCCGACGGATTCGAGTGGTTCGAACTGCTGCGTCCGGTCGAGGGCACCGACACCTACCTCGTCTACACCCGGTGGCGTGACGAGGCCTCGTTCCAGGCCTGGATGGAGGGGCCGATGAAGTCGGCGCACCAGGGCGGAGGAGAGGGCGGGGAGCGGCCGAAGCCCGCGGCTTCGGGTTCCACGCTCTGGTCCTTCGAGGTGGTGCAGCAGGCGGGCCCGAAGGGCGCGTAAGCCGTCCGGCGTCGGGGGGAGGGGCGCGGATGCGGTCCGTGCTGGTGTGGCTGGTGCGGTTGACCGGGCTGGTGGGGTGGGTCGCGGGCGTGGTCGCGTGTGCGTGGCTGCTGGGGGCCGCACCCGTGTCCCGCCCGTGGACCGTGCCGCTGGTGTGGGGCGGGGTGGCCGCGGGGTGCGCCGGGCTGCGGGTGGTGGCGCTGTGGGTGCTGTGGGCGAGGGCCCGGCGCCGCCCTCCGCGGGACGGGGTGTCCCTGGCCAAGGGCGGCGGACGGCCGGATTCCGGCGGGCGCGCGTCCCTGCGTGACGACGTCCCGGCGGAACTCTCCTTCGACGACTCCGCGCTGTGGGTCAAGGGCCGGACGGCCGCCGTGTGGCTGCTGGTCGCCTTCGCCTCGGGGGCGTTCTTTGCCTGCCTGCTGACGCTGTCCACGAGCGGGCGGGTCGAGACGCTGCGGGACGCGGGTGCCGAGGTCGGCACGGCGACCGTGGTGGGCAGGCCGCTCGCGGTGCGCGAGGAGCTGGACGACGAGGATGAGGTGAAGGGGTACGCGTCCAGAGTCGTGGTCGCCGTGGCCGACGGCCCCGAACGGCTCACGGTGAAAGGCGCGTACACCTACGACAAACCCCACGCGGGGACCCGGGTCGACGTCATGTGGGCCCGGTCCGCGCCGGAGCTCGGCGGCTATGTCAACGAGACCAAGGACCTGCCCACGCTGGCCGCCGGACGCTGGAAGGCCTTCCCGGACGATGAGCTGGGCCAGGCCGCGCTGATCGCCTTCGTCATCCTCGGGGTGGTCGGCGGTCTGGTCATGGCTCCTGTCTTCAGCCTGGCGACCGGCGCGGGCGAGCTGCAGCGGCTGGCCTGGTCGCCGGCGGCCCAGACGATCCGGGCGGCCCTGACGGTGGCGGTGTTCCTGGGCTGGCGCCCGGTGCTGGTGGGGCAGGAGATGGCCCTGTGGGAAGGGGTCTTCGCCCTGGGCGGCTTCGTCCTCGTACTGCTGGTGTACGCGTTCACGTCCATCGGCGCCTTCACGGACTGACCGTACGACGGCGCCCCCTGCCCGGGAGGGGCAGGGGGCGCCGTCGTACCGATACGGGCCGTTACTTCACCGGCTCCGGCTCCGGCTCGCTCTCCGTCTCCGGCTCGCCCGCCGGGTCGACCGGCGTCCTGACGGAGTCGAGGAGCAGCTGGGCGACGTCCACGACCTGGATGGACTCCTTGGCCTTGCCGTCGTTCTTCTTGCCGTTGACCGAGTCGGTCAGCATGACGAGGCAGAACGGGCAGGCGGTGGAGACGATGTCCGGGTTGAGGGCGAGGGCCTCGTCGACACGCTCGTTGTTGATGCGCTTGCCGATCCGCTCCTCCATCCACATCCGGGCGCCGCCGGCGCCGCAGCAGAAGCCGCGCTCCTTGTGGCGGTGCATCTCCTCGTTGCGCAGGCCCGGGACCTTGCCGATGATCTCGCGCGGGGGCGTGTAGATCTTGTTGTGGCGGCCCAGGTAGCACGGGTCGTGGTAGGTGATGATGCCCTCGACCGGGGTCACCGGGATCAGCTTGCCCTCGTCGACGAGGTGCTGGAGCAGCTGGGTGTGGTGGATGACCTCGTAGTCGCCGCCGAGCTGCGGGTACTCGTTGCCGAGGGTGTTGAGGCAGTGCGGGCAGGTGGCGACGATCTTCTTCGCCGACTTCGGCTTCTTGGTCGACTCGTCCACCTCTCCCTCGTCGTTGAGGGACTCGCCGAACGCCATGTTCAGCGCGGCCACGTTCTCCATGCCGAGCTCCTGGAACAGGGGCTCGTTGCCGAGGCGGCGGGCGGAGTCACCGGTGCACTTCTCGTCGCCGCCCATGATCGCGAACTTGACGCCCGCGATGTGCAGCAGCTCGGCGAAGGCCTTGGTGGTCTTCTTGGCGCGGTCCTCCAGGGCGCCGGCGCAGCCGACCCAGTACAGGTACTCGACCTCGGACAGGTCCTCGATGTCCTTGCCGACGACCGGGACCTCGAAGTCGACCTCCTTGGTCCACTCCAGGCGCTGCTTCTTCGCCAGGCCCCAGGGGTTGCCCTTCTTCTCCAGGTTCTTGAGCATCGTGCCGGCCTCGGAGGGGAAGGCACTCTCGATCATGACCTGGTAGCGGCGCATGTCGACGATGTGGTCGACGTGCTCGATGTCGACCGGGCACTGCTCGACGCAGGCGCCGCAGGTGGTGCAGGACCACAGGACGTCCGGGTCGATGACGCCGTTCTCCTCGGCGGTGCCGATGAGCGGGCGTTCGGCCTCGGCCAGCGCTGCCGCGGGCACCGAGGCGAGCTGCTCCTCGGACGCCTTCTCCTCGCCCTCCATGGTCTTGCCGCCGCCGGCGAGCAGGTAGGGCGCCTTGGCGTGGGCGTGGTCCCGCAGCGACATGATCAGCAGCTTGGGCGACAGCGGCTTGCCCGTGTTCCAGGCGGGGCACTGCGACTGGCAGCGACCGCACTCCGTGCACGTCGAGAAGTCCAGCAGGCCCTTCCAGGAGAACTGCTCGACCTGGGAGACGCCGAAGACGTCGTCGTCACCGGGGTCGGTGAAGTCGATCGGCTTGCCGCCCGAGGTCATCGGCAGCAGGCCGCCCAGGGAGGTCTCGCCGGTGGCGTTGCGCTTGAACCAGATGTTGGGGAAGGCCAGGAAGCGGTGCCAGGCGATGCCCATGTCGGTCCGCAGCGAGACCACGATCATCCAGATGAAGGAGGTCGCGATCTTCAGCCCGGCGAAGAAGTAGCTGAGGTTCTGGAGCGTGGAGACGTCCATGCCGCCCAGCCACTTGACGACCGGGTACGAGATGAAGAACGAGGCCTCGTAGCCGTCCACATGGTGCTGGGCACCCTCCAGGGCGTGCAGCATGAAGATGCAGACGCCGACGATGAGGATGACTGTCTCGACGAAGTACGCCTGGCCGAAGTTGGAGCCGGCGAAGCGGGACTTGCGGCCCGGCTTGCCCGGCTTGCTCAGCTGCCGGATGACGATCAGGGCGAGGATGCCGAGCACCGTCATCGTGCCGATGAACTCGACGTACACGTTGTAGGGCGCCCAGTCGCCGATGACCGGGATGAGCCAGTCGGCCTTGAACAGCTGCCCGAACGCGTTGACGATCGTCAGCAGCAGGGTGAAGAAGCCGATCGCCACGAACCAGTGCGCCACGCCGATGACGCCCCAGCGGTTCATTCGGGTGTGGCCCAGGAACTCCCGCACCACGGTCAGGGTGCGCTGATACGGGTTGTCGGTACGGACCCCGGCCGGCACCGGCTGGCCCAGTCGCATGAAGTTGTAGATCTGCAGGAGGGCGCGGCCGAACAGTGCCACGCCGACCACGATCAGGACCAGCGACACGATGATCGCGGCGAGTTGCATTGGGGCTCCTGAGGCGGCCTCGAAATTACTAAGCGGTAACTTATGCAGTCCGTCTGAGACTACCCCCATCTTCCGTCGGGATGCAGCCGTGCGCGGGGTGATATGGGTCGCTGAGGCGTGCCTGACCAAGGGGCTGAGCGGGGCGGATGCGGGACGGATGCGGGACGGAATCCCCGGCTCGCTCGGCCCGTGGGCAACCCGATCGTGTTATTCATCCCGAATTGCTACATTCAGGCCTAATTTATAGCCGTGCTCTATGGGATCCTCGCCGCCACCACCGCCCTCCTCCTGACCGCCGTGCTCGCGGCGCTGCTCAGGGGCCCCGTCCTGCGGGCCGGGATCCTCGACCGGCGGCGGCAGCGGCCCACACCGCTGTTCGGGGGGCTGGCCGTCGTGCTGGTCACCTCTCTCGTCGCCGGGACGGGGCAGTGGACGCGGGTCGCGCGGCTGGGCGACGGGGTCGCGGAGCTGCTGGTCGCCGGGGCCGGGGTCGCCGCGCTCGGACTGGTCGCCGACCTGTGGCGGCTGCGGGCCCGGGTCCTGGTCGCCGGTACGGCGGTGGCGGCGGCCTGTGTGGTGCCGTACCAGGGGACGGGGGTGCTCGCCGGGATGCTCGCGGTGGTCTGGATCACCTTCGTCACCCTCGCCTTCCGTGCGCTCGACCACGCCGACGGGCTCGCCGGGACGGTCGGGGTGGTCACCGCCTTCGGGGTGGGCGTGTGCGCGGCGGCCGAGGTGATGGACGGACTGGCGGTGCTGCTGAGCGTGCTCGCCGCCGCCCTCACGGGCTTCCTCATGCACAACTGGCATCCCGCGCGGATCGGGCTCGGCGCCTGCGGATCGCTGTTCACCGGATTCCTGCTCGCCTCCGCCGCTGTTTTCACCCGGGCGGGGTACCCGCTCGGATCCAGCGCGCGGGTGCTGTTCCCGCTCACCGCCGTCGCCACCGCGGACGTGGTCCTCGTGGTCGTCTCACGGCTGGCGGCCCGGCGGTCGCTGCTGCGCGGCGGGCCGGACCACCTCGCCCACCGGCTGCGGCGGCTCGGGCTCACCCCGCAGGGGGCCACCGTGCTGCTGGGTGCCGGGGCCTTCTCGGCGGTGCTCGCCGGGGTGCTCGTGCACAGCGGGTGGGCGGGGGAAGGAGCCGTGCTGGGGGTGGTCGGCGGGGCCTCCGCGGTCGTTCTGGGACTGCTCCGGGTGCCCGCCTACGGGGTGCGGCGCAGGACATCCACGCAGGTCACAGGGCAGTTGCGTGTAAGGAACGGATAAGAGTTGAGTCTGGTTCACTCATGTCTGTTGACCCAGCGGGCCGCCTCATGCACACTTGAGCCTGTTCCACTCAAGTCAGCTGGAGGAATTCACCATGGCACGTGCGGTCGGCATCGACCTGGGCACGACTAACTCCGTCGTCAGCGTTCTGGAGGGCGGCGAGCCCACCGTCATCACCAACGCCGAGGGTGCCAGGACCACGCCGTCCGTCGTCGCCTTCGCCAAGAACGGCGAGGTGCTGGTCGGCGAGGTCGCCAAGCGCCAGGCGGTCACCAACGTGGACCGGACCATCCGTTCGGTGAAGCGTCACATGGGCACCGACTGGAAGATCGAGCTCGACGGCAAGCCCTTCAACCCGCAGCAGATCTCCGCCTTCATCCTGCAGAAGCTGAAGCGGGACGCCGAGTCCTACCTGGGCGAGAAGGTGACCGACGCGGTCATCACCGTCCCGGCGTACTTCAACGACTCCGAGCGCCAGGCGACGAAGGAGGCCGGCGAGATCGCCGGTCTGAACGTCCTGCGTATCGTCAACGAGCCCACCGCGGCCGCCCTGGCGTACGGCCTGGACAAGGACGACCAGACGATCCTCGTCTTCGACCTCGGTGGCGGCACCTTCGACGTGTCCCTGCTGGAGATCGGCGACGGCGTCGTCGAGGTGAAGGCCACCAACGGTGACAACCACCTCGGTGGTGACGACTGGGACCAGCGCGTCGTCGACTACCTGGTCAAGCAGTTCGCCAGCGGCCACGGCGTGGACCTCGGCAAGGACAAGATGGCCCTCCAGCGCCTCCGCGAGGCCGCTGAGAAGGCGAAGATCGAGCTGTCCTCGTCCACCGAGACCTCGATCAACCTGCCCTACATCACCGCCTCCGCCGAGGGCCCGCTGCACCTGGACGAGAAGCTCACCCGGGCCCAGTTCCAGCAGCTGACCGCGGACCTGCTGGAGCGCTGCAAGACGCCGTTCCACAACGTCATCAAGGACGCCGGCATCTCGATCAACGAGATCGACCACGTCGTCCTGGTCGGCGGCTCCACCCGTATGCCCGCCGTCGCCGAGCTCGTGAGGGAGCTGACCGGCGGCAAGGAGGCCAACAAGGGTGTGAACCCGGACGAGGTCGTCGCCATCGGCGCCTCGCTCCAGGCCGGTGTCCTCAAGGGTGAGGTCAAGGACGTCCTGCTCCTCGACGTGACCCCGCTGTCCCTCGGTATCGAGACCAAGGGCGGCATCATGACCAAGCTCATCGAGCGCAACACCACGATCCCGACCAAGCGGTCCGAGATCTTCACCACGGCCGAGGACAACCAGCCGTCCGTGCAGATCCAGGTCTACCAGGGCGAGCGCGAGATCGCGGCCTACAACAAGAAGCTCGGCATGTTCGAGCTGACCGGTCTGCCGCCGGCGCCGCGTGGCGTCCCGCAGATCGAGGTCTCCTTCGACATCGACGCCAACGGCATCATGCACGTCACGGCGAAGGACCTCGGCACCGGCAAGGAGCAGAAGATGACCGTCACCGGCGGCTCCTCGCTCCCGAAGGACGAGGTCGACCGGATGCGCCAGGAGGCCGAGAAGTACGCGGAGGAGGACCACGCCCGCCGCGAGGCCGCCGAGACCCGCAACCAGGGCGAGCAGCTCGTCTACCAGACCGAGAAGTTCCTCAAGGACAACGAGGACAAGGTCCCGGGCGAGATCAAGACCGAGGTCGAGGCCGCGATCGCCGAGCTGAAGGAAACGCTCAAGGGCGAGGACACCGCCGAGATCCGCACGGCCACCGAGAAGGTCGCGGCCGTCTCGCAGAAGCTCGGCCAGGCCATGTACGCCGACGCCCAGGGCGCCCAGGCCGCCGGCGGCGAGTCCGCCGGTGCCGGTGAGGCCAAGGCCGACGACGACGTGGTGGACGCCGAGATCGTCGACGACGAGCGCAAGGACGGTGCCGCGTGACGGAGGAGACCCCGGGCTTCGAGGAGAAGCCCGACGTCCCCTCCGGCGCCACCCCTGACGACGCCGAGCCGAAGGCCGCCTCCTCCTCCGCGGAGGAGCAGGCGGCCCCGGCCGGGGACGCGAGCCAGACAGCGGGTCTGGTGGCCCAGCTGGACCAGGTGCGCACCGCGCTCGGTGAGCGCACCGCGGACCTCCAGCGCCTCCAGGCCGAGTACCAGAACTACCGCCGACGCGTCGAGCGCGACCGGATCACGGTCAAGGAGATCGCCATCGCGAACCTCCTGACCGAGCTCCTGCCCGTGCTGGACGACATCGGCCGCGCCCGGGAACACGGCGAGCTCGTCGGCGGCTTCAAGTCCGTCGCGGAGTCGCTGGAGACCGTCGCGGCCAAGATGGGCCTGCAGCAGTTCGGCAAGGAGGGCGAGCCCTTCGACCCGACGATCCACGAGGCCCTGATGCACAGCTACGCGCCGGACGTCACCGAGACCACGTGCGTGGCGATCCTCCAGCCCGGGTATCGCATCGGCGAGCGCACCATCCGCCCCGCGCGGGTGGCCGTGGCCGAACCGCAGCCCGGCGCGCAGACGGTGAAGACGGATTCGTCCGATTCCGCCGAGCCGGCCGACGACAAGGAGAGCGGTGGCCCGGACGAGGGCTGAGCTTGAACCGACAGGGAAGGAGGGGCGTCGAGGATGAGCACCAAGGACTTCATCGAGAAGGACTACTACAAGGTCCTCGGCGTCCCCAAGGACGCCACCGAGGCAGAGATCAAGAAGGCGTACCGGAAGCTCGCCCGCGAGTTCCACCCGGACGCCAACAAGGGCAACGCCAAGGCCGAGGAGCGCTTCAAGGAGATCTCCGAGGCGAACGACGTCCTCGGAGACCCCAAGAAGCGCAAGGAGTACGACGAGGCGCGCACCCTCTTCGGCAACGGCGGCTTCCGCCCGGGGCCGGGCGCGGGCGGCGGCTCGTTCAACTTCGACCTCGGTGACCTCTTCGGAGGCGGCGGCGGAGGCGGAGGCGGCGGTGCCCAGGCCGGCGGTTTCGGCGGCGGCTTCGGTGACGTCCTGGGGGGCCTGTTCAACCGGGGCGGCACCGCGGGCCCGCGGACGCAGCCCCGGCGCGGCCAGGACATCGAGTCCGAGGTCACGCTGAGCTTCACGGAGGCCATCGAGGGCGCCACGGTGCCCCTCAGGATGTCCTCCCAGTCGCCGTGCAAGGCCTGCTCCGGCACCGGCGACAAGAACGGCACACCGCGCGTGTGCCCGACCTGCGTCGGCACCGGCCAGGTGGCCAGGGGTTCCGGGGGAGGCTTCTCCCTCACCGACCCCTGCCCCGACTGCAAGGGCCGCGGTCTGATCGCCGAGCACCCCTGCCTGGAGTGCAAGGGCAGTGGCCGCGCCAAGTCGTCCAGGACCATGCAGGTCCGCATCCCCGCCGGCGTCACCGACGGGCAGCGCATCCGGCTGCGCGGCAAGGGCGCGCCCGGCGAACGGGGCGGCCCGGCGGGCGACCTGTACGTGGTCGTGCACGTCGGCGAGCACCCGGTGTTCGGCCGCAGGGGCGACAACCTCACGGTGACCGTCCCGGTGACGTTCGCCGAGGCGGCCCTCGGCGGCGAGGTCCGGGTCCCGACCCTCGGCGGCCCCGCCGTCACGCTGAAGCTGCCGCCGGGCACGCCCAACGGCCGCACCATGCGGGCGCGGGGCAAGGGCGCGGTCCGCAAGGACGGCACCCGCGGCGACCTGCTGGTCACCGTCGAGGTGAGTGTCCCGAAGGACCTGTCGGGGAAGGCTCGTGACGCGCTCGAGGCGTATCGCGAGGCGACCGCGGGCGAGGACCCGCGGGCGGTGCTGTTCGAGGCTGCGAAGGGAGCTTGAGAGTGATGGACGGCCGTCGGCGTAACCCGTACGAACTGACCGAGGAGACTCCGGTCTACGTCATCTCGGTGGCGGCCCAGCTCTCCGGCCTGCACCCGCAGACGCTGCGTCAGTACGACCGCCTGGGCCTGGTCTCCCCCGACCGCACCGCCGGCCGGGGCCGCCGCTACTCGGCCCGCGACATCGAACTGCTCCGGCAGGTGCAGCAGTTGTCGCAGGACGAGGGCATCAACCTGGCCGGCATCAAGCGCATCATCGAACTGGAGAACCAGGTCGCCGCCCTTCAGTCCCGCGTCGCGGAGATGGAGGCGGCCCTGGACGGCGCGGCGGCCGCGATGCGCCAGCGCGAGGCCGCCGTGCACGCCTCCTACCGGCGGGACCTGGTCCCGTACCAGGAGGTGCAGCAGACCAGCGCGCTGGTCGTGTGGCGGCCGAAGCGGCAGCAGTCGGCGGACTGACGCGCACCCGCCGTGGAAAGGGCCCGGAGGAGACTCCGGGCCCTTTCGCGTGCGGTCGCTAGCGGGCGACCATGAACTCCACCGAGGAACTCTGCGCACTCGTGCGCCCATAGGCGTCCACGGCGTACACGGTGGCGACGCACGGGCCGTTGTAGGGCGGGGTCCACGCGATGGAGCCCGTCGTGGACAGCCGGACGCCGCTGTCGCCGCAGGCGCCCTCGATCTCCCAGGAGTAGCCCTGGAGCGCCCGTCCCTCGTCACCGTCGCCGGGCTCGGCCGTGACCGTGATGGGGAACCGCGTGCCGCCCGCGGACTCCAGCGTCAGCTTCGGCGCGGCGGGCCCGGTGGCGGTGGCCGGGGAGAGCCGGTCGACGACCGCCTCCTTGGAGGGCACGGAATCGGCGCCCGCGCCGTCGACGGCGGCGACGTAGTAGTACGCCTTGCCCTTCGGGGCGGAGGTGTCCTCGTAGGAGGCCGACGAGGTGCTGCCCAGGAGGGACCAGGCCTCGAACTCGTGGGTACGGCGGTAGACGCGGTACCCGGTGACGTCGGCGCTGTCGGCGGCGGTCCACGTCAGGGTGGTGGAGGCGTCCGCGGGCGTGCCCTGGAGGGCGGTCGGGGCGGGCACGGCGGACGCGGCGGGGCGGGTCGCCTGCGCCGGGGCGGAGACCGGGGAGCTGTTGCCGGCGGCGTCGACCGCGTGCACCGTGTACGCGTACGGCGCCCCCACCTCGGCGTAGGGGTCGGTGTACGACGTGCCCGACAGGTACTCGGGGCCGTCCGGGTCCGGCTCCCCCTTGCGCGAACTCGTCAGCTCGTAGTGGTCGACGTCCTTCGACGAGGACGCCTGCCAGGTGACGGAGACGCCCGCGGTGGTGCCCACCGCGGTCACATCGGTGACCTGTGCGGGAGCGGTGCGGTCGGCGGTGGTGACGGGCTGGTCGGCGGAGCCCGACGAGGTGTTGCCGGCCTTGTCGTAGGCGCGGACCTCGTAGTAGTAGGTCTCGCCGGTCGCCGGGACGGTGGAGTCGGTGTACGAGGCCGAGGTGGTCGTGGCGAGGGGCTTGCTGCCGAAGGACGTGCCCTTCGGGCGGCGGTAGACCTTGTATCCCGCGAGGTCCATCTCCTTGTTCTTCGACCAGGTCAGCTTGGCCTTGCCGGTCGCCGCGTCGTACGAGGCGGAAGTCCCCGCCGGGGCCAGCGGCTTGACCTTGTCCACGTCGGCCGAGGTGCGCGGCTTGTAGGTGAAGGAGACGTCCGCCCGGCCCGTGAAGTTGACGAAGTCGACGCGCAGGGTGTGCTTGCCGGAGGGGACGGTGACGTCGGCGGTCTTCTTCTGGGTCGTCGAGACGTTCTTCCAGAGGTCGACCTTGCGGGTGCCGTCCAGATAGACGCGGATGCCGTCCTGGGCGGCGGCGGAGAGCGTGAAGGGGCCGCCGGAGCCGAAGTCCCGCGTCACGCTCCAGCGGACGCCGAAGTTGTCCTTGGGCAGGCCGGAGGCGGGGGCGCCGGTGCCCCAGTCCTGGTCGATCGCGCTGTCGCAGTCGGTCTTCTTCGGAGTGCCCGAAAAGCTGGTGTTCGCGTAGAACTTCCGGGTGTAGACCGGTGACGCGCAGCTCGCGGCGGCGGCGGGTGCGGCGACGGCGGCGAGCAAACCCCCGGCGGTGGCTAGCACGACGGCGGTCGCGGTCGCGGCGGTCGTGCGTCTGGCTGGCTTCATTCGTTCCTCTGCTCGGGTCGGTCCGACGACTCGGTGGGCGTTCGCGTCGTCGGCGATCACGACTCGCGAGGAAAGGACTTGGTTGTACGGATCTTTACCCGCGCGTGAACTGCTGTTGGGTGAAGGGTCCGTAAAGGGCGTTTGGAGATGGTTCCCCTGGGCCTTCACAGGGGCAGCGGAGCGTGGTGTTGCGCACTCGTTAAGTGATTCGTCTTGACGCCGGTGGTGGCCGCCGCGTTGGCTTTTCAGTCATCTGGGTGGCATTGGAGCCCCCCCGTCCCGAACGCACCTGAAGTGAGCCCCCGAATGCGTCGTATTGCCATGACCGTGGCCGCGTCCACGATGACCCTCTCGCTCGCCGGCTGCGGTGTGCTGAACGCGACGGGGGACTCGAGTGACGCAAGCCCGACCAAGGGCAACGACATCACGGTGGGCGTCCTGATGCCGGAGAAGACGAACACGCGGTACGCGGACTTCGACTACCCCAACATCCAGCGGCGGATCTCCGAGCTCACCAAGAAGCAGGGCAAGACCGAGTACGCGAACGCGAACGCGAAGTCGACGACGCAGGTCTCCCAGATGGAGAAGATGATCGACGACAAGGTCGACGTCATCATCCTCGACGCCGTCGACGCGCACGCCATCGCGTCCACCGTGAAGAAGGCCAAGGAGGCGGGCATCCCGGTCATCGCCTACGACCGGCTGGCCGAGGGCCCGATCGACGCGTACGTCTCCTTCGACAACGAGCTCGTCGGCGAGGTGCAGGCCCGCACCCTGCTGGAGGCGCTGGGCTCGAACGTCGACACCTCCGACAAGGTCGTCATGGTGAACGGCTCGCCCACCGACCCGAACGCCAAGCAGTTCAAGGAGGGCGCGCTCTCCGAGCTCAACGGCAAGGTGACCGTCGCCGAGTCCTTCGACACCGACAAGTGGGACCCCGTGATCGCCCAGTCCGAGATGGCCAAGGCGATCAACTCGATCGGCAAGGACAACATCGCCGCCGTCTACTCCGCCAACGACGCCATGGCCGGGGGCATAGTCAAGGCGTTCAACGCCGCGGGCATCACCGATCTGCCGCCCATCACCGGTCAGGACGCGGAGCTGGCGGCGGTGCAGCGGGTCGTCTCCGGCGAGCAGTACATGAGCGTCTACAAGCCCTACCCGGACGAGGCCGAGGCCGCCGCCGAGATGGCCGTCGCCAAGATCCAGGGCAGGGACATCCAGTTCGACGCCCTCACCCGCGACAAGGTCGACAGCCCCACCAACAAGGACATCCCGTCCCAGCTGGTCACGGTGAACGCGCTGACCAGGAAGACCATCAAGAGCACCGTCATCGAGGACGGCATCTACGACGTGTCCGACATCTGCACGGCCAAGTACAAGGCGGACTGCGCGGCGATCGGCCTGAAGTAGGCGGCCTCCCGCCCGGGCGCCCGGCGTGGAGGACCTGTGGAGGGCCGGACACAGGTCGCTCCATGATCGCCCGGTGGCCTAGGATCACTCCCCGTCATGTCATGAACACGGGGGAAGGTGTGGTCCGTTGAACGGCGGTATACGGCTGCGTACGCGCGGCGCGGTCACCGGGTTGACTCTGTCGCTGGCGCTGCTGACCGGTTGCGGCGGAGGGGACTCCGAGGACGGGTCCGGTGGGCCCGCGAAGGCGGGAGGCCCGGAGTCGACCGCGGGCGCGGCCGAGAAGGGGCCGGCCTACCGAGGGCCCGCGCTGCCCGGCTTCGCCCGGAAGGCGGCGTGGAGCCTGTCCGCCGGCGGGGGTTCCGCCCCCGGAGTCCTCGACCTCGGTACGACCCTGCTGTTCGCCAAGGACGCGCAGGGCCGGTACGTCGCCGACGCCGAGGTCTCCGGCGAGGGCGACCGGGAGGAGAACACCGTGCTGTTCTCCGCGAGCGAGGAGCCCGAGACGGTGACCCTGGAGTTCCGGGACGCCAAAACCGGTGCGCTGCGCAAGAGCCTGAAGGTGAAGGCCGGCTCGGTCGAGGCGGCGACCTGGCACGACGGCGCCCCGGCGGTCGCGGTCGCCACCTCCTCGACCAGCGAGTCCGACGGCCTGACGGAGGCGAAGACGACGACCTCCGCCACGCTGTACGACGCCGAGGGCGCCGAGCTGGGCAAGTCCTCGCCGTACGAGACGGGCAGCGTCGTCGACGGCTACCGCGTCGAGAAGGCCGGCAACACCCTGCGCCTCACCCCCGTCGACGGGGGCACCGCCCGCACGGTCACCTGCACCGGCAACCAGGCTGAATGCAAGTTCGCCGCGGAGGACGGCACGGTCTCCGGCTTCGCCACGCACGCCCCGGTGGTCAGCGGCGGCTACTACGCGGGCTTCGAGAACGCGAGCAACCTCCAGAACGACCGCGAGCAGGTCACCCTCAGCGACCTCGCCACCGGCAAGCAGGTGTGGAGCACCGCCGACGCCCAGGTGCCCGACGGGGTGGAGAAGGACGACGAGGGCGCGCCGAAGTCCGAGGCGGTGCGCGTGCTGCGGATCGCCGACGGCAAGGCTCTCGTAGCCTGGAAGGCCGGCCTCGGCATCAGCTCCTCCAGCCCCTGGATCCACGCCTGGTACGACCTGAAGAGCGGCGCGCTGACGGGCTCCTACCGGGCCACGGAGAACGTCGTTTTCGCGCCTTCCGGCGACCTGGCCGCCGAGGACTCGGGGGAGTTCGAGCGCTTCGACGGCACCGAGGTCTGGCAGACGTCCGACGGCAAGCGCCTGTGGTCCCAGAAGGAGGGCGAGAACGCCCTGGACCCGGTCCGCTTCACCGCCGACGGCTCGGTCCTGTACGGCCTGGTCGACACGGACGGCGACGGCGGCTCCGACGCCGGCCTCGCGGTCCAGTCACGTACCCGCAAGGTCCTCGCCAAGGACCTCCCGGAGAGCGCTCTGCCCTTCGTGGACACCGCGACGGGATACGGCTACCTCGCCACGGAGTCCGGCTTCTTCGTGTTCCGTCCGGAGTCCTGAGGGGGCGTCCCCGGGTGGGTCCCGGTCAAGGCGGCGCGGTGCCGGGCGTTCATCCGCGAGGGTGGGCCGCCGCATCGCGCCCACGGGGGTGGCGCGATGCGGCGGCCCCGGCCGAACGGGGGGAGCCCGGCCGGGGCCGGACCGGGTGCCCGGGCACAACGATGCACCCGTGGTGTTCCGGCCACCACCGTCAGCTTGTTGCAGTGCGACGGGCGGAGGCCGGACGATAGCGGGCCATACCGGCGGTTTGCGGCGGCCATGGCGCGGAGAGCCGTGTTGCGGACCACGTCGGGGCCGCGCATAGTTGCGCTGCGGAAGTGGCAGCAAACCGGGGGTGGAATGGGCGATGGCCGGGCACGGGGCGGAGGAGCATCCACACGGTGCCGACCGACTGTGCGGGGCCGGGGATCGCGTGTATTCCCGGGCCGTACGGCGCGGCCGCGTGCCCCGTACGGACGCCGAGCCGGTGCCCTGCCTGCTGGAACTGGCGCTGCTGCACCCGGATCCGGACGACATGGACTGGCTGGTGCCGACCTCCCCGCAGGAGGTCATGACCCGGCTGCTGCGCGGGGTGCACGACGAGGTCAGGGAGAGCCAGCGGCGGGTGGGGTCGGCGGTGGCCGCCTTCGAGTGGTACGCCGGTCTGGGCCGGCAGCTGCAGGCCTCCGCGTCGGCCTCGGCGGAGGGCACCGCCATTCGCGTCCTGGACGGGCTGTCCCGGATCCAGGCCGCGATGGACGAGGCGACCGAGGCGTGCACCACCGAGGTGCTCACGGTGCAGCCCGGCGGCATCCGGCGGGAGGCCGAGCTCACCGAGGGCCTGCACCGGGCGCTGGCGCTGCGCGGCCGGGGCGTGCGCATGCGCGACCTGTACACGCACGTGGCCCGGCACGGGCAGGGGCTGCTGAACTACCTGGAGCTGATGGGTGACGCGGTCGAGGCCCGCACCCTCGACGAGGTCATCGACCGGCTGATCCTCTTCGACCGCACGGTGGCCTTCATCCCCGCCAACGCCGACCGCACGATGGCGCTGGAGCTGCGCCACCCCGCGCTGGTCGAATACCTGGTGACGGTCTTCGAGCGGCTGTGGCGGCTGGCGATACCGCTGACCGCGCCGCTGCCCGACACCGGCATCGAGGGCATCTCGCACCGTGAGCAGTCCATCGCGGCGCTGCTGGCGGAGGGCCACCAGGACGCGGTGATCGCCGAGCGTCTGGGCATCAGCGTCCGTACCTGCCGGGCGCACATCGCCCGGCTGTCGGAGACGCTGGGGGCGGCCAGCCGTACCCAACTGGGCGTGCGGATCGCCCAGGTGGGTCTGGACGGCCCGCCGCGCACGGCGGAGGCGGCCCCGCGCCGGGACGCGGTCGTCATTCCCGGTCAAGAATCCCCGACCGTGCGATGAGGTAGCCGAGCTGGGCGCGGCTCTCGCTGCCGAGGGTGGCGGCGAGCTTGGCGACGTGGACGCGGGCGGTGCGGACGTTCATGCCGAGGCGGTCGGCGATGACGGCGTCGGTGCGGCCCTCGACGAGGAGGGCGGCGCTGGCGCGGGCTGACGCCGCCCAGGGACGGGCGGTGCACGGCCTGCGGGTGCATGGGGGTGGCCAGGTGCCGGAACCGGTCGAAGACCGTCACCAGATAGTCCACCAGGGCCGGGTGACGGATCTCCAGGGCGAGGGTGCGGTCCTCGCTCGCCGGGACGAAGGCGACCGCGCGGTCGAGGACGAGGAGCCGATCGGTCACCTCGTCGAGGGCGCGGGCGTTGATCTCGGGGGCGGTGTGGGTGTGGCTGGTGTGCGGCTGGATGGCGAGGAGTTCCTCGGAGGCGTCCGTCATGGCGACGGAGATGGCCTCGTTGATCCGGCCGAGCCCGCTGACGACCCGGATCGGCGCGGTCCCGGCGTCCGGGAGGGCGCCGGCCCGCAGCAACGGCTCGAAGGTCTTCGCCAGCCGTGCCTCGCGCCGCCGTTCGTCGGCGATGCGCTCCGCGCCGGCCCGCAGCAGCTGGTGCAGGGCCAGGGCCGGGGGGGGGACCGGCTCCAGCCGGCTCAGGTCGGTGAGGGCGGGCTGCAGCAGGCCGAACTCCAGCAGACAGGGGGCCGCCTGTGCCTGCGCCGTGCTCACCCGGCCGTCGCGCAGGGCCTGGGCGTACAGCTCCGTTCCCGCGGAGCACAGCTCCTCCGGGCTGTGCTCCGGGTGCGGCGCCGGGGTCACTGCCGGGCTCCCTCCTGGTCGGGAATGCGAGCCGGGCGGCCCGGTCAGCCGCGGGCGCGGTGCGCGGCCGCCGAGGTGTCCTGGTCGAGGATCCCGGAGTGGGCGATGAGATAGCCGAGCTGGGCGCGGCTGCCGCTGCCCAGGGCCTGGGCCAGCTTGGCGATGTGGGCGCGGCAGGTGCGTACGTTCATGCCGAGGCGGCGGGCGATGGCCTCATCGACGTGGCCCTCCACCAGGAGCTTGGCGATGGAGTGCTGGATCTCGGTGATGCCGTCGGAGTCGGCCTCGTAGGGGCCGCCGGCGCTCATCGGGACGGCCCGGTCCCACAGGTACTCGAAGACCTTCATGAGGTAGCGGACCAGGCCGGGATGGCGCAGCTCCAGGGCGATCCCCTGGTCGTCGCGGGCCGGGATGAAGGCGACGGCGCCGTCGCAGATGATCAGGCGCTCGACCAGCTCGTCGATGGTGCGGTACTCGACCTTGCCCTCGGACAGCTGGGCCGCGTAGGCCAGCTTCTCCGGGTTGTAGCGGGCCGTGTGCTGATACAGGCTCCGGACCTTCACACCACGTTCGATAAGGGGCCGGTCCCGCTCCAGCCCTCGCAGGAGGCTGTTCTCGGGGATGCGGTCGGTGGGCTGGACCGTGACGAGTTCCGTCTGGCACTGGGACGTGGCCAGGTTGAGCGCCGCGTTGATCCGCTCGCCGCCCTCCAGGACGGTGATGGAGTCGCTGGAGGTGTTCTCCTCGGTGCTGAGCGCCATGAACGGCTCGAAGATCTGGGAGAGTTCGATCGACAGCCGCCTGCGCTCGGTGATCTCGCGTTCGATCGGATTGAGCCGCCGGGCCAGGGCGACCGCCGGCGGCACCGGGCGCAGCCAGGTGGGATCGTCGGGATCCGGGTGGAGCAGGGCGAGTTCGGTCAGGCAGGGGGCGGTTTCCGCGTCGGCGCGGGCGACACGGCCGGTGCGCAGAGCGGTGGCGTAAAGGCGGCTTCCGTCCTCGCACAGCGCGGTCACCGCATGAGGATGTGTCCCTTTCGCCTGATTTGTTGTCAAATCTCCACCCCCCAGGGTCCTGAACATGCAGGAACATGATGCACTGATTGTGTGGCCACCACGTGCCCGAATGAGCCATCGTCGTACCTGACGGGGGAAAAGGGGACCTTCAAGTGAGGATGAAGCCGACTATGCGTAACAGACTGCTTCGCTCGGCGGTCGTCGCCGCCTTTTCCGCCCTGGTGGGCCTGGGGGTGCTGAGCGGCGTCTCCGGTACGAAGAGCGGTGCCCAGGCGATCACCGAGTGGCCGTCGGCCGGGAAGACCCAGGTCCAGGCGATCACCGAGTGGCCCCTGGTGGCCGTGAACACCGGCGCAGCGGCAGGCGGAGCCGGGAGCTGACGTGACGACTCCGCCCGACGACCGTTCGTTCCGCCGCGAGATGGCCACCGCCTATCGCTCCGGCTGGCACTTCATCGACCTGGTCACCGCCATCCCCCACAGCGGTGACTCGCTGATGGTGACCGTCTTCGGTGAGCCGGTCGTCGTCACGCGGGACGAGGACGAGGACGTGCGGGCGTACCGGTGCCTGCGAAAGCCCCGAGGGGCGCCACAGCCCGTGCGATGTGCCATCCGGTACGGAATGATCTTTGTGAACCTGGACCAGCGAGACCACCGGCTGGCAGAGCCGGACGTCTCGGATGTGAGGACCATCTCGGCCACCCCCCGCAGTGCCTGACGCGATTCCCCCGTCGTAAAAGATCGCTCAGGTGCTTCCCCCCGCAGCGGCGTCACCGTGACCTGAACACGGTGACCCCGCTGCAGTTTTGGCGGACATTTCCCCGTACGAGCGGTTTCGGCGGCGCCTCACCGTGGCCGAAACCGGCTCAACCCCGCCCCAGGGCCCGCTCCACCTCGATCTCGATCACCACGCGTGACGGGTTCGGTGACGGGGCCCGCTCATAGCGCTCGGCGTAGCGCCGCTCCGCCTCCGCGACCCGGTCCGGCTCGGTGCGGACGTACGCGCGCCCCTCCAGCGTCGCCCAGCGGCGGCCGTCCACCTGGCACACCGCGACCTGGGCCCCGTCCGGCCCGGCGGCCAGCACATGGGCCGCCTTCGCGCTCATCTTGTTCGTGATCACCCGAGCCAGCCGCGCCCCGGGGTCGTATGTCACTCCGACGGGCACGACGTGCGGGCTGCCGTCCGGGCGCAGGGTCGTCAGCGTGCATATGTGCCGTTCCCGCCAGAAGAGGAGATACGGCTCGTCCGGGGCACTCGGATCCACGGAGTACTTGCTCATGGGACCGGAAGTTACCCGAACGGCCTCCCGGCTCCACCTTGAGCGAAACCTTGAGTGGAATAGACTCAACTTTGTGTACGTTGGTTAAGTCAGCAGTGGGAGACACCGTGGGAGACGCGGCCGACGAGCCGACGCCGAGGAGGAGAACGGATACGTGGACGCCGAGCTGACCAACAGGAGCCGGGACGCGATCAACGCGGCCAGCAACCGGGCCGTGACCGAGGGGCACCCGGACCTCACCCCTGCCCACCTGCTGCTCGCGCTGCTCCAGGGGCAGGAGAACGAGAACATCACCGACCTGCTCGCCGCGGTCGACGCCGACCAGGCGGCCGTGCGCTCCGGTGCCGAGCGCGTACTCTCCGGACTGCCCAGCGTGACCGGTTCCACCGTCGCGCCGCCGCAGCCCAACCGTGAGCTGCTCGCCGTGATCGCGGACGCGACCGAGCGGGCCAAGGACCTCGGCGACGAGTACCTCTCCACCGAGCACCTGCTCATCGGCATCGCCGCCAAGGGCGGCGCGGCCGGCGAGGTGCTGTCGCGTCAGGGCGCCACCGCCAAGAAGCTGCAGGAGGCCTTCCAGAAGGCGAGGGGAGGGCGACGCGTGACCACCGCGGACCCCGAGGGCCAGTACAAGGCCCTGGAGAAGTTCGGCACCGACTTCACCGCCGCCGCGCGCGACGGCAAGCTCGACCCGGTCATCGGGCGGGACCAGGAGATCCGCCGGGTCGTGCAGGTGCTCAGCCGCCGGACCAAGAACAACCCCGTGCTCATCGGTGAACCGGGTGTCGGCAAGACCGCCGTCGTGGAGGGCCTCGCCCAGCGGATCGTCAAGGGCGACGTGCCCGAGTCGCTGAAGAACAAGCGGCTGGTCGCGCTCGACCTGGGCGCGATGGTCGCGGGCGCCAAGTACCGGGGTGAGTTCGAGGAGCGGCTGAAGACCGTCCTCGCCGAGATCAAGGACTCCGACGGGCAGATCATCACCTTCATCGACGAGCTGCACACCGTCGTGGGCGCGGGCGCCGGCGGCGACTCCGCCATGGACGCCGGCAACATGCTCAAGCCCATGCTGGCGCGCGGTGAGCTGCGCATGGTCGGCGCCACCACCCTGGACGAGTACCGCGAGCGGATCGAGAAGGACCCGGCGCTGGAGCGGCGCTTCCAGCAGGTGCTGGTCGCCGAGCCGACCGTCGAGGACACCATCGCGATCCTGCGCGGTCTCAAGGGCCGGTACGAGGCCCACCACAAGGTGCAGATCGCGGACAGCGCGCTGGTCGCGGCGGCCACCCTCTCCGACCGGTACATCACCTCCCGCTTCCTGCCCGACAAGGCCATCGACCTCGTCGACGAGTCCGCCTCGCGCCTCCGAATGGAGATCGACTCCTCGCCCGTCGAGATCGACGAACTCCAGCGTGCCGTCGACCGGCTGAAGATGGAGGAGCTGGCGCTGGAGAAGGAGACCGACCCGGCCTCCCGCGAGCGCCTGGAGAAGCTGCGCCGCGACCTCGCCGACAAGGAGGAGGAGCTGCGCGGCCTCACCGCCCGCTGGGAGAAGGAGAAGCAGTCCCTCAACCGGGTCGGTGAGCTGAAGGAACGCCTCGACGACCTGCGCGGGCAGGCCGAACGCGCCCAGCGCGACGGCGACTTCGACTCCGCCTCCAAGCTGCTGTACGGCGAGATCCCGGCCGTGGAGAAGGAGCTGGAGGCCGCCTCCGCGGCCGAGGAGGAGGTCGCCCAGGACACCATGGTCAAGGACGAGGTCGGCGCCGACGACATCGCCGACGTCGTCGCCTCCTGGACCGGCATCCCGGCCGGCCGTCTGCTGGAGGGCGAGACGCAGAAACTGCTGCGCATGGAGGACGAGATCGGCAGGCGGCTCATCGGACAGGCCGAGGCGGTCCGGGCGGTCTCCGACGCCGTGCGCCGCAGCCGCGCCGGGATCGCCGACCCCGACCGGCCCACCGGGTCCTTCCTCTTCCTCGGCCCGACCGGTGTCGGCAAGACCGAACTGGCCAAGGCGCTCGCGGAGTTCCTCTTCGACGACGAGCGGGCCATGGTCCGTATCGACATGTCGGAGTACAGCGAGAAGCACAGCGTGGCCCGGCTGGTCGGCGCGCCTCCCGGCTACGTCGGCTACGAGGAGGGCGGCCAGCTGACGGAGGCGGTGCGCCGCCGCCCGTACAGCGTGATCCTGCTCGACGAGGTGGAGAAGGCCCACCCCGAGGTCTTCGACATCCTTCTGCAGGTACTGGACGACGGCCGCCTGACGGACGGCCAGGGCCGCACGGTCGACTTCCGCAACACGATCCTCGTACTCACCTCCAACCTGGGCAGCCAGTACCTGGTCGACCCGGTGCTCGGCGAGGCGGAGAAGAAGGAGCAGGTACTGGAGACGGTACGGACCTCCTTCAAGCCGGAGTTCCTCAACCGGCTCGACGACCTGGTGGTCTTCTCCGCGCTCGACAAGCAGGAGCTGGCCCGTATCGCGAAGCTCCAGATCGACCGGCTCGCCCGGCGCCTGGCCGAGCGGCGGCTCAACCTGGAGGTCACCCCCGAGGCGCTGGCCTGGCTCGCCGACGAGGGCAACGACCCGGCGTACGGCGCCCGTCCGCTGCGCCGCCTCGTCCAGACCGCCATCGGCGACCGCCTGGCCAAGGAGATCCTGGCCGGCGAGGTCAAGGACGGCGACACGGTCCGCGTGGACGCCTTCGGCGACGGGCTGATCGTGGGCCCGGCGACGGGCAAGACGCTGTAGCGGGCACCCGCCCGGCTGCAGCAGGCACCTGACCCGGCCGCCGTTCTCCGGCGGCCGGGTCAGGTGTCAGTGGTGTAGACGATGTACACCATCACGAAGAACCACACCGCGAACACCAGGCAGGCCCACCACAGGGCCCACAGCAGCCACCGCACCTCTCTCCGTATGCGCATGACCGCATCATGCCCGCTGCCGCTACCGCCGGGTGTCCCGCAGTAACTCCCGGGTGGCCGCGAGATAGCCCGCCTGGAAACGGCTCTCGGCGTGCAGTTCCTGGAAGAGGTCCGCTATGTGCTTGCGGCAGGTGCGCAGCGAGATGCCCAGACGGCGGGCGATCACCTCGTCCTTGTGGCCGGTGCTGAGCAGCCGCAGGATGCCCTGGCGCAGATCGTCGACGGCGACCGGGGCGCGCTCCGGCTCGCCGAACGGTACGGCGAGGTCCCAGGCGCGGTCGAAGGCGCCGCACAGGAACGCCACGGCGGCGGGGGAGCGCAGCACCACCGCCCCGCCCCGGCGCTGGTGGTGCGGGACGAAGGCGATCCTGCGGTCGAAGGCGATCAGGCGCCCGAACAGCTCGGTCATCGTGCGCACTTCCGCCCCCGCGGGGGCGATCCGCTCGGCGTAGGCCTGGGTGGGCGCGTGGTGCCGCGCCGAGTGCTGGTAGAGCGTGCGCATCCGCACGCCCCGGGCCAGTAGCGCGGTGTCCCGGGCGACCGCCTGCTCCAGCTCCTCGGTCGGACGGCCGCCACCGGGCTGACAGGTGATCATCTCGTGCTCGCACTCGGCGCTGGCCTGCTCGATCAGTGTGATCACGTCGCTGAGCGAGTCCACCACCTCGACGGCGTCGGAGGCCTCGGTCCGCTCCCGCGGCCCGGTCGCGTACGCCGAGGCGAGCGCGCTCAGGGAGTCCCGCCGCGCGTTCAGTTCGAATAGGCGCCGGCGCAGCTTGGATTCCGCGCTGGCCATGTGGGCGGCGGCCATGTGCGGATGGATGGTGCGCCATGACGGACCGTAGTTGTAAAGCCCCTGGAGGTTTTCCGAGCCATGGGCCTGATCGAGCAGATGGAATTCCTCCAGTGCGTCTATCGCCGATCTCGCCGCCGCTTCGGTGATGTCCAGTGCTTGGGCGGCCTCTTCCGTGGTGAAAAAGGCCTGGGTCGCTCCCCAGCGATAAAGCCGTATATGGTCCGGCGCCAGCTGCTGAAGGAGCAGGGAAGGGTCGCTATCGAGGATTTTGTCCATTTCTTCCCCCCTGCAGTTTCCTGTTCGCATCATCATGCGCGCTGGGCTCCCTGGACGGCCACGGCGGCGGGATTACAACATCGTGAAACGACCGTCCGTGCGGTCGGTCCTGCACAGAGAGTCTCAATCCGGGGGTGTTTTCCAGAATGAAGTCCAGATTCTCCGCTTTCGTTCTTCTGGTCGTGGCCGGGCTCACCGGCGGCGCGCACACGGTCGCCGCACAGCAGCCGGAGACCGCGCGGACCGCCGTGGTGGCCGAAACGCCCGCACCGGCCGACAGCGGCTGGAGTTAGCCGCCCGACCGTCCGCACCGGCTCACGGAACAGTGGAGAAAACGCCATGACACGACTCGACGTCACCCCCGTAATCGACACGGAAAGCATCCGGCTCCTCTTCGCGGACATCCTGGGCAGCGAAATCCGCGACGACTGGACTTTCCTCGCCCAGGGCGGCGACTCCTTCCACGCGGTGCTCGTCGTCGAGCGCATCGAAGAGCTCTGGGGAATCGAGGCCGACTTCACCGCCGTACTCCGGTCGACCCCCGCCGAATTGGCCGGTGCGCTCAGCGCGGCGCCCCGTCCGTCATGACACGTCGGCACCCCTCGGTCGCCGTCGGCCCGGGGCGTCCCGTCCCGGCCGGCGCCACCGCCCACGAGGCGGTGCTGCGGCACGCCGCCCGGTCCCCGCGGGCCACCGCCCTGCGCGGACCGGGCGGCACCCGCCTGACCTACGCCGAACTGGCCGACCGGGCCCGCGCGGTACGGGACCTGCTGGTGGAATCGGGCGTCCCGCCGCGCGGCTTCGTGCCGGTGGCGGCGACGGCAGGCCAGGAGTTCGCCGTCGCCGCGCTCGGCGTGCTGCTGGCGGGCGCCGCCTACGCCGCCGTGGACCCGGCCTGGCCCGAGCGGCGGCTGCGCGGCGTGGCCGAGGACCTCGGCGCGCGCCTCGTCCTGGACGCGACCGGCGGCGCCGCCGCCCTCCCGGCAGGAGTGCCGACCCTCCGGCTGCCGGACACCGACGTACGGCCCGGGGCGGCGCACACCGACCACCCCGCCGCCGGCGCCGACGACCCCGCCTGCGTCTTCTTCACCTCCGGCTCCACCGGCCGCCCCAAGGGCGTGGTCCTGCCGCACCGGGCCTTCGTACGCACCTTCCTCGACGGCGGGTACGCCGCGTTCGGACCCGGCACGGTCATGCCGCTGCTCGCCGCGCCGTACTGGGACGCGGGCGCGCTGGAGGTGTTCGGGCCGCTGATGAACGGCGGCACCTGCGTGACCCCCGACGAGCCGCTGATCACCCCCGACGGACTGCGCGGCCTGGTCACCGGGCACGGCGTCGACACGCTCTGGCTCACCAGCTCCCTCGTCAACCTCGTCGTCGACGAGGACCCCGGCGCGTTCACCGGGATACGGCACCTGCTGTGCGGCGGTGAACGGCTCTCCCCGCCGCACATCGCCGCCCTCCTCGACCGGCACCCCGGCCTGCGCGTCACCAACGGCTACGGACCCGTCGAGTCCATGGTGTTCGTCAGTACCCACGACATCCGCCCCGCCGACACCGCCGACCCGGACGGCATCCCGGTCGGCCGTGCCATCCGCGGCACCCTCCTCGCCGTCCTCGACCCCGTCACCCTGCGCCCCGTGCCCCGCGGCACCGAGGGCGAGCTGTGGGTGGCGGGCGACGGGCTCGCCCTCGGCTATCTGAACCGGCCCGAGGAGGACGCCCGCCGCTTCACCCGCCTGGACCTCCCCGGACACGGCCGTCTGCGGGCGTACGCCACCGGCGACCGCGTCCGCATGGACGACGACGGCCGGCTGTCCTACGTCGGCCGGGCCGACCGCCAGTTCAAGATCCGCGGGTACCGGGTGGAGCCCGGCGAGGTGGAGCGGCGCGTGGCCGGATTCCCCGGCGTCCGGCACGCCTTCCTCGTACCGCTGCGCGACGGGCACTCCACCGTCACCGGCACCGTCTGCGCGTACGCCACCGAGGACGCCGTCCCGCTGCCCGAGGAGGCGCTGCGCGACGCGGCCGCCGAGGCCCTGCCCGCCTACCTGCGTCCGGACCGCTTCCTGCACCTGCACCCCGTACCGCTGGGGCCGACCGGCAAGGCGGACCTGCGGGCGGTGGAGGCGTGGGTGGCAGAACGGGTGAGGGCGGCCGGGGAGGCGGTCGCCGCCGCTCCCGACGCCGGCCCCGTCACCCCCGCGCTGCGCGAGGCCCGCGCCATCCTCTCGGCGCCCCGGCTGGGCCCGGAGGACGACCTGCTGACCTCCGGCGCGACCTCACTGCACGTGCTGCGGACGGCCTCCCGGCTCTCGCGGCTGCTGGGCGTGCCGCTGTCGGCCCGGGACGTGTACGAACACCCCAGCGTGAGCGCGCTGGAGGCGCTCGCCGTCACCCGGCGGCCGAAGCGGCCGGTCGACGCCCTCCCGGCCACCCCCACCGACCCCTCCGCCCTCTCCCCGGGCGAGCGCCGCTTCTGGCTCGCCGCACGGCTCGCTCCCGACGCCCCCGGGCACATCGCCGTCAGCCGGATCGCGATGACCGGTCCGCTGGACCCGGAGCGGCTAAGGCAGGCCCTGACGGCCGTCGTCGCCGCGCATCCGGCGCTGCGCACCACGTTCCCCCGCGAGGCGGGCCGGCCGCGCCGGGCGGTGGCCGGGGCGCCGGTGCCGCCGCCGCTGCTGATCCGTACCGCCGCGGACGGGGAAGCCGCCCCCGACGAGCACACCCTGACCCGTGAACTCGCCGCGCTGGTACGGGACCTGGACGGCGGACCGCTCCTCGCCGCCGGGGTGCTCGACATGGGTCACGGGCGGCACCTGCTGCTCCTCGCCGTGCACCACATCGTGTACGACGCCCGGTCCGAGGAGATCCTGGTGGCGGACCTCGCCGCCGCCTACGCGGGCGAGGCCCTGGACACCGCGCCCGCGCCGCCCTCCGACGAGCCGCGTCCCGGTGCCGCCGAGGCGCGGGAGTTCTGGCGCGAGCGGCTCGCCGGGCTGAGGGCCCCCGACTGGCCCGGCGGCAGGACGCTCGGCATGCGGGAGCTGTGGGCCCGCCCGCTCGTCGCGCACCCGTTGGACCTCGGCGCAGAGACGACCTCCTGGCTGCGGGAGTCGGCCGCCCGCGAGCGCCACCCGGTCCTCGTGCCGCTGCTCGCCGCCTGGTGGCGGGCGCTGGCCAAGGTCACCGGGCAGGGCGACCTCGCCGTGGGCACGATCGTCGAGGACCGCGCCGCCGCCCACGAGCGCACCGTCGGCTACTTCGCCAACGGCCTGCCCGTACGGGTCGCCGCCGACCCGGCGCTGGACCCTCCGGCCCTGACGGCGCTGGTCCGCGAGCGGCTTCTGGAGGTCTTCGCGCACACCGCGCTCGGCACCGACGAGATCGCCGCGCTCGCCCCGCGCCCGCCCGGCGGCCGTGCCCCGCTCTACCAGAACCTGCTGGTGCTGCAACGGGTGGCGGCTCCCGCCGAGGCCGACGGGCTCCGGTTCGCGCCGCTGCCCGCGCCCGCACTCGGCCCCCAGGCCGAACTCTGCTGCGAACTCTGGGACGACGGCCGCACCTTCACCGGCGCCGTCACCGCCCCCGAGGGCCTGCTGGACGCCACGGCGCTCGCCGAACTGGCGGCCCTGTTCACCACCGCCCTCACCGACCTCACGGGCCCGGCGGCGACGGCCGCCTCCCGTACGCCCGCCGCGCCCGCACCTCCCGTCCCCCGCGCACCCGAGGACCTCATATGACCGACCATTCCACCGCCCCGCTCTCCTGGACCCAGGAGCGGATCTGGTTCGAGGAGCAGGTGCGCCCGGGCGACGCCGCCTACCACATGCCGGTCACCCTGCGGGTGCGCGGCCCGCTCGGCGTACCGGCCCTGCAGCGCGCCGTGGACGTCCTCGTGGCCCGCCACGACGCGCTGCGTACGGTGTTCACCGCGGACGACGGGGAGCCGCGGCAGCGGGTCCTGGACGAGGCGACCGTCACCGTCCGCACCCAGGACGTACGCGGGCTCGCGGACCCGGAGGCGGCGGCGCGGGCGGCCCTGCGGCGGGCCGCGCGGGAGCCGTTCGACCTGGCCCACGGCCCGCTGCTGCGGGTCCTGGCGGTGCGCTACGCGGATGACGCGCACCTGCTCCTGCTGGCCGCCCACCACCTGATCGCCGACGGCCACTCGTTCGCGATCCTCTTCGACGAGCTGTCCCGGCTGTACGCCGACCCCGCCACCGCCCTGAAGCCGCCCCGCCGAGGCTTCGTGCAGGCCGTGCGGGACGAGCGCGCCCGGCTCGGCGAGGCCGCCGCCGAGGAACTGGTGGCGTGGTGGCGGCGGCACCTGGACGGGGTGCCCCGGGTGCTCGACCTGCCCGCCGACCGCCCCCGGCCCGCCGTGCGCGGCCACCGCGGCGCGAGCCGCCGCCTGGAGCTGGACGCGGCGGCCGGACAGGCCGTGCGCGAACTGGCCCGCGCCCACGAGGCGACCCCGTTCATGGCGCTGCTCGCCGCGTTCGGCGTGGTGCTCGCCCGGCAGACCGGCCGGGAACGGATGGTCGTCGGCACCCCGGCGTCCACCCGCGGCGCGGGCAGCCGCGACCTGGTCGGCTGCTTCCTCAACACCCTGCCCCTGAAGGTGGACGCGGCGGACGACCCGGCGTTCACCGAACTCCTCGGCCGGGTCCGCGGGGACGCCCTGGACGCCTTCGCCCACCAGCGGGTGCCCTTCGCCCGGCTGGTCGCGGACCTCGCCCCCGAGCGCGACCTGTCCCGGGGCCGACTGGTGCAGGTGTTCTTCAACATGCTGCCGCCCGCCACCGCCCCCGGCCTGCCCGGCTGCACGGTGGAGCTGCTGCCCTTCGGGGACGTCGACAACAAGTTCGACCTCACGCTGTACGCGGGCGCCACCCCCGACGGCGGCTACGCGCTGGAGGCCGTCCACGACGCCGGGCTGTACGACGGCGAACGCGTCGACGACCTGCTGCGCCAGCTCCGCGCGGTGCTCGCCCAGGCGGCGGCCGAACCCACCCGCAGGGTCAGCGGGTTCGACCTGGCCACCGCCCGCTCCACCGCGCTGCTGCCCGACCCCACCACCGTCCTGGAGCCCGTCGCGCCCGAGCCGCTCACCGACCGGCTGGCCAAGCACGCCGCCACCGCCCCGGACGCCCCCGCCCTCGTCGGCGGCGGCCGGGTCTGGACGTACGCCGAGGTCGAGCGCACCACCGACCGCCTCGCCCGGCTGCTGCACGAGCGCGGCATCCGGCCCGGCGACGTACTCGCCGTGCACGCCGACCGGCACCCGGCCGTCGTCCTCGGCATCCTGGCCGCCGTCAAGGCGGGCGCGGTCTTCTCGGTGCTGGACGCCCACTACCCGGACGACGCCCTGCGCTCGCGCGCCGAGGCCCTCGCGCCCCGCGCCTGGCTCGCCTGCGCCCCCGGCCTGCCGCTGCCCGGCTTCGTCACCGGCCCGGTCCTGCGCGTCGAACCCGGCGAGGCCCTGGAGCGCGCCCTGTCCGGCCTGCCCGACGGCGCCCCCGTCCCCGCACCCGGCCCCGACGACGACGCCTACATCGCCTTCACCTCCGGCACCACCGGCCGGCCCCGCCGGGTCATCGGCACGCACCGGCCGCTCACCCACTTCCTCGACTGGTACACCCGCACCTTCGCCCTCGGCCCCGCCGACCGGTTCGCCGCGCTGTCCGGGCTCGGCCACGACCCCTTCCTGCGGGACGTCCTCGCCCCGCTGTGGGCGGGCGGCGCCGCCGTCCTCCCCGACACCGACGTACGGGACACCGCCGCCCTCGCCGCCTGGCTGACCGAGGCCGCGCCGACCGTCGCCCACCTCACCCCGGCACTGGGCAGGGCCCTCGCCGACCGGGCCGGAGAGACCGGCCCGGCCACCTGGCCCGCGCTGCGGCTGGCCGGGTTCGGCGGCGACAGCCTGACCGGCCGCACCCTGCGCGCCTGGGCCCGGCTCGCCCCCGGCGCCGACCTGCTGAACCTGTACGGCGCCACCGAGACCCCGCAGGCGATCTCGGTCCACGTCGCCCACCGCGCGGGCACACCGGCCGACGCGCTCCCGGCCGGTCCGGTGCCGCTCGGCCCGGGCATCGAGGGCGTCCAGCTCCTCGTCCTCGCGGGCGACCGCCCGGCCGGCCTCGGCGAGATCGGCGAACTCGCCGTGCGCACCCCGTACCTGGCCCGCTACGCCGACGACGAGGACGGCTCCGGCTACGCCCCCGACCCGTTCTCCGGCCGCCCCGGCGACCGCCTCTACCGCACCGGCGACCTCGCCCGGCTGCGCCCCGACGGCCTCGTGGACCACCTCGGCCGCGCCGACCAGCAGGTCAAGGTGCGCGGCTTCCGGGTGGAGCCCGCCGAGACCGAGGCCGCGCTCGACACACTGCCCGGCGTGCGGCAGAGCGCCGTCCTCGCCGTGCCGGACGGCGACGGCGACCACCGGCTCGTGGCCTTCCTCGCCAGCGGCGGCGCGTCCCCGGACCTCGCCGAGGTGCGCGCCGCGCTGACCCGGCGGCTGCCCGACCATCTGGTGCCGTCCTCGTACGTCGTCCTCGACGCCCTGCCCCTGACCGCCCACCGCAAGGTGGACCGGGCGGCCCTGCGCGCCCAGGAGCACCGCGCGGAGGCCGCCACCGGCACCTACACAGCCCCGCGCGGTCCCGTCCAGGAGCGGCTGGCCGAGCAGTGGCGGATCCTGCTGCGCCGCGAACGCGTCGGCGCCACCGACGACTTCTTCGCCCTCGGCGGGCACTCGCTGCTGCTGACCCGGCTGCTGGCCCGAATCCGCCGCGAGTTCCCCGGCCCGGCGGCCGAGCGCCTCACCCTCCAGGACCTGTTCGACCGCTCGACGGTCGCAGCGCTCGCGGAACTGCTTGAGGACACCCACGACTCCGCCGGGACCTCCCGCACGGACATCCCCCGCACCGACCCCGCCGAGCCCGCGCCCCTGTCCTGGACCCAGGAACGCCTCTGGCTGGAGGAGCAGCTGCGCCCCGGTGACGCGGCCTACAACATGCCCGTGGTGCTGCGGCTGCGCGGCCCGCTGGACCCGGCGGCGTTGCAACGGGCCGTGGACACGGTCGTGGCCCGGCACGCGGCCTTGCGCACCGTCTTCGAGAGCGGCCCGGACGGCACCCCGCGCCAGCGTGCCGTCCCCGGCGCCCGGGTCCTCGTACGCGCCACCGACCTGTCGGACCGCCCCGACCCGCACGGGGCCGCCGTCGCCGCGGCGATGGACACCGTCAAGGAACCCTTCGACCTCACGCGCGGCCCGCTGCTGCGCGCGGCGGTGCTGCGCGTTGCCGACGACGACCATGTGCTGGTGCTGACTGTCCATCACATCGTCTTCGACGGCTGGTCGTTCGGTGTGCTGCTGCGTGAGCTGTCTGCCTCCTACGCGGGCCGGGAGGACGAACTGGGCTCCCCGGGACTCCAGTTCGCCGATGTGGCCCGCTGGGAGCGCGCCGACCTCGACGGTCCCGTGCTCGACGGCCTCGTCGACTGGTGGCGCGGGCACCTCGACGGGGCGCCGCGGGTGCTGGAGCTGCCCACCGACCGGCCGCGCCCGGCTGTGAGCGCCCACCGGGGGGCGCGCCGCCGGCTGACCGTGGACGCGGACACCTCCGCCGCGCTGCGCGAGTTGTCCCGGGCGCACGGCGCGACGCTGTTCATGACGCTGCTGTCGGCCTATTCGGTGGTGCTGTCCCGTTGGAGCGGCCAGGAGCGGCTGCTGGTCGGCACGCCTGTCGCCAACCGGCCGCGCGCCGAGTTCGAGGACCTGCTCGGCTGCTTCCTCAACACCCTGCCGCTCCGTGTCGACCTGCATGGCGACCCGGCCTTCGGCGAGCTGCTGGGCCGGGTCCGGGACAGCGCACTGGAGGCGTTCGCGCACCAGCGCGTCCCGTTCGGGCGGCTGGTGAGCGAGCTGGCACCGGAGCGCGACCTGTCGCGCGGACCGCTGACGCAGGTGCTGTTCGCCCTGCAGAACGTCGAGCTGGGCACGCTCGACGTGCCCGGCGTCACCGGCGAGTTCGTGGACGTGTCCGCCGCCAACAGCCAGTTCGACCTGAACCTGCGGATGATCGACAGCGGGCGTGAGCTGGTCGGCTGGCTCGACTACGACGTGGAGCTGTTCGACGCGGCCACCGTCGAGCGGTTCGTCGAGCACTTCACCAACGTGCTGACCGCGGTGGCCGCCGACCCGGCCGCCGTCGTCTCCCTCGTCGACCCGCTCGGGCCCGCCGAGCGGGGGCGGCTCCTCGACGCCTGGAACGACACCGCCGTGGACTGGCCCGAGAACGACACCCTGACCGGGCTGCTGGCCGAGGCGGCCGTCCGGCACCCCGACGCGGTCGCCGTGCGGTTCGCGGGCCGCGAGCTGACGTATGCCGCACTGCACCGCAGGGCCAACGCGCTCGCGCACCGCCTGCGCTCGCTCGGCGTCCGCCCCGACACCGTGGTAGGCGTCCACCTGGAGCGGTCGCCGGAGCTGATGGTGGCCCTGCTGGCCGTGCTCAAGGCGGGCGGCGCCTATCTGCCGCTGGACACCGGATACCCGCACGAGCGGCTGGCGTTCATGCTCGCCGACGCCCGGGTGCCGGTGCTGCTCGCGCACCCCGGAGGGGGCGCCACGCTCGCCGCCGACGGCCTCACCGTGGTCGCCGTCGACGACCGTGCCGGGAACGGCTTCCCGGACACCGAGCCCGAACCTGCGGCCGGACCGGACCACTTGGCGTACGTCATCTACACCTCCGGCTCCACCGGCCGCCCCAAGGGCGTGCAGGTGCCGCACCGGGGGATCGTCAACCGGCTGCGCTGGATGCAGGACGCGTACGGGCTGACCGGCGCGGACACCGTGCTGCAGAAGACGCCGATCAGCTTCGACGTGTCGGTGTGGGAGCTGTTCTGGCCCCTGCTGACCGGCGCCCGCATGGTCCTGGCCGCCCCCGGCGGACACCGCGACCCCGAGCACATCGCCGGTCTGGTGCGGGACGAGCGGGTCACCGTCTGCCACTTCGTGCCGCCCATGCTGGACACGTTCCTCGCGGCCGGCCGGGCCACCGACTGCGGCTCGCTGCGGCTGGTGGTGTGCAGCGGCGAGGCCCTCCCGGCGGACCTGGCCCGGCGCTTCCACCGTGCGCTGCCGCAGGCCGCCCTGGAGAACCTGTACGGGCCCACCGAGGCCTCCGTCGACGTCACCCGCTGGACGTCCCGCCCCGACTGGACCGGCGCGGCCGTCCCCATCGGCACCCCCATCGCCAACACCCGCGCCTACGTCCTCGACGCCCGCCTCCGGCCCGCCCCCGTCGGCGTCCCCGGCGAGCTGTACCTCGGCGGAGTGCAGCTGGCCCGCGGCTACGGCGGGCGGCCCTCTCTGACCGCCGACCGGTTCCTGCCCGACCCGTTCGGGCCGCCCGGGGCCCGCCTCTACCGCACCGGGGACGTGGCCCGCCGGCACGCCGAGGGCCACATCGAGTACCTGGGGCGGGCCGACCACCAGGTCAAGGTGCGCGGCTTCCGTATCGAGCTCGGCGAGATCGAGGCGGCGCTGCTCGACCTGGACGGCGTCGGCCAGGCGGTCGCCGTGGTCCGCGAGGACCGGCCGGGGGACCGGCGGATCGTCGCCTATGTGACGGCGGACCCGGCTGCCGGAGTCCCGTCCGCCGGTGACCTGCGGGCCGCGCTCGGCGAGCGGCTGCCCGAGCACATGGTGCCGAGCGCCTTCGTCGTCCTCGACGCGCTGCCGCTCAGCCCCAACGGCAAGGTCGACCGGAGGGCCCTCCCTGCCCCCGACCGCACCGCCGGCACGGCCGCCGGGCACGTCGCGCCCGCCACCCCCGAGGAGGAGCTGCTGGCCGGGCTCTGGCAGCGGGTCCTCGGCCTGGACCGGGTCGGTACCCGGGATAACTTCTTCGAGATCGGCGGCGACTCGATGCACGCCGTACGGATCGTCGGCCTGGCCCGCGAGTCAGGCCACGAGATCCCGCTCCAGCGGCTGTTCGCCGCGCAGACCGTCGAGGCCCTCGCCCACTGGCTGGCCGAGAACACCGCCGCCAACACCGACGCGACCACCGGCGCCGGGCCCGCGCCGCAGGAGGTCTCCGCCTTCGGCCTGCTGTCCCCGGAGGACCTGGCCCGCCTCAGGTCCTGACCACGCCCCCGCCCCGGCCCCCAGACGCTCCCCGGAAGGAACCCCGTGCCGTCCCACGACGACATCATCGACGCCTATCCGCTGACCCTCCTGCAGTCCGGCATGCTGTTCCACAGCCACGCCGACGGCGACACCCCCACCTACCACGACATCTCCGCCGTCCGGCTGTCCGGCCGCTTCGACGAGGCCGCGCTGCGCGCCACCCTCGCCGCGGTGATCGAGCGCGCCGACATCCTGCGCAGCTCCTTCGACCTCACCCGCTTCAGCAAGCCGACGCAGCTGGTGCACGCGTCCGTGGACACCCCGCTGACCGTAGAGGACCTGCGCGGCCTGGACACGGCCGAGCAGGAGCGGCGGGTGGCCGCGTGGACCGAGCGGGAGAAGGCGACGCCGTTCGTGCTGACCAGCGCGCCGCTGCTCACCCTCCATGTCCACGTCTTCGCCGACGACGACTTCCGGCTCAACCTGAGCTTCCACCACGCGATCCTGGACGGCTGGAGCCTGTCCCTCGTCACCTCCCAGCTGATCACCGGCTACGACGCCCGGCTGGCCGGCCGCCCCGACCCGGCGCCCGCCCCGGCCACCCGGTTCCGCGACTACCTGGCACTGGAGCAGCAGGCCCTGGCGAGCGACGACTCCCGCGCCTACTGGGCCGACATCCTCGAGGACACCGACTTCACCGGCCTGCCCCGCCGCGCGGACCCCGCGCTCGCCGCCGTGCGCGAGGCCCGGGTGCACGACGTACCGCTGCCCCAGGGCCTCGGGGAGAAGCTGCGCGCGGTGGCCGCCGAGGCCCGGGTGCCGGTGAAGTCCGTGATGTTCGCCGCCCACGCGCGCGTGCTGTCCCTGCTGTCCGGCCGCAGCCGCGTCGTCACCGGGCTGGTCGGCAACGGCCGCCCGGAGACCGCCGACGGCGACCAGGTGGTCGGCCTGTTCCTCAACACCCTGCCGCTCGTCGTGGACGTCACCGCCACCAGCTGGATCGAACTGGCCCGCCGCGTCCACGCCGCCGAGAGCGGCGCCCTGCCGCACCGCCGCTACCCGCTGGCCCAGATGCTCCAGGACCAGCGCCGGCCGCAGTTCTTCGAGACGGTCGTCGACCACCGCAGCTTCCGCAGCTACGACATGACGCTGGACCACCTGGCCGTCACCGGCGGCGAGTTCTTCGAGCAGACGAACTTCCCGTTCACCGCCAACTTCGGCACCGACCCGGTCACCGGCGAGGTCCGGCTGCGCGTCAACTACGATGCCGCCGAGTTCACCGACGCCTGGATCGACACCGTCGGCGGGTACTACGCCGCCGCGCTCGCCGCGCTCGTCGCCGACCCCCACGCGGCCGTGCACGCCACCCCGCTGCTCGCCCCCGCCGACCTCGACCGGCTGTTCACCGAGTGGAACGGCACGGCCGCCGACTGGGACCTCGACCGCACCCTGCCCGAGCTGCTCGCCGAGCGCGCCGCCAAGCACCCCGACCGCACCGCCGTACGCTTCGGCGACACCGCCCTGACCTACGGCGAGTTCAACGCCTGGGCCAACCGCCTCGCCCACGAGCTGCGCGGCCTCGGCGTCGGCCCCGACACCCTGGTCGGCGTCCACCTGGAGCGGTCCGCCGAGCTGATCGTCGCCCTGGTCGCGGTGCTGAAGGCGGGCGGCGCCTATGTGCCGCTGGACCCCGGATACCCGCGCGAGCGCCTGGAGTACATGCTCGACGACGCCCGCGTCCCGGTCCTGCTGACCGGCGCCGCGCTCGCCCCGCCCGCCGTCCCCGAGGGCACCGTCGTCGTCGAGGTGGACCGCACGGTCGCCGCGGACCGGCCGGAGACCGACCCGCTGCCGCAGGCCGGACCCGAGCACCTGGCGTACACGATCTACACCTCGGGCTCCACCGGCCGTCCCAAGGGCGTGCAGATCCCGCACCGCGCGCTGCTCAACCTGCTGTACTCCTTCGGCCGCGACCTCGAACTCACCGAGGAAGACCGGCTGCTGGCGGTCACGTCCCTCTCCTTCGACATCGCCGCCCTGGAGGTGTACCTGCCGCTGCTGAGCGGCGCCGAACTGATCGTCGCCCCGGACATCGCGGTGGACGGGCCCCGGCTGCGCGAGGCGGTGGAGGGTTCCGGCGCGACTGTCGTCCAGGCCACCCCCTCCAGCTGGCGGCTGCTGATCGAGGCGGGCCTCACCGGCGACGAGCGGCTGCGGGTGGTCTCCGGCGGCGAGGCGCTCCCCGAGGACCTCGCCCGGGAGCTCACCGCCCGCTTCCCGGTGGTGTGGAACGCCTACGGCCCCACCGAGACCACCATCTGGTCCGCCCTGGACCGGGTGCGGCACGGCGAGCCCGTCACCCTGGGCCGCCCCATAGCCAACACCCGCGTCTACATCCTCGACGAGTCCTTCGCACCGGTCCCCGAGGGCGTCCCCGGCGACCTGTACATCGCCGGTGACGGCCTGGCCCGCGGCTACTCCCGGCGCGGCGACCTGACCGCCGACCGCTTCGTGCCCGACCCGTACGCCGAGCAGGCGGGCGCCCGTATGTACCGCACCGGTGACGTGGCGCGGTGGCTGCCCGACGGCCGCCTGGAGTTCCTCGGCCGCTCCGACCACCAGGTCAAGGTGCGCGGCTTCCGCATCGAACTCGGCGAGATCGAGACCGTACTGGCCCGCCACCCCGGCGTCGGCCGGGTCGTCGTCATGGCCCGCCGTGACCAGCCCGGCGACGCCCGCCTCGCCGCCTACCTCACCCCCGAGACGCCCGAGAGCCCCGGGACTCCAGAGGGCGGCACCGCCCCCACCGCGGCCGAACTGCGCGCCCTGGCCGCCGAGTCGCTGCCCGAGTACATGGTGCCCAGCGCCTTCGTCCTCCTCGACGCCTTCCCGCTCACCCCCAACGGCAAGGTCGACCGGCTCGCGCTGCCCGCCCCCGGCCGCGAGGAGACCACCGCCGGCGCCTTCGTCGCACCCCGCACCCCCACCGAGGAGGCCATCGCCGCGATCTGGCGGGACGTCCTCGGGGTCGCGGAGGTCGGTGTCACCGACGCCTTCCTCGACCTCGGCGGCAACTCCATCTCCGCGCTGCGCGTCATCATGCGGCTCCCGGAGATCACGGACGTCGAGGTGCCCGTCGCGGCGCTGTTCGAGGGCGGCACCATCGAGAAGCTCGCCGGGATCGTCAGCGGCGAACGGCAGCAGGCGGCCTCCACCCTGGTACCGCTGCGTTCCACCGGCACCAAGGCGCCGTTCTTCCTGGTCCACCCGCTCGGCGGCAGCGTCTTCTGCTACTCCGAACTCGTCGACGTCCTCGACCCCGACCGCCCGCTCTACGCCTTCCAGGCACCGGAGTACGCCGGCCCCGACGCGCCCCGACCGGACAGCGTCGAGGAGATCGCCGCGCTGTACCTCTCCGAGGTGCGCGCCATCCAGCCCGAGGGCCCGTACTACCTGGGCGGCTGGTGCATGGGCGGCATGGTCTCCTACGAGATGGCCCGCCAACTGGAGGCAGCCGGCGAGGAGGTCGGCATGCTGACCATCATCAGCGCCAGCATCGACGACCCGGTCCCGCCGCGCTACGCCACCAGCGAGTCCGCCGCCATCCTCGGCGCGTTCGCCGGCCGCCTCGACGTCACCGAGGCCGAACTGGAGGCCCTCGACCCCGAGGCCCGCCTCGAACACGTCGTACGGCTCACCCAGGGCACCAGCGACGAACGCGCCGACGCCCGCTCGGTGGAGGACCTGCGCCGCCTGGTGCGGCTCTACACCCGGCACGCCCGCGCCCTGCTCACCTACCGCGACACCCCGCGCGAGCCGCTGCGCGGCGACGCGGTGCTGATCCGCGCCGAGACCGAGCTGTTCGAGGGCTGGCACATGGGCTGGCAGCCGCGCGTCGGCGGCACCCTCCTGATCGACGAGTCGCCCGGCAACCACTTCAGCATGCTCGAACAGCCCAACGTCCCCGAGGTCGCGCGCCGCCTGGAGGACGCGGCCACCGGCCGCCCGCGCGGCGTCCTCGCCGAGTCCTGACCCACCCCCTGCGTAGGAGTTACCCCCATGACGGACGCCACGACGGGCCCCACGACCGGCGCCGCGACCGCCGAGGAGCAGGCCGCCCCGCCCGCCCCCAGCGTGTGGCGCAACGCCGACTTCACCCGGCTGTGGACCGGGCAGACCGCCTCCCTGTTCGCCGCCCAGGTCAGCGAACTCGCGCTGCCCCTGGTCGCCGTGCTGGCCCTGGCCGCCAGCTCCGAACAGGTCGGCCTGCTCACCTCGGTGGTCAAACTGCCCTACCTGCTGGTCTCGTTGTTCGCGGGCGTGCTCGTGGACCGGGCCCGGCGCAAGAACATCCTCATCGCCACCGACCTCGGCCGCGCGCTCGTGCTGTCCGTCGTGCCCGTCCTGTACTGGACCGACCGGCTCGGCATCAGCTGGCTGTACGTCCTCGGCTTCCTCGCCGGCTGCGGCAGCGTGCTGTTCGACGTGGCCGGACAGGCCTACCTCCCCCGGCTGGTGGAGCGCGAGCAGCTCACCCGGGGCAACTCGGCGCTCGGCGCCAGCCAGTCCGCCGCCACCATCGGCGGGCCCGCGCTCGGCGGTGTGCTGGTGCAGTGGCTGACCGCGCCCGTCGCGGTGCTGGCCGGCGCGGTGTCGTACCTGGTCTCCGCGCTGACCATCGCCACCATCCGGCACCAGGAGGACCGGGCCGAGCACGCCGAGGGTGCCACGCCCGCCGGGACACTGAGCGAGGTGTGGGCGGGCCTGAGGTTCGTCTTCGGCAACGAACCGCTGCGCGCCATGACGATCATGGCCTCGATCTTCAACCTGTCGTTCACCGCGCTGGAGGTCGCCTTCGTCCAGTTCATGCCGCGCACCCTGGGCCTGTCGGCAGGCGAGATCGGCCTGGTGATGGCCGCGCTCGGCCCCGGCTTCCTGGTCGGCGCGGCCTTCGCGGGCCGGCTGCCGCAGCGGTTCGGCTACGGCCGCACCATGCTCACCACCGCCGCCATCGCCAACCTCGTCATGCTCGGCCTCTCCGCCGTGCACGGCTCCGGGTTCCTGGCCGTCGCCACCCTGATGCTGATCAACTTCCTGTTCGCGTCCTTCGGCGTCGCCAACAACGTCACCGTGCTCAGCATCCGGCAGACCCTCACCCCCGACTCCCTCCAGGGCCGGGTCGCCGCAACCAACCGTTTCGTCGCCATGGGCATCGCCCCCGTCGGCGCCCTCCTCGGCGGCCTGCTCGGTGGCGCCCTCGGCCTGCGCGCCACGGTCCTGATCACCGCGATCGGCCTGTCCTCGGCGCTGGTCCCGCTGGCCCTGTCCTCGCTGGCCCGGATCAAGTTCGCCCTTCCGCCCCAGATCCCGTCCGAGACCACGCCCGAGAGCAAGGAAGCAGCCTGATGTCCCAGTCGTACGACACCCAGGAGACCCCCGACAGCACCGAGCCGCGCCATCTCGTGGTCGTCAACCACGAGGAGCAGTACTCGGTGTGGCCCGCCCCGCTGCCCGTGCCCGACGGCTGGCGCGCCACCGGCTTCGAGGGCACACGCGCCGACGCCCTCGCGCACATCGAGACCGTCTGGACCGACCTGCGCCCGCTCAGCCTGCGCTGACCCGCACCGACGACACGCCCCGGAAGGCCCCGCGATGGACTTCAGCCTCTTCTACTTCGCCGACGGAAGCGTTGGCGACGGCGTCGGCGACAGCGGCGCCGGCCGCTACGACCTGCTGCTCGAAGGCGCCAAGTACGCCGACACGCACGGCTTCTCGGCCGTGTGGACGCCCGAGCGCCACTTCCACCCCTTCGGCGGGCTCTACCCCAACCCGTCGGTGACCGGCGCCGCCGTCGCCACCGTCACCGAACGGGTCGCCGTCCGCGCGGGCAGCGTGGTCGCCCCGCTGCACCACCCGCTGCGCATCGCCGAGGAGTGGTCGGTCGTCGACAACCTCTCCGGCGGCCGGGCCGGGCTGTCGCTGGCCTCCGGCTGGAACGCGGTCGACTTCGCGCTGCGCCCCGAGGGCTACGCGGGCCGCAAGACCGCCGTCATCGACGCCGTGGAACAGGTGCGCGCCCTGTGGCGGGGCGAGCCCCTTTCCGTCACCGACGGCGCCGGAAACCCGGCCGAGGTACGCGTCTTCCCGCCGCCCGTCCAGCCCGAGCTGCCGGTGTGGGTGACCAGCGCGGGCGGCCCCGAGACGTTCCGCGCGGCCGGCGCGGCGGGCGCCGGGGTGCTGACCCATCTGCTCGGCCAGGACGTCGACCAGCTCGCCGAGAAGATCGCCCTGTACCGCAAGGCGCTCGCCGAACGCCCCGGCCACGACGGGTGGCCCGGCCATGTGGCGCTGATGCTCCACACCTACCTGGGCGAGGACCCCGAGAAGGTGAAGGAGACCGTCCGCGAGCCGTTCACCGCCTACCTGAAGAGCTCCTTCGGCCTCATCGCCCGCTCGGCGGGCAGCATCCTGTCCGGCTTCGACCCCGACAAGCTGCGCGAGTCCGACATCGACTTCCTGGTCCGGCGCTCCTTCGACACGTACTACACGACCAGCGGCCTGTTCGGCACGGTCGAGCAGGCCTCGGCCGTCGTGGAACGGGCGCGGGCCGCCGGGGTCGACGAACTGGCCTGCCTGATCGACTTCGGAGTGGGCAAGGACGAGGTGCTCGCCGGTCTGGAGCACCTGAACGCGCTGCGCGGGGCCGCCGCGTGACGGTGTCCACGGCGGCCGAGCGCACCGCGCTGTTCCGGCGCACGGCGGGCCGGTTCCCGACCGGGGTGACCGTGCTGACCACGTTCGCCGACGGCGAGCCGTACGGCATGACGGCCAACGCCTTCATGACGCTCTCCCTCGACCCGCTGCTGGTCGCCGTCGGCATCGGCGTCCGCTCCCGCGCACACGCCCATGTGCTGCGCTCGGGCCGGTTCGCGGTGACCGTGCTCAGCGACCGGCAGACGGCCGCCGCACGCCGGTTCGCCGACCCCGCGCGGCCCGTCGGCGAGGCCGCGTTCGCCGCCGACCACTGGACGGCGGGCCCGGTCACCGGCTGCCCGGTCCTGCCGGACGGCGTCGGCTACTTCGACTGCGCGGTGCACGCCGCCCACCCCGCGGGCGACCACACCCTCGTCGTCGGCCGGGTGGAGGACTTCGGCCCGCTCGGCGGCCAGCGCCCGCTGGTCTTCGCCGACGGCGCCTTCGCCGCCACCGACCCCTCCCTCAGCCCACCCGGACCCCTCGGAGCACGTACATGAGCAAGGCATCCATCGCCTGGGACCCGCGCGACTCGCGGGGACCGGCCCGCCCGGTGCCGGGCGCGGTGCGCGGCGGCACCCTGCGCATCCTGCGCGACGGCGACTACGACCACCTGGACCCGCAGCGCATCCAGACCCTCCAGGCCACCGCGCTCGGCCACCTCCTCTTCCGCACCCTGACGATGTTCGCCGAGGACGGACAGGGCGGCTGGCGGCTGGTCGGCGACCTCGCCGAGCACCCCGGCCGGGACGTCGAAGGCGACGGACGCACCTGGGAGTTCACCCTCAAGCCGGGCCTCAGATACGAGGACGGGCGGGAGATCACCGCGGCCGACGTGGCTCACGGCATCGCCCGCTCCTTCGAGGAGTCCCTCGCCGACGGCCCGCACCACCTCCAGGACTGGCTGCGCGCGGGCGGCCCCTACGCGGGCCCCTTCACCGACGGCACCGACCAGGTACCGGGCCTGGAGGTGCCGGACGCGCGCACCCTGGTGTTCCGCTTCCCCGAGCCGCGCCCCGACCTGCCGTTCGCCGCGTCCCTGGTGACCACCGTGCCGGTCCCCAGGGACGCCGACACCGGCGAGAGCTACGGCAAGGCGCCGCTCGCCTCCGGCCCGTACCGCATCGCCGCGCACGTCCCCGGCGAGCGCCTGGTGCTGGAGCGCAACCCGCACTGGGACCCGGCCACCGACGCCGTACGGCACGACCACCCGGACCGGATCGAGATCGAACTCGGCGTCGAAGGGGCCGCGCAGAACCGGCGCGCCCACGCCGACGAGGGCACGGACGCCTTCGCCGTCGCCGAGAACAACGCCCCCGAGGAGGTCGCCGCGGCGCTGCTGGCCGACCCGTCCGTGGCCCCCCGGCTGCGCCGCGACCGCACCCCGCTCGTCTGGTACCTGGCGATCAACACGGCCCGGGTGACGGACGTGGAGGTCCGCCGCGAGATCGCCCGCGCCCTGGACAAGGAGGCGGTACTCCACGCGATGGCCGGCGCCACGCAGGGCGAGGTCACGCACACCATCCTCTCCCCGGCCACCATCGGCCACCGCCCCTACCCGGACCCGCACGCGGGCGGCCCACGCGGCATCCCGGACAGCTGGGACGGCCGTACGCTCAGGCTGCTCAGCCGCGACGGCGCGTACTTCACCGCCGGCGCCCGGGAGGTCCGGCGTGCCCTGGAGGCGGCCGGCTTCGCCGTCGAACTGGTGGAGATCGAACGGCCCCGGCACAACGCGGCGGTCCTCACCCGCGGCCACGACCACGACCTGTACCTGATGTGCCAGGCCGCCGACTGGCCCGGCGCGTCGACCCTGCTCACCGGCTTCGACGGACGCACCCTCCGGGCCGCCGGGAACGCCAACTACACCTACCTCGACGACCCGGACGTCAACGCCGAGATCGCCCGGATCTCCGCCCTGCCCGCCGACCGCGCCGCCGCCGAATGGGCGGCCCTGGACGAGACCCTGACGAGCCGTCATGTGCCGCTGGTACCGGTCTTCTCCTACCTGCACCTGGCGGTCAGCGGCTCGCGGGTCGGCGGGGTGTTCACCTCGTCGTTCCTCGGTACACCGGTGTACTACGACGCGTACGTGACGCCCGCACCGCGGGACGGCGAAGGCGGCGGCCGTGGCTGACGCGCGCACCCTCTACGAGCGGTTCACCGCGTCCGCCGACGCCCACCCCGGGCGGCCCGCGCTGGAAACCGCCGGCCGCGTCCTCGACTACGCGGCCCTGCGCCGCCTCGCCGAGCACACCGCGGCCCGGGTACTGGAGGCCGCCGGCGGGCGGCGCCCCGAGCGCGTCGGCGTCCTCGCCAACCGCGGCGTCGCCGCCTACGCCGGGTACCTGGCCGCCCAGCGGCTGGGCGCGGCAGCCGTACCGCTGGGCCCGGAGGTGGCCCCGGCCCGGCTCACCGCCATCGCCCGGCTGGCGGGACTGGACGCGGTGCTCGCCGGGCCGGAGGCGTCCGGCCCGGCGAGGGAGGCCGCGTTCCCGTGCCCCGTCCTGCCGTTCACCGAGCCCGGCCCCGCGGAACCCCCCGCCGCCCTCCCGTCGTACGCCGCCCGCCCCGACGCGGTCGCGTACATCGTCTTCACCTCCGGCTCCACCGGCACCCCCAAGGGCGTACCGGTGCTCCAGCGCAACGCGGCGACCATGCTCGACTACGCCGTCGACCGCTACGGCATCGGACCCGGCAGCCGCGTCTCGCAGACCTTCGACCTCACCTTCGACCCGACCGCGTGGGACATGTTCACCGCCTGGAGCGCCGGCGCGGCCCTCGTCGTGCCGTCCCGCGCCGAACTGGTCCGGCCGGCCCGCTTCATCCGCCGCCACCGGATCACCCACTGGTTCTCCGTCCCGTCGGTGATCTCCTACGCCCGGCGGCTGCGCGACCTCGCGCCGCACAGCATGCCCGAGCTGCGCTGGACCCTGTTCGGCGGCGAACCGCTCACCCTGGACCAGGCCGCCGCCTGGCGGGCCGCGGCACCCGGCAGCGTGCTGGAGAACCTCTACGGCCCCACCGAGGTCACCGTCGCCTGCACCCAGTACCGCCTGCCCGCCGACCCCGCCGACTGGCCCGCCACCGCCAACGGCACGGTGCCCATCGGCACGCCCTACCCGCACCTGGACGCCCTCGTCCTGGACGAGGACGGCCGCCCGGCGGACGAGGGCGAGCTGTGCCTGCGCGGCCCGCAGCGCTTCCCCGGCTACCTCGACCCCGCCGAGAACCCCGGCCGGTTCCTCCGTTTCGACGGGCGGCGCGGCACGGTGTACGAGGAGCGGCAGGCGCCCGGCGCGGAGCTGTACTACCGCACCGGCGACCGGGTGCGGCGCGGCGCGGACGGCGCGCTGCTGCATCTGGGGCGGCTCGACCAGCAGGTGAAGATCCGCGGCCACCGCATCGAGCTCGGCGACATCGAGGCCGCCCTGCGCACGGCCCCCGGCGTCGCCGAGGCGGTCGTGACGGTCCGGGCCGCCGAGGGCGCCGAGTCCGCCCTGGAGGCCGCCTACACCGGCACCCCGCAGGAGCCCCTGGCGCTGCGCGCCCACCTCGCGGAGCGTCTGCCCGTCTACATGCTGCCGCGCGGCTTCACCCACTTCGACGCGTTCCCGCTGAACGCCAACCGCAAGACCGACCGCCGCGCGGTGGCGGCCCGCCTCGCCGCACGGCAGGACGGGACGGACGGCCGGATCCTGTCAGCCGACGGCTGACAGGGCGGGCCGGGGTTGCCATCCCCCGCCCCCTCTGAGGGAGGATGGCGGGATCCGTACGAAGGGAAAATCACGGTGACCATCGACCCGTCCTCGATTCCGAACTTCGGGGGCCAGCCCGAGCCGCAGCCGCAAGGACCGGCGGGCCCCGTCGTCCCGGATCAGGATCTCGTGAAGCAGCTCCTCGACCAGATGGAGCTCAAGTACGTCGTCGACGACGAGGGTGACCTCGCGGCGCCGTGGGAGCAGTTCCGTACGTACTTCATGTTCCGGGGAGAGGACGAGCAGGCCGTCTTCTCGGTGCGGACCTTCTACGACCGTCCCCACAAGATCGACGAGAAGCCGCAGCTGCTGGAGTCCATCGACGACTGGAACCGGCGCACCCTGTGGCCCAAGGTGTACACCCACACCCACGACGACGGCACCGTCCGCCTCATCGGTGAGGCGCAGATGCTGATCGGCACCGGCGTCGACCTCAACCACTTCGTCTCCTCCACGGTCAGCTGGGTGCGCGCCGCGATCGAGTTCGACAAGTGGCTGGTCGAGCAGCTCGGCCTGGAGCAGGAGGTCAACGAGGCGGAGAAGCCCGAGGACGACGAGGAGTAGGAGCTCAAGGCCTACAGCGGCGTGTGGGCGATCACGACCAGATACGCGCCGTAGACGTAACTGAGCCCGGCCAGGGCGCCGACCACCGCGGTCGCGTGCCAGGGCCGGGCTTTCGCCGTCCGCACCAGGGCCCGGGCAAGCGGCAGCAGCAGCGGGAACGCGGGCAGCAGGAAGCGGGGCTTGGACTCGAAGAACCCCGAACCGCCGAGCGCGATCAGCAGCAGCACGCCGCTGTGCACCAGGAGGGGGAGCGGGGCGCGGTCGAGGAGCAGCAGTACGTACAGCAGGACGGCCACGGCGACGATCACCATCGTCATGGGGAAGACGAAGCGGTTGCCGTGCAGCAGCAACTGCTTGACGAAGTGCAGTGAGCCCCGCCCGAAGTCGAACCGCGACCCCCACAGGCGCTGCACCTCGAAGTAGCCGCCCAGCAGGTCTCCCTTGCGCCGGCCGACCCACAGCACGAACGCCAGCCAGCCCAGGGGGGCGAGCGCGGCGCCCGTCCACAGGCTGTGGGAAACCGGGCGGCGCTCGCGGCGGGCGCGGTACGCCTCGCAGCCCGCCGCGGCGAGCACGGCGGCGGCGACCGCGAAGCCGTTGGGCCGGGACAGTCCCGCCAGCGCGGCCAGGCCGCCCGCCCACACCCAGCGGCCGGCCAGCACCGCGTACAGCGACCAGGCGGCGAACGCGGTGAGCACCGGTTCCGTGTACGCCATCGACAGCACCACCGAGTGCGGCAGCAGCCCCCACAGCAGCACCAGGGCGGTGCCCACCGCCCGCCCGTACAGCCGGGCCCCGACCGCGTACACGCCGCACGCGGCGGCCCCCGCCGCCGTCCACGACACGACCAGCCCCGCCGCGCCGCCGCCCAGCGGGGTCAGCGCGGTGACGACCCGCACCAGCGCCGGGTAGAGCGGGAAGAAGGCCAGGTCGCTGTGGATGACCGTCGGGTGGAAGTACAGAGTGCGCCCGTAGCCGTGCGCGGCGATGCCCAGGTACCAGGAGGAGTCCCAGGACCGGCCGAGCAGCGCCAGCGGCTGTCGTCCGGTGGCCCAGGCGACCAGGGCGAGCACGGTCACCCCGGCCAGCCGAGCGGCGGCGAACAGCCCCAGGGCGACTCCGCTCGCCGCCGCGAGGGACAGTGGCGGCCGGGTGCGGGCCCTGTTGCGGCCGGGGTCGTGCGGGACTGCGGGGGCGGGGATGGCGGTGCTGGCGTGGGTCACACCTCCGCACCTTGCAGCGAGACGGCCACGGACGCGAGACGGGCGCCGCCGAGCGTGTGACGGCGGGGCCCTGGCAAGATCGGCACGACCACACAGCCGACCGGAACGGGGGCCGACATGTTCGGCAAGAAGGAAACGCACGTCGTCGTACTCAACGACTTCGACGACGCCCGCGCGGCACTGCGCGCGGCACTGGAGGAAGCCGACGCGCAGACGGCGCCCGGCCTCCGCCTCGCCCTGGAGATAACGGACGGGATCGGCGCGGGCGTCGACCCACGCGTGCGCTGGACCCGCCGGATCCTCGCCGAGGCACGGATCGACCCGAAGCAACGGGAGATCAACGCGATCCGCGCCGTCCGCCGCGCCGACCCCGGCCTGAGCCTGGTGACAGCGGCCGACCTGGTACGCCGGTGCCAGGCGACCGACGCCTAGCCCCTAAGCCTCACAGGCGCCGCAGGCGTTCCACGGCCTCCTGGAGGACCTTCCGGCGCTTGCAGAAGGCGAAGCGGACGAAGGGGGCGCCGGCCTCGCGGTCGTCGTAGAAGACGACGTTGGGGATGGCGACGACTCCGGCGCGTTCCGGCAGGGCGCGGCAGAAGGAGAGGCCGTCCTTCTCGCCGAGGGGGCGGATGTCGGTGGTGACGAAGTAGGTGCCGGCGGGCCGGAAGACCCCGAAGCCGGCGTCCGCCAGCCCGGCCGTCAGCAGGTCCCGCTTGGCCAGCATGTCGGCGCGGAAGTCGGCGAAGTAGGAGTCGGGGAGGGACAGCGCCTCGGCCACCGCGTACTGGAAGGGGCCCGAGGCCACGTACGTCAGGAACTGCTTGGCCGAGCGCACGGCGGCGACCAGGCCGGGCGCGGCCGTCACCCAGCCGACCTTCCAGCCGGTGAAGGAGTACGTCTTGCCCGCCGAACCGATCGTCACCGTGCGCTCCCGCATGCCCGGGAACGTGGCCAGCGGCAGGTGCTCGGCCTCGTCGAAGACCAGGTGCTCGTACACCTCGTCCGTGACCACCAGCAGATCGCGTTCCACCGCCAGCTCGGCGATGGCGGCGAGTTCCTCCCGGGTGAGCACGGTCCCGGTCGGGTTGTGCGGGGTGTTGATCAGCAGCAGCCGGGTGCGGTCGGTGACGGCCGCGCGCAGCTCGTCCAGGTCGAGCCGGAAGCTCGCCGTCTCGCCGACGTGCGGCCGCAGGGTCACCGGCACCCGCGTGCCGCCCGCCATCGCGATGCTCGCCGCGTAGGAGTCGTAGTACGGCTCGAAGGCGATCACCTCGTCACCGGGCTCCAGCAGCGCGAGCAGCGCGGCGGCGATCGCCTCCGTGGCGCCGGCCGTGACCAGGACCTCGGTGTCGGGGTCGTAGGAGAGGCCGTACCGCCGCCGCTGGTGCGCGGCGATCGCGGTGCGCAGCTCGGGGACGCCCGGGCCCGGCGGGTACTGGTTGCCGCGCCCGTCACGCAGCGCGCGCACCGCCGCCTCCCGCACCTCCTCGGGGCCGTCCGTGTCCGGGAAGCCCTGCCCCAGGTTGATCGACCCGGTCCGCGCGGCCAGGGCCGACATCTCGGCGAAGATCGTCGTCCCGAACTCGGCGAGCCGGCGGTTGAGGAGAGGGCGAGCGCTGGAGGTCATGCCGGTCATCCTGCGCCGAAGCTCTGGACTTCCTCAACTCCGCTTTGGCCCGCGAGACGGATGGGCATCCCCCGTTCACCACAGTCACGGGGGAACGGAAGGAGGGTGACGCCATGACCATCGGCATCATCCTGGCAGTGATCGCGGTCCTGTTCGTCGCGGCCAAGCTGAGCGGCCGGCGCAGGAAGGGGTCCTACGGCAAGGGCTACAGGGGCCGGCCCGCCCGGTCGTCGTCCGGGACGTCCTCGTCCCGCGACGGCGACAACAGCTGGTGGGTGGCCGGGAGCGCGGGCGCCGCCACGTCGTGCAGCTCGTCGTCGGGCGGACACGGCGGTCACCATGGCGGTCACGGGGGTCACGGGGGTCACTCCTGCGGGGGCGGCTCCTCCTGTGGCGGCGGGTCGTCCTGCGGTGGCGGCTCGTCCTGCGGCGGCGGGGGCGGATGCGGCGGAGGCAGCTGACACGGGGCAGCTGAGCTTCATTCTGGGGAAGCCGCATCCGGGCCGCACAACCGAGCGCCCGCCGGGAAGGACATCCGGCGGGCGCTCATCCGTGTGCGCACCCGGCATGTGACTCGGGCACGGGTGCCGTACCCGCTGGTTGAACAGTTGAGCTGTGCAGCCCCCTGAGGGATGGAAACCCCATGAAGTTGGGTAAAAACGCTTTGGCGCCGCCACCGTTCATGATTCCCTCGAAACCCTCTGGGGCCCGGTGTCGACCGAGGTGCGCCGGACCAACTCCCCTTCTCTTCCTTCCTTTTCTTTGCGTGCTAGCGGAGCCGATCCATGCTCACGACCCTGAACACCTCCTACACCGATACGCGTGCCGCCGACCTCGCCTGGGCCCTGGGACGCGAGCCGCTCCCCGCCCTTGCCACCCGCGACCTGGAACTGACCGGCACGAAGCTGCAGTTGAGACTCCTCGGCGCGTCCCACCAGGTGCTCCTGGAGGACGAGCGGGGGAGTTGCTCGGAGACGGTGGCCTGCCTCGCGGGGTCCAGCACGCCGCTCCCGCTGGGCGTCGTCAAGCGGGTGGACGACTGGGAGTACGAGTTCGCGGCCCGCGTGGAGGTCCTCTCACCCCGCTCCTTCGCGCGCCGCGCCCAGGAGTTGCTGGCCCTGGTCTCCGAACACCCGCACGGCCTCGCCGGCGTCTTCCCCGGCAGCCCCCACGCCTTCACCGCCCTCCTGGCCCAGCGGCACGAGGGCCAGGTGCACTGGCGGACCTGGCACGCGTACCCGCAGGACGGGCAGTTGGTGGCGACCCGGACGAAGGTGGGGGTGCGGACACCGGCGGGCGGCCTGGCGGTGAAGTGAAACAAGGCCCCCACGGCACCAGGAGTTTCACACGTGTGGGTGACGAAGCGCAGCGCACCCGTGACGTAACGTCGCAGCGTGATCGATCCGCACGCGCCCGCCCCGCCCGGCACACCGCCGTCCTGGGGCGGCCCCGCGCGGCTGCCCGTCCGGCCGGGGACCGGACGCTTCCTGGTCCTCGCGGGCGTCTTCGTCTGCGCGGCCTGCGGACTCGTGTACGAACTGGAACTCGTCGCGCTCGCCTCCTACTTGATCGGCGACTCGGTCACCCAGGCCTCCGTGGTGCTGTCCGTGATGGTCTTCGCGATGGGCATCGGCTCCCTCGCCGCCAAGCGGCTGCGCCGGCTCGCCGCGGCCGGCTTCGGCGCGGTCGAGGCGGCGCTCGCGCTGGTCGGGGGCTGCAGCGCGATGGCCCTGTACGCGGTCTTCGCCTGGACCGGCGACTGGGGAGGCATGTGGGCCGACGGCCCGCGCTGCCTCCTGGTCGTCTTCTCCCTCGCCATCGGCCTGCTGATCGGCGCCGAGGTCCCACTGCTGATGGAGCTGATCCAGCGTATCCGGCACCAGGACGCGGGCGGCGCGGTGGCCGACCTGTTCGCGGCGGACTACGTCGGCGCCCTGGTCGGCGGCCTGGCCTTTCCCTTCCTTCTGCTGCCCCGGCTCGGCCAGTTGACCGGCGCGCTGCTCACCGGCACGGTCAACCTGGTGGCCGGCGGCGCCCTGGTCCTCGGCCTGTTCCGCCGCGACCTGACCCGCCGGGCCCGCCGGCTGCTGCTGGTCGCCAACCTCGCCGTCCTCGGCGTCCTCGCCTGCGCCGCCGTACTCGTCGACGACTTCGAACGGGCCGCCCGGCACGCGGTGTACGGCCACGACGTACGCGTCGCCCTCCAGACCGGCGTCCAGGAGGTCGTCCTCACCGGCGGCACACATGGCCGGCCGCTCGACCTCTTCCTGGACGGCCGGCTGCGGGTCGCCGGCCGGGACGAGCGCCGCTACCACGAGGCCCTGGTCCACCCCGCGATGAGCGGCCCCCACGCGCGCGTGCTGATTCTCGGCGGCGGGGACGGGCTGGCGGCCCGGGAGGTGCTGCGCCACCGGGACGTGCGCCGCGTGGACGTGGTCGAACTCGACGCCGGTCTGCTCCGCCTCGCCCGCCACGACCCCGCGCTGTCCCGGCTGAACGGACACGTGTACGACGACACCCGCGTCCACGTCACCACGGCGGACGCCTTCCGCTGGCTGCGCGGAGCGCCCCCGGCGGCGTACGACGTGGTCGCCCTGGACCTGCCCGACCCCGGCGTCACGGCCAGCGCCAAGCTGTACTCCGTGGAGTTCTACGGCCTGGCCCGCCGGGTCCTGGCACCGGGCGGTCGCCTGGTCGTGCACGCCGGTCCGGTCTCCGGCCGCCCCCGCGTCTTCTGGACGGTGCGGTCCACGCTCCGCGCCGCCGGACTCGCCACCAGTCCCTACCGCGTCCCCGGCCCCGCCCGCTCCGCCGGCGCCTCCCACGCCCCGCCCGACTGGGGCTTTCTGCTGGCCGCGCCGGGAGCGACCGCACCCCCGCTGCGCCTGGACCCCCGCGCCCCACTCCCGCACACCCTGACCCGGGCCGGCCTGCTGGCCGCCGCCCGCTCGGCCGCCGGTACGCGGGTCGCCGGGCTGCCCGCGTCCACGTTGGTGCATCCGCGCTACTGAGCGGGGTACGCAACCGCCAGTCCTGGGTAGGCTCAGCCGACATGGAGCACGAGGTCTTCCTTCCGGTTCCGGCCGAGCGGCTGAGGGAGGCGCTCGCCGACCCCGCGCGCATCGCCCGGGCGGTTCCCGGTCTCCAGCAGGACGCCGGTGCCGAGCCCGTCGCGGGGCGGCTGAAGGTGCGCGTCGGCAGCCACTCCGTCACCTATCGCGGTGTGCTCCGCGTCTCGCCCGGCCCGGACGGCTCGTACGCCGTCCAGGGCGACGCGACCGAGACCCGCGGCACCGGCTCGGTCGCCCTCGCGCTCACCCTCCGCCTGAAGGACGCGGACGGCGGCACCACCGTCACCGTCGACGGCACCGCCTCCGGCGACGGGCGGGTCGCGGAACTGCCCCGGGACGCGGTGGCCTCGGCGGCGCTGCGGCTGCTGAACCGGTTCCTGGAGGGGCTGGGGGCGCAGGCGGAGCCGGAAGAGGAGGCCGTCGCGGAGACCCCCGTACCCACGCCCGTCCTCGACACCGAGATCCCGCCGCCCTCCCTCGACCCCTCGGCCGATGACGACCTGGACGGCGGTGTCGAGGCGGACATCCACGCCGAGGGCCTCCCCGGAACCGGTGAACCGCCCGCCGAGGCGGCGCACGCACGGCGGACCATGATCGGGCGCAGCGCGGAGGAGGTGGACCACGCGCCGCCGCGCGGCCGGTACGCCCCCGTCCCGGCGCCGCAGACCGTCGCCGCGAACTCCGTGCTGCGCTGGGCGGCCCCGGCGGCGGCGCTGGTGGTGGCGTCGGCGATCGTGGTGGGCCGGGCGCTGCGCCGACGGCGCTGACCGGGTCGGCGGAAGCCCGGCCGCCCTCTTGATCGTCCCGCTAGGGTCGTCACGTGAGTAACAAGGACATCACGCTGACCGCGGGCGACGCGGAAGCGACCCTGCGGCCCGCCCACGGTGGCAGGGTCGGCGGGCTGAAGGTCGCCGGTCTCGAACTCCTCCGGCAGGGCGACCGCTTCGGTTGCTTCCCGATGGTCCCCTGGTGCGGCCGGATCCGGGAGGGCCGCTTCCTGGACGGTGCCACCGTCCACCAGATGCCGCTCAACTCCCCGCCGCACGCCATCCACGGCACCGCCCGCGACGGTGCCTGGCGCACCGCCCGCACCGGCACCGACGAGGCGGTCCTCACGTACGACCTGGTGGAGCCCTGGCCCTTCACCGGCCGGGTCACCCAGGTGGTCACGCTGACCGGGGACAGCCTGACGCTCACCATGTCCGTGGAGACGTACGAGTCGTCCTTCCCGGCGCAGATCGGCTGGCACCCGTGGTTCAACCGCAACCTCGGCGGCGAGGACGTGCTCCTGGACTTCCACCCCGCCTGGCAGGAGGAGCGCGGCGAGGACCACCTGCCCACCGGCAACCGTGTCGAGCCGAAGCCCGGCCCCTGGGACGACTGCTTCGGCATGCCGGGCGGAGTGGACGTCACGCTCACCTGGCCGGGGCAGCTGGAGCTGAGGGTGACCAGCCGCGAGGAGTGGGCCGTCGTCTACGACGAGCAGGAGGCCGCGGTGTGCGTGGAACCGCAGACGGGCCCGCCCAACGGCCTCAACACGCTCCCGCGCCTGGTCACACCGCTGGAGCCGCTGGAGGCCACGACGACCTGGCGCTGGCGGCGGCTGTAGGGACACGCCCTAAGCTGTCCGGCATGACGGACGTACGCGGCGAGCTGCTGCAGCAGATCAAGGACAAGGCCGTGGTGCACGGCAAGGTGACCCTGTCGTCGGGCAAGGAAGCCGACTACTACGTCGACCTGCGCCGGATCACCCTGGACGGCGTGGCCTCGCCGCTGGTGGGTCAGGTCATGCTCGACCTGACCGCCGACCTCGACTACGAGGCGGTCGGCGGGCTCACCCTGGGCGCCGACCCGGTGGCCACGGCGATGCTGCACGCCTCCCACGCGCGCGGGAAGACGCTGGACGCGTTCGTGGTGCGCAAGGCGGGCAAGGCGCACGGCCTGCAGCGCCGCATCGAGGGCACCGAGGTCGAGGGCCGCCGGGTGCTGGCCGTCGAGGACACCTCCACCACGGGCGGCTCGGTGCTGACCGCGGTCGAGGCGCTGCGCGAGGCCGGGGCGGAGGTGGTGGCCGTGGCGACCATCGTGGACCGGGCGACGGGCGCCGCCGAGGCCATCGCCGAGCAGGCCGGCGTGCCCTACCTGTACGCCTACTCGAAGGACGACCTGGGACTCGACTGAGCGGTTATCCACAGGCTGGACAGGGTGTCCGAAGCATCCCGCCACGTCTGGAAAGATGGCCCCGACGATGACGTCACTCCCTAGGTCAGGGCCGTAATCGCAGAACGCCACCCGCACATACAAGGAGCGGACCATGCCCATCGCAACCCCCGAGGTCTACAACGAGATGCTCGACCGGGCGAAGGCAGGCAAGTTCGCCTACCCGGCCATCAACGTGACCTCGACCCAGACCCTGCACGCGGCCCTGCGCGGTTTCGCGGAGGCGGACAGCGACGGCATCGTCCAGATCTCGACGGGTGGTGCCGAGTTCCTGGGCGGCCAGTACAGCAAGGACATGGTCACCGGCGCGGTCGCGCTGGCCGAGTTCGCGCACATCGTCGCCGAGAAGTACCCGGTCAACATCGCCCTGCACACGGACCACTGCCCGAAGGACAAGCTCGACGGGTACGTACGTCCGCTGCTCGCGATCTCCGAGGAGCGCGTGAAGGCCGGCAAGAACCCGCTCTTCCAGTCCCACATGTGGGACGGCTCCGCCGAGACCCTCGCCGACAACCTCGCCATCGCCCAGGAGCTCCTGGAGCGCGCCCGCGCCGCCAGGATCATCCTCGAGGTCGAGATCACCCCGACCGGCGGTGAGGAGGACGGCGTCTCCCACGAGATCAACGACTCCCTGTACACCACGGTCGACGACGCGGTCCGCACCGCCGAGGCGCTGGGCCTGGGCGAGAAGGGCCGCTACCTGCTCGCCGCGTCCTTCGGCAACGTGCACGGCGTGTACAAGCCGGGCAACGTCGTGCTCCGCCCCGACCTGCTGAAGGAGCTGAACGAGGGCGTCGCCGCCAAGTACGGCCGGCCGGCCGGTTCCCAGCCCTTCGACTTCGTCTTCCACGGCGGCTCCGGCTCCACGGAGGAGGAGATCGCGACCGCGCTGGAGAACGGCGTCGTCAAGATGAACCTCGACACGGACACGCAGTACGCCTTCACCCGTCCGGTCGCCGACCACATGTTCAAGAACTACGACGGCGTCCTGAAGGTCGACGGCGAGGTCGGCTCCAAGAAGACCTACGACCCGCGCACCTGGGGCAAGCTGGCCGAGGCGGGCATGGCCGCCCGGGTCGTCGAGGCCACGCGGAACCTGCGGTCGGCGGGCAACAAGATCAAGTAACCGTTCGCGGTACTGCACTTCCCGGCGAGCCCGGCGTCTGTCTACGACGCCGGGCTCGCTGTATACCTGGGGGCATGCCCGATGTCCGGCTGGCCTCCCCGCAGGGCAAGTGGATCGTGCTGACCACCGTCCTCGGCTCCAGCATGGCCCTGCTGGACTCGACCGTCGTCAACGTCGCGCTGCCCCGCATCGGCCAGGACCTGAACGCGGACCTGGCCGCCCTGCAGTGGACGGTCAACGCCTACATGCTGACGCTGGCCGGCCTGATCCTCCTGGGCGGTTCGCTGGGCGACCGCTACGGCCGCCGCCGGATCTTCGTCCTCGGCGTGGTCTGGTTCGCCGTCGCGTCCCTGCTGTGCGGGCTCGCCCCGAACGCGGGCGTCCTGATCGCCGCCCGCGCCCTGCAGGGCATCGGCGGCGCACTCCTCACCCCCGGCTCCCTCGCCCTGATCCAGGCCTCCTTCCACCCCGACGACCGCAGCAGGGCGGTCGGCCTGTGGTCGGGCTTCGGCGGGATCGGCGCGGCCGTCGGCCCGTTCCTCGGCGGCTGGCTGGTGGACGGCCCCGGCTGGCGCTGGGTCTTCCTGATCAACATCGCGCCGGCCGTGCTGTGCGTCCTCGTCGCCGTACGCCATGTCCCGGAATCCGCCGACAGCGCCGAGCACGGCCGCTTCGACGTCCTCGGCGCGACCCTGGCCGCGCTGGCCCTGGCCTTCCTGACCTACGCCCTGATCGAGGCCCACGGCGGCTCCCTGGTCGTGACGCTGACCGGGCTCGCCGGAGTGGCGACGGCCGCCGCCTTCGGCTACGTCGAGAAGCACCGCCCCGACCCCATGCTGCCGCTCGACATCTTCGCCTCGCGCCAGTTCACGGCCGTCAACCTGGTCACCCTCTGCGTCTACGCGGCCTTCGGCGGCTTCTTCTTCCTCACGGCCCTCCAGCTCCAGGTCGTGGCCGGCTACTCACCCCTCGCGGCCGGCACCGCCCTGCTCCCCACGACCGCCCTGATGCTGCTGTTCTCCGCCCGCTCCGGCGCCCTCGCCGACCGCATCGGCCCGCGCCTGCCCCTCACCGTCGGCCCCCTGCTCTGCGCGGCGGCGATGCTCCTGATGCTCCGGGTCGGCGAGCACGCCGACTACCTCACCGACGTCCTGCCCGCCCTGCTGGTCATGGGCACCGGCATGGTCACCCTGGTCGCGCCCCTCACCGCCACCGTCCTCGCCTCCGTCGACACCACCCGGGCGGGCCTGGCCAGCGGCATCAACAACGCCGCGGCCCGCGCGGCCGGGCTGGTCGCCGTCGCCGCCCTGCCCCTCCTGGCCGGCATGGGCCCCGACGCCTACCGCTCGCCCTCCGCCTTCGACGCCGCCTTCGACCGGGCGATGCCCATCTGCGCGGGCGTCCTGGTCGCCGGCGCCGCCCTGGCCTTCGCCTTCGTACGCCGCCCGGCACCGGGCTGCCGACGCCCCGAATGCCGCAGGCACGGCAGCGTGACGGCCCCGCCGCTGGAACGCGGGGCCGCTCCCTCCAACTCGCGGTGATTACCGCTTCAGCTCGGTGTACGCCTCGGCGCTGCTGTCCTTGAGGAACTGCCAGCAACGCTCCGTCTCGTCCTTCTCGTCGATCTCGCCCGCGGCACGAGCGAGGGCGGCGAGGCAGCGCAGGAACCCGCGATTGGGCCGGTGGTCCCAGGGGATGGGGCCATGCCCCTTCCACCCGGCCCGGCGCAGCGCGTCCAGACCGCGGTGATAGCCGGTCCGGGCGTACGCGTACGACTCGACCACTCGCCCGGCCTCGAAGGCGTCGTCCGCGAGCATCGCCCAGGCGAGCGAGAACGTCGGATACTTCGCCGCGACCTCGGCCGGCGCCTCGGACTCCTCGCCCAGCAGGCGGTACGCCTCTACGTTCTCCGGCAGGTACGTCGGCTCCGGGCCGCCGAGCAGGTTCTTGTGCGTCGTCATGCGAGCAGTCTGCCACTTGCGCGGAGCCATTCGGGATGCCCCTGCCGGTGCACCGGCACCTGCCCGAAGACGTCATGGTGCCTTTGGTGCCGTTCTCGCGAACGGAAGTGGACGAAGCCACTCGGGGTGAATATATCTGTGCCCGCGAGATGAGAGTTTGGCGGACCGCGCTCGCAGAGTTTTTGCCACAGTGAACAGAGCGCAATTATTTGACGCCCACAGGTCGTTCCGGCGTGCTACCGTCTATCTCAGTTGCAGTGTGGTTCCCGAAACTTCAAGTGCCCTCTGGTCGGCCTCGGCCGCTGGAAGCACTTTTGTATTTCCGGTCTTTTTTCCGGGCGGGGTGATCATCGCGGCGACACGGCGTCCGCGCAGTGCGGATCCCGATGGACTGCCCCGAAGGAGATATGACATGGCCAGTGGAACCGTGAAGTGGTTCAACGCGGAAAAGGGCTTCGGCTTCATCGAGCAGGACGGTGGCGGAGCCGACGTCTTCGCCCACTACTCGAACATCGCCGCCCAGGGCTTCCGCGAGCTGCTCGAAGGCCAGAAGGTGACCTTCGACATCGCGCAGGGCCAGAAGGGCCCGACGGCGGAGAACATCGTTCCCGCCTGACACTGACGCGTATTCTCCAGCTGGGGCCCGCATCCTCCGGGGTGCGGGCCCCAGCTGCACGCAACTCCCGGCAGTGTTTCACCTCTGGGACGACTCCGAGGAATCCGCAGGCTCATCGCACACGGATCCCCCTTCAAGGGATGCAGACGCACCCCTTCACCGCCTGGACCGCGGTCGACGCCCGGATTTGGCGCCCACGTCGCGCTGTCCATTTCAGTGCCTGCGCCCGCACGAATTCCCGTCCGGGCAGACTCGCTTTCACGTTCCATCCGGCCCATTCTTGCAATTCTCCGTGCCGCTCATTGCTGCGGGAATTCCTTGATATGCGCCGCATCGAGGAAGGTTCCGCATGAACCGCACACGCACGAACGACCGCTTCGCCCGCACCCGTAACGGCAGTGCCGCCCCCGGAAAGGGTGCCGGCCGATTCGGCTCGCCGGCTCCGAGCCGTTCCGGTGGGCCGAGCCGTTCCAGCGGGGCCGGCCGCCGGTCCGCACGGGTCCAGGGTGAGTTCGCTCTCCCCAGGACGATCACCCCCGCGATTCCCGCCGTGGAGGGCTTCGCCGACCTCGACATGCCCGTGGAGCTGTTGGCCGCGCTCGGCTCGGAGGGCGTGACCGTACCGTTCCCGATCCAGGCCGCGACCCTTCCGAACTCCCTCGCGGGCCGCGACGTACTGGGCCGCGGGCGCACCGGCTCCGGCAAGACCCTCGCCTTCGGGCTGGCGCTGCTGGCCCGTACGGCCGGGCAGCGTGCCGAGGCCGGGCAGCCGCTGGGGCTGGTCCTCGTACCGACGCGTGAGCTGGCGCAGCAGGTCACCGACGCGCTCACCCCGTACGCCCGCTCCGTGAAGCTGCGGCTGGCCACGGTCGTGGGCGGAATGTCGATCGGCCGTCAGGTGAGCGCGCTGCGTGGTGGCGCCGAGGTCGTCGTCGCCACACCCGGACGCCTCAAGGATCTCATCGACCGCGGCGACTGCCGGCTGAACCAGGTCGCCATCACCGTCCTCGACGAGGCCGACCAGATGGCCGACATGGGCTTCATGCCGCAGGTCACCGCGCTCCTCGACCAGGTCCGCCCCGAGGGCCAGCGCATGCTGTTCTCCGCCACCCTCGACCGCAACGTCGACCTGCTCGTGCGCCGCTACCTCAGCGACCCCGTCGTGCACTCCGTCGACCCCTCGGCGGGGGCGGTCACCACGATGGAGCACCACGTGCTTCATGTCCACGGCGCCGACAAGCACGCGGCCACCACCGAGATCGCCGCACGCGACGGCCGCGTGATCATGTTCCTCGACACCAAGCACGCCGTCGACCGCCTCACCGAGCACCTCCTGAACAGCGGGGTACGGGCCGCCGCCCTGCACGGCGGGAAGTCGCAGCCGCAGCGCACCCGCACGCTGACGCAGTTCAAGACCGGGCATGTCAGCGTGCTGGTCGCGACCAATGTCGCGGCGCGTGGCATCCACGTCGACAACCTCGACCTCGTCGTCAACGTCGACCCGCCGACCGACCACAAGGACTATCTCCACCGCGGCGGCCGCACCGCCCGCGCCGGTGAGTCCGGCAGCGTCGTCACCCTGGTCACTCCGAACCAGCGGCGAGACATGACCCGCCTCATGGCAACGGCCGGCATCGTCCCGCAGACCACCCAGGTCCGCGCCGGTGACCAGGCCCTGCACCGCATCACCGGCGCCCAGGCCCCCTCCGGCATCCCGGTCGTCATCACCGCACCGGTGGTCGAACGCTCCAAGAAGCGCGGCACCACCTCCCGCGGCCGGCGCCGTCCCGCTTCGGCGACCCGGCGCGCGCCCGTACGGCGGCCCACCCTCGACGCGGCGGCGTAGAACCCTCGTGGTCCAGGCAGCCGACCCATCTCTGTAGGAGGCACCTCTTGACGCTGATCCAGATGGAGCACCGCCCGGCGAGCGCCGACCTGGTGCACACGCCGGTGGCCGACGCGACCGACCAGGCCGGACCGCGGGTCTGGGGCGACATGACCGTCGAGGTGGCGTTGTCCGTCATGGCCGCCGCCCGCACGGGTCACCTGGTCGTCTGCGACGAGGACGGGCTGCGCACCGGTCTGGTCACCCAGGCCCGGCTCAACGCCGTCCGTGACGGTTCCGGATACACGGACCGGATCCGCCTGCGCGACCTCGCCGACGGCAACGCGCCCGCCGGCCGGCACGGCAGCGCCCTGGGCGTGCTCGCCCTCTCCCGCTGAACCGCCTCACCACGGTCGGTCCCGTGTCCCCCTCTCCCTGTGAGGCCCCATGCGCTGTGTCATCGCCCGCTTCCCGTTCGACCTGACCAAGAGCGGCGTCCTGGAATCGATGAAGGGCGTCAAGCCCGAGCCGGCCGGCGACGCGGCCGTGATCATCGGACGACGCCACTACCCTCCCAAGCAGGTCGGCCAGGTCATCACCCGCCAGGACCGCCGCGATTTCAGCGCCGACGAAGTCCTGAGGGCCATGGCCCGGCTCGGCTTCACCTGCCGCACCCGCCCCAAGGCCCCGCCCGCCGTCATCCTCACCCCGCTCCAGCGGGCCGAGGCGATGATGGCCGGCATCCCCCTCTCCGTCTGACCGACAGGTCAGGCGCGAGTCGCGCAGCAGTGAGGGCCCGACCGGTGCGCACCGGTCGGGCCCTCACTGCTGCGCTTCTGTTCACCGAGGGGGACAACCTCGTTGCCGAACGACCGGAAATCTGCACTGACTGAAGTAGACTTTAGGTGCTCGCACAGTTATGGTTTCTGTCGTAGCCGAGATCGAGCAAGGCCCGGCAGACATGAACTGCCGGGCAGTGGTACGCGCGTGACGGTGCGGTGGTGGAGTCGCGAAGCCAGGCTTGTTGCACGACGGCGACGGGACTGACGACCGGACCGGGTGGCCAGCAGTGATCAGGGGCCGCCGTGAGCAGGACCGGGATTGGTTCAGAGGGAACGGAGGAGTCGAGCGCCATCAGGATCGCCCGGGCACAGGACGTGAGCCCGGGTACCGCGGAACATCGATAGGCAGGTGGTCTCCGGTCACGCATTCGCGATCCCCGCACCCCCGTCGGCGTATCAGGCGGCTGGGCGGAAACAGAAGGCCGGTGCGACACTAGGGCCGGCAGATGGTTGCAGTTCCTTCGGGGCCCTGGTGCCGTACGGCACCAGGGCCCTTCCACGTGTTCCGCAGAGAGGTGAAATGACAGCAGACGACTCGCTGGGCCGTCTCGACGACGACGACTACCCCGCCTACACCATGGGCCGGGCGGCCGAGATGCTCGGTACCACTCCCGGCTTCCTCCGCGCCATCGGCGAAGCACGGCTGATCACACCGCTGCGCTCCGAGGGCGGACACCGCCGCTACTCCCGCTACCAGCTGCGCATCGCGGCCCGCGCGCGTGAACTCGTCGACCAGGGAACCCCCGTGGACGCCGCATGCCGGATCATCATCCTGGAAGACCAGCTCGAAGAAGCCCAGCGCATCAACGCCGAGTACCGCCGCGCCGCCGGATCGTCCGATCCCTCGGCCGCGGCCTGAGGCGAGCGTGCCCGCCGGTATCGGCAGGGACCCCACGCACGCGCCTGTCCGAGGTGGCGCGGAACCTTTCCCCCTGGTGACGGGGCGTGTTGGCGTGTAACGTCTACGTCAGCTGTCGTGGTTCGGCGTTCCCCTTTGCCCACGCCTTAGGTGTGGGCGTTTTGCTGTGCTGTGCCGCAGGGACCAGGGCGATCACCTCCGCCGTCCACGCAAAGTGGCAGGCGTTCATCGACTGGAAGGCATGACTATGGCTACGGGAACTGTGAAGTGGTTCAACGCGGAGAAGGGCTTCGGCTTCATCGCCCAGGACGGCGGCGGCCCGGACGTCTTCGCGCACTACTCCGCGATCAACGCCTCGGGCTTCCGTGAGCTTCAGGAGGGCCAGGCCGTGACGTTCGACGTCACCCAGGGCCAGAAGGGCCCGCAGGCGGAGAACATCACCCCTGCCTGACCTTTCCGCAGTGCACCTCCAGGGCCGCGCGGCGCACGCCGCGCGGCCCTCGCCGCGCCGTACCCGCCGTGGTCAGTGCGCGGCCAGGAAGATGGCGATGTAGTGCGCGGTGAAGCCGGCCACGGTCAGGGCGTGGAACACCTCGTGGAAGCCGAACCAGCGGGGTGAGGGGTCGGGACGGCGGAGAGCGTAGACCACCGCGCCCGCGCTGTAGAGAAGACCGCCCGTCACGATCAGGGTGAGTACGGCCGCTCCGCCGGTGTGCAGGAAGTCGGGCAGATAGCGCACCGGTGCCCATCCCAGGGCGAGGTAGCAGGGGGTGTACAGCCAGCGGGGAGCTCTCACCCACAGGACACGGAAGGCGATGCCGGCCAGCGCGCCCGTCCATACGATCCACAGCAGGACGGCTCGCCGGTCCGAGGAGAGAAGAAGCACGGTCAGCGGGGTGCAGGTGCCGGCGATGATCAGGAAGATGTTGGCGTGGTCGAGGCGGCGCAGAACGGCCTCGCCGAGCGGCCCCCAGGTGCCCAGGTGATAGACGGCGCTCGTTCCGAACAGCAGCCAGGCGGTGACGCAGTACACGCCGCAGGCCAGGGCCGCCTGCTGGTTCCGGGTCAGGCAGATCAGGACGATGCCCGCGCTGAGCGAGGCGGGAACCATCCCGGCATGGAGCCAGCCACGCAGCTTGGGCTTGATCGGCTCGACCAGATCGGCCACCCGCTCGACCAGATCGGCAACCGGGTGAGGGTCCTCCTCGGCGTTGCCGTGGCGTGATCCGCCGGTGGGACTGGCCGAAGCGCCCCCCGCTCCTTGCACCGGCGCGGGGGGAAGGCTTTCGCCGTCGGCGTCGTCACGTGACACAACGTCCCTTTCTCTGTGGGCTGATCATGGGAACGATCAGATTCCCGACCGCGAGCGCTGCACGCAGTTTGCGAAGAACTCTCCCCGGCGGGTCGGCCCAGAGCGTGGGCCGACCCGCCGGGGAGGCACACGGTGTGGCCCGTCCGGCAGCAGACGGGCCTTGCCGGATCCGGGGTGATTGCGGAGGATGCGGGTGGGGACCGGGGCCCCCGTGCCGGCATCGGCAGGGGCGGACCGCTACCCTGAGTAACAACAGGAGACAGTGATGTCCCACCAGGCTCACCAGACCTCTCAGCCCCCTGAGGCCCATGAGCCCGAGGCTCCGCATCTCGACTTCGCGGGCACCACGCCGTACGAGGACTACGTCAAGGCGGACGTGCTCACCCACCTCCAGCACACCCTCTCCGACGACCCCGGAGAGATGGTCTTCCTGGTCACCACCCAGGTGATGGAGCTGTGGTTCACCGTCATCGTCCACGAGTGGGAGACCGCGGCCCGCGCCCTGCGCTCGGACGACGTCCCGACCGCCATCGCCGCGCTCAAGCGGTCCGTACGGGAGCTGGAGGCGCTCAACGCCTCCTGGACGCCGCTCGGCCAGCTGACCCCGGCGCAGTTCAACTCGTACCGCTCCGCCCTCGGCGACGGCTCCGGATTCCAGTCGGCGATGTACCGCCGTATGGAGTTCCTGCTCGGCGAGAAGTCCGCGTCGATGCTCGTCCCGCACCGGGCCGCGCCGCGCGTGTACGCCGAGCTGGAGAAGGCCCTGCACGAGCCGAGCCTGTACGACGAGGTGCTGCGGCTGCTGGCCCGCCGCGGCCACGCCATCCCCGCCTCCGTCCTGAACCGTGACGTCTCCCTGCGCCACGACCCGTCGGATGCCGTCGAGGCGGCCTGGACGGCGATCTACTCCGGCGACGAGAACGCCGAACTCGCCCGCCTGGGCGAGGCGTTGACCGACGTGGCCGAACTGGTCTGGCGCTGGCGCAACGACCACCTGGTCGCCACCCGCCGCGCGATGGGCGCCAAGCCCGGCACGGGCGGCTCGGCGGGCGTGGCCTGGCTGGAGAAGCGCGCGCGGAAGAACGTCTTCCCGGAGCTGTGGACGGCGAGGTCCCATGTCTGAGCTCATGGCCAAGGCGGAGAAGCTCGACGGCGCGGACGAACTGGCCCCGCTGCGGGACCGGTTCATCCTCGACGAGGCTGTCTACCTGGACGGCAACTCCCTGGGCGCCCTGCCCGCAGGCGTCCCGGACCGGGTGGCCGACGTGGTCCGCCGCCAGTGGGGTGAACTCCGTATCCGCTCCTGGGAGGAGAGCGGCTGGTGGACGGCGCCCGAGCGGATCGGCGACCGCATCGCGCCGCTGGTCGGCGCGGCACCCGGCCAGATCGTGGTCGGCGACTCCACGAGCGTCAACGTCTTCAAGGCACTGGTGGCCGCCGTACGCATGGCGGGCGACGACCGCGACGAGATCCTCGTCGACGCGACGACCTTCCCCACGGACGGCTACATCGCCGAGTCGGCCGCCCGCCTGACCGGTCGCACCCTGCGCCCGCTCACCCCGGCGGAGGTGCCGGACGCGCTGGGTGCCCGTACCGCGGCGGTGCTGCTGAACCACGTCGACTACCGCACCGGCCGCCTGCACGACCTGCCCTCGCTCACCGCCGCCGTGCACGCGGCGGGCGCCATCGCCGTCTGGGACCTGTGCCACAGCGCGGGCGCCCTGCCGGTGGGCCTGGACGAGCACGGGGTGGACCTGGCGGTCGGCTGCACCTACAAGTACCTCAACGGCGGCCCGGGTTCACCGGCCTACCTGTACGTACGCCGCGACCTCCAGGACCGCTTCGACAGCCCGCTGCCCGGCTGGAACTCCCACGCCGAACCCTTCGGCATGCGGCCCTCCTACGAACCGGCGCCGGGCGCCCTGCGCGGTCGCGTCGGCACCCCGGACATCCTCTCCATGCTGGCCCTGGAGGCGGCGCTGGAGGTCTGGGACGGGGTGTCGGTGGCGGCCGTACGGGCCAAGTCGCTGGCTCTGACGGACTTCTTCCTGGAGTGCGTGCGGCGGTACGTCCCGCCGGGCCGCGTCGAGTCCGTCACCCCGGCGCTCCATGAGGAACGCGGCAGCCAGGTCGCACTGCGCTGCGCCGACGCCGGGTCCGTCATGCGGCGGCTGATCACCCAGGGTGTCATCGGCGACTTCCGCCACCCCGACGTGCTCCGCTTCGGCTTCACCCCGTTGTACGTGAGTTTCGCGGACGTGGAGCGGGCGGCACGGGTGCTGGGGGAGACGGTGACCCCGTGAGGGAGGGCGGGGGCGGCACCCACCGCGGCCACCGCGCCCACCGCGTGGGCCGCCCCCGCCCGGCTGCGTCCGGTACTGATCCGTTTGTCTCTCACCGAGCGTGACATCCCCGGGTCCTCGCACGTCATCGGCCTGGTACCGTCCCCGCCAACGGCCGATTTCCCACCCTGGTCCGCCAAACCCGTTACATCGCTGAGAGGTTGGAGCATGCCGGACGACGCCGCAGCATCCCGCGCCGCCGCCGAGGAGGAGTCGGCCTTCTCGCACCCGTCCGTCGAGCCCGACGCCACCAGCGCCTACGGCGACCACCCCGACCAGGTCATCGACTTCTACGCCCCGCGCGGCGACAGCGGCCCGGGGGAAACCTCCCCGCTGGTCGTCGTCCTGCACGGCGGTGCCTGGCGCGCCCCGTACGACCGCCGCCACATCACCCCGTTCGCCGACTTCCTGGCCCGCAGGGGCTTCGCCGTCGCCAACGTCGAGTACCGGCGCGGCGACACGCGTCCCGGTCAGGGCGGGGACGGGCCGGTCGCGGGCCGCTGGCCGGACACCTTCGACGACGTGGCGGCGGCCCTGGACGCACTCCCCGCCCTCGCCCGCGAGGCCCTCCCGCAGGCCGACGCCCGCCGCATGGTGCTCACCGGCCACTCGGCGGGCGGCCACCTGGCCCTGTGGGCGGCGGCCCGCCATGTCCTGCCCGCCGACGCCCCCTGGCGCACCGGCCGCCCCGCCCCGCTGCGCGGTGTGGTCGCCCTCGCCCCGATCGCGGACTTCACGATCGCCGAGAAACTGGACGTCTGCGGCAACGCGGCGCTCCAACTCCTCGGCGGTGAGGAGACGTTCGCCGAACGCCTGCCGTACGCCGACCCCGCCCTCCTCCTCCCCACCGGCATCGCGACCACGCTCGTCCAGGGCCGCACGGACCTGGACGTCCCGGAGGCGGTCGCCGAGTCCTACGCGGAGGCGGCGGCGAAGGCGGGCGAGATGGTGGGCCTGACGCTCCTGGAGGACGTCGGCCACTTCCCGCTGATCGATCCGGCTGCGGACGCGTGCGCGGTGGTGGCTGAGGAGATCGCGCAGCTGGCGTGGTGACGAGGGGCGTGGCGGTACGCGCGACAGTGGCCGTGGCGGTACGCGCGACGGTGGCCGTGGCGCACCCGGTCATACCCGTAATACCTGAGAGCTACGTCCGAGGACAGCTCCCGGGCGGGACGCGGGCGATGAGCCCTCGTCCGTAACTTCCCCTGCAGACGAGCCCGATGGCCGGGCGCGGACTGGAGGGGGAATCCGACATGGGGCTCGTACGGACGGCACGCGACCGCACCGGTGCAGGGCGCCGCGGCCCCAGATGGCGTCGCACCGCTCTGGCCGCCGTGATCACCGCGGCCATAGTGGTCCCCCTCTCCGCCGCCGCCCACCCGGAGATCCCCGCCCCGGCCCCGGCCGCCCTCGCCCCCGTGACGGCGGCCACCCTGGACGAGGCCTACGCGGCCAACCGCGCCAACGCCGCGCGGGCGTCGCGGATGGCCGCCGCGCACGGGGACCGGCACCGCGCCGCGGCGGACCGCTCGCTCGCGGGCCCGGCCCGTCACCTGCTCGCCTTCGACGGCCGGGGCCCCGGCCTGGCGACGGAGGTCTTCGGCGACCTCGCCCACGCGGACCGGGTGGCCGTCGTGGTCCCGGGCTCCGACACCTCCCTCGACACCTACGCCCGCTTCCACACGGCCGCCGCCGCCCTGCACCGCGAACTCACCCGGCAGGCCCCGCGCGGCACCCGCACCGCGGTGGTCGCCTGGCTCGGCTACCGGACACCCGGCACGGTCAGCGGGACCGTCCTCACCGCGGGCCGTGCCGGACAAGCCGCCCCGCACCTCAGGGACTTCGTCGGCGAGCTCCACCGCATCACCGGCCCGCACGCCCGCCTCACCCTGGTCTGCCACTCCTACGGCTCGGTGGTCTGCGGTCGCGCCGCCGCCCGCCTGGAAGTGGACGACATCGCCCTGATAGGCAGCCCCGGCACCGGCGCCGACTCGGTCACGGCCCTGCACACCCCCGCCCGGGTCTGGGCGGCCCGGGGCAGCGAGGACTGGGTGGCTCAGGTGCCGCACGTCAGGGCGGACCTGCTCGTCACCACCGTCGGCTTCGGCACCGACCCGGTCTCCCCGGCCTTCGGCGCCCGCGTCTTCGACGCCCAGGACGCCGAACACAGCGGCTACTTCACCCCGGGCTCGACCGTCCTCACCAACCTGGCCCGGATCGTCCTGGGCGAGACCTCGGAGGTGACCCGTGCCTGAGCCGGCCCACCGGACCCCGTTCCCGCACGGCATACGGCAGGCCGCCCGCCGCCTGGACGATGCCACCCCCGCCTCCCGGGACCGCGCGGTCGACGCCCTGCGCGCCCTCGCGGTCCTCGGCGTGGTCCTCGGCCACTGGCTGGTCACCGCCCTGGTCGTGGACGACGGCACGCTGCACGCGGCGAGCCCGCTCCAGCACATGCCCTGGCTGGCGCCCGTCTCCTGGGCCTTCCAGACCCTCGCGGTGTTCTTCCTGGTGGGCGGACACGTGGCCACCCGGGGGTACGACTCCGCGCGGGCCCGGGGCATGACGTACGGCGCGTGGCTGCGCGGCCGGCTGTCCCGGCTGTTCCGCCCGGTGGCGGCCGTACTGACCCTGTGGACGGTGGCGGCGACGGCCCTGCTCGCCTCGGGAGTCCCGTTCGAGACGGTCCGCACCCTGCTCAAACTGGCCCTGTCCCCGATGTGGTTCCTGCTGGTGTTCGCGGTACTGACGGCGGCGACCCCTCTGGTCACCCGGCTCAACCCGCTGTGGCCGCTGGCCGTCGTCCTCCACGTGGACCTCCTGCGATTCGGCCTGCACGCCGACGCCTCCTGGCTCGGCTGGGTCAACGTGGCCGCGGGCTGGCTGGTGCCCTACACCCTGGGCGCGGCCTGGACCCGCGGCGAGCTGGAACGCCGCCGCGCCGGATGGATCCTGCTCACCGGCGGCACGGCGGCGACGGCGGCGCTCGTCGCCTGGGCGGGCTACCCGGCGTCGATGGTCGGCGTTCCGGGCGCGTCCGTCTCCAACCTCGACCCGCCGACACTGGCCGTCGTCACCTTCGGCCTGGCTCAGTGCGGTCTGGCCCTGCTGCTGCGGGATCGCCTGCGCGGCGCGATGCGACGCCCCCTGGCCTGGGCGGTGGTCGCCCTGGTGAACCTCTCCGCGATGACGATCTTCCTCTGGCACCAGACGGCCCTGATGGCGACCACCGCCACCGCCCTCCCGGCGGGCCGCCTGCCAGGCCTGCACACCGTCCCCGACGGCCTCGCCTGGATGGCGTCCCGCCTGGCCTGGCTGCCGGTGTTCGCCTGCGCCCTCGCCCTCTGCCGGGCCGCGTTCCGCTGCTACGAGCAGCCCGGCCACCGGCGTTCACACGTCGTCCGTGCGCACAGACCGTCGGATCGGGGAGCGCGGGCGGAGGGGCGCCGTGTCTAGGGTGGGGCGCGTGACGGAACCGGGGGCCCAGCATGCGCTCGTCGGCCGTGTCCTGCGGGTGCTGCGCGACGACCTGTGGACCGTCAGGGCGGACCCGCTGCCCGCCTCCGCGTGGGTGCGCCGGCTGCCGCACGGCCTGCTGTGCCTGGTCGCGTTCGGGATCACACTCGGCGGCGCGGCCCAGCTCGGCGAGGACGGGAGGCTCGGCTTCGGGAACGCCCTCCTGATCGCCCTCGCGCAGGGCGGCGCGGTGGTCCTCGCCCTGTGGCGGCCGATCCCGGCGTGGTGGCTGTCCACGGTGGCCACGGTGGCGGGGGCCGTCTGGATGCACGGCCGGCTGTCCGTGAAGGGCACGCAGGAGTTCACCTGGCCCTGGACCGCGGCCGGGATCATCGCCCAGCTGGTTGTGCTGCTGCTGCTCGCGCTGCGGGTGCCCACCAGGGTGTCCGCGGAGGCGCTGGCCATCACCGCGCTGGTCACCTATGTCCTCGAAGGACTGTGGGGTGCCGCGAACTACCAGCCCACCGGGGTGGTCGCGATCGCCCTGTCCGCGGTCGTCGTGGTGCTCGGCATGGCGCTGCGCGGACGCCGCGAGGCCCGCGCGGAACTCATCGAACAGACCGAGCTCACCGCCGAGGAGCGCGCCCGCCGCACCCTGCTGGAGGAGCGCAGCCGCATCGCGCGCGAGCTGCACGACGTGGTCGCCCACCACATGTCCGTCATCTCCATCCAGGCCCAGGTCGCCCCGCACCTCGTGCAGAACCCGCCCGAGGAACTCAAGGAGAACCTCGCGGGCATCCGCGAGAACGCGCTGGAGGCGCTGACCGAACTGCGCCGGGTGCTCGGCGTGTTGCGCTCGGAGCATCCCGAAACGGGCGACGCCCTCGACGGGGCGGCCACCGGTGGGGCCCCGCACGCCCCGCAGCCCGGCCTGGACCGGCTCGACGCGCTCGTGGAGAACACCCGGGCCGCGGGCCTGACCGTGACCCTGGAGGTCAAGGGTGAGCGGCGACCGCTGGCGCCGGGCGTGGAGCTGTCCGCGTACCGGATCGTGCAGGAGGCGCTGAGCAACGTACTGCGGCACGCTCCCGGGGCGACCGCCCACGTCCAACTCCGGTATACCTACGGGTTGATCGTGCAGGTCGTCAACTCACGGCCGACACGGCCCACACCGCCGTCACCGGGTGCCGGGCACGGGCTGCTCGGCATGCGGGAGCGGGTCGCGATGCTCGACGGCTCCATAACGGCGCACGCCTTGCCGGACGGCGGCTACAAGGTGCTCGTGTACCTCCCCACGGTCCCGTTCGCCGACGCCCCGGACCTTGCCATCGACCCGAAGGACGACACCGCATGACGAGCAGCCCCATCCGCGTCCTCATCGCCGACGACCAGCAGATGGTCCGGCAGGGCTTCACCGTGCTGCTCAACACCCAGCCCGACATCGACGTGGTCGGCCAGGCGGTGGACGGCCTGGACGCGATCGGCAAGGTCACCGAACTCGCCCCGGACGTCGTCCTGATGGACATCCGCATGCCCGAACTGGGCGGTATCGAGGCCACCCGCCGCATCACCGCCCAGTACCCGGACATGCGGGTTCTGGTCCTCACCACCTTCGACCTGGACGAATACGTGTACGAGGCACTGCGCGCCGGAGCCTCCGGCTTCCTGCTCAAGGACGCCTCCGCCGACCAGCTCGCCGAGGCGGTCCGGGTGGTGGCCGCCGGTGACGCGCTGCTCGCCCCCGGGATCACCCGCCGTCTGATCGCCGAGTTCTCCCGGCTGGACGGCAGCCCCCGGGCACCGCTGAAGCAACGCGTCGGCGACCTGACGGAACGCGAGACGGAGGTGCTCGCCCTGATCGCCCAGGGCCTGTCGAACGCGGAGATCGCCGAACGGCTCGTCGTCGCGGAACAGACCGTGAAGACCCACGTCGGCCGCATCCTGGTGAAGCTCGGCCTGCGCGACCGCACCCAGGCGGCGGTGTTCGCCTACGAGTCGGGGCTGATCCGCCCGGGGGGCCGCTGAGACCCCCGAGGGGCGACCCGTAGTACCTGAGACGGACACCGAAGTACCCCTCTCGCTGGTGACGACCGCGACCCCCTCCCGCGCCTACCTTGTGAACGTGACCGAGACGACTCACATGCACACGACACCGCCACCGCCGGGCGCGGGCGCCGGCCGGCGCAGCCCGGAGTACCGGCTGGCCGCGGACGCCCTGCGCGGGCTCAGGCAGGACCTCTTCCACGACGCGTTCGCCTACCGCCCGCTGGCCCGGATGAACGTGGACGGTCCCCTCACCGGACGGCTCACCGGCCAGTGGCGGGAGTTCGCGACCTGGGCCCGGCACTGGGCGGTGGCCGGCGCGGCCGTGCTGGCGATGCTGGTGGGCTGGTCGGGCAACACCGGCGGCGGTCCGCAGTCCCTGCTGTGCGGTCTGATCGTCGCCATCCCGGTCCTGCTCACCCTGGTCCGTCCGGTCGGTGCCTTCTGGCTGTCCTTCGCGTCGGCGACGGCCGTCATAGCCCTGGACCCCGGCTGGGGCGACTGGCCGTGGCAGCCCGGCAGCCTCGTCTCCCACCTGGTGGTTCTCACCGTCGTCGCGATACGCACCCGCCCGCGCACGGCGGCCTGGATGTGGGCGATCACCGCCGCGTACGGCTCCGTCGCCGAGTACCTCTTCGGCGGCGGCCACTACAACGCCAACAGCGCCCCCCTCCTGGTCCTCTCCGCGATGGCCCTGCTGGCCGTCACCGTCTGGCACATACGCCGCGACGCCCGGCAGGAGGTGACCGCCCAGCAGACCGCGACCGAGCAGGAGCGTTCCCGGCGCACGCTGCTGGAGGAGCGCACCACCATCGCCCGCGAGCTGCACGACGTGGTCGCCCACCACATGTCGGTGGTCGCCATCCAGGCGGAGGCCGCGCCCTACCGGGTGCAGGACCCGCCGCCGGAACTGGAGCGGGCCTTCGCCACCATCCGGGAGAACGCGGTGGCGGCACTGACCGAGCTGCGCCGCGTCCTCGGCGTCGTCCGCGCGGAGGACTACGAGGCTCCCGACGCCCCGCAGCCCACCCTCGCCGACCTGGACGCCCTGCTCGCCAATGTGCGGGAGGCCGGCCTCACCGTCGACAAGGTGGTGACGGGCGCGGTACGCGAACTGCCGCAGGGCGTCGAGCTGTCGGCCTACCGGATCGTCCAGGAGGCGCTGAGCAACACCCTCCGGCACGCGCCCGGAGCCGGCGCCCGCGTCGAGATCGGCTACGTCCTCGGCGGGCTCGGCCTGCGCGTAGTCAACGGCCCGCCGCCCGCGCCGTCCCTGCTCAAGCCCTCACCCGGGGCCGGCCACGGCATCACCGGTATGCGGGAGCGCGTCTCCATGCTGAACGGCGAGATGACGGCGGGCCCGGTGGACGACGGCGGCTATGAGGTGTCGGTGTTCCTGCCGGTCGCCCCGGTGAGCGAAGGGACCGCATGAGCATCCGGGTACTGATCGCGGACGACCAGATGATGGTGCGCGAGGGCTTCTCGGTGCTCCTCAACGCGATGCCGGACATCGAGGTCGTCGGCGAGGCCGTCAACGGCCGGGAGGCGGTGGACCGCGTCCGCGAACTCTCTCCCGACGTCGTGCTGATGGACATCCGCATGCCCGAGCTGAACGGCATCGAGGCCACCCGCGAGATCGTCGCCGCGGACGACGCGGCGAAGGTGCTGGTCCTCACCACCTTCGACCTGGACGAGTACGTCTACCAGGCCCTCCGCGCCGGAGCCTCCGGCTTCCTCCTGAAGGACGCCTCGGCCCGCCAACTGGCCGACGGCGTACGAGTGGTGGCCGCCGGCGAGGCCCTGCTGGCCCCCTCCATCACCAAGCGGCTGATCACAGAGTTCTCCCGACTGGCCCAGCCCCCCCGCCTCCCACCCACGGCCCAAGCGGCCTACGGCGACCTGACCGAACGCGAAACCGAGGTCCTGATCCTCATAGCCCAGGGCCTCTCCAACGCGGAGATCGCCGAACGCCTGGTGGTAGCCGAATCCACCATCAAAACCCACGTAAGCCGCGTCCTGGTCAAACTGGGCCTCAGGGACCGGACACAAGCGGCGGTGTTCGCCTACGAGGCGCGGTTGGTCACGCCGGGGTAGTGGGCGTGGCCCCACCGCAACCGACCAACCGACCAAAGGTCCCCGCTGAGACCCCCCTGGTCAGGAGGGGCTCAGCCGGGCTAGCGTCCGTTCATGGCAGCTGTTGATGACCTCGCGTTCGACCCCTGGGACCCGGCGTTCGTGTCCGACCCGTACCCGGCCTACGCCGAGTTGCGGGAGAGGGGGCGGGTGATCTACTACGAGCCCACCGACCAGTGGCTGGTGCCGCATCACGCCGATGTGTCGGCGCTGCTGCGGGACCGGCGCCTCGGCCGGGCCTACCAGCACCGGTTCACGCACGAGGAGTTCGGGCGGACGGCGCCGCCGGCGGAGCACGAGCCGTTCCATGTGCTCAACGACCACGGGATGCTGGATCTGGAACCGCCGGACCACACCCGGATCCGGCGGCTGGTGTCGAAGGCGTTCACGCCGCGCACGGTGGAGCGGCTGAAGCCGTATGTGGACGGGCTGGCGCGGGAGCTGGTGTCGGCGCTGGTGGCGGCGGGCGGCGGTGATCTGCTGGCGGACGTGGCCGAGCCGCTTCCGGTCGCGGTGATCGCCGAGATGCTGGGCATCCCCGAGTCCGACCGGGCCCCGCTGCGGCCCTGGTCGGCGGACATCTGCGGGATGTACGAGCTGAACCCGCCGAAGGACGTGGCGGCGAAGGCGGTGCGGGCGTCGGTCGAGTTCTCGGAGTACCTGCGCGAGCTGATCGCCGAGCGGCGCAAGGAGCCGGGCGACGATCTGATCTCCGGTCTGATCGCGGCGCACGACGAGGGGGACCGCCTCACCGAGCAGGAGATGATCTCGACCTGTGTGCTGCTGCTGAACGCGGGCCACGAGGCCACGGTGAACGCCACGACCAACGGCTGGTGGGCACTGTTCCGCAACCCCGACCAGTTGGCGGCACTCCGCGCGGACCACTCCCTCGTCCCGTCGGCGGTGGAGGAGCTGATGCGCTACGACACTCCGCTCCAGCTCTTCGAGCGCTGGGTCCTGGACGAGATCGAGATCGACGGCACGACGATCCCCCGGGGCGCCGAGATCGCCATGCTCTTCGGCTCCGCCAACCACGACCCGGCCGTCTTCGCCGCCCCCGACCGGCTGGACCTGACCCGCGGGGACAACCCGCACATCTCCTTCAGCGCGGGCATCCACTACTGCATCGGCGCCCCCCTGGCCCGTATCGAGCTGGCGGCCTCGATGACGGCCCTGCTGGAGAAGGCCCCGACGCTCGGCCTCGCGGCGGAGCCGAAGCGGAAGCCGAACTTCGTGATCAGGGGGCTGGAGGGGCTGAGCGTCGAGGTGGGGTGATCACCTGTTGCCCGAAGGCATGAAGATCGGCGAGGCCTCCAGGGTCAGCGGTGTGAGTGCGAGGTCGTTGCGTTACTACGAGGACGAGGGGTTGATCGTCCCCGGTCGCTGCGGCAACGGGTACCGGGACTACTGCCCGTCCACCAGTGCAGGTCAAGGGCCTGCACATCGGTGCGCTGGCGACCGAAGCACCGTCGATCTACCGGTCGCTGCTCGCCGAGATCGAGACTCTCATCGCCGGGGGCGTGTACCGGCCCGGCACCCCCCGGATCCACCCCCTGGCCGAGGGGCCGGCGGTCCTGCGGGAGCTCGAAGCGGGGCGAACCGTGGCAAGCTCGCCCTCGATCCGTGGCGCTAGGAACCGCCCGAGGCTCACCCCACCTCCGGCACCGTGATCCCCCAGGCCCCCTCCACCACCCGCCACGTCCGTCTCCGTACCGGCCCCGACACCACCGCGTCCGCCCGGTAGCGGAAGTCCGCCCCGGTCACCGTCACCGTCCTCCCCGAGGCCAGCAGCGGCGACGCCTCCGCCCCCACCGAGAGCGGACGGACCTCCACCTCGGCCACACCAGCCGTGCCCGGGATCACCGAGACCGCCTCCACCGGCTGGTCCAGGTCGACGAGGGTCTCCCCGTCGACCTGCACGCGCAGCCGGGACGGCCCGTGCGCCGGGACGGTGGAGGAGAGCCGGGCGGGGCGGGGGCCCAGGGTGCGGACGAGGGACTGGTAGGTCGTACGGAGCCAAGGGCGGCCGGGGACGGCAGCGGGCACGGGCTCGGGCGCCTGCGCCACGGGCACCGGAGGTATCCGCAACGCGCCCAGCACCACCCCGTCGCTGTCGTCGACCAGCAGATCCATACGGCGCTCCACCCCGTCCAGCACCGCCCGGGCCGCCGCCACCGCCCCCGTCGGCACGCCCAGCGCCTCCGCCAGGGCGGGGGAGCCGCCGACCGGCACCATCGACAGCACGCATCCGGCCAGCTCCCGATGGCGGTGGAGCAGGGACACGGCCCGGGCCAGGGCGCGGTCGTCGCCCACGACCACCGGCCGCCGGGAGCCTCTTCGGCGCAGTGCCCGGGCGAATTCCTCGGGATCCTCCGGCAGGCACACCTTGGCGGCCGCACCCGCGCTGAGCACGTCTTTCGCGATCCGCACCGCCTCTCCGTCCGTCCGCCGGGCAAGGGGATCGATGATCACCAGCAGCTGATCGGACGTCGCGAAAGTCGCCACCTCGGTCCTGCCTCGCTTCCTCGGGTAGCATCTTTGTGCAAGAGCCCCTTGCGCTATTGCGCCAGGGGCTTCGTCTATTCCGGGGCATCCGGTCCGACGGTTGTGCGGCCAACGACGGTCGCGGTGGTACGCGGCGGTGAACCTTACGCGTACGCCCCTGACCTTGGACATGCCCCGCCCGGAAGGGGTGTACGCGCGTGCCCGCACTTGTGCTGCTCGGTGCTCAGTGGGGTGACGAAGGCAAGGGAAAGGCAACCGACCTGCTCGGTGGCTCGGTGGATTATGTCGTGCGATACCAGGGCGGCAACAACGCCGGCCACACGGTGGTCGTCGGAGACCAGAAGTACGCACTCCACCTCCTCCCTTCCGGAATCCTCTCGCCCGGTTGTACGCCGGTCATCGGTAACGGTGTCGTCGTAGACCCGTCGGTCCTGCTCTCCGAGCTGAGCGGACTCAACGAGCGCGGTGTCGACACCTCCAAGCTCCTCATCAGCGGCAACGCTCACATCATCACGCCGTACAACGTCACCGTCGACAAGGTGACGGAGCGCTTCCTCGGAAAGCGGAAGATCGGCACGACCGGGCGCGGGATCGGCCCGACGTACGCCGACAAGATCAACCGCGTCGGCATCCGGGTGCAGGACCTGTACGACGAGTCGATCCTGACCCAGAAGGTCGAGGCGGCCCTCGACGCCAAGAACCAGATCCTGACCAAGCTCTACAACCGGCGCGCCATCGCCGTGGAGCAGGTGGTCGAGGAGCTGCTGGGCTACGCGGACAAGCTCGCGCCGTACGTCTCCGACACCGTCCTGGTCCTGAACCAGGCGCTGGAGGAGAACAAGGTCGTGCTCTTCGAGGGCGGCCAGGGCACGCTGCTGGACATCGACCACGGCACCTATCCCTTCGTCACCTCCAGCAACCCGACCGCCGGCGGTGCCTGCACCGGCGCGGGTGTCGGCCCGACGAAGATCAGCCGGGTCATCGGCATCCTGAAGGCGTACACCACGCGTGTCGGCGCGGGCCCCTTCCCGACGGAGCTGTTCGACGAGGACGGCGAGGCGCTGCGCCGCATCGGCGGTGAGCGGGGCGTGACCACGGGCCGCGACCGGCGCTGCGGCTGGTTCGACGCCGTGATCGCCCGCTACGCGACCCGGGTGAACGGCCTGACCGACTTCTTCCTCACCAAGCTGGACGTCCTGACCGGCTGGGAGGAGATCCCGGTCTGCGTGGCGTACGAGATCGACGGCAAGCGGGTGGAGGAGCTGCCGTACTCGCAGACCGACTTCCACCACGCCAAGCCGGTCTACGAGACCCTGCCGGGCTGGTCCGAGGACATCACCAAGGCGAAGTCCTTCTCCGACCTGCCGAAGAACGCGCAGAACTACGTCAAGGCGCTGGAGGAGATGTCGGGCGCCCCGATCTCCGCGATCGGCGTCGGCCCGGGCCGCGACGAGACGATCGAGATCAACTCTTTCCTGTAGGGCCCGTATCACCGCCGTCCCTTGGGCCGGTCAAGGACATCCTTGGCCGGCCCTCGGGCTGCTCCGGGAACGAGGGGCCCTCCGGACAACCGGCCGTCGGCGGCCGGTTCGGGCCCGCGCCCCGCGCCGCCCCTCAGCTGAAGACGATCATCGACCCCTGCGCCAGACTCCGCGTCGCCGCCGCGTGCAGTCCCAGCCAGACGTGCCGCTCGCGGGCGAAGGGGCTGGGGTCGTACGGAGCGGGGACGGCCGGTTCCTCCAGCTCCGTCGGCGCCGACGGCGGCTGCGGGGCCGCCGGGGGGTTGGCCGGATCGATGCCGATGGAGGGCGCCACGAGCTCCAGTTCCCGCAGCAGGGTCTGGGAGGAGCCCAGCGGGCCGCCGCCCGCGAGGAGGTCGTCGTTCGAGAGTGGGTGCGGGAAGTCGACGGGCACGTACGCGCCCGCGTGGTCGTAGTGCCACACGAGGTGGGACTGCTGGGCCGTCGACTCGAACATCTCCAGCAACTGCTCGTAGTCACCGCCCAGTTCGTCCACCGGCGTCACCGGCAGCCCGCACACCTGGAGCAGATAGGCGCGCCGCAGGAAGTGCAGCGCGTCGTAGTCGAAGCCGGCCACCGGGGCGACCTCGCCGGACAGGCCCGGCATGTACTGGTACACCGGCACCGGCGGCAACCCGGCCTCGGCCAGCGCCTTGTTGTATTGCGAGAGTTCCTCGGCGAACGGGTTGTCCGGGGTGTGGCACAACACGTCGACGAGCGGGACCAGCCACAGGTCACAGGCCAAAGAGGGCTCCTCGCATCAGCACGCGTACAGCATGGTGGTCAGGGAAGGGTAGTCGGTACGGCATCGTGTCGGCTCCCCTCGTGCAGGTCCCATACCCACACCCCAGCGGTCCACGTCTCATCCTTCGGCCAGCCGCTCGATGAGCTCCAGGGAGTGCGCGTTGTACGCCGCGACGATTCCGCGGGCGGTCGCGGAGTCCCGGCGCGCGAGGGCGTCGACCAGCTCGGTGTGCCCGGACCACAGATGGCCGCGCAGATCGGACAGGTGGCGCAGGTGCTGCACCGTGCACACCCAGGACTGCACCCGCAGCCGGTGCAGGAAGTCCGCGAGGTAGGGGTTGCCGAACAGGGTGCTGAGCTCGCGCCAGAAACGCAGGTCGTAGCCGATCAGTATGGTGAGATCACCGGCCGCCGCCGCGCGCTGCGCCTCCTCGCCCCGGCGGCGCACCCCGGCCAGGGCGGCCACCGTACGGGGGTCGTCCACGTTACGGAGGCTGTCGTGGCCCCCGGCGAGTGCCTGGAACATGCCGTCGGTGACCAGGCTGCGCGCCTCGATCATGTTCCGGTAGTCGGCCGGCGTGTACTCCGGCACCCGGAAGCCGCGGTGCTGGTCGGCCTCCAGCACCCCCTGCGCCGACAGGTCGACCAGCGCCTCCCGGACCGGCGTCGCGGACACCCCGTACTGGTCCGCGATCTCCTTCACGGTGAACTCCAGCCCCGGCTGCAACCGCCCGGCCAGTACCTCGTCACGAAGCGCGTCCGCGATCTGCTGCCGCAGGGTACTGCGGGTCACGGCACCGTTGCCGGGCATGGTCGGGGGGCTCTCCTCACACGTGCGGGGCGTACTCGCTCATATCTACGAGCACGCCACCTTACGCGTTCGGAGGCTGCGCGATCCCCCGCCCCAGCAGCGATCCCGGGTGTCTACGCGGTGTACTCGTCGGCCACGCTCAGCGCGGCGTCCAGCACGGCCAGCCCCTCCTTCAGCTCCGCCTCGGAGACGTTGCACGGCGGAACCACATGCGTCCGGTTCATGTTCACGAACGGCCACAGCCCCCGCTGCTTCGCCGCCCCCGCGAACGCCGCCATGGCCGCGTTGTCCTGCCCGGCCGCGTTGTAGGGAACGAGCGGCTCCCGGGTCTCCCGGTCGCGCACCAGCTCCAGCGCCCAGAACATCCCGACCCCTCGCACCTCGCCCACGCTGGGATGCCGCTCGGCCAGCGCCCGCAGGCCCGGCTCCAGTACCGACGCCCCCAGCGAGGCCGCGTTCGCGACGATCCCCTCCTCCGCCATCACGTTGATCGTGGCGACGGCCGCCGCGCAGGCCAGCGGATGACCGGAGTAGGTGAGCCCGCCGGGATAGGCCCGCTTGCCGAAGGTCTCCGCGATCTTCCCGGAGATCGCGACACCGCCGAGCGGCACATACCCGGAGTTCACGCCCTTGGCGAAGGTCATCAGGTCGGGCACCACACCGAACAGGTCGGCCGCGAACCACTCCCCGGTCCGCCCGAACCCGGCCATGACCTCGTCCAGGACGAAGACGATCCCGTACTTGTCGCACAGCTCCCGCACCCCGGCCAGATAACCGGCCGGCGGGACCATGATCCCGGCCGTGCCCGGAATCGTCTCCAGGATGATCGCGGCGATGGTCGACGGCCCCTCGAAGGCGATCGTCGTCTCCAGGTGCTCCAGCGCCCGCGCGCACTCCTGCTCCTCGGTCTCGGCGTAGAAGCGGGAGCGGTAGAGGAAGGGCGCCCAGAAGTGCACGACCCCGGCGGCGGCGCTGTCGGAGGCCCAGCGGCGCGGGTCGCCGGTGATGTTCACCGCCTGCTGGGTGCCGCCGTGGTACGACCGGTAGGCCGACAGCACCTTCGGGCGCCCGGTGTGCAGCCGGGCCATCCGCACCGCGTGCTCGACGGCGTCCGCGCCGCCGTTGGTGAAGAAGATCTTGTCCAGGTCCCCGGGCGTCCGCTCGGCGATCAGCCGGGCCGCCTCCGACCGCGCCTCGACGGCGAACGCGGGCGCGAAGGTCGACAGGGTGGCGGCCTGCTCCTGTATCGCGGCGACCACCTTCGGGTGCTGGTAGCCGATGTTGGTGAAGACGAGCCCGCTGGTGAAGTCCAGGTACCGCTTGCCGTCGTAGTCCCAGAAGTACGACCCTTCGGCGCCGGCGACGGCGAGCGGGTCGATGAGCTCCTGCGCGGACCAGGAGTGGAAGACGTGCGCACGGTCCGCGGCCTTCACGGCGGCGCCGGCCTGAGGGTTGGGCTGAGGAGTCATGGCGGTGAGCGTAGATGTCCGCGATGCGGAATCGGTATCGGCGTCCTGTTCCGTGGACGGGGGGTTTCCACGACATGGTGTCGACATTCGCGCGGTGCCGCGGCGGGCGACCTGTTACGGAACCGTAGACACCGCTCGATGCGGCGTGGATCAGTGCCGCACTATTCTCGGTCTGTTGCACACGCGCAGATTTCGGGCCTATCGGGGGAGGCGGCGTGGCGATGGAAAAGCTGGGGCCGGGGGATCCGCAACGCATCGGGGCGTATCGGCTGCTGGCGCGCCTGGGCGCGGGCGGCATGGGGCATGTGTATCTCGCCCGGTCGGACCGGGGCCGTACCGTGGCCGTGAAACTGGTGCGCGAGGAGCTCGCCGAGCAGGAGGAGTTCCGCGCCCGGTTCCGGCAGGAGGTGCAGGCCGCGCGGCGGGTCGGCGGGCACTGGACGGCTCCCGTCCTGGACGCGGACACCGAGGCCGCCGTCCCGTGGGTGGCCACCGGGTATGTCGCCGGGCCCAGCCTGCAGCAGGTCGTCGGGCGCGATCACGGGGCGCTGCCCGAGCGGTCGGTGCGGATCCTCGCGGCCGGGCTCGCGCACGCGCTGAAGGACATCCACGCCGCGGGGATCGTGCACCGCGACCTCAAGCCGTCCAACGTGCTGGTCACCATCGACGGGCCGCGGGTCATCGACTTCGGCATCGCGCGGGCGCTGGAGACGCTGGCCGGGGACGGCCTCACCCGTACCGGCTCACTGGTCGGCTCGCCCGGGTTCATGGCGCCCGAGCAGGTGCGCGGCGACCGGATCACGCCCGCCTGCGACGTCTTCTGCCTCGGCTCGGTCCTCGCCTACGCCGCGACCGGCAGGCTGCCCTTCGGCGCCGCCAACAGCGGGGTGCACGCGCTGATGTTCCGCATCGCCCAGGAGGAGCCCGACCTGGAGGGCGTCCCCGAGGGCATCGCCGAGCTCGTCCGCGACTGCCTCAGGAAGGACCCGGCCGCACGTCCGTCGCTGGACCGGATCCTGGAGCGCACGGGCGCGGAGGACACGGTGTCCGGGGGCCGCTCCCGGGATCCCTGGCTGCCGGCCGCGCTCGTGGCCCAGCTGGGGCGGCACGCGGTGGGGCTGCTGGAGGTGGAGGATCCGGAGGGGGGCCCGGAGGCCGTGAACGGCGCCCAGCCGGGTCCCGTACCCGGTCCCGGGGGCGACCGGATGCCCGATCCCACCCCGGCCTGGGTGAAGAGCCAGCAGCAGGCCCCCTCGCCCGGTCAGGACCGTATGCCCGACCGCAGGCCGGACCCGGTCCCCACGGCCTCCCCCGAGCACGCCCCCGCCTCCGACGACGCCTCCTCGCCGCCCCCGCCGGGGGACCTCAGGCCGCAGGGGCAGCCGGGTGTCGGCGCGCCGCTGAACCATCTGCCCACGATGGTCGCCGGCCGGACGCCGCCGCCCGGGGCGCCCCCGGCGCACCCCGCGTACGGCCACCCCCAGCAGCATCCCCAGCAACCCGCCTACGGCTACCCGCAGCAGCCCGGCGCCGGTGCCTGGCCGCCCGGTGCCCAGCCGCCGTACAACCCGTACGCGGGCGGTATCGGCTCCACCCCGCCGTACGGTCCGCCGCCCGTCGGGCTCGGGCCGCAGGAGCCGCGGCGGAACGGGCGGTCCACGGCGCTGCTCGTGGTGGTCGCGCTGGTCGTCGCGCTCGCCGCGGGCGGCTCGGTGTACGCGCTGATGAAGGGCGGCGGTGAGGACACCGCCGACGGCACCGTCAGCCCTTCCCCGACCACCGGCGCGCCCACCACCCCGGGGCCCTCCCCGACGACCTCGGCGCCTGACTCGCCGAGCCCGTCGGAGTCGTCGCAGCCGTCGGACGGCGCGGTCCCGGCCGGTTACCTGGGCACGTGGACCACGTCCATCGACAACGCCCTCGGGCACCACACCCGGGAACTCACCATCCAGCAGGGCGAGGTGGGGGACACGGTCCTCACGCTGGTCGCCGACGGGCCCACCGACGGCGGCGCCGACTACCACTGCGTGTTCGAGGCGGATCTGGCCGAACAGCCCGGCGGAGACGGCCCGTTGGAGATCGGCCCGTCCACCGTCAGCGTCGGCGGGGAGAGTTCTTCCTGCACGCCCGGCGAGGCCACCGAGGTCACGCTGCTGTCCGACGGCAGGCTGAAGCGGGCGAAGAACGGCAGCGGGGAGAGCCTGACTTACACCAAGGAGTGAGGGCCCCGGGCCGGGGCGCACCCGGCCCGGGTCAGCGGGGCTCGGGCGGGCGCTGGCGAGGCATGTTCGGGCGGGCGGGCCCGGCCGGGAGGGAGAACCGGCCGGGAGCGGCGAAGGCCGTCTCCGGCCGCGCCCCCGACGCCACCGCGGTCTGGGTGCCGATCGGCGCCGGACCCGTGCGGAACTCCACCATCCAGTCCGCCGTCTCCGCCCGCACCAGCTCCGTGACGTCCTCGGAGAACCTCCGCAGCACCCCGAGACACCGCTCCGCGGCCTCCCCGGCCGTGCCCTCCGTCGGCCCGAGCACCTCCCGCACGCTCTCCGACGCCCAGTCGAACTGCAGCGCCTGAAGCCGTCGTTGCACGGCCTGCGCGGTGGCCACGTCCCTTATCCACCCGGAGGTCACCCCGAAGAACCGGTCCACGGCCACGCACGCCACGGCCAGCATCAGGGCCAGATACCCCCAGGAAGCGACCTCGCCGACGACCGCGGTGAGATCCAGCAGGGGCAGCGCGGCCCCGCACACCGCCCCGAGCGCGGCTCCGGCCCGCAGCGTACGGGCCGTCCGCCGTTTCCACACCCGGTCCGCGAGGTACCAGGCGGCCGTGTCCAGTGCCCGCTGCTCCACCCACCGGTACAGCTCGTCGAGCCGCTCGGCCGGCTCGCCCCAGTCACCGTGCGGAAACGGCCGCCCGGTCAGATCGCCCGGCCGCAGCCCGGCCGCCCCCTCACCCCGCCCGTCCTGAGGCGGACCCTCGGGCTGCATCTCCGGCTGACCCACCCGGCACTCCCTACTGATTCCGACCGACTGATGTCCGACCGACCGGTTACGGTCCGTCACGCTGCGTGATATCGGATGCCGATGCGCGGAACCCTTCCTACCGCCCAATGGGTGGCGAAGGCGTGGGTTCGGCCGTTTTTCCGCCCGTAAGAGGGCCTTGATCAGGTATAGGACCGGCCGTTGTGTCACCCGAAAGAGTGACGGGGCGACGGCTGCGTGGACCACGTAGGCTCGTGCACAACGGAGGAAACGACGAATCCAGGAGCTGATCGTGATTCCCGGTGGTGGCCAGCCCAACATGCAGCAGCTGCTCCAGCAGGCCCAGAAGATGCAGCAGGACCTGGCGAAGGCCCAGGAGGAACTGGCGAACACGGAGGTCGACGGGCAGGCGGGCGGCGGTCTGGTGCGGGCCACGGTGACCGGCTCCGGCGAGCTCCGCGCGCTGAAGATCGACCCCGAGGCTGTGGACCCGGACGACACCGAGACCCTCGCCGACCTGATCGTCGCGGCCGTGCACGCGGCCAACGAGAACGCGCAGACCCTGCAGCAGCAGAAGCTGGGCCCGCTGGCCCAGGGGCTGGGCGGCGGCAGCGGTATTCCGGGCCTGCCTTTCTAAGACCGGCCACCCCCAACTACGGTACGTACCGTAAGACTCCAGGAAGGCAGTCCGTTGTACGAAGGCGTGGTCCAGGACCTCATCGACGAGTTGGGGCGGTTGCCCGGCGTCGGTCCCAAGAGCGCGCAGCGGATCGCCTTCCACATCCTGCAGGCGGAGCCGACGGACGTACGGCGGCTCGCGCAGGCCCTCCTCGAAGTGAAGGCGAAGGTCCGCTTCTGCGCGACCTGCGGCAACGTCGCGCAGGAGGAGCTGTGCGGCATCTGCCGTGACGCGCGCCGGGACCCGGCCGTGATCTGCGTCGTGGAGGAGCCGAAGGACGTCGTCGCGATCGAGCGGACGCGCGAGTTCCGTGGGCGCTACCACGTGCTCGGCGGCGCGATCAGCCCGATCGAGGGCGTCGGCCCCGACGACCTGCGCATCAGAGAGCTGCTGGCCCGCCTGGCGGACGGTACGGTCACCGAGCTGATCCTCGCCACCGACCCCAATCTCGAAGGCGAGGCCACGGCGACGTACCTCGCCCGCATGATCAAACCCATGGGCCTGAAGGTCACCCGCCTGGCCAGCGGCCTCCCGGTGGGTGGCGACCTGGAATACGCGGACGAGGTCACCCTCGGCCGCGCCTTCGAGGGGAGACGACTCCTAGATGTCTGACGCCACGCTGCACGCCACGACGCAGAACCCGGACGACTTCGCGGTCCAGATCGCGGACCAGGTGGAGAGCTTCCTGGTGGCCGTCACGGAGGTGGCGAAGGGCGACGAGCCCGACTCGGCCGTCCCCTTCCTCCTCCTGGAGGTCTCCCAGCTCCTGCTGGCCGGCGGCCGGCTCGGCGCGCACGAGGACATCGTCCCCGACGAGCGCTACGAGCCCGACCCGGGCCCGGAGCCCGACGAGGACGAACTCCGCGAGAACCTGGCCCGCCTGCTGGACCCGATCGACGTCTACTCCGAGGTCTTCGACCCCTACGAGCCCCGCCGGGCGCCCGTCCCGGCCCGGATCTCCGACGACCTCGCCGATGTCATGGCCGACCTGCGTCACGGCATGGCCCACTACCGCGCCGGCCGCACCACCGAGGCCCTGTGGTGGTGGCAGTTCTCCTACTTCTCCAACTGGGGCGGCACCGCCTCCGCCACCCTCCGCGCCCTCCAGTCCCTGGTCGCCCACGTCCGTCTCAACCAGCCCCTGGCGGAACTCGACGGCCTCGACACCGACCAGGACCTCGGCGACGAGATCCTGGAGGCGGAGGCGGGCCGGGTCATGCAGGAGGAGATCGCGGGGCCGCTGGGCCTGGGCCGGGAGTGACGGCGGGTGTAGCCCGCTACACCTCCGATCCGGGAGTGCGCTCCCTCGTCGCGGACCTCTCCGAACGGGATCGTTGATCTCGCAAGCAAGCAAGCAAGCGAGCGAGCGAGTCGCGAATCCCCGAGGAGTCCGTCATGAAGGCCCTGCTGTCCTCCCGTCACGTCCTGTGGTTCCTGTTCCTCTTCAACGCCGTCGTCGCCGTGGCCGCGCCCTTCGTGGTGGACGGGACGCAGGGCGTCATGACCGCTGCCGGGATGGGTGTCGTGTCCCTCGGCGCGGGGGTGAGCCTGGTGCGGGGCCGCCCCAGGACTCTGTGAGCCGGGGCACGTTTCGCGTGACAGCGCGTGGGCTGGGCATGTGCTGTTCGGGCGAGCGGCCGACATCTCACCATGCGATATCGCGGAGGGGAGTTTCGGACGCTCGTTAGACTGAGCCGACCGCAGTACATACCGGAGCGAGGAGCGCACGTGGGCCTTGTCGTGCAGAAGTACGGAGGCTCCTCCGTAGCCGATGCCGAGGGCATCAAGCGCGTCGCCAAGCGGATCGTGGAAGCGAAGAAGAACGGCAACCAGGTGGTTGTCGTGGTTTCCGCGATGGGCGACACGACGGACGAGCTGATCGATCTCGCCGAGCAGGTATCCCCGATGCCTGCCGGGCGCGAGTTCGACATGCTGCTGACCGCCGGAGAGCGGATCTCCATGGCCCTGCTGGCCATGGCGATCAAAAACCTGGGTCACGAGGCCCAGTCGTTCACCGGCAGCCAGGCAGGTGTCATCACCGACTCGGTCCACAACAAAGCCCGGATCATCGATGTCACGCCGGGCCGGATCCGGACCGCGCTGGACGAGGGCAACATCGCCATCGTCGCCGGGTTCCAGGGCGTCAGCCAGGACAAGAAGGACATCACGACCCTGGGTCGCGGTGGTTCCGACACGACCGCGGTCGCCCTCGCGGCGGCCCTGGACGCCGAGGTCTGCGAGATCTACACCGACGTCGACGGCGTGTTCACCGCCGACCCGCGCGTGGTGAAGAAGGCGAAGAAGATCGACTGGATCTCCTTCGAGGACATGCTGGAGCTCGCGGCCTCCGGATCCAAGGTGCTGCTCCACCGCTGTGTGGAGTACGCCCGCCGTTACAACATCCCGATCCACGTCCGCTCCTCCTTCAGCGGGCTGCAGGGCACGTGGGTCAGCAGCGAGCCAGTCGTTCAGAAGACACAGCAGCAAGGGGAAAAGAAGGTGGAGCAGGCCATCATCTCCGGTGTCGCGCACGACACCTCCGAGGCCAAGATCACGGTCGTCGGTGTGCCGGACAAGCCGGGCGAGGCCGCCGCGATCTTCCGCACCATCGCCGATGCCGAGATCAACATCGACATGGTCGTGCAGAACGTGTCCGCCGCCTCCACGGGTCTGACGGACATCTCCTTCACGCTGCCGAAGACCGAGGGCCGCAAGGCCATCGACGCGCTGGAGAAGAACAAGGCCGGCATCGGCTTCGACTCGCTGCGCTACGACGACCAGATCGGCAAGATCTCCCTGGTCGGCGCGGGCATGAAGACGAACCCGGGCGTCACCGCCTCCTTCTTCGAGGCGCTGTCCGACGCGGGCGTGAACATCGAGCTGATCTCGACCTCCGAGATCCGTATCTCGGTCGTCACCCGCGCCGACGACGTGCCGGAGGCCGTGCGCGCCGTGCACAGCGCCTTCGGGCTCGACTCCGACACCGACGAGGCCGTCGTCTACGGAGGCACCGGGCGATGATCCGCAGACCGACGCTCGCGGTCGTGGGAGCGACCGGAGCCGTCGGCACGGTCATGCTCCGGATCCTGTCCCAGCGCGCGGACATCTGGGGCGAGATCCGTCTGATCGCCTCCCCGCGCTCGGCCGGCCGCAAGCTGGCCGTGCGCGGCCAGGAGGTCGAGGTGGTGGCCCTGTCGGAGGAGGCCTTCGACGGGGTCGACATCGCCATGTTCGACGTCCCCGACGAGGTCTCCGCGCGGTGGGCGCCGATCGCCGCCGCCAAGGGCGCCGTGGTGGTGGACAATTCGGCTGTCTTCCGGATGGACCCGGACGTCCCCCTGGTCGTCCCCGAGGTCAATCCGCACACGGTCAGGGCCCGCCCGCGCGGCATCGTCGCCAACCCCAACTGCACGACCCTGTCGATGATCGTCGCCCTGGGCGCGCTGCACGCCGAGTTCGGGCTGCGCGAGCTGGTGGTCTCCTCGTACCAGGCGGTGAGCGGGGCGGGCAGGGCCGGCGTCGAGACGCTGCGCGCCCAGCTGTCCCTGGTCGCCGGTACGGAGCTGGGGACCAGTCCCGGTGATGTGCGGCGGGCCGTGGGGGACAGCACCGGGCCGTTCCCGGAGCCGGTCGCGCTGAACGTCGTACCGTGGGCCGGGTCGCTGCGCGAGGACGGCTGGTCGTCGGAGGAGATGAAGGTGCGGGAGGAGTCCCGCAAGATCCTCGGACTGCCGAAGCTGCCCGTCGCCGTGACCTGCGTGCGGGTCCCGGTGGTCACCACGCACTCCCTCACCGTCCACGCCCGCTTCCAGGGCGAGGTCACCGTCGACGGGGCCCGTGAGATCCTCGCCACAGCCCCGGGTGTCGTGCTGTGCGACGACCCGGCCGCCGGTGAGTTCCCCACCCCCGCCGATGTGGTGGGCACCGACCCGACCTGGGTCGGGCGGGTGCGGCGGGCGCTCGACGACCCCACCGCGCTCGAACTCTTCGTGTGCGGCGACAACTTGCGCAAGGGTGCCGCGCTGAACACCGCGCAGATCGCCGAGCTGGTGGCGGCGGACTTGTAGCGCGGCTCACGGGGTGCGGCAAAACCGGTGGATGGGAGCGCGCCCATTTATAGGATTTATTTAAGAAGTGTGGCCCGGAGCATGGTCCGGACCACTTGATCCGGGCCCCCTCGGCGACCGAAGATTTTCCTCCCCGCCCTCCGCAACCAAGCGGAGGGCGGGGAGCGTCTTTGCGGTCACCCTTCCGGGGCGTGGGACGCATGATCCTGGCGTGGGGACGCCGTGATCGGGGCGTGGGGACGCCCGTTCATATGGGATACAAGGGAAGAGCGGGACGCATGGCGGCAAGTGAGGCACCGTCGGAGGTACTGCCGGGAGCGGAGACGCCGTCGGCCGCGTCGGGCGACGCAAAAGTGATGCCCGGCACGTACAACCCCCACGGGGGGAAGCGTGTCCAACTGGCGTGGCAGAGGTACTCGACTTCACTGCGGCGACCCGCGGCACGGCCTTGCGGCCCCGCGCGGCGCTCCGACCCCGCATGCCCGGCACGCCCGGCGGCATGCCGGTGATCGCGCCCATGCCCGCAGCGCGGCCCACCCGCATCCCGAACCAGCGCGACGGCGTACCGACTCAGCGCGACGGCGCCGAGGAGGCCGTGGCGGCCGGAACCACCGTCGACCACCTCACCGAGACCTACCGGGCGCACTACCGCTCGCTGCTGGGCCTCGCCGCGCTCCTCCTCGACGACACCGCCTCCTGCGAGGACGTCGTCCAGGAGGCCTTCATCCGCGTCCACTCGGCCCGCAAACGCGTCCGAGACCCGGAGAAGACGCTCGCCTACCTGCGCCAGACGGTCGTCAACCTCTCGCGCTCCGCGCTGCGCCGCCGCATCATCGGCCTGAAGCTGCTCTCCAAGCCGATGCCGAACATGGCGAGCGCCGAGGAGGGCGCCTACGACCAGCTGGAGCGCCGCGACCTCATCAAGGCGATGAAGGGCCTTCAGCGCCGCCAGCGCGAGGTCCTCGTCCTGCGCTACTTCGCCGACATGACCGAGGCCCAGGTCGCCGAGACGCTCGGAATATCCCTGGGCTCGGTGAAGGCGTACGGCTCACGTGGCATCGCGGCCCTCCGGGTGGCCATGGAGGCGTCGGCATGAGCGACCGCGTCGAAGAGGGCGGGTCCCATGACCGCCACGAGCCCTACGCCTGGCACGAGCCGACGGAGCGGCCCGAGCAAGAGCACACGCCATCGCACGCTGGGAACGGAACTGTGAACCACGGCCCCGATGACCAGGGCCCGGAGGGGCTCGCCTCGGACGAGCTGTCTGTGCGCCGGATGCTGCAGTCGGCCGTCGAGGACATCGAGCCGCGCGACGGCACCCTGGACCACCTGCGCCGCGCGGTGCCCGCACGGCGGGCGCGCAAGCGGCAGGCCGTCGTCGGCATGGCCGCCGCGGCGCTCTTCATCGGCACCGCGATCCCGGCCCTCGTCCATGTCTCCAACTCCGCCGGCTCCGACCCCAACACCTCCATGGCCGGCCAGGCCTCCCAGGAGCAGGGCGACAGCTCGGCCAAGGAGCCGGACGGCGGCGCCAGCACCTCGGGCGGCTCCAGCGGCAAGACCGGCGGCAAGGGCAAGGACGGCACGAAGGAGACCGGCAAGGGCAAGGGCACGGGCAACAGCTCCGGCGCCGGCAGCGGTACGGGACCCACGGCCTCCGCGGGCACCAGTGCCCCGGTGTGCACGGCGGCCCAGCTGGGCTCCGCCACCGGGAGCGCGAACGTCCCCGACTCCGCCGGCGTCGTCTACGGCGTCTTCCGCGTCATCAACATCTCCTCCACCAGCTGTACCGTCGGCGGTGCGGGCAGCGTGAGCGCCCTCGCGCAGGGCGCCGCGGACCCCGCCAAGATCACTGTCGTCCGGCACGCGGCCGGCGACCCGGCGGCCGGCCTGCCCGACCCGTCCCTGGAGGTCACCGGCCTGGTCCTGCTGCCCGGCGCGGCCTACGAGGAGAAGTTCGCCTTCGTCCCGTCGGAGACCTGCCCCACGACGAGCGGCGGCACGGACACCGGCGGCTCGGACACCGGCGGCGCCACCCCCGACCCGACCCCCACCCAGGACACCAGCACCACGGGCGGCACGGACACCACCGGCAGCACCAGTTCCGGCACCACCACCCAGCTCCTCCCCGAGGACGGCACGGCGGACGGCAGCATCGTGGTCTCCCACACCCCTGAGACGGGATCACCGACGCCGACGGCGACGGTCGCCAACGCGTGCGCGGGAGCCGTGTACTGGACCGGGGTGCTGGCGGGGTCGTAGCCGGGGGAGCCGGGGTCAGACCGCCGCGGTCTCCTCCTCCGGCACCAGCCCCAGCGCCGCGTCCCTCGCGAACTCGACCTCGCGGCGCAGCAGCCGGAACCACATGAACACCACGAACCCCGCGAAGACGAACCACTCCCCGGTGTAGCCGAGGTTCTGGAACGCCTTCAGGTCGAGACCGGTGTTCGCGGGCGCGCTCGCGGGCACCTCCTTCATGCCCGAGTCCCCCTTGTCGAGCGTGACCCAGGCGTCGTACACCCGGTACGGCACCAGGTTCACCAGCGACGCCGAGCTGATCGCCGCGGTCTGCCCGGCCGGCAGCCCGCCCGCGGCGCTGACGCCGTTGTCCCCCGGCGTCTCGGACGCCTGCAGTGCCCCGGTGACGGTGACCTCACCGGACGGCGCGGCGGGCGCCTTCGCCGGGTCCGCCGTGCCGGGCAGCCACCCGCGCACCACCGGCAGGGCCTCGCCGGAGCCGGTGCGCAGCAGCGTCAGCACGTAGAAGCCGCGCTTGCCGTCCAGTTCCCGGTCGGGGACGAGGAGCTGCTTGCCGTACCGGCCGGTCGCGGTAACCCGCTTGCCGGACGTGCTCTGGTCGACGGGCAGCAGCTCGGCCAGCGGCCGTGCGGCCTCCTTCCGGGCGGACGCGACCTGCTCGCTCGCGTCGCGGTGGTCCCGCACCCGCCCCTCGAACCGGCTCAGCTGCCACGACCCCATGAAGACGCAGAACGGGATGGCGAGCAGCACGAAGACGTTGATGCCCCACCAGCGGGGTGTCAGCAGAAACCGGTACACACCACAACGGTACGGGGCGCCGGTCCGGGGCCCGGCCCGGGGTCGGCGGCCGGCCATGATCGTAAAGTTATCCACAGGCTGCGGACGCCCACCGGCGCATTGTCGGCGGAGCCGGGCAGTATGGGGCCATGACTGGGGCCATGAGTGAGAGCAACATGCCGGACTGGGAGAAGCGCTTTCGGGCGCCGCGGGTGTCACTGCCCGACTGGGCGGAGGACGCGCCGGACCGCTCCCTGTTCGTGTCGAACGCGACGGGGACGTACGAGCTGTACGCCTGGGACAGAGCGACGGGAGAACAACGCCAGGTGACGTCCCGGCCGAACGGCACGACGGACGGCGTGCTCTCCCCGGACGGCGCCTGGATCTGGTGGTTCGACGACAAGGACGGCGACGAGTTCGGCGTCTGGCGCCGCCAGGCGTTCACCGGCGGTGAGGACGAGCTGGCGACGCCGGGCCTGGAACCGTCCTACCCGGCGGGCCTGGCCCTGTCCCGGGACGGCCGTACGGCGGTGGTGGGCCGCTCGACGGACGAGGAGGGCACGACGATCCACGTCGCCCGCGAGGGCGAGGCCCCCTTCGAGCTGTACCGGCACCGCGAGTCGGCGGGCGTCGGCGACCTCTCCCACGACGGCTCCCTCATCGCGATCGAGCACACGGAGCACGGCGACGCGATGCACTCGGCGCTGCGCGTCCTGCGCCCGGACGGTACGCGGGTCGCCGAGCTGGACGACACCGGCGGCGGCACGCTGGAGCTGGGCCTGGAGGTGCTGGGCTTCGCGCCGCTCGACGGCGACCCGCGGCTGCTCATCGGGCACCAGCGCCGGGGCCGCTGGGAGCCGCTGGTCTGGGACGTCGCCTCGGGCGAGGAGACGGACCTGGCGCTGGACCTGCCGGGCGACGTGAGCGCGGAGTGGTATCCGGACGGCACCGCCCTGCTGATCGCCCACAGCTTCAAGGCGCGCAGCGAGCTGTTCCGCTACGAACTGCGCACCCGCGAACTGACGAGGATCTCCACCCCGCCGGGCACGGTCTCCAGCGCGACGGCCCGCCCGGACGGCAGCGTGGAGTACCTGTGGTCGTCGGCCGCCGAGCCGTCCTCGGTCCGCTCCACCACCGGCCGGGTGGTCCTGGACCCGCCCGGTCTGAAGTGCCCGGGCTCGGTCGCCGTGGAGGACGCCTGGGTCGAGGGTCCCGGCGGCCGCATCCACGCCCTGATCCAGAAGCCGGCCGGGGTGACGGGCCCCCTGCCCACCGTCTTCGACCTGCACGGCGGGCCGACCTGGCACGACAGCGACGCCTTCGCCGCCGGTCCCGCGGCCTGGGTGGACCACGGGTACGCGGTGGTCCGGATCAACTACCGCGGCTCCACCGGCTACGGCCGGGCGTGGACCGACGCCCTGAAGCACCGGGTGGGTCTGATCGAGCTGGAGGACGTGGCCGCGGTCCGGGACTGGGCGGTCTCCTCGGGTCTCGCCGACCCCGCCCGCCTGATCCTCACCGGCGCCTCCTGGGGCGGGTACCTCACCCTCCTCGGCCTCGGCACCCAGCCGGACGACTGGAGCCTGGGCATCGCCGTCGTCCCGGTCGCCGACTACGTCACGGCCTATCACGACGAGATGGAGGCCCTGAAGGCGATGGACCGCACCCTTCTGGGCGGCACCCCCGAGGAGGTCCCCGACCGCTTCGAGGCCTCCTCCCCGATCACCTACGTCGACCAGGTGAAGGCGCCCGTCTACATCTCGGCCGGGGTCAACGACCCCCGCTGCCCGATCCGGCAGATCGACAACTACGTCAAGCGCCTCGAATCCCGCGGCGCCGTCCACGAGGTCTACCGCTACGACGCGGGACACGGATCGCTGGTGGTGGACGAGCGGATCAAGCAGGTGCGGCTGGAGCTGGACTTCGCGGCGCGGCACCTCGAGCAGATGGAGAAGACGCGGGTGTGAGCCCGCTCGGACACCGGAGCCGTGGACGTTTGCGCGGCCCGGCTCCGGTGTCGAATGGCAATTTCTTAGGGTTCTATATAAAGCATTTTTCTTAGCGGTTATTCACTCGTTCGCCGCGCATCCAAGTGAAAAGTGTCGCCGTTAGTCGGGACATGGCGAATGCAAGCACCCCCGGGACTGGCATGTACGCGGTGGCGGTCGGCCCCTACCTGTACACCCCGGCCGCTGCGTACTCCTCGGCGGACGACAGGGGTACCCTCAGTAAAAACGGTGTTCCGGTCGTACTACAGGTGACCGAACCGTTGCTGCAGAATTTCCTCTCTGTTGTCCGGCAGCTGGAATCCGACCTCGCCGACCGGTGGTCGTGCTCGGTATTCTCATGAATGACGAACGCTTCGACCGTCTCTGGCGCGGTGCCGATTATCTGGACGAGTTCGAGTCGAAGGGCACCGGCCGGCACCGGGCCGCGACCGCTTACCCCGAGCCCCTGGCGCCACCGGATCCCGCCTGGGACCCGGCCGAGGAGCTGGCCTACCTGCTGCAGAAGGCGAGCCAGGAGGAGCTCGAGAGGTCCGAGTTCGAGCGGTCCGACTTCGGCAGGCCTGAGTTCGGAAGGCCGGAGTTCGGGAAGTCCGAGTTCGGGAAGTCCGAGTTCGGGAAGCCCGAGTTCGGGAAGCCCGTACCCAACCCCCGTGACGAGGCGTCGGTGACCGCCCCGCCCGCCGGGAGCCCCATGAGGCATCTGCAGGAGATCACGGCCGAGTTGCCGCCGGTGCGCGGGAACCGCCGGGGGCACCGGAAGATTCCCGTCCGCAGACGCCTGGACGCTTTGCGTATCGCCAGTTATCTCATCGCCGCGCTGGCGGCGGTCATCGTGTCGATGGTCAGCTTCTTCAGCGGCGTGATCACCTATGAGCCGCTGCTCGTCATCACCTCGCGCAGCCAGGGCAGCGCCCACGCCTGGTGGCCCATGCTGGTCTACGGCCCGTGGATGGCCGCGTCGCTGTCCATCCTGCGTGCCGCGCTGCACCGGCGCCGTGCCGTGCACTCCTGGTTCGTCGTTCTGCTGTTCTCCTCCGTCGCGGTGCTCCTCTGTGTCGTCCAGGCGCCCCGGACCGTGGCCGACACGGCCGCGGCGGCCCTGCCGGGTGTCGCGGCGCTGGCGTGCTTCCAGCAGCTCGTCCGGCAGATCACCCTGACCCGGCCGCCCCGGCGAGCCGCGCCGCGGCACCGCTCGCGCCCTTCCTCGGAGAACTCCGAGAGCTCCGCCGCGCGTGGGAGCGGCAACGGGAGCGGCAAGTCGCCCTGACCGAGCGTCAGCCGGGTGGCCGGGCAGACCCCCGCCGCCCCAGCAGCTCCGCCAGCCCCCGACGCGTGGCGGCCAGCACCACCCGGTCCTCCGCCCGCAGTACGTACCCCTCGTCCGCCTCCGGCCGCCCCTCCAGCGCCAGCACCCGCCAGGCCCCCGCCCGGAACGCCGCCTCCACCGTCCGCCCCTCCAGCTGCGGGTGCCCGCCGACCCTCACCACCGCGAACAACAGCACCCGCCGCTCCACGGGGATCGCCCCCAGGATCTGCCGCCCCAGCATCGCCCCCGCGAAGGCGGGCGCGGCCAGATGCGTCACGCTCCGGCTGCGGGTGTGCGCATGGGGGTGCGCGGCCCGCAGGGTGCGGTAGACGGCGGTCGCGAAGTCGTCGTCGTACAGCCGCAGCACCACCCGCAGATCCGGCCGCACGGACCGCGCGTACAGCACGGCCTCCAGGTTCGTGGTGTCGGCACTGGTCACCGCCAGCAAGGCGTGCGCGCGATGGATCTTGGCGGCCTCCAGCACCCCTTCCTGGGTCACGTCCCCCAGCACCACCGGCACCCGCAACCGCCGTGCCGTGGCCAGCCCCCGCGCCTCCGGATCGGACTCCACGCACACCACGGGGATGTGCAGCTCCCGCAGCCGCGTCAGCACTCGCGTACCGATCTTGCCCAGCCCGAGCAGCACCACGTGCCCGCCCAGCCCGCGCGGTGGCTTGCGCAGCGCGGACGCGGTCCGGAAGGTTCCCAGCGCCTCCAGGACCGCGGCCAGCAGCACGGGCAGCAGCAGCAGGCCGATCAGGCCGGACAGCAGTTGCAGGATCTGCCGGCCGAGGGACTGCCCGAGGGCCGGGTCGTCGATGGCGAACATGTCCAGCAGGGTCAGGTAGAAGGCGCTCAGTGGGTGAATACCGGTCACCACGGACAGCGCGACCGCCAGCGCGACCACACACCCGACCATCCCGGCCAGCGACCAGCGCAGCCGCCGCGAGAACAGCGACGCGAGCGGCGGCACGCCTCCGACGCCCCGTCCGGTCGCCAGCGGCGCCCCGGCGGAGTACGACACCTGCTCCAGCACCACCACCCCCCGGCCTGTGGCGTCCCGCACCTCCGCCGCGTCGGGCAGCAGCCGCGGCCCCTGCTCGCCGCTGCTCTCGGACCCGTCCGCCCCGGCCGGATCGCTGCTGGTCGCCGACAGCAGCGCCAGTGTGCACAGCCCCGGGTCGGCGACCTGCCCCGACGCCGGGGGCGGCCGTTCCACCGCGCGCAGCAGCAGACCGTCGGTCTGGACGACCTTGCTGGTGCCGGTGACCGCGGTGGCGGCCAGCGCGGGCGCCGCGGTGTCCGCGTCGGACAGCACGACCGTGGAGGCGTCGTCCGTCGACGGGTCGGTCCCGGCCAACGCAGCGGCCTGGTCGAGGAGTTCCTCGATGTGCTGTCCCAACCGCCGGTTGTACAGCCGCAGTACGAGCCGCAGCCGCGGATTGAGGCGCCGCGCGGTGAGCGCGGCCCGGATGTTGGTCTCGTCGTCGTCGTACACCAGCGCCAGCGCGACCGCCTGGTCCACACCGGCCTCGGCGAGCACCGCCTCGCTGGGTTCGGCGGCCTCCAACAGCCGCTCCCCGCGCGGCGGTTCACCCGCGCCGCCGCCGGTGTTGCCGTTGGGGCTTCCCGTGCCCCGTCCCACCGCGGCGTTCACCATCCGGTCCAGCAGCGCGGCCGAGGCGGCCCGGGCCCGCCCGACCACCGGTGGCCGGGCGGTGAGTTCGTTCGGCGGTACGACGAGCGTCACCTGCTCCCCGTACACCCCGCGCAGCTCGGCGGCCAGCCGGTGCGCGAGCCCGTCGTCCCCGCACACCACCATGTGCGCGGGCGCGCCACTGTGCCCAGCCTGATACGGAACGCTCCCCACGAGGGAAAAGACTGCCCCAAAGACACAGGTGGTTCCAGCGATCGCCTGAACACTCGGGGCCGGTATGGCGTATTCAAGGGGAGGGCGAGTACGCAGAGCACGCGCCCGGAACGCGGACCGGCGCCCGTACGCGGAGGTACCCCAGTCGTGGCCATCACCGAGGAAGCCCCGCCCGGGCACGCGCCCCACGACGCGCCGCCCGGCACCGGCGAGCGGCCGGAGCGGGAGGGCTGGCACCTCGACTCCCCGCTCGCGCTGACGCTCCTGATGCTCCTGGTGGTGGTGTTGCAGGGCCCGATCCGCGGCGCGCTGTCCACCCCGGTGATGCAGAGCTGGATGACGGTGTTCGTCGCGGTGGTCGTGCAGGCGCTGCCCTTCCTCGCCCTGGGCGTCCTGCTGTCGGCGGCGATCGCGGTGTTCGTGCCGCCGTCGTTCTTCGCCCGCGCCCTGCCCGCCCGGCCCGCCCTCGCCGTGCCGGTCGCCGGGCTGGCGGGCGCGGTGCTGCCGGGCTGCGAGTGCGCGTCCGTGCCCGTGGCCGGGGCGCTGGTCCGGCGCGGAGTCACCCCGGCCGCGGCGATCGCCTTCCTGCTCTCCGCCCCCGCGATCAACCCGATCGTCCTGACGGCCACCGCCGTCGCCTTCCCGCGCGACCCCGAGATGGTCCTCGCCCGCTTCGCCGCGAGCCTGCTGGTGGCCTGCGCGATGGGCTGGCTGTGGCAGCGTCTCGGCCGCACCGACTGGATCCGTCCCCCGGCGCACGGCGCGCACGAGGGGCAGAGCAGGGGTGAGGCCTTCTGGGGATCGGTCCGGCACGACCTGATGCACGCCGGCGGTTTCCTGGTCCTCGGCGCGATGGCGGCGGCGACGCTGAAGGCGGTGGCCCCGGCGGACTGGTTGCGCACGGCGGCCGGCAATCCGGCGTTCTCGATCCTGGCCCTGGCGGTACTCGCCGTGCTGCTGTCGATCTGCTCGGAGGCGGACGCGTTCGTGGCGGCCTCGCTCACCCAGTTCTCGCTCACGGCCAAGCTGGCGTTCCTGGTCGTCGGCCCGATGATCGACCTGAAGCTGTTCGCGATGCAGGCGGGCACCTTCGGCCGCGGCTTCGCGCTGCGCTTCGCCCCCGCCACCTTCGCCCTCGCCATCGCGGGCGCGGTCCTGACCGGGACGGTGCTGCTGTGAACCGGCAGGCCCAGGCGGCGGTCCTGTTCCTGACCGGCGCGGCCCTGCTGCACGCGGGCTTCACCGACCTCTACCTGCGCTACGTCAAGGCCGGCCTGCGCCCGCTGCTGCTGACGGCCGGGGCGCTTTTGATCGTGACGGCGCTGGCGACGGCGTGGTACGAGTGGAAACGCGGCCGGTCCAAGCCCTCCGCCGAACAGACCGCGGCCACGGCCGACGCCCACGTCCACCGCGAGCCCCGTATCTCCTGGCTCCTCGTCCTCCCGCTGTTCGCCCTCATCCTGGTCGCCCCGCCGGCCCTGGGCTCCTACAGCGCGATGCGCACCGGTACGGCCCTGCAGCAGCCGTACGGCTACTCGGACCTGCCCGCCGGGGACCCCGTGCCGATCGGCCTGGTGGACTACGCGGGCCGCGCGGTCTACGACCACGGCCACTCCCTCGGCGACCGCCGTGTACGCGTCACCGGCTTCCTCGCCCTGGACCGCACCGGCACCCCGTACCTGGTCCGTATGGCCCTCAACTGCTGCGCCGCCGACGCCCAGCCGGTGAAGATCGGCCTCACCGGGAAGATCCCGCCGGTCCTGCAGCCCGACAGCTGGCTGGAGGTGACGGGCACCTACAGCGCCAGGCAGGTCCGGGACCCCGTCAACAACGGCCCGATCCCGTTCCTGAAGGTGACCGCGGCCAAGCCGGTGCCCACGCCGCACGACCCCTACGACGAGAGCTGGAACAACTGACTCACCGGCCCTCCGCCCCACCGCGGCCGACGCCGTCGTCACCCCCGCCGTTCCAGTCGTACGGCCCGCCGCCGCGCCACTCGATCAGCTCGGGATCGTCGACGGCCTGGTCCACGGCGGGCAGCCCGGCACGGTGCACGAGGTCCAGCACGTCGAACAGGTCGTACGCCGTCCCCACGCGCTCACCGCGCACCGTCACCTGCCGGCCACCGTCCGCGGCCGGTGGCAGCACCACCACAGGAGGACCCGTACTCATGCCACCACCATGCGTCAGCCGCGGCGGAAACGCAGCACGTCACAGTGGCGTGGCCGGCCAGTCCAGCAGCCGGGCGCCGATCACGGCGGTCTGCAGCGTGTAGCGGTGGGCGGGGTCCGCCGGGTTGGCGCCGGTGAGGCGGTGGATGCGTTCCAGCCGGTAGGTCAGGGCGCGCACGCTCAGCGAGAGGCGGCGGGCGGCCTCCGCGGCCACGCAGCCGCAGTCGAAGTAGGCCGTCAGAGTGTCCAGGAGGGGCCGGGCGCCGCCCCGGGCGGTGGTCAGCGGGCCGAGGGCACCGCGCACGAGGTCGGCCATGGCCTGCCGGTCACGGGTGAGGACCGGGTAGACGAGCAGGTCGGCGGCGCGCAGGACCGGGTCCGCCAGCTCCAGGCGCTCGGCCAGTTCCAGGGTGTTCAGTGCCTCCTCGTAGGACTGGACGACCCCGCCGGCGCCGGGCTGGGGGCGGCCGATGGCGACCCGGCCGCCGGCCGTGGCCGTGTTCGCCTGTTGGGCGAAGTGGGTGAGGATCTCGTCCTGGTCGCCGGGTGCGACGCACAGCATCCGGCCGCCCTTGGTGGTGAGCAGGATGCTGCGGTCGCCGAACCGGGTGATGAGGGAGCGTTCCACCTGCCGGGGGACCGGGCCGCCCTCGTCGTACGCGGTCGGTCCCTGCGCGACGGCGACCGCGTGGGCGTGCGAGAGGCGCAGCCCGAAGCGTTCCGCGCGTTCGGCGAGGCGGCCCAGGTCGCTGCGGCCGTAGAGGAGGTCGTCGATGAACTCGCGGCGGGCCGCCTCCTCCTGGCGTATGGCGTGCCGCTGGGCGCGTTCGTAGCCCTCGGCGAAGGCGTCGACGGCCTGCTGTACGGCGGCGAGGGTGCTGTCGGTCGAGCCCGGGACGCCGGGCCAGGCGGCGCGGGTGGCGGCCAGATGGGCCCTGACCAGCGCACGCAGCCCGTGCCCCGCCTCGGCGGCCCGTTCGCCCAGGACGCGCCGGGCCCGGAGCTCGTCCCGGGTCGGGCGCCGGCCGGTGGCGGAGACGTCCGCCAGCAGCTGGGCGTACCCGCTCAGATAGTGGTCGGGTATCTCCTGCTCCGTCACGCCGCCCCCCGGAATCCTGACGCGCCGGTGGCACTTTCCTGACGGCCCCCCGGCACGCAGACCTTACCCGGACCCCTGGCCGCCGCTCCGGCGGCCTCGCGTACCGGACGGGGCTGGTTCCGGCCGCGGGGCAGGGACCGGCCGGCCCGGTTCAGTAACCCTTGACGAAGTCGATGACGTACCACTTGCTGGTGGTGGCGTTGTAGAGCGCGGTGAGGAAGTCGCGCTTGTTCGCCGTCGTGGTCAGGGTGACCGTGGGGATGGTGGTGCCGAGTTTGAAGACGGAGTTGAGAGTCAGGGTGCGCCCGCCGGTGGCGTCCTGGATGAGTTCCCAGACGGCGCGCTGGCCGTCGGTGGGGTTGGTCGGGGCCCCGAGCGTCCGGTTGCCGCCGAGCGTGACGCGGAAGTGGTTGCCGAGCGCGGCGTTGGTGGCGATGGTGGGTGCGTCGGTCAGCGTCACCGGGGCGGGGTGGACGCGGCTGTCGACGTAGTCCTTGCGGGTCAGGTGCTGGGCCTGGGTGGGCGAGGCGGTGGTGGAGACGTTGCCCTCGTAGTAGGCGTCGGCGGCACCGTAGACGAACCCGGTGGCCACCGTGCCGCCGGAGGTGTCGTTGGTGATGTTGGTGTCGCCGGAGAGCGCCAGCGCGGAGACGTTGCTGAAGTCTCCGAGCGTGGCCGAGCAGCCGGAGTCGACCTTGATGGAGTTGGGTGCCGACACCTGGGGGGTGTTCTCGGCGAAGCCGAGGACGGTGATGCCGCGTGCCGACCCGGTGACCCAGATGCTGGTGTTGGGGCTGTCGTAGGTGAAGGAGTTGTACAGCCCCACGCCGATGGCCCCGCTGATCTTCCAGCTGTAGCCGTTGTAGCCGGTTCCCCGGTTCACCGCCGACTCCGCGCCGCAGCCGGTGAAGCTGATGCCCTGGGTTCCGGTGCCGACGACCTCGTACCCGATGCCGCAGAAGTCGGCGGCGCAGCTCACGAAGGAGCAGTAGGCCATGGTGTCCACGCGGAACCCGGCGTTGGTGACCGTGTCGGCGTAACAGCCCACGAACGAGCAGCTGGTGCCGGCGGCTCCGCCGGAGACGCCGTGGACGTCCCATCCGTGGTTGCCGTTGTTCGCCGAGGTCACGCCCGTGAAGGTGGACACGATGGGGTTGGAGAGCTTGATCCCGGTGCCGCCGAACTTTCGCACCGTCAGGCGCGAGAAGGACAGGGAGACGGTCGCGGGATTGCTGGTCCGCGTCAGGTTGATGCCGTTGCCCGAGCCGCTCTGCGGGCCCTCCAGGGTGAGGTCCTGCATGGTCAGGCGGGTGATGTCCGTGCCGATCACCGCGTCGGCCGTGGTGCTCGTCTGCTTGATGACCGATGCTCCCTCGCTGACTCCGGCCAGGATGAGGTAGGAGTCGGCGACGAGCGCTGAGGTGATCTTGTAGGTGCCGGCGGGGAACACGACCGTTCCGCCGGAGGTCGCCGCGTTTATCGCTGACTGGATGGCTGTGGTGTCGTCGGTGGTTCCGTTTCCGGTGGCGCCGTAATCCACGACGTTGAACCAGTAGCTGGTCGCCACGTTGTTCTCCGTTCCGCTCAGGCTTTTTTCGTGCTGGATAGAGAAGGCGCCGAGGGTTTTCACCGGATGTCGAACGTCAGCGTGTAAATAAGGGTCCCACCATGGCGATTCCCGTAGGATCGACCTCAAAACCCTGAATGAAATAGTACGATTATCGTACAGAGAACAGTCTGCGGAGCTCGTGGAACGGCGGGATCAGCTTCGTCAGCGCCAGTCCGGCGAAGACGAGCGTGAAGACGGCCACGATCCACGCCAGCGTGTCCAGACCGGACCAGGACAGCACACCTGCCCCGGTGAGGCCCGGGCCGATGGTTCCGGCGGCACTGTAGTACGGGCTCACACCCGTCTCCTTCCAGGATTCCAGGAATAGCGAATGCCGTTTCATACTATTAACGGCCCACGCTCCGGTGGATCTTCGACATGCCGCAATGGGCCAAGCGTGGAACCCGGCCCGCGCGCCTGAACGCCAGGGGTGTGTGCGCCTGCCTAGCCTGCTCGCGGTGACCACGGCTGGGAGAGGGCCGGATGAGACTGGTGGTGCTGATTCCGGCCCATAACGAGGCCGGAAGGATCACGGCGGCACTGCGTTCCCTGCGCAGTCAGAGCCGGCCTCCGGACGCCGTCGTCGTGATCAGCGACAACAGCACCGACGACACCGTGGGCGTCGCCCGCTCCCACGGCGCTGAGGTCATGGAGTCCCTCGACAACACCGAGAAGAAGGCCGGTGCCCTCAACCAGGCACTGGACCGGCTGCTGCCCACCCTGGACGACCAGGACGCCGTGGTGGTGATGGACGCCGACTCCGTCATCGCCCGGGACTTCCTGGCCGTCGCCGAACAGCGGCTGAACGCCGACCGGCAACTGGGCGCGGTGGGCGGCATCTTCTACGGAGACCCCGGCGGCGGCCTGCTCGGCCAGCTGCAGCGCAACGAGTACCTCCGCTACGGCCGGGACATCGTGCGCCACCGGGGCCGGGTCCTCGTCCTCACCGGCACCGCCTCCGTGCTGCGGGTGCGCGCCCTGCGCGACGTGGCCGCCACCCGCGGCACCGTACTGCCGGGCAGGCGCGGCCGGGTCTACGACACCCTCGCCCTCACCGAGGACAACGAGCTCACACTCGCCATGAAGACCCTGTCCTGGAAGCTGATCTCCCCGCCCGCCTGCACCGTGACCACGGAACTCATGTCCAGCTGGCGCGACCTGTGGCACCAGCGCATGCGCTGGCAGCGCGGCGCCCTGGACAACCTGCGCCACTACGGGCTCACCCGCGTCACCCTCCGCTACTGGGGCCAGCAGGCGGGCATCGGGGCCGGGGTGATCGCCATGTTCCTGTACATGCTGCTCATGGCCCTCACCGCGGTCATCGGCGGCTGGCATCTGCAGCCGTTCTGGATCGCCATCGGCTGTGTGTTCGTCCTCGAACGCACCATCACCACCTGGACCGGCGGCTGGCGCGCCCGGCTGCTCGCCCTCCCCCTCGTCATCGAACTGGCCTACGACATCTTCATCCAGGCCGTCTTCGTACGCTGCCTGACCGACTTCCTCACCCGCCGCCCCACACGGTGGCACCACCCGGGGGAGCGGGAAGGCCTGGTCGAACCGTCCTGACGGCGGCCCTTCACGCGGTCGTCCCGACGGGCGTGATCGGGCTGAAGCTGCTCTGATGGAGGTGGGGGCGTCTGTCCAGGGGGGATGTGTCGGGAACACCCATGTCCCGGAGATCCGGAGATCCCCATGAGTACCCATCGAGTCGCGCAGGTGGCCGCCGCCGGTGGCCGGTTCGAGATCGTCGAGCGGGAGGTGCCGCGGCCGGGCCCGGGCCAGGTACGGATCGCCGTGGAGGCCTGCGGGATCTGCCACAGCGACGTCTTCTTCGTGAACGCGGCGGTGCCGGGTGTCCGGTTCCCGGTGGTCCCGGGCCATGAGGTCGCGGGGCGAATCGACGAGGTCGGCGAGGGAACGTACAGCGGCTGGCAGGTGGGTGACCGGGTGGCGGTGGGCTGGTTCGGCGGCAGCTGCATGCACTGCACGCCGTGCCGGCAGGGCGACTTCATCACATGCGAGAACCTGAAGGTGCCCGGCTGGGCGTACGACGGAGGCTACGCCGAGACGATGATCGCACCGGCCGACGCCCTGGCCCGGATCCCCGACGCCCTCACGGCGACCGACGCGGGACCCCTGGCCTGCGCGGGCGTCACGGTGTTCAACGGCCTGCGGCGCAGCCCCGCACGACCCGGCGACCTGGTCGCCGTCCTGGGCATCGGCGGCCTGGGGCACCTCGCGGTGAAGTACGCGGTCGCCATGGGGTTCGAGACCGTGGCCATCGCCCGCGGCGCCGACAAGGCGGACTTCGCCAAGCAGCTCGGCGCCCACCACTACATCGACAGCACCGCGGGCACCGCCGTCGCGGACGCTCTGAGCTCCCTCGGCGGCGCGAGCGTGGTCCTGGCCACCGCGGCCAACTCCGACGCCATCACCGCGACCGTCGACGGGCTGCGCCCCCGCGGCGAGCTCGTGGTCATCGGCGCCGACGCCGAACCCCTGGGAATCAGCCCGGTCCAGCTCCTCATGGCCGGCCGAATCGTCCGCGGCCACCCGTCCGGCACCGCCCAGGACATCCAGGACACCATGGCCTTCAGCGCCCTGCACGGCATCCGCCCAACCATCGAGACCACACCACTCGACCAGGCCGACGAGGCCTACCAGCGCATGCTGTCCGGCGCGGCCCGCTTCCGCATGGTCCTCACAACCCGCTGACGCCCGCACGTCAGCCCAGGGGCACCCGGCTGACCCGTATCTTCGACTGGCCGTGCGGGCGCCGCTCCCAGTCCTCCATGAAGCGGGCGTGCAGGCCGTGCTCGCGGGCCAGGGCGAGGAGGGTCTCGGTGCGGTAGTAGAAGTCCTCGCGCAGCACCTGATGTTCGGTGCCCTCGGTGCGGTCGAAGGTGAAGTCGAAGAACCCGGTGCCGGTCAGCACCCGGCCGACGTGGGCGAGGCATTCGTCGATGACCTCGATCGGCGAGTGGGAGAAGACGCTGTGCGCGTGGATGACGTCGAAGTGGTCGCTGGGCAGGAAATCCAGGGTGAGGTCGCCGGTGATGGTCAGGTGCGGCAGCTTGTCCTGGAGGTGGCGCTCGGCGAGGGTCTTCTTGGCGGCCATCAGGATGTCGGGCGAGATGTCGATGCCGTAGTAGTGGCCGGTGTCGAGGTGGTCGATGAAGCGCCAGCCGCCGCGCAGGTTGCCGCAGCCGATGTCGAGCATGCGGTGCTCGGGGCGCAGCCCGTGCTCGACGAGGTAGTCGAACTGCATCTGCCCGAGCGCCAGCCAGCGGTCGTGCGTCTGGCTGCCGACCGCGGCCTCCGGATTGCGCCGGGTGTCCGAGGCCATCACGGCCCGGTAGTAGCCGACGTGGTCGGGGTGCTTCAGACGCAGCCAGGCGTCCCGGCCCGCCCGGCGCAGGTACGGGGTGACGCGGCCGGGGTGGCGCAGGGCATAGCCGAGCTTGTGGGTGAGGGCGGCGCGGTTGTTACGCAGCTTCTTCGGCGACTTGGCGTCAGCGGGCATGGCGAAGCGACCTCCGTGCAAAGGTGAGAGAGATTGGGGGAGTTGAGGGAGTGTCGGTGCCGCGCGGTCAGGCGCGACGGCGCAGAAGCACCACGGTGACGGCCGTGAGCAGGACAGCGAGCCCGCCGAGGACGGCGGTGTCCATCCACTGGAAGGCCCAGTAGTCGCCTGCCGGGTTGGCCTCGTAGAAGCGGGCGACGTACCCGTGCTGGGCCATGCACTCCCTGAGCTCGGCGCTCGACGGGAAGGGGCAGTTCATTACGTCGTCGCGGCGGCCGGAGGCGGTGATCAGGCCGTAGTGGCCGGTCGACCACTTCTCGCCCATGGGCGGCTTGGGTGCGCTGCCGGCACTGGTGTAGGTGTGCGGCGGAACCAGCAGTCGCGCCCTGTGGACCCGCTCCAGTACGAGCGTCATCGCCCCGGTCACCAGGAGGGTCAGGCCCATCGCCGCCAGGACCCGGCGGGCCAGCAGACCCAACAGCGTGCCGGCCGCCAGGCCGAACAGGGCGGCCGCGACGACGCGCGGGCCCGAGCCGCTCAGGGCCGTGTTCTCGTACCAGAACACGCCGTAGCTCCGGTCGGCGGCCGGTCGCCACCACCACGCGAACACCGCCGTGAGCAGGCCGGAGAGGGTCACCGTGGTCGCCGCGGCGAGGGCCGTCCGGGAGGCGAACCACTGGCCGCGGCTCGCGCCCTGGGCCAGGACCATGCGGTGTGTGCCCAACTCCAGGTCGCGGCCCAGCAGCGGGGCACCCCAGAAGACGCCGATCATGACCGGCAGCGCGATGTTCAGCGCACCCAGATATCTCAGCGGCTCCACGTCCAGCAGCAGCGGCAGGCCGGTGCCGGGTCGCATACAGAGCAGCGGCCCGGGGTCGCAGTGGTCGAACAGCCCGCTGCGCAGGTCGTCCAGCATGCCCGAGCGGTAGTACGCGGCGATCGCCGCGGCGGCGGCCAGCACGGCCACGCCGATGCCGACCAGCACGCGCTGCTGGCGCCACGCGAGCCAGAGGGAGCCCTTCACGCCGCCGCCTCCGTCCGCTCGGCGGAGGCGGGGCGCTCCGAGTCACCGGCCTGGAGGTAGCCGATCAGCACGTCCTCCAGCCGGGGCCGCTCGACGTGCCAGTCACCGCGCAGCGGTCCGCGCTGCCGTATCAGGGCGGTCAGTTGTCTGCCACCGGCCCGGCGGTGTACGACGGTGTGTCCCGTGGCCAGGGCGTCGGCCTGTTCGGCGTGTCCGGTCACTACGGCGTGACTCTCGCGCAGCGCGTCGGCGTCCTCGCTCAGCTCGACGCGGCCCTTGCGCAGCAGCAGCACCCAGTCGCAGGTCTGCTCCAGTTCGGGCAGGACGTGCGAGGACAGCACGATGCTGGTGCCGCGCTCGGCGGCCTCGGACATGAGAGTCGCCATGATCTCGTCCCGCGCCACCGGGTCTAGGTCGGCCATCGGCTCGTCGAGCAGCAGCAGTTCGGGCTGCTTGCCGAGGGCCAGGGCGAGCGCCACGCGGGTGCGCTGGCCGGGGGACAGCTCACCGACGCGTACGGACAGCGAGATGTCGCCCTCGCGGACGGTCCGCTCGGCGGCCACCTGGTCCCACGAGGAGTTCAGCTTCTCGCCCATCCGCAGGGTGTCCGCCACGGTGAAGCGGGGATAGAGCGGCTTGTCCTGGGTGAGCAGGGCGACCCGGGCGCGTGCCTCGGGCGTGCCCGGTGCGGTGTCCAGCACGCGCAGCTCCCCGGAGCCGGCGTTCAGCAGGCCGCCGGCCAGGTGCAGCAGGGTGCTCTTGCCGGCGCCGTTGCGTCCGACGAGGGCGGTGATCCGGCCGCTGGGCACGGTGAACTCGCAGTCCCGCAGGGTCCAGCCGTCCCGCGCCCGGTATCGGAACCCGAGTCCCGTGGCGCGCAGGGCGGTCGGCGCGTCAGGCCCGGTCATGCGTCCTCCTCTTTACTGCTGTGCTGTCTTCGCTGTTGTCTTTGTCGCTGGAGTGGCTGCCGCCGCTGGTGCTGCTGGCGTCGTAGGCGTCCAGGGCCGCGGTGACCAGGGCGAGGATGTCGGCCCGTTCCAGTCCCGCCGCCCGTGCGCGTGCGGTCCAGCCGGTGAGCTCCGCGCGCAGGGGCGAGTCGTCCTCGGCGCCGGGCCGTGCGAGGGACCGTGTCACGAATGTCCCCAGCCCCCGGCGCAGTTCGACCAGGCCTGCCTGCTCCAGGTCGCGATAGGCCCGGAGCACGGTGTTGGGGTTGATGGCGGTGGCCGCCACCACCTCTTTGGCCGTGGGCAACTTGTCCCCGACCTTCAACGTGCCCATCCGGAGCGCCCGCTCGGTCTGCTCGACGATCTGCACGTAGGCCGGTACGCCGCTGCCACGGTCGATCCGGTACTCGACCACGTCACCTTCCACCGTTTCAGTGTGCTTCCATTAATGAATTAGTACAAGCATGGTGGAGGCGCGGCAGGGATGTCAATCAGGAGCACTACCCGAGCGGCCCTCGTCGTCGCCGTCGCGCTGACCCTCGCCGCCGTTGCCCAGCAACTCGTGCTGCTCGTCGGCCGGGGTGGCCTGCTGCCCGGCTGGCAGCCCTGGCCCTTTCTGCTGGTCGCGGCCCCGGCCTGGTGGTTCGCGCGCCCCCGGTGGCGGCGGGCGGACCCACCCCGGCCGCTGACGGTCGCGATACGCGTGCTGCGCCGCATACCGGCCCCGGCGTACCTCGTGACCGTGCTGGTGCTGACGGCCGGGATCTGGGCCGTCCTCCAGGATCACGAGCCGTACCTGGGACACGAGGAGGCCGTGTACGCCAACAAGGCCCGCTCCTGGGCCGACGGCACCCCCGACGCGGGTTGGGGCCCCTACCGTCCCCTCGGCCTTCCGGTGCTCGGACGCCTGGCGCTCGCCCTCCACGACGACGTGGGCAGCCTGCGCGCGGTGGCCCTGCTGCTCACCCTCTTCACCCTCACCGCGACCTACCTCGTCGCGGCCCGCTGGACGACGCCCCGCCGCGCCGTGGTGGTCGTCCTTCTCCTGCTCTCCGGCCTCGGATTCCTGCGCCGCGTACCGGAGTTCCTCAACGACATCGGCACCACCGGCCTGCTGCTGATCGTCGTCTTCCTCCTCACCCGCGCCCAGGAGGTACGGCACTCCCGCGCCCTGCCCGCCGCGGCCGCCGTGGCGGTGGGCGCCTTCTACATGCGCTACGGCAGCGTGGGCAACCTCCTGGCGACAGCACTGGCCGCGCTGTTCGCCTACGGCCCCCGCGCCTGGCTCGCCCAGGGCCGCCGCCTCGCCGCCGCGCTGGCCATCCTCGCCCTCGGCCTGCTGCCGCACCTCGCCCACGCCACGCGGGTCACCGGATCACCGCTCGGCCTGATCCTGTGGGCCGGTACCCAGGCCAACCGCGCATACGTGGGCGACGGCCTCGTCTACTACCTTGCGATCTTCCCGTACCGCCTGGCCGGAGACCTGGGCGCGGTGGTGATGACCTGCGGACTGCTCCTCGCGGTAGGCGCCCTGCGCCGGAGCGGCGAAGGGCGCCGGGTCTTCCTGGGCTCGACGTCCTTCCTCGTCTTCGTCGCCCTCGGCCTGGCGACGGACGGGGAACCGCGGTTCGTCTACCTCCCGGTCATCCTCCTCACCGTCCTCGGCGTCGAGGCCGTGGCGGAGCGGACCGGCCACTGGAACCGGTTCCTGCTCACCCTCCTCGCCGGACTCGCCGGCCTGACCACCGCCGGTACGACCCAGGTGGTGGCCCACGGAGCCATGCCCGGCCCCGACCGCCTCAGCCGCTCCACCGTCCCCGTCGCCGAGCGGCTCGCGTCGAACGGCCCCTGCCTCCTGGTCACCGGCTACGAACCGGAGACGGGCTGGTACTCGGGCTGCGACGCGGTCACCTACGCCCAGTACCGCCACCTGACCCCGCCCCCCGGAACCCGCATAACCCTGGTTCTCTTCGAACACGGCCGCCTACAACCGGACGCCACCACCCTGGCCCACCTCATCGGCGACCGCGACACCACCGTGCGCACGATGGCGACGGGGGGTGCGCTGGGCAGGGCTACGGTTGTCACGTTGGGGGTGGGGTGATCGCGTCCCCGAAAGCGCCGCCTCAATCGCCGGTCGGCACCGCTTCCAGGAGGTTGGGGACGCCGCAGGCGCTGGCGAGCAGGCCGGCGTAGGCAGTGAGGATGCGGCGGGTGTCCTCAAGGGCCGCGCGGAGTTCCTCGGCCTGGGGCCAGAGCTGTTCGTGGTCACGGCGTGAGCGGTCGGCGGGGCGCCGGTTCTCCCAGTCCTCCAGCGCGGGGTGCCAGCCGGCGAGCAGCGGCCGAATGCCGAAGTTGAGCATCGCGACGGCCAGGAAACCGAAGTTGTACTGCCCGTTCCGCTTGGGCTCCGCCACCTCCGGACCGTGCCTGCGTAGCACGTCGCGGGTCGTGGCGAACAGCGAGTAGAGGCTGCTGAGCGCTTCCCGAAGAAGGCCTTCCTCGGCCCGCAGCGGCACCACGGAGACCCGGGTCACCAGCTCTACGTAGACTTCCCAGGCCGCACGCCGCTCGGCATCGTTCGGCTCCCACGTGCCGGAGATCTGCAGCACGTGCAGATTGAGTTTCACATCTACGCTCTTCGGCGCCCGCACCATGGGGTTTCCCTTCGGCTGCTTCCGGAGTGTCTTCGACTGTGATCCACGCTACCCAGTCGGGTTATGCCTGATCCGGGCTGGTGGGGCCGGTCGGCTCGGCTTCGGGTTGTGTGGCCGTCATGATCGCTTCCGCTACGTCGTTCTGCAGCAGGCCATCGATGATGGACCGGAAGGCTTCGTCGCCGAGGAGAGCTCTCTGTCGGCCGAGCCAGTAGAGAACCGTGCCGGGCGGGCTTCCGATCTCCGATTGCAGCGCCAGCGCCAGCAGCATGTAAGGCACGCCCTCCGCGGGGCGTTGCTGCTCGGTACGGAGCACGCCCAACTGACCGAAGCTGATGGCGATGCCGGAGCGGTCGCCCAGCTCTTCCTCGATGGCGAGGGAGGTCCGGTAGTGTTCCTCGGCCTGCTCGTACTGCCCCTGGTCCTGCGCGATGATGCCCAGTTGGTGGTAACAGGTGGCGATGGCGGAGCGGTCGCCGAGCTCTTCTTTGATGGCCAGGGCGGTTCGGTAGTGTTCCTCGGCCTGCTCGTACTGGCCCCGGTCCTGCGCGATCATGCCGAGCTGACCGTAGCTGTTGGCGATGCCGGAGCGGTCGCCCAGCTCCTCCGAGATGGCGAGGGCGGTCCGATAGTGCTCCTCGGCCTGCTCGTCCTGCCCCCGAAGCTGCGCGATGATGGCCAGCTGGTGGTAGCTGTTCGCTATGCCCGTGCGGTCGCCCAGCTCTTCTTTGATGGCCAGGCAGGTCCGGTAGTACTCCTCGGCCTGCTCGTACTGGCCCCGATTCTGCACGATCATGCCCAGCTGGCCGTAGCTGTTGGCGATGGCGGAGCGGTCGCCCAGCTCTTCTTTGATGGCGAGGGAGGTCCGGTAGTGTTCCTCGGCCTGCCCGTACTGTCCCCGAAGCTGAGCGATGATGCCCAGCTGGTGGTAACCGGTGGCGATGGCGGAGCGGTCGCCCAGCTCTTCCGTGATCGCGAGGGAGGTCCGGTAGTGTTCCTCGGCCTGCCCGTACTGCCCCCGAAGCTGAGCGATGATGCCGAGCTGGTGGTAGCAGGTGGCGATGCCGGACTGGTCGCCCACCCCGTCCCAGATGTCGAGGGAGGTCCGGTAGTGCTCCTCGGCCTGCCCGTACTCCCCCCGCTCTTGCGCGATCATGCCCAACTGGTGGATGTAGGCGGCAGCGGGGCGTGATCGGGCGGGGACCCAGGTGAGGGTCTCCTCGGCCAGGCGCTGCTCCCAGTCCCAGGCACCCCAGGTGTGCAGCTGGGAGCACACGCGCCGGGTGGCGGCAAGGGCCTGGTCGAGGTTGCCGGCCTGGTGGTGATGATGGCGGACTTCGATGAGCTGGGTGATGTCGTCCGCGAGAGACTGGGGCCAGACGTTGACGCGCCATTGCCAGTAAGCGGCGGCCCGACGGTGAGCGGCTGTCAGGGTTTCGGGGCGGGCGCTCTGCCGGAGGGCGTCGGCGGTCCAGTGGTGCACCGTCAGGCCGTTGGGCTGGCTCCCCGGCTCGTCCTGATGTGCGGGGGCGGGCGAGACCAGTCCGAGTTCCAGCAGCCGCCTCAAGGCGTTCCCGGCATGGTCGTCCATTTCGACCGGGGGCCGCCGGTATGCCAGCCAGTCGTCTTCGTAGGCGGCGAGCGTCTCGGGTGGCAGGCCGTAACCGTTCTCCGGTCCCGCTCCGGCCGCTTGCGCCTCGGCGATTCGCTCGTTCACCGTGCGCAGACGCTGTGCGAGTGCGGGGTCAGGCTCGGGAGGCACAGTGAGCTCCGACATCTGCCACGCGGCCCCCGTGAGATCGACCGGGGTGCGGTAGACCGCCAGGCCGTCCAGCAGCCGTCGCGCCCCGGGCACCCCTTCCAACTGATCGAGCAGCGTGTCGAGAAGGACATCGTCCACGGCCAGGGTGACGGTCTCGGCCAGCGCCGTGTCCAGGTCCCCCTCCACCCCGGCCAGCCAGCGCTCAGGATCACGGATGCCGCGGTTCTCCAGCGCGGTTTCCATCCGGTCGGCGATGTCGGGGAAGCGGGCCGGGCCGCCGCGCAGCAGGGCGTCGAGGTATTCCAGGGCCCGTGGGTGGCCTCCGACGTCGG
>NZ_JBVKAI010000006.1:0-441789 GCF_055639495.1 Streptomyces sp. NPDC039424
ACAACTCCCACAGGTCTTCCGGCACCATCCGCTCGACAAGCACAGCAGCCATCACCCCAGACTGCCGCAAGATCACGCCAACTGAAATGACGTCTAAGGACCCAAACGCGAGTACGTTTCGGCAGGGGCACCCGGCGCCGGTGCCGTGACGGCGTCCTGGGCGGGGACCCGGTCGCTGACGACGCGGTCTGGATCTTGCGCCCCGGTCTGAGGCCGGCAAGCCGCGGAGCCCACCGCGACCGGCTGGCCGCGTCGGCCGACGTCTTTGTTGCGGAGGCGGAAACGAACTGGTCAGCCTGCCCTTCATCGGCCGCAGGGTCCGGATCGTCGTTCAGTACCTCTTCGATGGTTTCCAGGGCCGCATCGATGACGGCCTTCTCGTTCTGCTCGCGCTGTTGCTGCGTGCGCAGACCTACCATTTCTTCCCTCAGGGCGGCGATCTGGAGCCGGAGGTCGTTGCGCTCGTCCTTGAGGTCCGTCATCTCCTGCTGCGCGCGGCGCAGCTCTTCCTCGATCTCGCGAATGCGGGACCGCTGCCGGCTGTCCTGCTCGCGCAGGCGGCCGACCTCGGCGCGCAGGCCGGTCGTCTCCTTGTGCAGGCGGGCCGCCTCCTGGACGCCGTTGCTCCTGAGCTTCCTGTGCTTTCTGGTGTGCCTGTTCCCGCTCTTCCTGCGCCTCGTCACGTATCCGCTTCAGCTCACTGTCAGCGGTGCGGCGCGTGGTGGCGTGGGCCTTCTTTTCCGCAGCAAGGCCAGCCTCCAGCCTCTCCAGAGCTTGTTCACGCTCCTTCAGCTGTTTCTCGGTCTGGTCGAGCACCTGGCGTGTGCGCTCATGAGAGGCCTTCACCTCGTCGTAGGCGGTGACTTTGCTGCGGTAGTCACTCTTCAACTCGTCCAGTCGCCCGACCACCTCCTGATGCCGGGGAAGCAGATCCTCGTATTTATCGGCCAGCTCCAGGCGGCCGGCGAACTCCGGATGGGCCTCCCCCACCGCAGCCGTGTGCGCGTCCAGCAGCAACTGCCGGACCTCGTCCGTCACCCCGCACACCTGGGCGATCTTCTCTATCTCCGGGCGCCTGAGAAGCCGTTCACCCGACAGGAACTTCGACAGCGTCGATGTACTCACCGGCACCGCCGTGGCGATCTGGGCGCTCGTACGGCCACTGGCTACCACCACGTCCCGGGCCCGCTCAATCAGCGCCAGCCTCTTCGGTAACTCCTCAAACCGCGCCAGCTTCAGCTCGCCCAGCCCCCGGCGCGCTGGCACCTCCTGGCCGCTTTCGCCCGAACTCCCGTCAGCAACTCCCGCCAAGACCAGGCCCCCTGATTGACAGTCACGGAAAGACGATCGTTTCCCGTGGTGCAGCATCTTCCGGGGCTGCGAAGGTCGAGGAACGCGCCGCCCCCGGCAACTGCGGGTGCACTTCATGCGGCGTGGCATCCACCAGACGTTCGCGAATCCCGAAGGATCCATCATGCTGACTCTGCCCGCACCGCGTGAGGTGTTCACCACCGACACCCTCGCCTTCCTCGCCGTACTCGTCACCGGCTGCATCCTCATCCTCGTCGGACGCCTGACCCCGCAAGCCCTGGCCGGCTTTACCACCGCCCTGGCCAGCCTCCACACCGCCTGGCGCACCCTCCCCCACCCCCAGCCCATCCAGCGCAATGCCGTGAGCCGTCCGACCGACGGTCGTTGAAAGAGCGTCGCGCCATGAACATCCGCTCCCCCACGGGCACGCGACCCTACGAGGGGCCGTGATGCCAGTCTCCTGATGCGCGCCCTGACCGACCGGCCGCCGCTGCCAGCGGCGGCCACCGGCAGGCGAACCCGGCTGGCAGCACGCCGTGACCGAGGCCCGCGCCCTGTACGAGCACGGCCAGGAGCAGGACGACACGGGACCCGGCCCCGCAGGCGGCAAAGCCCTCGCCCTGGCGTCTGTCCGGCAGCTGCGCCCAGCTGGCGCCCGGATCCTTCCGGTGGGCCAACTCGTCCGGCGCGGAGCGCGGAGGCCCCACCGACGCGCAACAGACACAAAACCGCCCCGATCCCCCGGCCGTACGCCCCTACCGCCGCCCGACCCTCCCCTTTCCTCTTTTTCTGTCTGGGTGAGGCGGAGGTGTGCAGAGGGGGATGTCGGGCTCCCGACCACGCCGGGAAGGCGCGTTGAACTGCGGATACACCGTCAGGCACCCAGTGGGGCGGACGTTGTCGGCCGAGTTGCCAGAGGCGTCCCCGGCGGGGTTTCCGGCTGGTCGGGGGCGGGGTTTTCGCATCGTGACGCTGGTCGGGCCGTCGTGGTTGTGGTCTGGTCGGGGTTGCCTGCTGGCCTGGACGTACGCGCGGCGCCGGACAAGTCCGGGGCTGCACCGTACTCGAAGGGCAGCAGTGGCGATGCTGAACGTGGACGCCGACGGCGGGGACCGGCCTGGCGGTACTGGCGCAGTACCGGATGGCGACGACCGAGCAGATGCATCTGGTGATCGCGCCCGGGGGTGCGGATCGAGCAGACGCGGCGCCGCCTGGCCAAGCTGCGCGGCGAGGGCCTCATCGACCGCGTCACCCTGTCGCAGGCCAGCCGCACGCGAGTGTGGTTCACCACCCAGTACGGCGTGGACGTCGTCTCCGAGTGGCCCGAGCTGCGCCAGCGGCGGCCGCCGCGGCTGATCGCTGATCGCTGACCGCACCGCGGCCCGGCTCCGGGCAGGGCATGCGCTGACGGTGACGGAGACCGGGCTTGCCTTCCTGCAGGACGCCGCTGGACTGGATCCCCGTGGTCCACCACCCCCTCGGCAGCGGCGAGGCCGTCATCCCCGACGCCCTCATGTACTACCGCTCCTCCGCCAACGGCGGGTCGATGCTGCGGGCCTTCATCGAGGTCGACCGGGCCACCATGGGGCCGGAGCGCCTGGCCGCGAAACTCACCGCCTACGCCCACCTCCACGACTACGTACCCGCCCCCGTCCCCGGACGACCACGGCCGGCCGCCGGGCAACAGCCCCTGGAAGAGGACTGGAGACGCCGCTACCCCCTCTTCCCGCGACTGCTGTTCGTCCTGGCCGGCACCGGCCCCACAGGCATCGAGAACCGCATCCGCGCCCTGCGCGCCGCCACCTCAGAACCGTCAATGACCGGCTTCCTGCGCCACGTCCCCGTCCTGGCAGTACCCATGACCGACATGCTCCAGCATGGGCCCTCCGCACCCGTGTGATGCCCCATCCACGACCCCGGCCGACGCGTCCCCTGGAGCCAGACCCGGCACCCGTAGGCACCCTGCGCCGTCGCTGCGCGTCAGCTACTGGGCAGCGGCCGCGCACCACCACACCACCCGTATACGATATCCACCACCCGACCATGAGCTGCGGCGAGGACGCTCGGTCGGGCGCGGGCTTCGCCCGTGACGCGGCGAAGGAAGTGCTCTTCCGGCTGCGGTTGATGCACCCCGAGATCACCATCGTCTGGGCCGACTCCGAATATGCCGGACAGCTCGTGACCTGGGCGAAGACCCACCTCGATCTGACGCTCAAGACCGTCAGCCGTCCAAAAGACGCTGTCGGGTTCGTCATCCTGCCCCGCCGCTGGGTGGTCGAACGCTCGCTCGCCTGGATCATGCACGCCCGCCGTCATGCCCGGGACTACGAGCGGCTCATCCAGTACTCGGAATCTCTGATCACCTGGGCCGCGATCACCCTGATGACCAGGCGCATTACCCGCCGATCCTCCCGCCGGAGCGGACAGCCCGCCTTCCGCGAGGCCAACCGGGACTGATTGTTCTCAAGTTCACGGTCGGCAATTCCACCCAGAGACCGGCCCCGAGAACCCGCACAAAACCCACTCTCCCACGAACTCCCATGATCCCGAGGACGGTTCATCCGCCAGTTGGTCCTGCGCTACGAGGAGCGCGCCATCCTGGCCCAAGTACCTCCGTGCGCACTACGAGCAGCAGGCAGTCGAGGAGAACAGGCGCCGCCGCGGCCTGCCCCGGGGGCAGCCCATCACCCCGAGACCAGGCCCGGACAGCTCACCCTCCAGCGGTTGTCCGGCGCCCGCAGCCGGGCCCCGCGCTCCGGCCGGTCCTCGAATTCCCCACTCGGCGGAAGCCGGTCGTGGTCGGCCAGCAGCGACCATCAGATGGCGGGCCCATCGAGATAGGTGTAACTGCTCTGGGAGCTGCCGCCGGGGGTGCTGACCGTGATGGCGATTCCTCCGGCGGGGTGGGGCGGGGCGGCTGCGGTGATCGTCTGGCCGGAGATGACGACGAAGGCCACGGGGGTGTTGTCGAAGGTGACTTCCTGGGTGGTGTCGAGGTTGCCGCCGGTGATGGTGACGTCGGTGCCGCCGCTGGTTGGTCCGGTGTCGGGGCTGACGGCAGTCAGGGAGGGTGTGTCGAGGTAGGTGAAGGTCAGGCCGTCGGCGTTACCGACGGGGGTAATGACGGTGACGGACACCGGGCCGGAGGAGGGAGCGCCGGGGACGGCGACGGTGACGGCGGTGTCGGTGACGGACTGGATGGTGGCCACTCTGGAGCCGAAGCGCACCGAGGTGGTTCCGGCCAGGTTGGCTCCGGTGATGAGCGCGGTGCCTCCGCCAGTGACGGGGCCCATGGTGGTGGTGATCCCGGTCAGCAGCGGGGCGGGGCGGTAGTAGAAGGTGCCGAAGGAGCTGGTGCCGCCGGGGGTGGTGACGGTCACAAGGACCGCGCCCTGTCCGGCGGGGGCGCGGACGGTGACCGAAGTCGCGGTGTTGGCCAGGATGGTGGCGAGGCTGTCGCCGAAGCGCACGGCGGTCGCACCGGCCAGGCCGTGACCCCGGATGGTCACGATGGTGCCGCCGGCGGTGGTGCCCTGACTGGGCGCGAGCGTCAGAGAGATCACGCTGACGGCGTTGTCGGCGTTGTCCGTCACGTACAGCCGGGTCCCCTGGGGGGTGAACGCGATGCAGACCGGGCCGTTGCCCACGGGAATGGTGCCGGTGACGGTGTTGGTGGCGGTGTCGATCACGCTGACGCTGTTGTCAACGTAGTCGGCCGTGTAGGCGGCGGTCCCGTCCGGGCTCACGGCCACGAAGCGAGGCATGGTGCCCACCCCGATGGTGGCGATGACGGTAGTGGTGGCGGTGTCGATCACGCTGACACTGTCTCCGCCCGCATTGCAGACGTAGGCGCGGGCGCCGTTTGGGCTGAAGGCGATGATCACCGGCACGTCGCCGGCGGTGAAGCTGCCGGTGACGGTGGTGGTCGCGGCGTCGATCACGCTGACGGAGCTGTCGCCGACGTTGCCGACGTAGGCGCGGGTGCCATCGGGGGAGACGGCGACGCCGATCGGGACGGGGCCGGTGTTCACCGTGGCGATCACAGTGTTGGCGGTAGTGTCGATCACGCTGAGGGTGTTGGCGTTCTGTCCGGTCACGTAGGCGCGGGTGCCGTCCGGCGAGAGCGCCACCCCGAGGGCTCCGGCACCGACCGCGATGGTGGCCGTGAGGGTGTTGGTGGCGGTGTCGATCACGCCGAGGACACCGTCGTCGAACAGGGTCACGTAGGCGCGGGTGCCGTCCGGCGAGACCGCCACGAGGGTCGGGCCGCCGACGGCCGCGATGGTCGCGGTGACGGTGTTGGTGGCGGTGTCGATCACGCTGACGGTGTTCGACGCCCGGTTCGCCACGTAGCCGCGTCCCCCGTCCGGGGTCAGCGCCACCCCCAGGGGGGAGCTGCCGACGGGGATGGTGGCGTCAGCCAGTGGCAGCACCGTGGAACGTTGCCGTGGCAGCGCGACGGCGGCCAGCAGCGGATCAAGTCGGGTCAAGACGGTCACGACGCAGCCCTTCTGAGCACGTATCCGGAGAACCGCAGCCACTGCCCGGACGGAGACGCACTCCGGGACAGGGACGTCGGTTGATGCCGCTGCGGGGTTCCGCCTGCGGCAGGGCGGCCCGCGCTGCGGGCGGCCGATGGTCCTCACTGGTCGTCATGGCCGAACGACCACGTCACAAGGACCGCGGCAGCCACCTCCAGCGCGCCCCCGGCAAGGGATGGGCGTCCCACCGGTTCCACTACTCAAAGTGACCCACAATGTCAAACGGGTAACAAGAGGCGGTTGCGCGATATCACCCGAACAGCCCAACGTACGACGCTTCGGGCTGCCTGATCTCCCGCATCCCAGCGCCATGACATGTCCGGATCAGGAACAGGCACTACCTTGTCTTTCAACCTCGGTGTGAGACGAGACGGGCAAGTGACTCTGTGGGCCAGCAGAGCCATTTGAGAAGAGGGTTGGTGACCACGAACCAGTGGATGCTGATTCGGCCCTGCTTCTTGTCCAGGATGGGTGGGGCCTCGTCCCGGTAGACGTAGCGGTGGTATCGGTGGCGGATCGGCGCTCCGGCGATCAGCAACACCGGTGAGGAGATGAGGATGGCCACGGGGACCAGTGCTCTCGCGATGGTGAGCTTCACTTTCTCCTCATATTGCATGCGTTCAGTGTGCTGACGCCTATGCCACTTGTCAGCCAGTCCTGCGGGGTTTGGTGCCGACCTTGTGGTGGGTGGGGCGGCTGTAGGCCTGGCCGGTGGCGAGGACGCGTCCCACCTCGTGGCGGGTGGCGGGGCGACGGTTCTTCGAACCAGGTGGTCGACCACGGCTGGGCTTGGACGGTTTCGGTGCACTGGCTGGGAGCCGGTCTTCGTGCGCACGTTCCTGAACCCTCTGCGGACGCGGGAAGGTGTCAGCTTGTTCGGCGGGACCGGCTTCGCCCAGGGCCGCCGGAAATCTGTAGCCAGTGGTCGGGCGAGTCGGAGCTGGGCATAAGCGGCGATCACCAGCCAGGTCCACCGGTCGGCCGCCTCCGAGCTGCGAAGCCGGGGCTTTGTCCAACCGAGTGCCTGCTTGAACAGGCGGAAGGTGTGCTCCAGGTCGAAGCGGCGAAGGAAGGACTGCCGGCAGCGGTCCACGTCGTCCGCGGTGGCGGCAGTGCCTGACCACCACAGCCAGACCGGCTTGTTCGCCCCGCCACTGGGCAGCTTCTCCACGGTCAGGCGGATGACGGTTCCCTCGATGACGGGCAGCGGTCCGTCGTGGTCGATCCAGGCCGCTCGCCGGGTCAGCCGTGGGTGCAGCCGGTCCCAGGCCTGAGCGGTCGCCTTCCCATACAGGCGTGTGTCGGTGACGGTCACGGCCTGCTCGGTGCCCCAGGTGACAGGGTCGCCAAAGACGAACTCGCCGCCGTGCTTGGGCGGTCGGCCGCCCTTGGGGTATCCGCGGCGGTGTCGGCCGTCGCATGACGCGGTCGGAGCGGAGCCGACCAAGGATCTCCACGGGCAGGTCGCTCAGCAGGTGGGCGATGCGGGGTGCGTCGTATCCGGCGTCCAGCCAAGAAGGTACGGGTACGCGGGCCCGTCGGCCGACCCCGCATCCGGCCGGACGCGGTCGCCGGGGACAAGGCGTACTCGTCCCGCGGAAACCGCGCCCACCCGCGCAAACGCCGTATCAAGGCGGTCATCCCGGAGAAGAAGGACCAGGCCGCCAACCGGAAGAAGAAGGGCTCCAGAGGTGGCCGACCCGTCAGCCACGACGCCGATCTCTACAAGGAGCGGAACACCGTCGAACGCCTGATCAACAAAATCAAAGCATGGCGAGGCATCGCCGCCCGATACGACAAGACTCCCGACAGCTACCTCGCCGGCCTCCACCTGCGCGCCTCGATGATCTGGATCAAGGACCTCACCAGGACCACCGATGATCACGACTCGATATGCCCCTAGGTGACGCGCTGAGGGTGCCGGACGCCAAGGGCGGGCAGGAGTTGAGTCAACGGTCAAGCAGCCGTGGACGCGGGGCCTCACCCGTGGACTTCGCGTCGGTGTCGTCGGTGCCGACCGGGCCGCGGGGAAGCATCCAGTCTAGCCACTTCGGCAGCCACCAGTTGGTCCGGCCGAGGAGTGTCATGGTCGCCGGTACCAGCACCATGCGTACGACCGTGGCGTCGATGAAGATCGCGGTGGCCAGGCCGAGCCCGAACATTTTGGTGGAGGGGTCCTCGGCGACGGCGAAGGACAGGAAGACCGCCACCATGATGAGGGCGGCCGAGGTGATGATCCGGGCGGTGCGCGAGACGCCCTCAACGATCGCCGTGCCGTTGTCGCCGGTGCGCAGGTACTCCTCGCGTACGCGGGAGAGGAGGAACACCTCGTAGTCCATCGACAGGCCGAACAGGATGGCGAAGAGGAACATCGGGATGAACGACACGATCGGAACCGTCGCTTCCAGCCCGATGAGTGCGCCTCCCCAGCCCCACTGGAAGACCGCGACCATGATGCCGTAGGCCGCGCCGATGCTCAGCAGGTTCAGCAGTACCGCCTTAAGTGGTACGAGTATCGAGCGGAAGACCAGCATCAGCAGCAGGAACGACATCGCCAGCACGGCGGCGACGAACACCGGCAGGCGTTGGCTGGTGCGTTGGCCCACATCGGACAGGCTCGCGGCGGCGCCGCCGACGTGGGCCCTGGCCGGGCCGTGCCCGATCGCCGTGGGCAGCACGTCGGTGCGCAGCCGGGCGATGGTGTCGGCCGTGGCCTTGTCCTGAGGGCTGGTGGTCGGGAACACCACGAGGGTCGCGATGCCGGTGGCCCGATCGATGTGCGTCGGCGCGACGGATGCGATGCCCGGATCCGCCGCGACCGTTGCGACGAGTCGGTCCAGCACTCCCGGATCACCGGTGGGGTCCGCGGCGATGACGAGGGGACCGTTGGTGCCCGGGCCGAACCCCTCGGCGACGAGGTCGTAGGCCCGGCGCTCGGTACGGCTGTGGGGCAGTGAGCCGTCGTCGGGCAGGCCGACGCGCAGGCCGAGCACGGGCAGCGTCGCGGTCAGCAGCAGCCCCGCCGCGCCGACCGCGTACGGCACCGGGTGCCGGCTGACGTGCCCGATCCAGCGACGCCACCCGGCGGCGTGGGCGGCGCCTGCCGCCGGGTCCCGCCGCCGTGCGAGTCGGCCCAGCTTCCTGGTCTGCAGAGCCCGGCCGATTCGGCCGGCCCGGGCCAGGCGCGGGCCCGCCGCGCCGAGGAAGGCCGGCAGCAGCGTCACCGACGCGAGCACCATCGTCAGGACGACGATCGAGACGGCAACCCCGCCCACCGTCATGAACGGCACGTTCGCGACCGCCAGGCCGAGGATCGACACGACGACGGTGCCGCCGGCGAAGACCACCGGCCGCCCCGCCGTTGCCACCGCTCGTCCGGCCGCCGCCTGCGGATCGAGACCGCACGCGAGGTACTCCCGGTGCCTGGCGAGCACGAACAGCGCGTAGTCGATGCCCACTCCGAGCCCGACCATGCTGCCCAGGACCGGTGCGAAGGTGGGGACGTCCGTGACCCCCGCCAGTACCGTCATCGTGGCGACCCCGACGGTCAGTCCGAAGACCGCCATGCCGATCGGCAGCGCGGCGGCGACGAGTGAACCGAACGCCAGGAACAGGATCGTGGCCGCGGCGAGGAGGCCGATCAACTCGCTCGCGCCGCCGTCGGGGTCGGAGAAGGCGTAGAAGAGGTTCCCGCCCATCTCGATGCGCAGGGGCAGTTCGGCGCGCAGCCGGTCGCCGAGATCGACGAGGGCGTCGAGGTCTTCGGCCGACAGCCGGCTCTGGTCGGGGTACTGCACCCGGACGACCGCGATCCGCCCGTCGGCCGAGACGAGGCCGCCGCGCACGGCGGTGTCCCCGCCTGCGTCGAGTGCCCCCGCCGGGTCGCTCGTGCCGAGCACGTGCGGCAGCCGCTTCACCTCGGTCTGCAGCCGCGTGAGAGCGGTGCGCGCGCTGTCGTGGTCGAAGAACGTCGCAGCGCCGTCGAGGGGGGTGACGACCACTTGGGCGGTCATCCCCTCCTGGCCGGTGCCGGCCCGCTCGATCAGTTCCGCGGCCCGCTGGGAGTCCAGTCCCGGAGCGGTCATCGAATCCGCATTCCGCCCGCCGAAGGCGACGGCGGCGAGGACGGCGAGCGTGGCGGCGACCAGCCATGCCGCGATCACCCGCCAGGGATGGCGGGCGGCGCTTGCGCCCAGGCGCAACAGGGCTTTCGAGAGCATCGGGTCCTCCAACCACCTCGTCGGCCGTCCTTGTACGGCCGCCGATGCCGAGGCTCGTCGCCACGGCGCTCCGCGGCATCGGCCCGCGGGCCGCGGATCCGTCGGCCCCGGGGCGGAGTGACGACCCGTCCTTTCGGCCGATGCGCGGCACGCCGCAGTCCCTAGGCTGAGAACCGTGCTGCGAGACGACCTGCGAACCCTGTGGACCGAACCCCGGCCGCCCGACGCGCCCGCCCGGGTGCGGCGGGACTGGGCGCTGCTCGCCGCGGGCCTTGCCGGTGTGGCGCTGGAGGCCACCCTGCGCGAGAACGTCGTGTGGCGGCCGGTGGCGGTGGTGTTCACCGTATGGCTGTGCCTGCTGCCCCTGTGGCGCCGGACCCGCCCGCTGGCGATGGTGACGCTGGCGTTCGGCTCGGTGATCCTGCTTCAGGTGGCCTCGCTCGTCGCCGCACCGCGCGAGCCCGTCGGCCTGTACACCGGCGCGGTCGTGCTCGTGCTGGTGTACGCGCTGCCCCGGTGGGGATCGGGACGCGAGATCGTGCTGGGCGGCGCGGTGATCCTCGCGGCCAGCGCGCTGTGTTCCGTCACGGACGAGACCCCGGTCGTCGAAAATGTCGTGGGCTTCGTCTTCCTGCTGCTGCCCGGCGTGGTCGGGGCTGCCGTGCGGTTCCGGGTGACCGCTCGCGAGCGGCAGTTGGAGCAGGTGCGCTCCCGCGAACGCGAGCAGCTCGCCCGGGAACTGCACGACACGGTGGCCCACCACGTGTCGGCCATGGTGATCATCGCCCAGGCGGGCCGGGTGCTCGCGGGCACCGACCCGTCCGCCGCCGTCGAGGCGCTGGAGGGGGTCGAGGAGGAAGGGGCACGCACGCTGGAGGAAATGCGCGCCATGGTCGCCGCGCTGCGCGACCGCGGGGTCGGCGCCGAGCTGGCGCCCCCTGCCGGAGTCGCGGATCTGGAGCGCCTGGTTCGCACCCCGGGTGGCCGCCTCAGGGTCGACCTGGGGCTCGACGGCGAACTGGACGCGCTGCCCCCGGCCGTGGACGCGGCCGTCTACCGCATCGTGCAGGAGTCGGTGACCAACGCGCTGCGCCATGCGGTCGACGCGACCGAGCTCGTCGTTCGGGTCGCCGCGGAACCGCACACGGTACGGGTGAGCGTGCGAGACAACGGGCGGCGCACCGGCCGGGGTCGCGACGGATACGGACTTACCGGACTGCGCGAGCGCGCGACCCTGCTCGGCGGCACACTACGAGCCGGCCCGGGTACCGACCGGGGCTGGCATGTCGAAGCCGAACTGCCGAGAGCGAGGAGCGAGAGCGGTGTCCATTCGCGTCCTCGTCGCTGACGACCAGACGATCATCCGCACCGGGTTGCGGATCATGCTGAACGCCCAGCCCGGCATCGAGGTGGTCGGCGAGGCCGTCGACGGGCGGGAAGCGGTACGTTTGGCCCGCGAGCTACGCCCCGACGTCTGCCTGTTCGACATCCGCATGCCCGTACTCGACGGGCTCGAGGCCACCCGGCTGGTCGCCGGCCCGGGCGTCGCCGACCCGCTGGCCGTGGTCGTCATCACCACGTTCGACCTCGACGAGTACGTCTACGGCTCACTGCGTGCCGGCGCCCGCGGATTCCTCCTCAAAGACACGGGACCAGACCTTCTGGCGCAGGCCGTACGGTCGGCGTCCGACGGTGAGGCGCTCATTGCCCCCAGCGTCACCGTCCGTCTGCTCCAGGCATTCGCGGACCTGCCCGCCGGCCGGCCCGTGGCCCAGCCGGTCTCCCCCGTCACCGCCCGCGAGGAGCAGGTGCTCCTCGCCGTCGCTCGCGGGCTGACCAACACCGAGATCGCCGATGCACTGCACATCAGCCTCAGCACGGTGAAGACGCATCTGGCCAGCCTGATGGCCAAACTCGGCGCCCGCAACCGGGTCGAGATCGCGATGTGGGCCTACGAAACGCGCCGTATCCTCCCCGGAACCTGAGCCGGGTGCCGGGCCATGTCCCATGAGTCCCCGCCCGGACATCAGTGCACCGGTCGGCTCACGTCGGCTCCACGTGCCTCACCCGCCCCAGAGCGTGACGTACCAGGAGGCCGGAACTGGGACGGTGAGACACCCGATACGACAAGACTCCCGACAGCTACCTCGCCAGTCTCCACCTGCACGCCTCGATGATCTGGATCAAAGACCTCACCAGGACCACCCGATGATCACGACTCGATACGCGCCCTAGTACTGCAACGGTGCTTGCGGTGACTGATGGCCAGGTCAGGGGTTGTGTCCGTGTCGCTTGTAGTGGCTGGTGCGGGCTTGGTGTTGTCGTCGGCGGCGCCAGGTTGACCAGTGCAGGATGTGCTCGACGGGTGTGGGTCTGCGGTTGGTCACACGCGTGAACAGTCGTCTGATTTCGGCGAGGCTGAGGTGGATGAGCTGGGAGGATCCGTTTCTGCTTTATCGGTGTCCAGTTCGCGGGCGCGCAGGACGGTCAGGCAGGCGTGGGCGGCCATGGCCAGGGTCATGTGGCGGTGCCAGCCGGGGTAGCGGCGGACCTGGTAGTCGTCCAGGCCGCATTCCTGCTTCGCGGTCTGGAAGCACTCCTCGATGGCCCACCGGCTGCCCGCGATGCGGATCAGGTCATCGAGTGTGGTCTCGGTGGGGCAGTAGGCGATGTAGTACGAGATGTCGTCGGGCCGGTGGACGCTGCGGCGGGCGATGACCCAGTGACGGCGGTCGGGCCGGTGCCAGGGCCGCACCTCGACGCGAGCCCAGTCGTAAATGCGAAGGCCGTGGGCTCCCGGAGCCGTAGGCGGCGTCCGCGGTCACCCAACGGAGGCAAGGTCCCCACCCATAACCACACCAACGACCAACCTGGCCATCAGTCACAGCAAGCACCGTTGCAGTACTAGGGGTGCAAGTGCGTGCATTTCCCGTACGGATGCCTTCGGGGCTCCGGTACTGGACCGTGGTGGATGACATTTTGAGGTCGTCGGAGACGCTGACCTTTTCCTGCGGGAGATTCGACTGGCGCGAGGGCGGGCGGAGCTGACGACGAAGGCGTACGCCGAGGGTCTTGTCCTGTTCTTGCGCCGGTGTGTGAGCACGGGGCGGGACTGGCGGACGGCGGCTCGCGAGATGGGGCTGTTCATCCTCTGGCTGAGGTGGATGCCCGGCAACGGCGAGCAGCGCCAGGGAGGTTTTGTTGCGCACCGGGTCCGCGACCGATCTGCTGGCGCATCTATCCACCCTGTTGTCCGACGTCGAGACGCAGGCACGCGACCTGACCGGACGGCTCCAGGCACAGGCATCGAGCGCGACGGTGAGGACCACGGCCGCCCGCCTGGAACGCGCGGTCAGAAGCCTGCGCCAGGTGCTGCAGGGCGCGTTGGAGCTGCAGGAAGAACCTGGTGCCCCGCACGCCCTCACGCAGCGCCACCTCGGTCTGAAGAACGAATTCTACGCCAAGGTCAAAGAGCGCGGACAGCCCACCGACGCCGAAACCGCCTACCCGCAGGCGCCTTTGCCGCTTGGGCCGACACCGATTCGCGCGACGACGGCCCCGTGGCGGGCGCGGCGGGCGGCGGGGCCCGCGTCCGGTGGATCGCCCTCTGGGGCCCGGCAGCGAACCCGGCTCCGAAACCGACCGGCCCGCGGCAACTGCGCCCACCACGCCTCCGACAACGAGAAACCGCCCCGGCGCGGCGCGGCCGCGGCGCGGGGCTGACAGGCGGCCGTGGCCTCCGTCTGCGCTCCGAACCGTCCGACGCCAGCCTCACCCCGGGGTCGGCAAAGCGGTCGGTGCCTCGGATGTCAGCGGGCTGGGGAGTGGGCAGGCCGGGTCCCGGGTCCTGGCGTGCACCGCCTTCCAGAAGTCGCTCCAGTCCGTCGGGCAGGGACCGGACGGTGTCGGCACAGCCTGCGAAGTCACCGTGGCGGAGCCGGTACCCTCCGTCGGCGGCCAGTGCACCGGATGGCACTCCGCTTCGTACGCGCCGCCGGTGCACTCAACTTCCGACCTGCCGGAACACGCCGACAGAGTGGCCAGGGCCAGCGCTGCCCCGACCACGGCTCCGACGGTCCTGCCCGCGACGGCCAAGACACTCGCCCCCTCCTGATGCGGTCCTCACCTGATGACGAACGGGTGGCCATCATGACGCCGGAGGCAGCGGTTCAGTATCCGTGGAACTGCGCTGCCGTGTGCGGCAGAGCCCTCAGATACGGGGGTGCGCCCGCCGGAGCTCGGCGAGAGTGTCGACCTCCACGGGCGAGGTGGTTTCGGCGGAACCAGCCGATTCGGCCCTCTCCCCTGCCCTTCTCGTGGGCGCCACGGATTCCGGGCTGGCAGTAGAGAGCTGCCAGGCCGATCTTCCGTGGGTTCAGGAAATCTGAAGGCTCCGTAGCGCAAAACTCAGGGGCTCGAAGGTGACTCTGCCGAGTGAAAGGGGCCGGTTACCACAGCGGAGCCCCGGTAGTGGGCGACGGACCTGTATCCGGCTCAAGTGGAGGATGGCTGGGCGCCTACTCATGACCGCCATCCGGCGGCATCTGCGGGAGACTGTGGGGTGCCTACTTCCAGATCGCTTGCAGCTTCCAACGAGATACGCGCGTATCTCGTCGATCAGTTGAATCACGCCCTGCGTCGTCCCGGATTGTTCGGGAGGGAGTCGGAGCTGGCCTTGCGCATGCTGATGGATCACTTGCTGTTCGTGGAGTGCCAGCCCGAGGCATTGGCTGACCAACAGCGCATCTGGGAAGACCACGGGGCCTGGTCCAGCACCGGCGTCGCTGGCGTGTTCCGCGATCTGATCCCGGAGCGCTACTACGAGTACGGCGTTGCCTCGGTGTATGCCGAGTTCGCGCACCGCCACGGCTGGCTCAAGCCTGACCGCGTACTGGACCGAGACGAATACGCAGCCCTGCAGGGGGTGGTCCGCCAATGGGCAGGAGAGGACCGCGTGTGGACGGACATCGTCGACGCGTTCGGTACCCCGTCCATGCTGTTCGGCAGCAACAACCCCTACTACGGCAAGACCCTGGGCTACTTGACTGAGAACCCGGAGGAACCGATGGTGTCCTTCCATCTCTGGAACGGCAGCGCTCCGGGAGCCGAGCAATCATGGCCACCTGAGCACGAAGAGCCCCTCCTGCTTGCAGTGCGCTTCGGAACTGGGCCCTTCCGCCAGACCTTTACCTTCACCCCGGAGGGCCGGCGGCGGCTCCCTGTGGAGTAAAAGCTCAAGGTCAGCGGGTGCTCGGTGCCTGCTCGGTGCTTGCTCTGCTTCCGATTCGGTCACTGCGCTGGTGTAGCGCAGGCTGGCCTTGGCACCGAGGGAGAAGACGCGCGCGAGATGGAGGGGGTCCGCGCCATTGGTGAGGGCTTCTTCGAGGATGCGGTCCTGCCTCAGCCGGTCGATGCCCACGGGCAATTCCTTGACCAGTCTGTCCATCCAGAACGTGCCCACCGACGTCGTCGTGGTGGCAGTGTTCCTGGTGATCAGCAAATGTGGGTTGGTCTGTTCGGCCATCGGCGCTGACGGTAAGCGAGGTACCGGCTGATCGCCTCGGCGGTGTAGTCGTCCAGGATGGCAGCCTTGTGCCGTAGTTCGAGGAACTCGAAGAACACGGCGAAGTCCGCGGCCTGGCGGACCTTGGTGCCCGAGGCTGAGTCGCGACGGTGCCGCCCGAAGTACCGGTCGAGGTCGTGGGCCTCCATCTCCCACAGAGGCCGACCGAACCATTCCCGCAGGCCAAGGGCGGGGCCAACGTCACCGCGGATGATGTCGTCGAGGACTCCGGCAGAGGCCCCCGGGCGAGGACGAACTCAGCCACCAGATCCCGCTCGAAGGCCGCGACCTCCTCGGACGTCTCCAGCCGGAGCTCCGGCCGCAGATCGCGCACGACGGCCAGTGACATCCCGTTCCTCCTCTTCAGCTATCCAGCGACTCCGCTATGACAGCTGAGGAGACTTCAGGAATTCTGAGAAACGAGCAGCCATCACCCGATCGTGTCCAAGAGGCCGGAAGCCCCAGATCAGGCAGCCATCGAGGTCGCCGACGCAGTCGGGAGGCGGCGGGAACCCACGGGAACATGGACAAAGTACGAGCGGAACGCGGTCCACCGCTCGGCCTGCAGCCGCTGCCGCGAGAGGCACAGAACCTGGGCGACCGCAGCCCGATGTTGATGCCCCTATGACTGGTGCCGCATAGGACGGCGAAGGACGCTTCGTTGATGAGGCGCTCGGGGTTGTCGCCGGCCGCGCTCGTCGTACTCGGTGCCGATGCAGCAGCGGGAGGGCGTCGGCGCACTCCGCGAACCGGTCCAGGGCGGCCTCCTCGGTCGGTGCCGTATAGACAGGCTTGAGAAGCCGGGCAATCTTGTCCCAGTCTTGGCGGGCGGCATAGCGGAAGCAGTTCCGCAGCAGGTGGACCACGCAGGTTTGCACGATCGTCTTGGGCCAGACCGTCTCCACCGCCTCAGGCAGGCGTCACGCCGCGGTTCTTGATCTCGGTGACTCGCAAGGCACGCCGTGAACTTCTCGGAGCGGTTGCTCCCCTGGACGACCGCTTCTTGACACGGACCCTGCCAGATCCCTTCTCGCCGCCCACAGATCCCTGGTGGAAGCGCCGCCTCGCAGAGTGATCCTCCCGACAATTCAGACACACAGAAGAGGGCCTCCGTGGCCGTGTGGAAGACCAAGCCGTCCTGGGCCCTGGTGGCCTGTGCGGAGGCGATCAACCCCGAGGTCGAGCGGTTCGGCGCTGAACGCGCGGCGGCGACCGTCGTCGAGATCGAGGGCGCGTCGCACGCGGTCGCCGTCTCACGGCCGAAGGACGTCGCCGACCTGATCCGCGACGCGGTACGCGCCACGAGCTGACGACGAGCTGTCAACTGCGCGGACGAACTGCCTTCGTCCGCGCAGCTGTGTTTCCACCTCAATGCCGCGCACGCTCGGTCCGGTCCGCCACCGTGACCACGACGACCAGGGCCGCCGCCAGGAGCCCGGCGATCAGGGCCGGCGCCGGGGAATGAGCGGCCGCCAGGACCTGGTCGTTCACGGCGAGCGTGACCGCCTCTGACCGCGCTGTCCCGCAGGGTCCGTTCCGGCCCGCCGGGTTCCATCCGGGCCGTCCAAGAAGAGCGCCGTTGCTGATGACGACCGAGCCAGACGGCGAGGAGTCGTGTGGCTCAATCGCCGACGGTGAAGGGTGATGACGTGGTCGCGGTGCACTAGACGACGGCGATCCCACTCGGGACGTCGCCGACGGTGACGGTGGCGATGACGGTGTTGGTGTTGGTGTTGATCACCGACACCGTGTCGTTGAGCTGGTTGGCCACGTATGCGCGGGCCCGGGACGGGGCCACTGCCACGCCCACCGGGCCGTTGCCGACGGGAATGGTGGCGGTCACCGTGTTGGTGTTGGTGTTGATCACCGACACCGTGTTGGCGAACTGGTTGGCCACGTAGGCGCGGGCGAGGGCGAGGGCGGGGGACGGGGCCACCGCCACCCCGATCGGGCCGTCGTCGACGTGGATGCTGGCGATGACGGTGTTAGCGGTGGTGTTGATCACCGACACCGTGTCCAGCCCGGCATTGGTTACGTAGGCGCGGGCGCGGGTCGGATCTTCCGCCACTCCGGCCGGGGCGTCGCCGACGGGAACGGTGGCACTCACGGCATTGGTGTTCGTATTGATCACCGTCACGTTGTCCGAGTTGAAGTTGGCCACGTCAGCGCGGGCCCGGATTGCGTCCACCGCCACGTCGAACGGGGCGTCGCCGACGGGAATGGTGTCAGTCACGGAGTTGGTGTTGGTGTTGATCACCGTCAGGTTGTCCGAGTTGACGTTGGCCACGTATGCGCGGGCCCGGGACGGGTCCACCGCCACCCCGCGCGGGCCGTCGCCGACGGGAATGGTGGCGATCACGGTGTTGTCGGTGGTGTTGATCACCGACACGTTGTCCGAGCTGAAGTTGGCCACATATGCGCGGGCCCGGGACGGGTCCACCGCTACCCCGAACGGTCCATCGCCGACTGCGAGGGTGGCGATCACCGCGTTGGTTTGGGTGTTAATCACTGACACGGTGTCGTCGAACTGGTTGGTCACGTAAGCGCGGTTGCCGGGCTGTTCCTGTGCTGTGGCCTGCGGGGTGACGCCGGGCAGCAGTCCGGTGCACAGTGCGGCCAAGCCACCGACGACCCATGCGCGTCGCCCACGCCGGGCCCGCTTCGAACTCTTGCGCTCATGTCTTTCCGGGCCGTGGGTGTACTCGTCTGGAGGGGTGCGCATGGGCATCTCCTGTCTGCTGCGTCGCGTCCCGCAAAGGAATTGGGGCGGATGTGGCCGCTGGGCCGTGCTGGGCTGTGGTTGATCGGCTGCTGGCAACATCTTTTGAGCCGTTTCTGTGCGCGGCCATGCAGCTTCGGCCGATCAGAGCAAGCGCGGCCCTGCACAGAGGTGGTCCCCGTGTCGGCGCTGCTGAGGGCGCCGATCAGTGGCGCACCACCCGCGGCGGGGCGGCGAGGCAGTTTTGGCAAACCGGCTCACCGAAGCAGAAACGACGGCTGACCGGCTACTTCGGCGGCGTGCGGAACCGGCTGTGCGCGGAGTGGCGGCGGCTGCGGTGGCGACGGCGGATGCTACGACGGTGGGTCCCTCCTGGGTCTCAACCTCAACGGCATCATCCCGATGTTCAACAGTGCAGTCCCTGGATCAGCAGGGCGTCGCCGAGCGGGCGGAGCAGTCCGAGCCGCTCGCGGCCGCGCAGCGCGTACCTGGCGACCGTGACCCGCTCGGTTCGGTCCAGGGCCTGCCGCAGGAGGGCGTACGGCTTGTTGGCGACGTCGTCAGGCAGGTGCTCCAGAGCCGCGATCATGTGCTCGAGCTCGGGGCCGCGGCGGGGCTTGGACTCCTCGACCAGGAGCACACGCAGATCGTGGGGAGTCATGGGATCTTGCTGCCGCGACGGCCGCCGTTCACTAAAACATGCGTTCGAATGTTGGCAGGGTCGTTCGGGCATGATGAGGGGGTGCCATCGGCGTCTTTCCGAAGGGAGCGGGGATGAGCGAGAGTCCGGCAGAGGAGCGCAGGAGCGGTCCGGTGGCACCTCAGTTGCGGCTGGATGAACTACTGGACGGCCTGCAGGCGCAGATCACGCAGGTCCGCGCGACCCGGGACCGGGTCCACACGCTCCTGGACGCGGTCCTCGCGATCGGCTCCGACCTGGATCTCGATGTGGTGCTGCGGCGCATCACCGAGTCTGCCGTCACCCTGGTGGACGCCCAGTACGGTGCCTTGGGAGTGGTCGGCGAGGAAGGGAAGATCCGGCAGTTCATCACGGTCGGTATGGACGAGGCCACCATCCAGACGATCGGCCACTATCCCGAGGGTCAGGGCATCCTCGGGCTGCTGATCCGCGAACCGGAGCCGCTGCGGCTTTCCGACCTGGGCCGCCATCCCGACTCGGTGGGCTTCCCCGCGGGACATCCGCCGATGACCACCTTCCTGGGGGCGCCGGTGCGGGTGCGCGACCAGATCTTCGGAAACCTTTACCTGACCGACAAGCGGGGCGGGGCCGAGTTCGACGACGAGGACGAGGCCGTGCTGCGCACGCTCGCGGCCGCGGCCGGTGTCGCGATCGACAACGCCCGCCTCTACGAGGACAGCCGACGCCGGGAGCAGTGGCTGGCGGCGAGCAGCGAACTGACCCGCAGCCTGCTGTCGGGCACCGACCCCGACCAGGTCCTGCACCGGGTCGCCGCCACGGTAAGGATGCTGTCCGGCGCCGATCTGGTGACGCTGGCGGTGCCCTTCGACGGCGGCGAGCTGGTGATCGAGGCCGCCGACGGCGCAGGCGCCGAGCAGGTGCACGGACTGGTCCTGCCGGCCACCACCCTGGCCGCGAAGGTCTACCAATCAGGCGAGCGGATCATCAGCAGCGCGCTGTCCGACGAGCCGCAGGCCGGGGGCGGCTCCGCGGCTCACCTCGACCTGGGGCCCGGATTCCTGCTCCCCCTGGGCGGTGCCGCCCACGTGCGCGGAATCCTGCAAGTCGCCAACCTTCCCGGCGGCACGGAGTTCTCCGACGCCACCATGGCCCTGATCGACGGATTCGCCGACCAGGCCGCACTGGCCCTGGAGATCGCCGAGCACCGGCGCGAGGCAGAGCAACTCATGGTCCTCTCCGACCGCGACCGCATCGCCCGCGACCTGCACGACCTGGCCATCCAACGGCTGTTCGCCTCCGGGCTGACCCTGAACTCGGTCCTCGGCCGCATCTCCGACCGGCCCCAGGTGGCCGAGCGCGTCCAGCGGGTCGTCGACGACCTCGACGACACCATCAAGACCGTGCGGGGCACCATTTACGCACTGCGCGAGCGCGACCGCTCCGACGGGCGCGGCGGGCTGCGCGCGAAGCTCCTGGCCGAGACCGACCAGGCCGCCGAGACGCTCGGCTTCGCTCCCGCCCTGCGCATGACCGGCCTGCTCGACACCGATGTCCCCGCCGACCATGCCGAACACCTGCTCGCGGTGCTGCGCGAGACACTGTCGAACGCCGCCCGGCACGCACACGCCACCAGCGTCGAGATCACCGCCGAGACGGACGGCACCCGGCTGCGATTGCGTGTGGCCGACAACGGAGTCGGCATCGATCCGGCGGTCACCCGCCGCAGCGGCCTGGACAACCTCCGCCAGCGCGCCGCCGGCCTCGGCGGCAGCTTCACCCTCACCCCGAACGAGCCCACCGGCAGTGTCGCCGAATGGACTGTGCCCCTTCCGCCACGTGTGGAAGCCTGAGCTCCTTGTCGGCGCGCCGTCCACGAAAGAGCACCCTCGCTGGCTCTCTGCACGCCGCTCATGAACCCGTACGTTCCCAGCCACGATGCGGGGCCCGGGCGCCGAGTTGGACGTCGCGGCTGTGATAGACGATGTACGGCCGCGTCAGATATACCAGCGGTGCGGTCAGCATGTGGACAAGCCGGGTGAACGGCCAGAACGCGAACAGCAGCAGGGCGCTGATCGCGTGGAGCTGGAACAGCACAGGGGCGCCGGTCATCAGGTGCGGGTCGGGCTGGAAGTATGCGTCAGGTAGCGCACGGTCACGCCGAGTTTGCCCGTCTCTCCGATACGGGGCTCATCGAAGAGCGCATGCATGTTCAACGGAGGCCGGTATACGGGCAGCTGTTCGCCGAGCGCGGTCATCCAGTCGTGGTCGAGGTAGAAGTGCTGGCGGCCGGTGAGCGTGTGCCAGGGCTTGAGGCGCTCGACGTTGACGCTGAACGGGGAGTAGTGGCGCCCTCCGGTCTCCGACCCGGACCACTCCGGGGAGGTGATGACCGGCACCGGGGCGGCCTGGGTGTCGGCGAAGGTGATCTGCTTGCCCTCGTGCTCGGCAGCCAGGTCCGCGAGCTGCGTGCCGGTGCGGGCTTCGAGGTTGTGGAAGCCCTGCGTGGCGAGATGGCCGTTGGTGGTGCCGGACAGCGCGAGGATCGCCTCACAGGCGTGCACGTCCCGGGCGATCGAGGGCCGCCCGTCGGCCGCTCCGCCGCGCACGGTGCCGTTCTTGTGCCGCAGGTACTCCAGCTCACGCTCAACCCTGAAGGTGACGCCCTTGGTGGTCGCGCCCAGAGTGTCCAGCAGGGGGCCGAGGGCACCCATCTTGTCGGCGACGGCGGCGTAGTCGCGCTCCACCGTCACCAGTTTCGGCATCGTGCGGCCGGGCACCGGCTCGCACTCCCCTGCCTTTCAGTCGAGTACCCGGCCGTGCCGACCGGTGCCCGAGCCGATCGTGGCGGAGATGGCGACGGCCGCGCACGCCGCAGGCGCACGCCTGTATGTGCCCGACATCGCCGGAACCCGGCGGCTGCTGCGCCTGACCGCCACAGCCGAGGCACGCAACCAGACTCACCCGGACCGCATCGCTGAAACACGTAACTGGATCACCGCCCCGAGCTCTCACGCCTCCTACGGCATACCCGTCACCGCCCTCGGCCCGCCCGACGCGGCAGATCGGATGCCGATGCGGGACTTCACCGGGGCGCTGCCCGCTCTCCGGCTCCCCGCCCTGTGGTTCGAACGCCACGTTCAAATGGCCATGCTGTGGACCGGCCACGACCGGCGGGAGGACTGGCTGCGAGCCGGCCAGGCCCTGCAGTACGTGCTGCTCACGGCGACCGCCCGAGGGCTGCGCACCTCGTTCCTGCACCAGGCCATGGAATGGCCCGACCTGCGGGCAGCGATGGCCCTCCCCGGGCACAAACGGTGCCATCCACAGCTGCTGATCCGCTTCGGCTACGGCCCCGACGGCGCCCGCACACCACGAGCACCGGGGTACTCCGCTACTCGTCCGGCTGGGCCCGCAACCGCTACCGAAACGGCCTGAGCGCGGCGGTCTCCCGGTCTTCGTCTACCTGCGGCCGGTGGTCACCTGGGGCGCCGTGATCAACATGGCGCTGATGGGCTACCAGGCGGTCCAGGTCGTGTTCCTGGTGCGCACCGTCGGGCTGAACCCGGCCGTGGTCGGGCTGCTGCTGACCAGCTTGGGGGTTTGCCACTGAAGGCCGACCGGGTGTTGTGGCGTCATGAGTACAAGTACTCATGACGTCCACCGAGCTGCGGGAAAGGATCGGAGGATGACGACGCCAAGGAAGACGGGAGCCCAGCTCGGGATGCTGCCGTTGGCGGTGATGGTCCTGCTGGCGGCGGGGTGCGGAACGCAGCGGGCCGGGGATACCGCCGACGCGTACCGGCGGTCGTATCCAACGCCGACCGGCATATCGACGCCGAGTACGCCAGCGGACTTCCCCTGCCCCGGCGAGAGCCCCAAGCCGACGGCGCCCACGGCCGCCACCACCCCCAGCTCAACCGTGCCGCCGACCGACCACTACGCCGAAAACCACGGCTTCACAGTTCCCATCCCGCTCCACGGCCAGAGCCGCTGCGACGGACTCACCGCCGTCGGACGCGTCAAGAGTGCACTCGAACCGCTGCGCCGGCGCGGCGACTTCGCCCCCGACAACGTCCGCAACGCGCTCACCAGCCTCGGTTACTCCGCCGGGAAGGTGCAGGCGTACCAGGACGGATCCGCCGGGGTCGGCTTCCTCATCGACATCGGCGTCTCTCCCTGGTGTGTGGAGGGCACGATGAGCAGTGACTCCACCAAGGCGGATGCCTTCGGCGGCTACCCCGACGGCACCGACTGCGAGCCCCCGAGCGGCGGCCACTGACCACAGCATCCGCCAGTGAAGAGAGGTCGCTGCGACGTAGCCGATGCCGGCTTCCGCTGCGGCCCACAGGCAGGCGATGAAGTCGACGATGCCGATCATCCCGGACCCGCACGGCCGCATCGACACCGAAGTCGTCGGCGTCGGCGACCATCCGGCCGAACAGGGCGATGTCGACGGAATGGCGGCTGTCCGCGATCTCCTCGACCCGCTCCTTGTTCTTCTTCTCCTTCAAACGCCGTGATGCCGCCGGCGCCGACGACCGCCAGGTGGGCCAGGCGGTCGAGTTGCCGGGCGCTGAGGAAGACCAGGTACTTCGCTTCCGGCGCCGGAGCGGGCTCGGACTCCTTGGCCGCGTCGGCCTTCCTCTTGGGCACCTCGGCCTTCAGCCCAGTCGCTTTGATCGTCTCGTCGGCGATCGCGAGGGCCGCCTCGCCGCTGAGGGAGGGATCGAGCGCGGTGATCCGCTTGGCGAGGACCTCCACGACCTTCTTCGTCCGCACGCCAAGCTCGCTCGGCTCCAGCAGATGCTCATCGCCTACCGAGCTCGTGCACGTTAGGAGCGGCCCTCTGCTGCTACAAACTGCTCTTCAAACTGGCGAATGAGCAGCCCCGTACGACGGACCGGAAGGTAGGCGCGGCTCTACCCACGCCGACCCAACGGTGGGGAACCGACGCAATGCGGTACTCGGGGTGACGGAATACGTGGGGCGCAAGGTCAGTCGGCTGGGCGGCTTCGACTCTCGCGGGACTCGCAGTGATGCGTCGGTGCCCCGCTAGCCGAGCTTCCGCAGCACCTCGGCGATGCTGGCCCGGTACGTCCCCAGCGCCTGCAGCCCGGCGGCGTAGCGGTCACGGTGCCTGGAGATGTCCACGGCCTGTTTCCGCGCCCGGACAGCGTGCCAGAGCTCGGCCGTGTGGTGGCGGCGCTTGCAGATGACGTCCGCGGCGGCGGTGGCCCGCTCCCGCGGTGTATGCCGGGTGTTACCGTCACTGCCCCGCTGCCAGGCGGTGTCCGTGTACGCCGCCACGGGGTCGGGATAGCGCGTGAATCCTTGTTCTGCCACACAGCGGGACCACACATCCCACGCCGCACGGAGGCGCGGGTCGCGCTTGACGGCCTTGTCGACCTCGATAGCCCGTGTACTTGCGTAAAGCCAGTCCCGCTTGACGTCGATGCCGCGCATCAGCCGCCGGTTCGACTCCGCGTTGCAGGCGGGGAAGTCCGCATACTCGGCGTTGGTCATGCGGCGGCCCTTCGGCCGCAGAGCCCGGGACTTTGCCGGGTCCCAGCCGTAGCCCCAGCGACGGGCGGCGTCGAGATCCAGAGCACCGTAGTCGGTGCCGACCGCGGTGGCGACAATGGGATCGCTGGGGTAGCGGGGGTCGAGCGGGAAGTCCGGGTGGCCGTGCTCCGCCATGCACTGCCGGACCAGCAACGCCGATGCCCGCTGCGATCGCTGGTAGTCCTGCGGCGTGTAGTCGTAGCGGTCGGCCGGGAGGGGGCCGAGGTCCGACGCCGTACGGATGACCTCCGGCTGTCCTGGACCGGAGACACAGACCGCCGCCAGCACCGCCACGACACCCAGTCGCCACCCCCGCATTGTCATGCCCAGGGATGGTAGCGAACAGCGTGCAACGGTCGACCATGGCCCCAGCAACTCATCCACGCCCGCCAGGACTCCAAGCGACAGAAGGCTCGATCAGGCGACAGCTACCGAGCCGCTCTGCAGACCGACATGCCGCGATTCTGGGGGAAGTGCCCACTCCGTCGCGGGACTCACACTCCGCCCTAGCCACGATTCAGCAGGTCAGCGAATACGGCACCGCCTTCGGCCTCTCCGACGAAGACCTGACCACCGCCGCCAATCAGTACAACGGACTGCTCGCCTCCTTCGCCGCCTGACCGCACGCCCACGACAACAGCCGCCTCCCGATAGCGTCCACGTCCGCGTTTTCCGTAGGGGTTGGGGAGCATGTGGATGTCCGTTCGGCCCGGGGCAAGGGCGTGGGTGACCATGAGGAGGCGCCAGCAGTCGTTGCCCGCGTGTTGCTGCGCCGCGCGTACCTTGCTCTCTCCCAGCTCGAAGCGCCTGCCGTCGCCCTGGGTCGCCTCTACTTCGAACATGTAGGGCCGCCGGCCGGAGCCGATCCGGAGTCAGGAGCAGAGTCCAACCGCGTGAGCCCGGGGCGAACTCGAAAGGCCACCTCGCCACATGGGGCTGCCCACCATGAGCACCCCGTCCGTCCGACCGGCCCGGGACGGCCGGATACAGTGCGCGTGACGGCAGCCTGATCGCTCAAGGAGGGGAAGCGTGACCGACACCAGCGAAACCCGATCCGCCGACAGTGCGGCGCACGCTACTCAGCAGAGCCGACTGCACCGCCTGATGCGCTACCTCCCCCTGATCGCCCCCGTCCTGCTGTGGACCGTGCCCTGCTGGCTGCTGCTGCACACCGGCCAGCACTGGCCGCCCCCTGTCACGCTCACCGGCACCGCCCTGTTCGCCCTCGGCCTGATCGGCATGCCGCTCGCGATGGTGCGCGGCCACGGCCGACGCCAGCAGGACTGGGCGGCGGTCATCGGGGACACCTTGCTGGGCACCATCTGGGTCCTGTTCACCTGGTCCGTTCTGCTCGGCGTCCTGCTGCGGCTCACCCTGACCGTGAGTGGCGTCGGCGACAGCCAGGACCGGGCCCGGATCGTCACCTGGGCGGTCCTCGGCGCAGCCGCCGTGCTGCTCACCTGGGGGTACGCCGAGGCCCGCCGAGTACCACGGGTACGCCGCCTCGACGTGCAACTTCCGCGCCTGGGAGCCGGGTTGGACGGCACGCGCGTCGTCCTCATCACCGACACCCATTACGGCCCGCTCGACCGCGCCCGCTGGTCGGCGCGGGTCTGCGAGACGGTCAACACGCTGAAGGCCGACCTGGTCTGCCACACCGGCGACATCGCGGACGGCACGGCCGAACGCCGCCGCGCCCAGGCCGCCCCACTCGGCACCGTGCAGGCCACCCGGGCCCGGGTCTACGTCACCGGCAACCACGAGTACTACAGCGAGGCCCAGGGCTGGGTCGACCTGATGGACGAGCTGGGCTGGGAGCCGCTGCGCAACCGCCATCTGCTGCTCGAACGCGGTGGCGACACCCTCGTGGTCGCCGGCGTGGATGACGTCACCGCCGAATCCTCCGGCCTCGCCGGCCACGGCGCCCACCTCGCCGGAGCCCTGCACGGCGCCGACCCCGACCACCCCGTCCTGCTCCTGGCCCACCAGCCCAAGTTCGTCGACCGGGCGGCAGCCGGCGGCGTCGACCTCCAGCTCTCCGGCCACACCCATGGCGGCCAGATCTGGCCCTTCCACCACCTGGTCCGCATCGACCAGCCCGCCCTCGCCGGCCTCAGCCGCCACGGCACCCGCACTCTCCTCTACACCAGCCGCGGCACCGGCTTCTGGGGCCCGCCCTTCCGCGTCTTCGCCCCGAGCGAGATCACCCTGCTCGTACTCCGCTCCCCGCAGCGGCCTCCCACGCCGTAGCGCCGGGCGGGCCGGCGGTTCCGCCTGGAGATGCTGCAGTGCGCCGGCACCCCGAAGAAGGGCTACGCATCCTGCAACGCCCTGCGCGGCACCAGCGGCACCACCGCCTTCCAGGAAGAGCAGGCGGCGAAGAAGGGCATCGCACCCCAGACCGTCCGGCCGAACTCCGCCGCGGACTCCCCACCGGCTACGGCCCAAGCGACCTGCAGTCGGCCTACGGCCTGACCTCCGCCGCCTTTGCCAGCGGCTCCGACAGGACCATCGCCATCGTCGACGCCTACGACGACCCGAACGCCGAGTCGGACCTGGCCAACACCCACCACAGTCAGGCTCTGATGCCCCTGTCCGGAGCCTCCCGCCGATCCGCTTCACCGCAGGCCTCACCGACGCCGTCCGGCCAAGCTCCACGGGGCAAGGGCTATGACTACTTCCACCTGCGCTGATGGCTGCACTGGCAACGCCTCACCCCCTACAGCGCTGGCGGTGGACCGAGGCGAGGGAGTCGCCGGGAGAGGCCGCTGGCGCAGGCGATCCCCGCCAGGCAGAAGCCGGTGCCCTGCGAACCGGCACACCGCGTCATTCCTAAGGAATGCGAAACTCGAATTCGGGACGGTCCCACGGCACGGCGGGCGGGTTCGCGAGCGCGGTCCCGGTCCGCACTGCACCGACGCGGTGGTAGAAGTCCTCGGCGGGAAGATGCGACACGACCTTGACACGGTCGAGCCCGGCGGCACGAGCCTCGGACTGCATGTGCGCGACGAGCAGCCGTCCAATACCACGTCCTTGCGCTTCGTCGGCGACGAACAGCAGGTCGAGCTCCGGTGGAGCCAGGACGAGCGAGTAGAACCCGATGACCCGGCCTCCATGCTCGTCGGCGCCGACGGCCACAAAGGCGCGGTGGGCTTCGATGTAATCAGGACCGACCCGGTAGCCCGCCACCGCGGATGCGTACTTACCCTCGTAGGCGCTTGAGCCACGCACGAGCCGCGTGAGCCGTTTGGCATCCCGCGCGACTGCCCTCCGTATCGTGATCGGCTGGCTGATCGGGGAAGTGCGTGAACTCATCGGGAGAGTATCTCGCACCGGGGAGTGCCTTCCTGCGGCGGGTCGGCTGCTCGGGCAGGCGTTCCTGCACCGCTCCCGGGAACCACTCGTGCGAGCGCCACCGATCTCACGCCGAAGCCGCGCCGGAGCGCTTCGGTGCGGCTTCGGCGTCTTACGGAAGTCCCCGCCGGAACCGTGTCTGGCGGGTCTCGCCGTGTCACAAGCGATCACACTGCCCCTATACCGGGGGTTATGCCTGTGTGCGCCTGACCAGGTGGAAGACCTCCCGGGCAGCGTAGCGTTTGAGGCATGGGACGATTTCGCGTCAGGTCTTGCCCTCCTTGCTGCGGCGTTCGTAGTAGTCCCGGGCGCGCGGGTCGACGCGCAGGCGGGCCTGCACGATCCGGTGCAGGGCGGCGTTTGCCTGCCTGTCGCCGCCACGGTCGAGGCGACGATAGTGCCGACTGCCCGAGGAACACTCGACAGGGCTGACCCCGCACAGCGCGGCGAAGGACGCCTCACTGTCCAGGCGCTCCGGGTTGTCCCGGTACATCCGGGCGATCTCCACGGCCCATCGCCTGACTAGGCCCGGTCGGGCCAGTACAAGATCAACGCGCTGGCGGCGCCGGCCACGAGGCGCAGCAGGAACCAGACGCTGCTGTCGTGGGTGACCGGCATGAGCGCCAGCGTCGCCACCAGCACGCCGAAGGAGCAACGCAGCACTGCGGCCGACCGTACGACGGCGGGTACGGCGATGCCGACCAGGGCGCCGGCGAGGTAGCCGATGAAGTTCGCGGTCGCGAGGTCGGCCCCGAGTGCCTAGGAGAGTCCGGCCTGGGTGTGCGTGAGGGGAAGGATCGGGGTGTAGACGAACCTGCCGATCCCCTGTCCCGCGGCGAGCGCTGCCGCCACCTGGGCAACGATCGTCCAGGGGGACCGCGATCGCGGACGGGGCGGGGCTGATGACTGCACGATCCTGTGCACCTTCCTGGTGGCGTTCCGTGGCCTACTCGCACGCTAGGCAGCGCGTGTACACCTGTGAAATGCCGGTTAGGCTGCCGCTATGCATGGCAGGCATGGATGCAGCGAAAGGGCGCATGGAGTATGGACGTCGAACTGCGTCACCTGCGAGCCTTCGCGTCCGTTGCGCGTCATCGGTCCTTCTCCCGGGCCGCAGGAGAGTTGCTGATCACGCAGCCGGCGCTCAGTCGCACAGTCGCGCAGCTGGAGGGCAACCTGAGCGTCCGCCTGCTCGACCGGTCCTCGCGGCACGTCGAACTGACCGATACCGGGGCGGAGTTCCTCATCCACGTCGAGCGGGTCCTCGCGACCCTCGACCAGGCCCTCGCCGTCGTGAGCCACCGAGTCACTCTGCGACTCGGATTCAGCTGGCTGCTGCCCGACCCCTGGACACAGCGGACCGTCAGCCGCTTCGAGGAGAGCACGGGAGCGACAGTCTCCCTGACCCGGAGCGACAATCCCCTCCAGGCGCTGCGTCAGCGCACCCTCGACATCGCGGTGGTCCGAGGCGAGGTCGACGCGCCACGAGGAGCGCGCATCTTGCACCTGTTCGACGAGCCGCGCACCGCCGTCTGCTCCGAGCACTCCGACCTGACCCGCTTCGACCATCTGGACTGGACTGACGTCCAGCACTGGACCCTCGTCGTCAACACGGTCAGCGGTACGACCGGCCCCTGGTCGTGGACGGCGGACCAGCGCCCGGACCGGATCATCGAAACGGCCAACTACGACGAGTGGCTGGAGACGGTGGCCGCCAACCGCGGCATCGGCATCGTCCCCGAAGTCGCGATGCGCCGTACGCAGCACCCCGCCGTCCGCTTCGTGCCCCTCACCAATGCACCACCGAGCCCGGTCAGTCTCGTCCACTTCCCCGACGCCCAGCGGACGCTGATCCGGCGGTTCCTGGACGCCGCCGTACCGGCCGACGCCCCGGATTGATCGCACCCTCCCTTCCGGCGAGCAGAATCTATGCCCGACACACATAGCTGGGTCGCCACCGGCATTTCTGCCGAGAGCGGGAAATCACTAGCGTCGATGACATGAGCGAAGCCCTGACCACAGTTCTGCCCCGACAGGAATCCGCGATCACCGTCCTGGGCGGCCCCACGGCCGTGATCGACCTCGGCGGCCTGCGCATCGTCAGCGATCCGACCTTCGACAACGCCGGCCCGCACGGGTACCTCACCAAGACGGCAGACCCCGTCGCCGACGAGGACGCCGTGGGGCAGGTCGACCTCGTTCTGGTCAGCCACGACACGCATCCGGACAACCTCGACGAGCGTGGCCGCGCCTTCGCGAAGGCCGCCCCGCTGGTCCTCACCGGGCCCCTGGCCGCCGGACGGCTGGGCTCGCCGGCCGCCGGCCTCGCACCGTGGACCAGCCATTCCCTGCCCCGCCCGGACGGCGGCGGCGACCTGACCGTGCTGGCGGTCCCCGCGGTCCACGGCCCCGAGGACGGCGAGCGCGACGCCGACGGGAACGTCAACTGCGAAGTCACCGGGTTCGTGCTGTCCGGGCAGGGACTTCCCACCGTGTATGTGAGTGGCGACAACGCCTCGATCCGTACGGTCGCGGAGATCTCCCGCCAGGTGCCCGACATCGACGCGGCCGTCCTGCACGTGGGAGCGGCACGCGTCCCGGCGAAGTTCGACGGGCGCCCCCTCTCACTGGACAGCCGCGCCGCCGCTGCCGCAGCAGCTGTCCTGGGCACGGACACCGTCATCCCGGCCCACTACGACGCCTGGGCCCACTTCACCGAGGGACTGCCGGAGATCGAGCTGGCCTTCCACGAGGCAGGGCTGTCCTCCGTACTGCAGGCCGCACCCCATGGAACCTGGGTGCAACTGAACCACTGATCCGCCCTCACCGACACACGCATCAGCAACAGGACGAGCAAGGAAGGACACACATGCCATTCGTACGGATCGATCTCATCCGCGGACGGCGTCCCGACGAGGTGAGGGCAATCGCCGACGCGACGCACCAGTCGCTCCTGGATGTGCTGGACATCCCCGAGCGGGACAGGTTCCAGGTCATCACCGAGCACGACGCGGATCACGTCATCGCCCTCGACGCCGGCCTCGGCTTCGAGCGAAGCGACAAGCTGGTGATGATCCAGATCTTCACCCAGTCCGGACGCACCACCGAAGTCAAGCAACGCCTCTTCCACACCATCGCCGAACAGCTGGAACCCCTCGGCATCAGCGGTGAGGACGTCTTCATCGGCATGGTCGAAAACGGTCCTCAGGACTGGTCGTTCGGCTTCGGTCGCGCCCAGTACACCGAGGGCGACCTGGCCGTACCCGGCCGCTGACACCATTCACCCTGTAACCGGCCGCAGGTACGCTCCTGCCCACGGGCCCATGTGGAGGTCGACGTGGAGCTCGCCTGCGAACCTCAATTCCGAAACGATCAATTAGAGGACGCGCATGGACGGCATGCGACGTAAGCGGGACAGCAGCAGGCGACGGTGGGGACAGCCCTTGCCGAGGAGCGCCGATGAGTCAGGACGGGTAGCGGCACCTGCCCGTCCCGAATGACAGCGGACGGCTGACACGCAAGGAAGTTGCCCGGCTGAATCCATGTCTTCGACGCGATCGACGAGCGCCGCACTCGCGCGGACTACCTCCAGGTCGCCGGCAACTGACGAGCGGCCGATCGCGGTCGACCCGCGCCGCCAGGAAAGCGGCCACCTCCGACCCCCTCCTGAAGACCTGGCCGCCCCAGTACGCCGGGACCGCCACAGGTGTGAGGCGCACCTCGGTGCCGTGGACGCGCGCGGCGTCACAGAGGGCCCGCCATAGCTCGTAGGTCCAGGTCCAGGTCCGCAACCTCGGCGACCTGCTCGACAATGCGTGGCCTTCACCACAATTTACCCATTTATGAACAAAGACAGCCTTGAGTGGTTTCAAGGCTAGTTGCACTCATTCGGCGATCAGCACAGGGATGCAAAGACCAGTGGCATGGAGAAGCGCTTGATCACGCTCTATAAACGACGCACCGGGCTGGTGGCTACGGCCGGCGCACTCGGGGGCGTACTCGCACTCACGGCCCTCGGCGGTACAAGCAACGCTGCCACCAGCGACAACGATCCCGGGAACCACCCGAAATCGCAGGAGCAGGTAAATCAGGCGGGCGCCCAGGAAACCTCCGACGCCCGAATAGAGATCAAGCCCGGGCAAGGTGCCTACGACGTCGGGCTCAACGCCCCGGTCGGTGTCACCGTCAGTAACGGCAAGCTCACCAAGGTGACCATGACCGCCGTCGCGACCGGTGCCGAGATCCCGGGCACTCTGTCCGCGGACGGCACCTCCTGGAAGCCGAAGGGCCGACTGGAGCGTGCCACCAAGTATCAGATCGCCGCAGAGGCCGAGGACGCCAAGGGCCGCTCCGCCACCGGCAACGCCACGATCACCACAGTCTCCCCGGCCAACGACTTCGTCGGGCATGTCTCCCCCGGGGACGGCTCGACCGTCGGCGTGGGCATGCCGGTGACGGTCAACTTCGACATGGCGATCAGCGACAAGGCCGCCGTGGAGTCGGCGATCCAGGTCAGCTCCAGCAGCGGCCAGCGGGTCGTCGGGCACTGGTTCAACGATCACCGCTTGGACTTCCGCCCCAAGAATTACTGGAAGCCCGGCTCCACCGTCACCGTCAAGCTCAACCGCCACGGCATCCAGAAGACGGTCACGTTCAAGATCGGCCGGAGTCAGATCAGCACCGTGGACGCAAAGACGAAGCGGATGACCGTCGTCCGGGACGGCAAGACGATCAAGACGATCCCGATCTCGTCAGGCAGCCCCGAGCACCCGACGTACAACGGTCAGATGGTGATCTCCGAGAAGTTCAGGCAGATCCATATGAACGGTGCGAGCGTCGGCCTCACGGAGAAGGACGGCAAGCCCTCGTACGACATCAAGGCCGTACCGCACGCCATGCGCCTGACCGACTCGGGCACGTTCATCCACGGCAACTACTGGGGTACCGACTCGGTCTTCGGCAAGGTCAACACCAGCCACGGCTGCGTAGGCCTGAAGGATGTCAGGGGCGGCGGCGACGGCAGGCAGCCCGCCGCGTGGTTCTTCGACCACTCGATGATCGGTGACGTCGTGATCGTCAAAAACTCTGCGGACAAGACCATGTTGGCCCCGGACAACGGCCTCAGCGATTGGAACATGTCGTGGAGCGAGTGGGTCGCGGGCAGACCGACCACCTGACACCACGCCACTCTCCACGCAGCCGAACCGGCATCCCTTCCACCAGGCGGTGGCCGACACCATGTCGGCCACCGCCTGCGGCTTCAGGACACTCGGACAGCCCTCGGCCTGGGGGCCCCGCACCCGGTACGCGGGGGCCGGATTTCGCGACGCCGATGCAGGCGGTGTTCACCACAGTGTGGGCAATGCTGTCCAGTCCCTGGCGGGCGAGGTCCTGCTCCAGTCGTGTGGTTCCGTTGGAGGCCAGGGTCGCGGAGGCGACGTCGCGGATGCGGGTGAGCAGGTACACATGCTCCAGGTCGACGAGCGGGAGGGGTTCGCTGCAGGCGGCTACGGCGGCGCGGGCCCGCTCCTTCGAGCCGCAGTTGTCGGCGAGGTCGGCCGCCACAGCGGATCTCCACTGTTCATGGCGGGGTGGACACGGGCCGGGGCGAAAGCCGCGGCCGCGAGTGCGCCGGAGGGCAGCCCGTGGGCGTGTTCGATCTCGTTTCGGCGGGCCGGTGCCGCAGGAGGCCGTCGACGTCGCAGAGGACGGCGGCATACGGCCGGAGCCGACGGGTTCCTGCTCAAGGACACCGACCCGGCCGAGATCCTCCGTGCCGTCCACCTGGTGGCCGCCGGATCGGCGATGCTCCACCCCACCGCGGCCCGTCGCCTCATCGACCGCTACCACGCAACCAACCAGCCCCAGGCCACCGCGCGGCCCAGGCCAGCCTCGACCGGCTCACCCCCCGCGAACGCGACGTGCTCGCCCTCCTCGCCCGCGGCGACACCAACGCCGACATCGCCACCCGTCTCGCCATGCGCGAGAGCACCGTCAAAGCCCACGTCAGCCGCATCCTGACCGCCCTGCACGTCACCAACCGCGTCCAGGCCGCCCTCCTCGCCCGCGACGCAGGACTCGCCAGCTGACGCCGGCCCTGCCAGGACGGATGGATCTCGCGGACCGGATCGACCAGCTGCAGCGGGAGCTCGGCCGCCTGTAAAGCGTGACAAGCACCACCGGAACCCGCGCGCCGAAGCGGCAACACCACTGCTCTTCCACTCGGGGCCGCGCCGCCCCACGGGGAACATGGGTCCCTGCTCTACTTCATTCACGCTGGTTCAAGGCCCTGGTCAGCTGTCGGTTGGCTTCCCTGGCAGCCTCCAGTTCGGCTCCGCGCTCCTCCAAAGCCGCGGTCAGGTCGACGGTTTGCTGTTCGAGGCGAGTGATCGCTCGCTGGAGTTCCTCTACGTCGACTTTCGGGCGAACTTCAGTGGTCGTAGGCGGTCAGTGCGCGCATGACTGGCTGACCGCGCATGAAGCTACCTCCACTCATCAGGCCCCCTTGGCATCGATCATCCAGGGAACCGGGAGGCGCTCTACCGGCGGACCGCCGAGATCAGTCCGCCGGGCCGCTCCTCGCGCTGCGGCGGGGTGCTGATCGGGCGGCCGTAGGCGGCAGCGCGCTCGCGCAGGGTGTGGCTGTCGGCCTCCCAGCCGTGCCCGGCCAGCCAGCCGACCGGGTCGTCGGGCATCTCCGAGATCCACATGGACGCCGCCGATCCCGGCGCGGCGTCCGCGCCGAAGCGCTCGATCACGCCGCGCGAGCCCAATGTCAGCCCCATCCGACTGCCTGCCGCCGACTGCGTGCTGATCCGAGCCAGCAGTAGCTCCACCGCATCCTCGGGCAGATAGATCAGTAGTCCTTCGGCGATCCACGCGGTCGGGACGGCCGGGTCGTGCCCTGCGGCGGCCAGCGCGCCTGGCCAGTCCTCACGCAGATCCACCGCGACGGTGATCCGCTCGCAGCGCGCGACGGCCCGCTCCTGGCGCAGCACCGAAGCCTTGAAGTCCAGTGGGGCGGCGGTGTCGACCTCGAACAGCCGGGTGCCCTCGGGCCAGTCCATCCGGAAGGCCCGGCTGTCCATGCCGGCGCCGAGCAGCACGACCTGCCGGACCCCGGAGGCGGAGGCCTGCTGCAACAGGTCGTCGAGGAATTTCGTCCTGATGACGATGGAGAACGACACGGCCAGCCGGCGGCGTCGCGCGGCCTCGTCATCGGGCAGCGGCGGCGAGGAGGGCCACAGGCCGCCGGCGGTGGCGAAGGCCTGTGCCAGTGGGTCGTGGAACAGCGCGTTCTCCCGCTCGGTCTCCAGCGCCCGCACTCTGGCCACCCCCACCGCCGTGGCCCACACTCCCGACGGCTGCGCCCGCTCCTGCTCATCAGTCACCGCGCCAGCCTAGATGGTCGATTCTAAGGGGCCTGATGAGTGGAGCCAGCTTCATGCGCGGCCGGCCGATCATGCGCGCACTGACCGCCTACGACCGCTAAAACCACCATTACGCGAAGATCAACAGGAACCCTGTGTACGCGACCACACGAAGTGGACCCGAGCCTGAGTTTCGAGACCACGTGTCGGTCAGCGCCGGGAACGCCTCGGCCCTGGTCCCGTTGAGGCGTTCGTGCCGCAGTCGCACCGCCCGGGAGTCGGAGCGGAGTCCGACTTATGGGATGTGACGGGCGTCCGGACGGGCAGATGGTGGCCTGCTATCTGTTCAGCTTCCGCTTGTCGTATTCGGGCAAGGCCGTACACCGGATCTTTGCGTCCGGCGGGCAGGAAGCGTTCTTTGAGGGCCACGTGCACGCCCTTAGCGTTTGGGGTGGGGTGCCAACCGGCAAGGTCCGCCACGTCAACTTGTAGGCGCACACCGCGGCGTGCAGCTTGGACTCCCCCGAGTCCTTCTTGTTGTTGGCGCCGGAGCCCTTCTTGTGGCCGGGGTCGGCGGGCTCGACCCATAGGTTGCGGGAGTCGTTGGGGTCGCCGCCGAGCTGCAGGCTGACTGGGCGAGGCAAGCATGTTCTAGTGCCCATTCGAAGCCTTCACGGGTGATCTCGATGGCGAGGGCAGTTTTGCGCTGAGCGTTGCTGTGTTCAGGGCGGCAGGGCGGGCGGGTTCGCAGCGGTCCGTCGCCGCTCGTCGTGCCAGCGATGGTGCCCCGTACGGAGGGAGTCCGAAGGCTCGAAGTTGTTGGGCCAGGCCGGAGTGGCGGTCTCCAGGATCCCAGGTGCTCGCGCCGGAGTCCTGCCGCGCGTCGAACCGGGCGTCCGAGGTCGGCCGCGACGACGTCGACGTCCATACCCTTCGCGCAGCAGCGTACCGAGCACCGGCCGATGAGGGCGGGGTCGACCGGCTCACGGGGTGGGGTGGCACACGGGGGACCAGGACGCGGTCATGGTACGTGCGTCAGTTGGCGGGACTCACGGCGTCCGGTGGGTGCGATCGCAAGGCGGAGAAGGCACCGGGGTGCAACTGTTCGGGATCGGCAAGAGTCTAGCGATCGAAGGGTTGTTCTCCTGGAAAACACCGTCCGTTTGCCCGCTTTCCAACAGAGGTTCTCTCCATGCCAAGGCCCCCACACAACCGTCGCGCCTCCCGTGCCGCTGTTGCCGCCCTCGGCGCTGCCGGCCTGATCGCCCTGGCCGCGGCTCCCGCCGCCATCGCCGATGAAACCGCACCCGAGTTGGTCATTGGAGGCATCGAGCCGATCGACGGGGTGAAACCGGGGAGCATCTTCGATCTGCCGGTCACCGTGGCGAACAAGGGCACCGGAGCCGCCGAGAAGGTGTGGGTCTCCTACTCCGTCACCCGGGGACTCGACTTCGCGGAGGTTCCCTCCAACTGCCGAACACAGCAGGTCCGGTCCTATGACGAGATGCCCGAGAGGTGGACCGCGGTGTGCGCGTTCGACCAGGCGGTGGAACCGGGCGTCGTCTACACGCCCGAGAGTCCTCTCCGTGTCAAGGCTCTGGACCGCGCACTCAACGACGAGCTGCGCCTGCGTGTCGGGGACAACGATCCGGGGGTGGACGACAACGGCACTCCGCCGGTGGCGGGAACCGCACCGGCGGTGAAACTGGTCGAGGGACAGGCCGGGGGCGAGGGGTCCGCGCCAGTCGTCGATGTGCCTGTCACCTCCGTCAACACGGCCGACTACCAGGTGACAGGTGCCGCGTTGAAGGGGAGCGTCGGTGAAACGGTGCCGATGAAGGTGGAGTTCACCAACGCCGGGCCCGCCTGGGTCATGGCCAAGGTGGGGGAACGGTCCGTCAGGATCATGATCAGACCTCCCGCCGGAACGTCGGTCGTGAAGACTCCCGGGTTCTGCAAGGCCAAGGGTGAGGCGTACGACTGCGGCACGAGTCAGCGGGCTCTCAACGAGGGCGGCCGAGAGACCTACGCCTTCAAGCTCAAGATCGACAAGCGGGTGGCGGACGCCAAGGGCTCGGTGGCGCTGAGCACCGAGGCGCGGCCGTTCGACCCCGACAAGGCCAACGACAAGGCCGACATCACGCTGGAGGTCACGGGTGAGGGGTCGACCGGCTCGACGGGCGGTTCGACCAGTGGCTCGGGCGGATCGGCCGGCGGGTCGTCGCCGACCGGCGGCGACGGGACGACGACGGATGGCGGCAACCTGGCAGAGACCGGCTCCTCGGCGCTGCCGATGACGGGTGCGGCTGTCGCGGCGGTGGTCACGGGTGCGGGCACGCTCCTCATCGTGCGCCGCCGCCGGACCCAGGGCCTGGGCTGACGACCGTCCGACGCGAGCGGTGGTACCCGCCCCGGGCCTCTGGTCCGGGACCTCCGCGCTGCCTTGATCGGTGGCGCCTCAGGCGGTTCCTGGTTCCGAGCCCACTTTGCGGTGGGAGGGATTGTGCTCCTCCCGCCGGGAGTTCGGCCTGGAAGGGGTCGCGGCGGTGCGGAATGATCAAGCCGGTACCTCGGTAGCCGCCGTCGGCGATCACCGTGGTCTTGCCCACGGTGGCTCGGGCTCCAGCGAGCTCCCAGGCCTTGCAGTCGTTGCGGTTGCCCGGAACTGGCTGGCCAACGGGGATGACGAGTCGTGTGTCGGCGTCGATGACAACCTGGTGGTTGGTCGAGTACCTGCAGTTCTTGGACTGCTCGGCGACCGCGTGGTCACGGGTGGGGGCCGGCGTGCCGTCCACGACCGGCACGCTGTTCTTACGGAACCGCTGGCGAGGGTGCCGGGCAAGGGACGGGGCGACATGCTCGATGATGCGGCCGGCGGCCGACTTTGAGATCCCGAAGACTGGTGATCATCGCATCTGGCAGAGCCCTTAAATCGCATGCGGCTGAGATGTTGATCGTCTATACCTCGACGGCAGGGTCCCGCGCCGTCTCGCGTGTTGATCCCGCCGGCCAAGTAGTGGCGAGTCGGGTCAGCGGCCTGGTCGCCGAGCAGGCAGGAGGAGGGAAGGGACGGCGTCGTGCACCTGGTTCATGCACTCGACCGCGCTGCCTATGGAGCCTTACGTGACAAGTGACCTGATCTTCCGCCCCATTACCGGTCTGGAGGAGATCAACCTCTTCAATGCTCTGCCTGGCCCCTACAACGACCGTCTCGCAGAAGATCTCCAGAACGGACACTGCAGCGCCGACTGGATGTGGCTGGCCCTACGAGACGGCCGACCGGTGGCACGGGTCGGCTGGTGGTCCCGCGGCGGCATCAGGCCCGAAGTCATGGAGACCCTCGACATCGACGACGCCCACGGCGACCCGCTCCGGATAGACATCGGCGCGCATCTTCTGCGCACCGCCCTCACCGCGCTCTTCCCTGCGGGAACCCTGCCGCCCCCGTACGTTCTCCAGCCCCTCCCGGCGAACTGGAGAGACGACTCCACCACTGAACGTCGCATCAAAGACCGGATAGAGGTGGTGGAGCGCACCGGCGGCAAGATTTTCGTTGAGAGGCTTCGCTATCGCTGGACGTCCAGCACACCAGTGCCTTCACACCGTGGCAGCCTGACCTTCCGCCCGGTCAGCAGCGATGAAGACGCGATCGATCTTCTTACCCGCATCCTTCCGGGCACGCTGGATGCCTACAGCCAGGCCGACGTCGCCCGTTCCTCAGTCAACGACTACGCACGCGTGCAGTACCACGACGAACTGCTGAGCTATCCCAGTCCGCGCGCATGGTGGCGGATCGGGGTCCGCCCGGACGGCGAACCGATCGGCTTGGTTGTTCCGGCGCAAAGCCCGTACGGCTTCGTGATCGCCTACCTCGGCGTGATCGACGGCCACCGAGGCCAGGGCTTCGTCAACGACCTGCTCGCCGAAGGGACCCGCCTGCTGGCTGCCCAGGGCGCCGAACGCGTCACCGCAGACACCGATTTGGGAAACCAGCCGATGGCCCGGGCATTCGAGCGTGCCGGGTATGACAACTTCGCTGGACGCATCGATATGCGCTGGGACTGATCGGCCACCTCCTAACCTCCGCCCTCGCCCCTCCCCTCCCCTCCCCTCCCCTCAACCCTCTCGCCCCTGGCCACTGACCTTCGAGGGCCGAACCCGAGCTCCTGGGGAAGGTGTTCCCAGGCATCCGGCACGTAGGACGAACAGGTTGTCCTGGAACACCAGCCGGTCCGGATGCCGCTTGCGCCCCGGGTGCCGGGCCCGCCACTCCACATTCGGCAGCAGCGGCTCAATCACCGCCCACAGCTCATCGTCAACTTCCCACGGCTTCGGCCGCGCCAGTGTCGCAGCCGGCGCGCAGGCAACGGCGCGCCTCCCGCTCGGACCTGCTGCCTCGACCGCGCAGCGCAGCGGCGTCTCGTACTCCCGCTCACGGGCTTCGCACCCGCTCGCAGGCAGACGTTGTGGGCGTCGCGGCGGGACTGCCGACGACCTCCCAGGAACCTTTGACTGTGCGGCTGGCCAAGCGCCGGAAGATCGCTCAGGTGGGCCGCACTCCTTCAGCTGCCTCAGGAGAACCCGGTGGGGTGCTTGCCGTCGTACAAGTGGAAGCCGACATAGGCGCTGCCCGGCCGGACGCCTCCGGGTGCCGATCACGCCCTTCCGCTGGGCACGGCACACCGGCATCGTTCCGGCTCCCGACGCCTCCTCGTTCCGCTGTTCGCGGGCCGCCATGAAGGCGAGCGTCGCTGTGTGGCAGCTCGTCCGTCGGCCCGGTGTGCGCAGCGCTCGCCGCGTCGCCGTCCAAGCCACCGGGCATCGGGTAGCGCAGGCGGGCGGCGACAGCGAGTACCGCAACCGCCCCGGCGACGAGTAAGGGGTGTCCGACCAGCCATGTCTGGATGCCCTCGAACGGGTCGCCGGAGGTCAACGTGGCGCGTTCGAGCATCCAGGACACCGAGAACACGAGCCCGATGGCGGCCACACCGATGCGGAACGCGGGGTAGATGCTCGTGCGGTCGAGGACGAGCAGTGACGGCATGATCAAGGTTACGACCAGCAGCTGGGTCAGTTCGATGCCCAGGTTGAAGCCCAGCGGTGTGGTCACCAGCGACCCGCGGTCCAGGCCGAGGCCGCTGATGAGCGAGGCGAAGGCGAGGCCGTGGACGAGGCCGAAGCCGGCGGCGATGAGTACCTCGCCGCGCGCCACCAGCGGCCGCATCGCATGGACCGCGGAGACGGCGATGGAGAAGGCGATGAGCGTCTCGACCGGCGGTGACGGTACGTGGAGCACTCCCGAGGCCGCCAGGGCGAGGGTGAGCGAGTGGCCCACGGCGAAGGCCGACACGACGCGTACGGCACTGCGGCGCGGCGTGGTGTGTGCGGCGCGCCATCGGCCGCCGGCAGCCGCCAGCGGGGCGGGGATGAGCAGCATCAGCAGGAACAGCAGGTGGTCGGCGCCCTCTCCGACGTGTTCGATGCCGAGCTGTGCGGTGGTGGCGAAGCCCTTCAGCCAGGAGCCCTCACCGGCCGGGACCCGCAGGCTCTTGGTGTCCCAGTCGAGGACTCCGAGTGTCTTGGCGTCGTCCGTCTTGAGGATGCCGCGGTCGAAGTCGTACCGGACGGTGGCGATGACCTTGTGGGTGAGGAGTTCCTCGACGATGACGTCGTAGCGCAGACGGAAGTCGGTGACCTGTCCGTGCGGCGGGCGGATGGTGAGGGGGTAGACGAGGTGCGCCGTCCCGTCGATCGTCCGCACCGACCCCGTGCCGAGCGCGACCGTCCACGAGTTGCCGTCCTCGCCGACGGCGCTGATGTGCCGGGCCGTATAGCGCTTGAGGAAGGACCGGTCCTGGCTCAGGACAGCGGTGGGGGTGAGGTCGCGGTCAACGGCGATCGCCAGGCGGTCGATGGGCAGCTGCACCTCGCCCTCGACGCGGTCGTCACGGATGTCGAGCAGGACGGCGGAGGTGCTCATCGGATGGGCGCCGGCCGGCGACGCGAGGCCGCCGACCAGCAGGAACACCGCGAGCAGCAGAGGGGAGATGAGACGGCGCACGGATGTCATCGCCAGCCGTAGTCGGAGGTCTCGTCCCGGAAGATCGTGTGCTGGTGGATCTCGTCGGTCGAGGCGCCGGGCTGGTTGGAGAACTCGATCCAGGCGGACGGTCCGTCGAGACGGACATACGTCTGGTCGTTGTCGATGGTGGTTCCGCCGCTCCATCCGATGTACGTCTCGTCGTACTCGGAGACGTACTTGGCCAGGAGCCGTGCGGCGGCCTTCTCGTCCAGGTCGTCGACCCAGGTGCGCAGCATCGCGGTGACCTTGGCCTGCTGCTTCTTGGTGAGACTGCTGACCAGGACGCCCTCGGGCTGTTCCGGGAAGGGGCCGTCGTTGCCGGGGCCGAGGTAGAGGTCGTCGAAGCTGCCGTCGATCTCGGCGGCGGCCAGTTCGCCCGCGGTCAGTGACTGGATGGCGCCGATGGTGGCGGCCCGCTTGTCGGCGAGCGGGGCGTAGGCCTTGTCGTCGAGGACGAACTCCTCCGGCTCGACCGCGGTCAGGGTGGGTGACATGGTCACGTTATTACCGGCGTAGGTGATGTTGTACGCCGCGTGGTGGCCGTCGTACTGGACCGTGAACTCGCCGGTCCGGCTGGGCTGTCCGAAGAAGGAGATGTAGTACCACTCGGAGCCGAAGTTCGCGCCTCCGCCGCCGCCTGGGCCCCGGGACCGCCGGGCCCGCCGGTGGCGCCGTCGGTCGGAGCTCCGGAGGGGGGCGTGCGCGTGGCGGTCGGAGAGGCCGACGCGCTGTCCCCGGTGTCACCACTGTCCGACAGCGAGGCGAGGTAGTCGTCGGCCTTGCGGATCTCGACGAGCTCCTCGTAACCCTGCTTGCTGAGCGCCGCCTCCATGACCTTCATGGCCGCCGCGTCCTGTGCGTCGGTGAGGTCGCCCAGCTTGAGGCCGTTGCGCGCGACGACGGGTGTGGGGAAGTTCGACCAGCCGGTCTTCTTCGCCGCGTCGTCGAATTCGTACAGGACGGCGTCCTTCTGCTCGTCGGACAGGGTCGCGAGGAAGGCGTCGGCGGCCTTCACGACCTGGGCGGTGTTGGCGCCGCCGGCTCCGGTGCGGGCCGCGGAGGCCGGGATGGCCTGCTTGGCGACCGCCGCCGAGGCCGACCCGGGGTCGAACGCCGGATAGCCGACTGTGCCGAGCGCGACGCTGAGGCACGCGGCGAGCACCACGGGCCGGCGCAGTACGGGGCGGGAGTGGGAGGACACGGGACTCCTGTGGGGTAAGGGTGATGGACATGGCTCATCGTGGGAGAGCGGTCTCAGAGCGCGGCCGGAGCCGGTCCGGAATTGGATGAGAAGCGGCTCACAGGACGCTGTGCGTGCATGCGCGCATGCCGCAGCGTGTCCTGGTCGCAGACGACGATCGTGCAGTGCGTGAAGCCGTCGAGCGGGCACTGGAGTTGGAGGGGTACGACGTCGTCACCGCCGATGACGGTGTGCAAACCCTGGTCCTGGCCCGCAGGGACTCCTTCAGCGCACTCGTCCTGGACGTGATGGTGCCGCACATCGACGGTGTGGCCGTGTGCCGTGTGCTGCGCGCCGACGGGGATCGCACCCCCGTGCTGATGCTCACCGCGCGGGCCGCGATTGCCGACCGGGCGCACGGTCTGGATGCCGGCGCCGACGACTACCTGCCCAAACCCTTCGAAGTGCCCGAACTGCTCGCGCGCCTGAGGGCACTTATGCGTCGGGCCGTGCTGTCGGCATCGCCCGCCCTGCAGGCCGAGGAGAGCGGGGAGGGCGAGCGCCCCGGTGACGTGCTGCGGATGGCGTCACTGCGCGTCTGCCCCGGCACGCGGCGGGCGTGGTGGGGGGCGGCGGAACTGCTGTTGACCAGAACCGAGTTCGACCTGCTGGAGCTCTTGGTGCGCGAGGAGGGTCTCGTACTGGACCATGCGGTGATCTACCGAAGCGTCTGGGGTCCTGACGCCGGTGTGGACGCGAAGAACCTCGCCGGTTACATCGGCTATCTGCGGCGCAAGCTCGCCGACGCCGGAGCACCCGACCTGATCCGCACGGTGCGCGGCGTGGGTTACGCGGCGCGGCGGCCATGAGCCTGCGCTCACGGTTCGCGCTCGCCTTCGCCGCAGTCGGCGCCGTGGTGGCGGTGACGGTCGGTGCGCTGAGCTATCTCGCCGCCTCCGACCTTGTCTTCGCTGAGGTCGACCGGACACTGCGGTCGACCACCGTGGCCCTGACCCGTGGCATGGAAAAACGCAAGGAGCAGTCTCCGGCCGCCGACATGCCCGCCCAAAGCCCCGCCCCCTTTCCCGGACTGGACCTGCCCGCCCCTGGGGGCGACGAGGAACGCCAGCCCGTGCTGCAGGCCGTGGCCGGGGACGGCATACCCATCCGTTTGAGCGGCCCGCTGAAGAAGCTGCCGGTGTCCGATGCCGTGCGCTGTCTGGCCGCCTCCGGTCGGGCCGGGCAGTCGGACATCACCGAGATCGACGCGGGCGGCCACAGTTACCGCCTGCTGACGACCGCACTCGGGCAGCATCGCGGCGCCCTGCAGGTGGCCGTCCAGATCGACCAGACCCGCCACGTGCTGGCCGGCATGGCACGACAGATCGCGGTGGTCACCGCGGCGGTCATGCTCCTCGCGGCGGCCGCGGGCCGGCTGCTCGCCGGGCGCATCACCCGGCGCCTGGCCCGGCTGGCCGAGGTCGCCGAAGCGGTCAGCACCCACGGGCGGGTCGCCTGCGACGTCCCGCAACCGGTAGGCGGACGCGACGAGGTGAGGCGGCTGTCCGCGTCGCTGGGCAGGATGCTCGGCCGCATAGCCGCAGCCCGCGAGGCAGGGGAGCGGCTGGTGCACGACGCCGCCCACGAGCTGCGGACCCCGCTGACCAGCCTGCTGGCCAACGCCACCGTGCTGCACCGCGCCGGCGAGCTGTCCCCCGACTCCCGCGACCGGCTCCTTCACGATGTCCAGGACGAGACGCGCGAACTCGCTCACCTCGTCGACGAACTCGTCGAACTGGCCCTGGCCGGCGGTCACGAGGAGACCGAAGAGCCCGTGGACCTGGCCGAGGTGGCCCGCCGCGCGGCGCGGCGCGTGTATCGGCGCACCGGACGCCTGGTCCATGTGGACGCCGATGACTGCGTGGTCCGCGGCAGCTCCCAGGGCCTCGAACGGGCGGTGGGCAATCTGCTGGAGAACGCGGCCAAGTTCGACACCGACGGCGGCGAACCCATCGAGGTACACATCCGCCGGGGCGCGATCACCGTCCGCGACCGGGGCCCCGGCATCGCCGCCGACGACATCGCTCGCGTGTTCGACCGCTTCTACCGGGCCGACAGCGCTCGGGGTCTGCCCGGCTCCGGACTCGGCCTCGCCATCGTCCACGACATCGCCGAGGCCCACGGCGGAACCGTGTCGGCCAGTACGCGGCCCGGCGGTGGCGCCGAGGTGGGCTTCACCGTGAGCCGATCACGTCTGATGCCGGTCTGCGGCCCGCGCACCGGGGCTGACGGCACGGACTGACTGCCCTGCGTCGGGCGACGGCACGGCCCGCCCGCCGTCTTTCGGCCCGGACGGCAACCGTGTCCGGAGCGGCGCAAGGTGTCGGGTGCTCACGCTTGGCTCTTGACCATAGGCGACCTTCTCCTTTGCCCCTTGACTGAATGATCGAAAGAAAGGTAAGCCTTCCCTAAGTCTGCTGTGTACTGTCTGCGAGGTTCCTGTGTCCACTCTGCGCCCGGAGTCGTCGGCTCTTGCCGCCGCACCATCGCACTCCGCGAGCCATCCCGTCCGGCCGGTGGGCTGTTACGACTCCTGGTGGACCGTCACGGCAGCCTCGCTGGTCGCATGCTTGGTACTGGCAGCCGGCGCTTGGGTATCCCTGCACTTGTATGTGGATCACGCCCTCCACACGGTGGCCCTGTTCATCCACCTCGCTTCACTAGTGCTGGGTTTTGGCGCCGTTTTGGTGGCCGACTACTACGGACTGCTGTGGATAACGGGCCGGGCCACGCTGAACGAAGCCCTCGCCGGCACCGCCCGCCTGCACGGGCCTATCTGGACAGGGCTTGCCGGGCTCGTGGTCAGCGGTGTGATGCTCCACCCCGACCTGACCGCGACTCTCACTCGCACCAAGCTGGTCCTGGTCCTGGTCCTCACGCTGAACGGCCTGCAGGCTGGCCTCCTCAACAGACGCATGACCGGGCAGGCGTCATCCGTACGTCTCCCACGGCGCTTGCTGGCCTGGGGCGCATCCACCGCTCTGGTCTCCCAGATGTGCTGGTGGGGCGCTGTAGTGATCGGTTTCCTCAACAGCCAGCGCTAAAGCGCAGTCGAGGGGACGGTGGCCGACCACCAGCGAAAGGACGGCCGGAACGGCTCTCCGTCCAGCCCGAAATGGTCGAACGACGTCAAGGCCCTGTTCAGCGAGACACTGATGTCCGAAGACGGCACGATGCCGCCCCGGATCGTGGTGGACCTCAGCGAGGTGACTTCCATGGACTCCAGCGGGATCAACGTCCTCATCGCCGACCACTGCCAAGTGAGTGGCCTCCAGGGGCGGCTGCGCATCACCGAAGCCCAGAAGTCCCTCCTGCGTCCGCTGCACCTGGTCGGCGGCGGCTACACCCTCATTTCCTGCCACCCCACCGTCGAGCAGGCCTTGAACTCCTGACCTCCTCTACCCTGGCTGCTCCGTGGCGTCCTCGTAATGCGAGCGCCGCCGCACCGCCACGTCCAGCCCCTGGCCCACCGCCTCCGGTAGCGAATGGCCCAGCGCCCGGGCGATCAGGGTTTCCGCGACCGTGTGCAGCTTGATGTCTGTCTCCCCAACCCCTCCCCCGCCCAGTCGCCCTCACATCCATACTCACACTCGCTCCGTGCAGGCAACAGCCGAGTTCAAAACGCCTTCCCTCGGAACCCCGGCGAGAGGACGCACTGCTTCAGCAAGCTGTCATAGGTGATCGGTCGGCCGTTCGGCACCGTATGGCCTGAGCGTTCTTTCGGAGCGGCGGGTTCCCGCGAAGCAGACGCCCACGCCCTACCCGTCGAGCCCGGCACGGTGGACCGGGCCAAGATCGACCGAGTCCTCATGCATGTCACCGATCCGGCCAGTCTGCTGAATCACTCCGCCTGGTCACGCGGCCAGGGAAAAGCTCTGATTCTGGATCACGGCTTCCTGCCGCCCCGTCTCACCGCTCCCCGCCAGCCGGTGAAACGGCACATGGGAATCTGCGCATGAAACGTCGCGGGCCGATGGCCGCACCGGCCGCGCGTGTCCGGGCCGGAGGCCGCCATTCGGATCACCACAGGCGACCCTTGTGATGATTGTCGGACGCCTAGCGAGCGCTGGCGGTCGCTTGGGGTACGGCGTCTCAACAAAGGACGGACCCGGAGCCCATGAGGAGATCAGCCATGTACGCAGCGGTCCGAAGGTATGAAGGGGTGACCGATCCGACCGAGGCGGGTCGCCTGGTGAACGAGGGGTTCGTACCGCTCATGCGCCAGATCCCCGGTTTCGTGGCCTACTACTGGGTCGATGCCGGGAATGGAGTCATGGTCTCGACCAGCGTCTTCCAGGACCAGGCCGGTGCCGAGGAATCGGTCTCGAGAGCGGCGGACTTCGTGCGGAACAACCTCGCGTCCCTGCTCCCCAACCCTCCCCAGGTCACGGCCGGGGATGTTGTGGCTTTCGCATAGCCGCGTTCGCTTCTGCTGCACAGTTGCGCGTGCGCGGACTTCAGTATCGGCCAGGTGAGCACGCCCTCCTCCGCCCGCTGTGTCAGGGGGTGACATGTGGTTGCCGACGAGGGCAAGGAGGTCCCCGGATGGACGGCGGCGGGGTGACGTACCGGTTGGTGCGGAAGGCGGCGGACTTCGTCTGGCCGCAGCCGCGGACCGTCCCGTGCGGCATTCGCGGTTCAGGTCGGATCGCTTGTGGGCGACGCCGTCTGGGCGGTACTCGGCCTGGCGGGGGTAGAAGCGCTGTTCGCTGTGCCTGCCTTGCGGGTGCCGCTCACGGTGGCCGGGTGCTTGCTGCTTGCCTGGTTGGGGGCGGTGGCCCTACGCGACGCATCCACGCGGAAGGGGCCCGATCCGACGACGGAGCGGCAGGGAGGGCAGGACCGCAACACCATGGCTGTGGGGGCGGGCATGCCGTTGGCGAACCCATGGAACGTTGTCTACTGGTCGGGCGCGGCCGGCGGGGTGGGCGCCGTGCTGGAACGGGGCGGAGCGGCGCCGGAGCTGGGCGTGTTCTTCGCCGGGTTCATGGCCTCCTCAGTGCTGTGGTGTCTGATCTCGGCGGGGCTCATCGTGGTGCTGCGCAGGGCGCTGCCGCCACTGGCCGTACGCGTGCTTGAGGCATGCTGCGGTATCGCGCTCCTGGCCTTCGCGATCCTCCAGCTGTGTCGACTCATATGACGTGCCTGGGATGTGTATCTGACCGAGCGGCTGGCCCGTGTCTGTGGGGTTCTGTAAGCGACCATCGAGCGCCTGGGCGACGTCGGGTTGGCCCGCCTGCTGGCGCTGGTGACCGAGGACAACGAGGACGGCGCCGCCCTGCTGGCCTACCTCAAGCCTGACCCGTGCGCGGTCGGTCTGGACTCTGCCAATCGAGATCACCAAGCTGAACGACGTGCGCGAACTCGGGCTTCCCGAGGGGTTCGCGGACCGCTCGGTGAAGATGGTGGCCACGTGGCGGGCACGGACAATCAAGAGCTGAAGAAGGTCCGTGGCAAGGAGGGCATCCTCTTCAAGCTCGCCGACGCGGCGATCGGCAAGCCGGACCAGGTCGTACGGCGGGCCTGCATCCGGTGGTCGGGGAGAAGACGCTCAAGGACCCGGTGGCCGTGGCGAAGGCGAACGAGCGGATCTTCAAGGCCAAGGCCCGCACCACGCTGCGCTCCTCGTACAGCTCGTACTGCCGGCAGATGCTGCCACCGCCGCTGAGGACGCTGGGCTTCAAGTGCCACCACACCCCGTCACCGTGCCCGGACCCCGCCGGGCGGCCGACGCCCCAGCACGGTGGTTGTGTTCGACACCGTGAGGCGACCTCGGCACACATATCGACCTGCCAGTGGCCGCCCACGCGGCTGGCCGCACTCCGCCGACGCTGGGCAGAGCGTCGGCGGCCGCGTTGATTCCCAGGCCGACGGAGACTTGGCGGATGGACTCAGGAGGTGCCGACGCGTACGGCAGTCGTGGCCAGGGTGGTGTAGTTCATCGTGAAGCGTCCACCCAAGGAGTCGATGGCGCCCCCGACCGCGTCCAGTATCTCGGCCAGCTGATCGGGACGGAGTTGGGTGAGGCCGCCGGTGGTGGGTAGCAGGTCCAGCCATTGGTCGCGCGTGTAGGACTGCTCCCAGTCGAATCGCCACTGTTCAGGATCGTTGAACTCTTCGGTCTCGCGGATCTTGTCAGCGAACTTCGCGTATGCCGCCTGGTAGAGGTCGAGCGGACGTCGGGCCGGTTGGCCGTTGAGCGGGGAGTCGGGCGCCGCCCGCCGGTAGGCAGCGGCGAATGGTTCGGCCACCTCGACGGGAGGCTCGTACACGTGTCCGAAGATCGCCAGCCTTCCCCCTGGACGCAGCACATGTGCCGCCTTCACGGCGCCGGCGGCCGGATCAACCCAGTGCCACGACTGTGCGGCGATGACCGCGTCGAACGTCCTGCCGGCCGGCTGCCAGGTTTCGAAGGCAGCCACCGCGACCCGCAGGCCACGGACTCTCGCGAAGTCGGCCATCCGCGCATCGGGCTCAACACCGAGCACGGCACAACCGGCGGCCTGGAACTGGCGGGCTGCGATGCCGGTGCCGCAGCCGACGTCGAGCACGTCAGGCCCGGGGCTCCCGGCGACGATCCGCGTCACCAACGCACCGGGGTAGCCGGGCCGGGCTTGGTCGTAGCGTTGCGCGTCCACGCCGAACGACTCGGCCATCCGCCGGGCCTCATGCGGCTCCGCTGGAGACGGTTCTGGTTGCTCTCGCGGTAAGATGGGCATGCGCCCACCTTAGTGGGCGCATGCCCACTGGGCAACGGATGCCAGCGGGTTGACGCACGAGAGGATCTGCGAGTGCCGACTGGAGTGCACCTTCGCGACGCGCGGCAGCAGTTGTTCGACGCCGCCGAACGCGTGCTCCTGCGAGACGGGCCGAACGGGCTGACCAGCCGGGCCGTCACCGACGAGGCGGGGTGCGCCAAAGGCGTCCTGCACCGGCATTTCACCGACTTCGACGCCTTCCTCGCCGACCTCGTGCTCGACCGGGCCGCGCAGCTTGAGGCACAGGCGAGCGCACTGCGCGAGTCCGCCGGCACCGGCACGGTGGCCGACAACCTCACCAACGCGCTGACCACCCTGTTCGGACCGATTCCGGTGGCAATCATCCCGCTCATCACCTTCCGGGACGAGCTGCGCGCTCGGCTGCGGCAAGCCAGGCCCGGAGGCGGCATCGCGATCCTCGCCCAGGCCACGACCGCGATCTCCGCTTATCTGGCCGACGAGCGTGAACTGGGCCGCATCGCGGCCGACTCCGACATCGACTCACTCACCCTCTCCCTGGTCGGTGGCGGGCATCTCCTGTTCGCAGACCGCGACCCCGGCCCACCGGCCACGGCAGTCGTCAACAAGCTCGTGACAGCGGTCATCGCCGACGCCGTGCAACGACGACCGGCCTAGAGAAACCTGAGTGTCGGCATACGAATGGCGAGCTCAAGCGGTCAGCGCATCACCGCTGTTCAGGAGGTCAGCGTAGACCTCTGCCGCAGTGCGGTAGCCGTGGGTCTTGCGCGGACGGTGATTGAGTTCGTGAGCGATGGCGTCCAAGTCGGCCTGGCTGAACGTGCGGAGGTCGGCGCCCTTGGGGAGGTACTGCCGAAGCAGCCGGTTGGTGTTCTCGTTGGTGCCGCGCTGCCACGGGCTCCGCGGCTTGCAGAGGTAGATCGGCATCCTGGTCTCGGTGGTGATGGCCTTGTGCTCGGCGATCTCCCGGCCGCGGTCCCAGGTGAGCGTCCGCCGCAGGTGGGGCGGGATGCCGAGGAGGCTCCTGGTGAGGTGCGGGGCGACCTGCTCGGCCTTGATGCCGTCCGGAAGCGCGACGATGGTCGTGTAGCGGCTGGTGCGCTCGACGAGCGTGGCGACTGCCGAGGGCCTGGTGCCCATCACGAGGTCGCCCTCCCAATGACCGGGGACCTTCCGGTCCTCGACCTCGGCGGGGCGGGCGGTGATGGACACCATGCCGCGGATGATGCCCCGCCCGGTAGGCCGCCGGGCGATCTTCGGGCGGCGCATGGGCCGGGCTGACCGCAGGCGCTGAGTGAGGCTGCGGTCGATTGCCTGGTGGCGACGGGGGTCGTAGAGCGAGAGGTAGATCGCTTCGTGCGAGATCTGCATGGCGGTGTCACCAGGGAACTGGCGTCGCAGCCACCCTGCGATCTGATCGGGAGACCAGCACAGAGCCAGCTTCGCCTCCACCAGGGCGCGCAGAGCCGGCCGTTGGGCGAGCTTGGCCTGCTTGGGCCGGCGCCCACGCGCGTAGGCGGCCTCATCGGCGGATGTGGCACGGTAGCGGTCCCGGCCTCCGTTGCGGGCGATCTCGCGGGAGACGGTCGAAGGCGATCGGCCCAGCCGCCTGGCCAATTGCCGGCCAGATTCCCCCGCGGCGATGCCGCGGGATATCTCTTCGCGCTCGCTGCCGCTCAGATGCCGCTCTGATCGCTGCTGCGGGGTGAGGCGGACGCCGCCACTCTGGTGCAGGAACCGACGGGCGTTCTGCATCGGTGCCCCGAGCGCCCGCCCGATCAAGCTGAACGATTGCCCCTCGCGCCAGCGTCTCCAGATCTCATCCTGCTGAGCCGGCGAAAACCCGTAGTCCCGCACCTGTGCCTCCACGATCACATGATCATCCGCGGGTGGTGCGTTGATCACTTGAGGGTGCCAATCGTCTGCCGACACTCACGACCGTGATCTCGAACCCGCAGGTGGGCAGCGTCGGCAACTCGCGTCGGGATATCCCCCAGCCGGTTCCACGCCAGCCGTCGCTACGCCGGCCCAGCACGATCGCCGGAGCGTCCCCCAGTACATCCAGCAACTGACCCGTCGGCTCCGACACCCGCTCCGACACCCGCTCCGGCACCGGCCGCCGCGCCCGCTGCCTGCCTGCCCCGCACGAACCAAGTCGTGCAGGTACCGCCGCTCCGATTCCTTCAGCCGCAGCGCCCGGGCGATCGCGTCCAGCACCTCGGGTGAGGCACTCAGCGACTGCCCCTGCTCCAGCCGCGTGTAGTACGAGGCGCTCACCCCGCCAGCAGGGCCAACTCCTCGCGCCGAAGCCCCGGCACACGCCGGCGTTCCCGGGCCGACCTCCTTGACTGGACCGCCCGGTAGAGGCTAGGGAGAGTCAAGGATCTGCTCGAGAGATCTGCGGGTCTGCGGGTCGTTCTCCCTGTCTAGCTCGCGCTCCAAGGCCATGATGAGCTGTACCGAGGTGTATGGGGACCGTTTCTCGAACAGCTGCCTCACATAGACCGCCCCCTCGACGAATCCCGAGGCCCGGACCGCCTTCATGACCCTCTTCCGCACCGCGTCGACCTCGTCGTCCCCGCTGTACTCCACGATGTAGCGCGCGGCGAGGTACTGGCCGAACGGGTCCCGCACCAGCGCCCACCTGGGCTCGGACTCGGAGGGAGCGGTCGGCGCCGGACGGACGGGGTAGTCCGAGTCGGAGAACAGAGTGAAGATCTCGTTGACCGACCTGCGTGCGTACGATGTGGGGACGCACCGGCGTAGTGCCTTGCTCAGTGCCAGGTGGAACTGACGGCTCGACATGCCGAGCGTGCCGTCCGGCTGAACGACGAACTTGTAGGCCAGGCAGCACACGATGCTGCCGAGCACTTCGGGCGGAAGAGAAGAGCGCGCGATACCGCGGGACGCCTCACGGCCCACGAAGAGCAGGCGGTACGTGCTGTCGTACGGGTCGATCGGCCTGCGCGGAAGTTGGCCGTCGCGGCGGTACACGACGGCCAGTTGGGACACGAGAAGCGGGGTGGAGAGCCAGTCATCCACCTCCACCGAAGCGGTGACCTCGGTCAGCAGCCGCTCTTCCTCCGCGTCGTCCATGCCGGTCACCCTCGCCCACTGGGAGAGGTACGCGCGAACGTCACTCGGCGAGAACTCATCAACCATGTACGCGGCGAATTGGCTCGCGACCAAGCCCGAGAGGGACGCGCCCGGGCGGCTGAAGACGATGACCTTGGCTTGTGGGTACGTCCTGCAGAACCTGGCCACATCGGCCTGAACGCGGTCGCGCTCGGGGACGGGTAGTTCATCAAGTCCATCGAAGACGATCAGCGTACGGCGCTCGGTGAGGAGCAGCTCGAGCGTTTCGTACGGCATCTCCAGGTCATGGCGCAGACGGACCGAGTCCGCGACCAGACGCTCGAGGCGCTGTGGCCGGCCGCCGCCCTGACGCAGAGGAGCGGTGAAGGCGACGTCCAGCTGAGCATCGTGGTGCCCCGCGGCGACCTCGTAGCAGATCCGGTCCGCCAGGACGGTCTTGCCGGTGCCGGCACCGCCGAGGACGAGGACCTTGCGATGCTCGGCAAGGACCTCCTGCCACGGTGCGTGCCAGGCCCCGAACAGGGTGCTGTTGTCGTCAGCCGACGTCAGGCGCTGAGGGACGTAGAGGTCATCGGGTGCGGAGATCCGCCGGTCGTAGCGGGGGAACGCCGCCGGGCCGGCGCCGGACCACTGGCTGCTGAGCAGGCGGGCTCGGTAGTTCTCCAGGAAGTCGCTGGTGAAGACTTCCAGGAAGCGGGCGACGCGCGTGCCGTCGGGGTCGTCGCCCATCGACTCGCAGTACTCCTGAGCGAACAGCTTCAGCAGGTCGTGATACCGGAAGTGGATGCCATCGTTCGTCTCGACGAGTTGCGCGTCGACCAGCAGCTCCAGCAATTCCTCCGCCTCCGCTGCGGGCACCTGGAGAAAGACGCCGGCGTGCCGGGCCTCGAACCGGCTGAGCGGGAGGAGGGAGAGAACGCGGAAGGTGTGGGCCTCGGGTTCGTTCAGGCCCCGGTAGCTGACCTCAAAGCTGCTGCGGACATCGAGGGAGCCGGCGACCAGCTTGGCCAGCCTCGTGCGTTCGTCGGTGAACACTCCGACGAGTTTTCCGAGGGCCCAATGGCGCTGTTTCTTCGAAGATCACCGGCACCGTCAACTACCCGCTTCGCAGCCGCAAGCCGACCGCACCGGGCGTCGCGTTCATCGGCGACGCCGCCCTGACCGGCGATCCCCTCTGGGGAGTGGGATGCGGGTAGGCTCTGCAGTCCGCGCAATGGTTGGCAGAGGCGGTCGCCTCGGCCGCAACCGGTGGGAGCGACCTCGATAGGTCGCTCGTGGTGTACGCACGCAGACACCAGCGCCAACTGCGCGGTCACCAGTACCTGGCCGTCGACTTCGCCAAGGCCCGTCCGTTCAATCCCTTGGAGAGGCTGATGTTCTCGGCGGCAGCGCGCGACGAATCGGTGGCGCGGCACATGCATCTGTTCGCATCCCGCCTGATCGGTCCGTTGCGTTTCTTGAACCCCGCGGCACTGGCCAAGGCTTTGGCCGTCAACATCAAGCATCGCAGGGCGGCTGTGCCACCCGCGCACCTGTCACGCACAGGGTCTTGACCGGCTCCCCTACCACTCCACTCGCTCTCGGCAGCTTCCGCAGAAACATGCTGGCTGCCGAGGCCAGACCGCAGTGAAGACCGTCAGCCCTTCCGGATGAGGAACCGCTGGTCGGCCGCACCAGTACATCATTTCAACGCAGAACAGAGTCGCCTCAGCACAGTTGTGTCCCGGGGTTCAAGCATGCCAATTACCGAGCAAACTCCGTTGCAGCACCAGCGGCATCACCGACATCGTCAAGGCCATCCTGGCCTTGCAGCTCGCTACCCCAGCATGAGGCCGGGACGGCGCAGCAGGGCTGTGGGTAGGGCCGACCTCAACCGCATCCAAGGAGCGCGCTGACCATGGCGGACGTCAAAGTCACCTACGACAAGACGGCGGATGCCGCGTATGTGTACCTCGTAGAGCCACAAGCCCGCGCGAAGGCGGCACGCATGTATCCCTGTGATCCAGTAGAGGTCGGCGGCATGATCAACCTCGACTTCGATGAGCAAGGCCGCCTCGTCGGTATCGAGGTGCTGGCGGCCAGGTCAAAGCTGCCAAAGTACCTACTCGAGTCAGCGGAGCTTCTTGACACTGAAGGCGCATGAGACGGTTCGACCGCATAAGTCGCAGCCGTCTACGGCCTCGCAGGAAGGTTGGAAAAGCCTTACTCACCATCAAAATTCAAGATCGCCGAGTCGGACTCTCAGCACTGCCACGGGAACAACGCTCGGCCACAGGGCTCGGAGGCGAACGCGTAGGCACTGCCCGCGTTGCCGACATGCATGGCGGTGCTGTGGTCCGGGCCTTCCTCAAGCTCGACGATGAACGGCATCATGCGGGCGCACGAGGGACAAGACGGAGTCTCGTCTGCCTGAATCCGGGTGGGGACGTCCTCAAATCGCGATGCCAATTGGCAACGCTTGGGGCGTGAATGCCGTGGCATGGCTTGGTAGTTGGTTCACTACTGGCGGTTGATCGCCCGTGAGATGCCGGCGGCGACGGTTGTGGCCAGGATCCACCCGGCGGCGGTCAGTGCGTAGGCGAGCCATTGGCCAGTGCTTCGTGGTGCGAAGGCGATGTCCTGTCCGAAGGCAGTGATGGGGATGAGCAGGTCGAGCGTATAGACGACTGCGTTGAATGGCGGCGCCTTCTCTGCCTCGAGAGGTGCGGGAGGGTGGGCGCCGAAGAAGAGTGCGCCGCAGGCGAGCAGAGCCGTGAACCATAGGCCGGCGCGGAGTGGCCGGTAGCCGTAGCCGACGGTTGCGTCCTGGACATAGCCCCAGACGCGGGTGTGCAGGGGGAGCATGCCACGGCGATGACGTTGCTTGGCGAGGAGCACCGTGCGTGCTTCGTCCTCGTGTCCGAGCCGTCGGTAGGCGGCTGCGAGCTGCTCGTACGGCTGGGGAAGGTAAACGTCGGTGCTGCGCCGGAGCCAGTCAAGCCGTTCGGCGGCTGTCAGAGGGATGGCGAGGGCGTCGTAGGTGGTCTCGGCCAGTCGGAGGTGGGCGGGCCAGGTGTCGGGGGTGTCGTACAGGGTGCCCAGTTGGGCGTTGCTTGCGTCGACGGTGCCGTCGATCGACTGCTGGGTACGCAGATCGGTCTCCCGGGCCTGGGCCAGCCGCAGGGACAGGGCGGTGCCGCCGGGGTTCGTCAACGTGGCATCGCGGAAGCTGAGCTGCGTACCGATGCTGCTGCCGTCGAGTTTGATGTCGCCGTCGACGCGTAGCCCTTGGCCGAGGTCGAAGTTGCGGGCGACTTTGACGTCAATGGCTTCCAGCGCGACGTCGCCGGCGTTGTTCAGCCGGGCTCCACAGAATCCGATCGCCGCCGCGACCGTGGCACCGGAGAGGATGATCCGCCCTTCGGCGCTGAAGCCCGGGTGGAAGGTGAAGTCCTCGGTGATCTGGACATGGTAGGCGTCCAGGGCGTGGCCGTCGGGGTTGCGCAGGCTGGCGCCCTCCAGGTCGAACTCGCCGGAGATGGTGGCGCCGGAGCAGCGAAAGGCTCCCCGGACCGCCAGGTTGGTGCACAGCACGTCGCCGCCCGCGATGAGGTGGACAGCGGATATCGCCTCAGCTCCGGGCGCGGTGATCACGGTGTCGCGGAGGTCCAGGTCGCTGTGGATTTGGGAGCGGGTGAGTACGAGGGGCCCGGTCAGGTGGCAGCGGGACAGGACCAGTCGGCCGTCGATCTGCGCTGTGTCGGCGGCGAGACCTGGCAGGGTACATCCGGTGAGGGCCAGCTCGCGGATCCTGGTGCCCCGGAGCAAGGGCACTTCGTCGAAGCGGCACTCGTCCAGGACGACCGGCACGGGAATCTCGGCGAATCGCAGATCCAGCCTGCCCGTGATGCGTGCACCGGTCAGGCGCAGTGCCGGGCGGTCGCCCGGGGCGGGATCGGTGCCGGCACCCAGCAGCAGGGCCGCGATGACCTCGGCCCGAACTGCGGGTTCCGCGGTTGGTGGGGCGTCGCGGACATCAACAGCGCTGCCCTGGGCGAAGGAGTCCCACAACTGACGTTCATCAGCGTTGAGTTCGTCGAGTCGCATGATCGATGATCTTCCCGGTACTGGCCCTCCCAGGACAAGACCGATGCAGCGCGGCCCCGCGGACGAGGGCAGCCGTGAACATGCCGGGGCCCGCCAGTGCTCCTACACCGTGCACGTGTTTGCTCCGAGCAGGCGACGTCGGCCCTCCGTACCATGTCAAGATCCTCGTTGAAGCCGCGGCCGTCGCAAACGCCATGAGCACCGGGTCGCCCTCGCCACCCGCTGACCCGCCCGACGCCTGCGCGTGGCGGCCCGCACTTGGCGCGGCCGCCACGCCCCAACTCCTCTGGTGCGTGAGCCGAGGTCTGGTGTCCGCGGCGCAGTCTCGCGGTCACTGCTGGTCGGCTCGGGCTGCTTTCCCCTACGCTTGATGTCCGCTTCGGGGGAGGCTATGAGCTCAAGACGGAAGAGAACGCATCTAGCAGCCAGCCTCATGCTGGTCGCTTTGCTGCTGGGCGGCTGTGCCTCGCCCAAGCCTCAGCACCAAGTGCCTTCTGCCCCCGCTGACTCCAGCATGACCTCCCGCCATTCCCCGGGGTCGGGGACGCGTGAGCACGGGAGCGGCGGATCGCCTGGTGCGTCCAGCACGAGTGAACCGGACCGTGTGAGCACCGGTGATCCGGAAGTGCCGCCAGTGGCCTCGCCTCCGGCCGATTCCGGACACGACAACCCCTACGATCCCGGTGTCGAGCCCACCGAGGAACCCACTGATTCATGCGAGGGCTCCGGCTGCCAGGGAGAACCTCCCGTGGAGGAGCCCACGGCCACCTGCGAAGCGCACTCGCACTGCTCCAAGGATCCAACCACCACGGATCCGAGCAAGCCTCGAAGCCCCTCCCCGAGCATCAGCCCGTCCGCTCTAGCGTCCCCTTCCCCGATCTTCTAGAGGTACTGTGCCGTCCCCTCCTGCATCAGGCCGCTCTCCCGTCCCTCGCCCGCGCCACGGACGAGTGCAGAACTCCAGTAACGGCAGGCTTTCAAGCACAAACGAGCCGCCAAGCACGCCACAGCCGGCTTCGCCACGGGCTCGTCGCCGTCGGCAATTGAGGCCCGGCGTGCGGCGGCGGCAGTCGGCCCGGCTGAGGCGTGAAGCTCCGCCGCCGGAACCTGCCGGGACCAGCTCCGCTGAATGGATCAACACCGTCGTCGCCGCAGGGTCCATCTTCACGGCCCTGATGTTCTACGCCGGCGCGATGTACAACAACGCTTTCTACTCCTACTTCCACCTGCAGTCGTTCTCGCTTGGCTTGAGCTTCACCGAGATCGCGCTCAAGAGTCTGCAGCTGATCAGGATGCCGGTCCTCATCATCATGACCTTAGGTGTGATCGCCCCTCGGTTCCCGCAGCTGCTGACCTCCCTGGGCCTGCCTCCGCGGATCACCCGCCGTGCGCAGCGAGCGGGCGGGGCGATCGCTCGCCGGCATCTTCTGTTCGTCCTTGCCGGAGTGGGTCTCATGGCTCTGTGGCCGTTCATTCAGCCTTACGGCTGGACAGCCCCGCTCGTTGTCTCCTGTGGCCTGCTGCTTGGGCTCGCGGTACCCACCGAGCAAAAGGCCTGGCAGCGGGGTGTCAGCATCACCATGGCAACGTTGCTGCTGGTCTGGGCCGTGGGCATGGCAGGTAGCCAGCAGGGCAGAAGGGCCGCCGAGGGCACTGCCAGGCAGTTGGTGCGCCGCACCGCCGTGGTGGTCCTTAGTACCGATCGTCTGAGTATGTCGGGATCACCGGGCCCGCTGGTGGAAGACCTGGGCAGAGGCCAGCACTACCGATACCGGTACAGCCAGTTGCGTCTTCTCGTCGAGCGTGATCAGCGTTATTACCTGCTGCCCTTGGGGTGGGAGCACCGCACGGGCCCTACGTACGTCATCGACGATGATGACAGCGTGCGCGTGGAGTTGTATCCCGGAACACAGCCGCCTCTCCGGTAGCTCTAGTCAATATCGGGGCCGTTTCGGCGGTCCTCCCTCGGCAGGGGGCCCAGCCCCGTCTGCATTCGGTTCGCCGATGCCGACGGTGGACCCTGTACGGGACCTCGACCGGCTTACGCAGAAGAAGCTCAAGCGGGGCGTCCACCCTGCCCCTGAGCAGGGTGCGGATCTTCGCGGCTCCCGAGGAGTACCCCATCCTGTGCGGAAGCTGCGGAAATGCGGGGTGGCCGGAAACCCCACGTCAGCAACGACGCCGTTCTGCACCGGCGGGAAGTCCACCTCGTGGCCGGCAGGTGAGGCTGGGGTTTCCCCGCACCCGCGAGGACGGTCCTTGACAAGGCTTGCGCCCAACGGAACGTTCGTCGCCGGCACCTCCACAGGTGATCGTCACCACGATCGGCTATCAGCCGACTGCAGCCACCGCGATCGTGGGTGCCTTCCCGCTGATGTCGGCGCTCGACCAGCGCAACCACCCTGGCGCCTGACCTACAGCTCCAGACGCTGCCCCGCCAGCAAGCGGCCCCGAAGACAGCCTTCGAACGCATATGGGCGCGAACGTCCCCCCGGGACGTCCCGGGATACGGGCGGGTCACGGTCGACTTTCACCGTCATGGGGACCCGTTGGTGGGTGATTGGTATTGATGATCTTCACGTCGGTGACCTGCGTAAGCGATCAAGAGAGAAGGCCGCGGCACCTGACTGGGTGACACGTTGGGCCATTCACCAGGTTGCGGAACTGACGAACTATCGGTTGCCTCGTGAGCGGAACACAGGAGAGGCGCCGCGCAGACAGGCCGGACACTGTTCCCTTGGAGGATTCGCATGCGTTACACACACATGGGTGCGGGTATCGGCCTGGCTATCGTTGCCCTCGGACTGCAGATCCCGGCCGCTGCCGCCAATGATGACTCAGATGTCCGTATCGACCCGTGGAATGCCTACCCGGGTTCCACGGTCACGGTCAGTACGAGGGCCTGCGACCCTGACGCGGACTACGGCAAGGGCTCGTCGGAGGTGGGAGGAGAGTTCCACCTCTTCGAAGGCGACGAGGAGGGGGTACTCACCGGCCAGTTCCAGATCCCGGAAGGAACCAGGCCGGGCAGCGACACAGTCACCCTGAAATGTCCGCCACTGACCAAGGTCACGGAAACGTACCAGGTCACCGGCCGCCCTCCGAACGGCTCGGTCAGCGCCGGCTTCGGACCGGCCGAAGACACGGGTATGAGGCTCGCCCTGGGCGGTGGGCTGCTCGTCACGGCCGCCGCCGGGGGTGTGGTCTGGATGTGCCGCCGCCCGAACGACAACCGAACCTGACCGTCCGACTCTGCCGGCCAACCCCGTCCAGTTCAGCCTGTAACCGGCCCCCGAGACGGATTGGATCCGGTGGCCGCGAGCCCCGTTCACCTGAGGCCCACATCACCCGCTACAACGCACTCGCCATGAAGCAAAGGCTCAACCGCGATGGCACCCAGACACCACACCAGCGCTTCCCGAGATCCGTTCATTTCTGCAGTGCTCCTTCTGGGCTACGCAATGACGGCAGGTGCGGTGCTGCTGATCAGCGGGGTGCACGACGAGGAGCCACCGCAGCCATCGGCGGCCCAGGCCTTATCAACCTCTGCAGACCCCATCCGCCCCACGGTCCATCCGCTGCCCCCCGCGGACCCGATCCGGCTCCGGATCGCCGCCATCGGTGTGAACGCCCCGATGACACGAGTGGGCCTCGATGCGGCAGGGGCGCTACGGACTCCACCACCTGGCAATCCCGGCCTCGCCGGCTGGTATGGCGACGGCACGGCTCCAGGCTCGGCAGGAACCGCCATCGCCACCGGGCATGTGGACACACCCACCGGCGACCCCGGTGTCTTCTACAACCTCGGCGCCCTGACCGAGGGCGCCACCATCGAGATCAGCCGGGCGGACCGGCGGACAGCGGTGTTCGCCGTCCGCGCCGTCGAGCTTTACGACAGGAAGAAGTTCCCCAGTAAGAAGGTCTACGGCAGTTCCGACCGGCCCGAACTCCGATTGATCACCTGCGGTGGCGCCTACACCAAGCCCACCGGCTATCTGAGCAACGTCGTGGTCTACGCGACGCTGACCGCGGTGACGTAGCCGGCCGAACGGGCATGGCATCAAGGTCGAAGGCACGAGCCTGGGCGGGTCTCCTGCCAGACCGGCCTCGCCCAGGTGATAGGTCAGTCGTCGATTGCCTGGCAGAGGGTGGTCCAGAAGTCGTGGATGGCGCGCGCCGAATTCGGCGTGGACATCCCGGTCTGGGCGAGCAGGATGCCGACGAGCGGAGCGTCCGGGTCGGCGTATGCCTGGTGGGCCCGCGTACTCAGGAGGCGTTCGAGGACGAGCTACGGGAGCTGTTGCGTACAACCGGCCGGCACTACCCCCATGGCGGGTGTTCGGTACGGATCGGTGGGCGATCTCTCTTTCGCCGCGGGCTGCGGACAGTGGGAATTCGCGCTGGGCCGGCATGACACACCGGCCATCTGGTACGGCGACGCCCACACGTACGAGCTGTACTACTTCGCCGAGCACCCGAACGTCCCCGAGCCGCATTTCCGCTACAGCCACGCCGGCAGCGTGCGGCTGTGTTTCGACATCGACACCGGCGAAGCCCCCTACCTTTTCGACGTCGACGGCGACGATGCCGCCCTGGTCGCCGACATGGAGACGGCCGCCGAAGCCACTCCCGCACTCGAACTACTCCAACAGCGCTTCGGACTCACCCTGCCGAAAGAGCTGATCCTCACCGGCGAACTGCCCGCAGCAGTCATCAAGAGCCCTCAGCAGACCGAGGAAACACGCTCGTGAGCGATGGCATCCCCCGGGTCGCCGAAGCAAAGATCAACGATGACGGGCACTGCATCGTTCTCGGCAGTGCACTACGGCAGTGATCGAGCGCTGGGCGGGGACCGAGGTCGTGGATGATCCGGTCGGCGGTGACTTCGAAACACCGAATGGTGGGGCGAGTTCGCAGAGTCAGGTTCGTGCGTCAGTAGGCGGCGAACAGCAGTCACCTACGCGCGATGAAAGGCGGTCCTGCGACCGAACCTTCCCCTGATCCAGGCCGTCCCGCCGGTCCGGGGCAAACGCGGTCGCCCGCGTCGGCGCCCGGACCGGATCTACGCCGATCGCGGCTACGACCATGACACGTACCGTGGCCATGTCCGCGCCCTGCAGATCACCCCGCACATCGCCCGTGGCGGGCACCGGGGCCGGCTCCGGCCTGGGCGTCTACCGCTGGGTCAAGGAGGGCGCCATCGCGCTCAGTACCGGTTCCGCCGTCTGTGCATGCACTGGGAGATCCTCGCGGACATCCACCTGGCCCTCGTCACCCTTGGCTGCTCGATCGTCCGCTGGCGGCGACTCCATAACAGACTCTGCTAGGAGTTTTTCGCCGCCCGGGCCCGGTAAGCCGCGACCGTCGTCCGGCTCGCGCACGCGTTGGAGCAGAACCGGCGCGTCCGGTTCCGTGACTGGTCCACGAAGTAGTTTCCGCACCCGGCCGCGGCGCACCGCCCCAGCGTCACCGCCGGATCCCCGGCCACGACCAGGGCGAGCTTGGCGGCGATCAGTTGGCCGACCCAGCGCTTGGCCGGGGTGCCGTTGCGGCTGAAGTGGATGTGCCAGCCGCCGAGGCCGTCGTGGTCGGACAGGTGCATTTCCGGCGGATACTCGCGCAGCAGGCGGTGCACGGCTTCGGGGGCGGCGCCGTCGACCAACTGCGCCAGGGCCGTACGCACGAGGTCCGGCAGCTCGCCGTAGTCGCCGTCCGGCGGCGGAGTGACCTCGTGCTCCGCGAAGAACGCGGCGACCAACTCGCCGTGCCGATCGAGGGACCCTGTATTGGCCAGCTCGACGGCCAACCGCGTCACGTTCCCAATGTAGTCACCGTATTGCACTTGACCACCTACGTCGCCGTTTCTTATTGTAGGCGCCATGTTATCTGATGACACCTACGTGGCCCGCCGTCTGCAGCTACTCGGGGAGTGGGACGCCGCCCTCGCCGCCTTGGGCCCGGACGCCGAGCCCGAGCTGCGCGCGGAGATCGCCGTCGACCGCTGGTTCTTCCAGGTCGAGGGTCATGAGGAGGCCGAGAAAGCGGTCGCGGCGCTCGATCCCGCATCGCCGACCGCGCACTTGCTCACGGCGCGACTGGCCTACAGCCGCCTGCTGTTCCAGCGCGACCCCCGCGCCGACGATCGGGCCGTGGCCGAGGCCGGCTACCGCGCGGCGATTGAGAGCGGCGACGAGAAGATGCGCGGTTGGGCCGAGTACCACTGGGCCGTCCTGCTGGACAACATCGACGAGGACCCGGCCGGCGCCCTCCCGCGCTATGAGACTGCTCTCGAGATTGCGACGAAGTCCGGCGACAGCTACTTCGAGTCCTACATCATCCGGCACCTCGCACCGCACAAGGAGCCCGCCGAGCGGATCGCGATGCTGCGCCGCTCACTCCACCTGCGCGCCGCGCTCGGCGCCCGGCCCCAGACAATCGCCGCGCAGGCCCTCCTCGCCGACAACCTCCCCGAAAACGACCCCGAGCGCGCCGAGCTCCTGCAGACGTTCCGCCCGGGTGCGGAAGAACTGCACATCGGCTGGCTCCTGTCCGAGGACTGATCCGCCGAGCGCCCCGGCCGCGACCAAAGTGCGGCGGGGCCTGCCACCCCGGGCTTCGACCGCATCCCCCGCCCCGAGACAGAGTGATGCGAGCCTCCGGGACACCTGCAGTCGCTGACTCAGTGTCAACTCTGCCGACTGGAGGGGGATGTGCCGCTTCAAGAGCCTGCTTTCGTCATCAGGGTGGCTCGGAACGACACCCGGCGCGCTGCGGAACCGGCGACGCAAGCGACCGAGGGACATGGAGACCTTCGGCTGCGATGGGGGGGCCGTCTCCGCCCGACCTCCTCCTCACTCAATGGACTGGGGGTCGTTGGTGCCGGGACGCTCGGCGGCAACTAGGGCAGGGGGCAGCGCAACAGCCTCCGGCTTCGCTCCGCCGACCGCATACCCAGTGCTGCTGGAACCGGCCTCCCTCTCGGAATGGTGGCTGTTGAGTGAATCCCTGCCTATTGACCGGTCAATTGACTAATCGTACGGTCTAATGGTGACGATGCCACTCTACGTACAGATCAGGCGAGAGATCGAAGCGAAGATCCGGGCCGGAGAACTGCCCCCTGGTGCGCGACTGCCGACGGAGAAGGACCTCTCCGCCCAGCACGGCGTCAGCCGTGCCACGGCTCAGCGCGTCCTCAACGACCTGGCTGAGGCAGGACTGGCGATCCGTCAGCGGCGCCACGGTACGTTCGTCGCGGATGTGGCGCGGCAGATCAATCTGCTCAACTTCGTCACCCCCGCGGCAGCGGCAAAAGGCGCACCGGGCAGGCACGAAGTCGTTTCCGCGCGGATCGTCAGGGCTGCCGACGCCATCCTGCCCCTCCCCGGCGCCCGTGCCGACACAGCCGTAGTGGAACTGGTCCGCCGCAAGCTCGATGTACGCGAGGAACCACAGTCCGTCGAGCGGCACGTCGTGCTCTTCGCAGCGGCACCCGACCTGCTGAACGAGAACCTCGAAGACCTCGTCACCCTGTCGTATCTGCAGCGCAGAGGAGTAGCGATCGACGCGATCCGGCTCTACCTCGACCCGGTGACCCTCGGCCGGCAAGACGCCGCATTGCTGCATACCGAGATCGGAACGCCCGCGCTGATGAGGCGCAGGGAGTTGCGTGCGGATGACGCAAGCACCGTCGAGGTGGTCACGACCGTCGTCCGTCCGGGAACCGCCGAGTTCTTCCTGGAGCTTCCGGTCCCCGCCATGTAAGCAGCGTGTCGCTGCCAGAAAGGAGATGCGCACACCATGAAGGTCATCATCATCGGTGCCGGCGTGCTGGGCGTGAGCGTCGCGAGGCAGCTTGCCGTCGCGGGCGAGGACGTTCTCCTACTCGATCAGCGGGGAGCCGGCACCGGTACGACAGCGACCACCTTCGCCTGGACCAACTCCAGCCGGAAGCCCGACCCGGACTACCACCGACTGAACCTCGCGGGGATGGAAGAGCACGCCAGGCTCGCCGAGCAATTGCGCGGCGTGCCTTCGTACTTCCCGAGCGGGGCGCTGCAGTGGGCGGACGCGGCAAACGAGCAGCGGCTCGCCAGCAACGTGGAACGACTGCAGTCCCTCGACTACCCCGCTCACTGGGTAACGCCTGACGAGGCAACGCGGATCGCGGGCGACGACCTTCGCATCCCGGCGACCATCACGTCCATCGCGCACTTCCCCAACGAGGGATACGTTCTGCCGGACCTCTTCGTGAACAACCTGCTGACAGATGCCGAGCAGCATGGAGCCAGGTATGCGATCGGCGAGGTCGTGGCCATCGACGACAGACCGGACGGAGTGGCCGTCACTCTGGCCGGAGGCGAGGTCTGTACGGGCGATCGAGTCGTCCTGGCGGCAGGCCGCTGGACGGAACGGGTCGCCGCACGGGCCGGGATCGCCGTTCCCATGGTGACGGATGCCGGTCGCGGTGCGGCGCCCGTCGGATTGCTCGGGTACGTCAGGTCCCCGGGACTCGACTTACGTTGTGTGGTCCACAGCCCCGGCCTCAACCTCCGCCCCGCGGCCGGCGGGCATACCGTCCTGCAGGCTCTCGATCTGAACGCTGACGTCGATCCGGCAGACCCTCCGTCCGTGGACGGGGACCTGGCAAGCACACTCGCTCGGCGGTTCTCCGCGCTGCTGACCGACCCGAGCCGGGCCCCGGCCATCGACCTGCGCATCGGCTTCCGGTCACTGCCCGCAGACGGCCACACCGTCGCCGGCTATGCATCCGCGCAGTCTCGCGTCTTCTGCCTCGTCTCGCACAGCGGGGTCACCTTGGCGCCGATTCTGGGACGCCTGGTCGCGGCCGAAATCACAACCGATCAGGAGCAGGACCTCCTCCGGGCCTTCCGGCCCACACGATTCATCGGCGCACGGCGCTCGGAAATCGAGGTGGATCAACGAGCCACCAGTCTGGGTGAGCAGTAGCCGAAAGCCCTCAACCGCGATTCCCGTCACGGAAGGCCTGCCGCAACGGCCACACGGCACCCGGTCGCTGCGGGTACTTACGGGGGACGACTCCGCCGAACCGTTTCCCCCTCGCGCCGCCGGACGCCCGGCGATCCGGCGGCGCCGGCCGGACATCTGCAGGCTGCGCTTCCGCTGCTGCCAGCACTGGCAGAGCGCGTCCTGGCCGGCTCAAGTTGCTGCGGGAACTGTCCCGCCGCTGGGGCTCGCCCGGGGCACTCCATCTAGGACCTGACGACCGGAGCCGCGACCTCGTCTGCCTGAGGCATCCCAACTCCCCCGCGGGCCGACCTGGCTTCTGTCCGGGCAGTGAGACTCATGTCGCGCGACGTCCCGTGAGGCAACCGAGGGACCTGAACCGCGGGTGATCGCGCTGGCTGGGCGTCCGGTTGCCTGGTCGTATTCGGTTAGATTCAGCCAGGTTGGAAGAATGCGAGCATTTTCTGGCCGGCGTCCGGCGACGCCAGCATTTCCTGGACGTGCGCGGACTGCCGGCCGGCAGCGCTGGTGCGTTCGAACATCTCGCGCTCGTATTCTTTGACGGCGGCGGGAAAGTCGTCCGGGTGCGCGGCCAGCGCGAGACCGAGCAGGGCGCCGTCGAGCAGCGCCATGTTGGCGCCCTGCCCCACGGGCGGCATCAGGTGCGCGGCATCGCCGAGCAGTGTGACGTCCGGCGTCGACGGCCAGGTCAGGCCGACCGGGAGAGTGGTGATCGACCGCGGCACGACCGTGTCGTCGCAGGCCGCGATCAGCGCGGTGAACCGTGAGTCCCAGTCGGCGAACAGCTCGATCAGCCGCGCCCGGGCGGCGGCTGGGTCACCGAACGGGATGCCGCTGGTCGCGAACCAGTCCTCGGCGGTGTTATAGAAGCTGAGGCCGATGCGAACGCGGCCGTCGCCGTTGCGCTGCGCCGCCAGGGACAGTCCGTCGCCGAGCGCCCAGTAGTTGCCGCGCCCAACCATCGCCGCGAGGTCGGGGTGCGTGCGATCGATGTCGGGAATACCCAGCTCAACGACGTTTTGGCCAGTGTGCGCCGGGCGGGCGTCGGTGAGCAGCGTGCGGACCCGGGAGCCCGCGCCGTCCGCGCCGACCAGCAGGTCATACGTCGCACTGCTGCCGTCGGCGAAGTACAGCAGGCCATTGTCGGCAGATTCGAACGCGTGCCCCCAGTGCACCGCGTGTTCAGGGAGGGAGTCCAGCAGCAGGTTGCGCAGATCGGCACGGTCGACCTCAGGTCGTTCGAGCGGGGCGTCGTCGGGCGTATCCTCCAGCAGCAGCAGGGTGCCGTCGGGCTCCAGAAGTCGCAGGTCCTGGCCTTCACGACGGGCAATCGCGTGGAACTGGTCGATCAGGCCGGCCTCGCGCAGCGCCCGCTGCCCGGTCCCGGAGTGCAGATCAAGCATGCCGCCCTGACCGCGCGCGTCGCGCGACGATTCACGTTCGTACACGACGGCGTCGATGCCGTTCACGTGCAGCACACGGGCAAGGGCCAGGCCGCCCAGTCCGGCTCCGACGATGGTGATGGTCATGGTTGCCTCCGATTCGCCGTATTGTCTGCTCGCGGAAGATCGACCCGTGGTGGGCGCGGGCCACCACCGGGGGCGCGCCGCCGAACACGATCCCGGACTCGCCGCTCGCCTCGGCCGGGGAACCTGGTCAGCTGACGGCCTCGGCCAGCTCGGCGACCAGTTCGTTCGGCCGGGCGGTGAGCCGCTCGGCAAGCCGGGGGGAGTTGGCGAACACGATCGTCGACCGATGTTCGCCGACCAGCGCAAAGAATCCGCACCGATTTCCGGTTCGTCGGCCGCGCCCGCAGGTCGCGCTCGACGTCCACCGCCAGCGCCTTCAGCGGCGAGACATACAGCACCCGGCAGGAGAGAAACGCGGCCGGTGTCTTGCCGGAGCCGGTCGGCGCGACTAGCAGCGAGTGCCGGTCGGCGGTGACGGCCGGCCAGGTGCCCACGCGCTGCGCCTCGATGGGCGCGGCGAACGCGCCTGTGAACCGCGCCCTGGTCGTCGGCGAGAACGGCGCCGGCGCATCGTCGCTCACCACTCCCCCGTCCTCGCCTGTCCCACCGACAGGTTCCGGCCCGCTGATCAGCCGGTTCACCGGCGGAGCCGGGGCGCGAGGACCGTACGCACGACCTTGGCCACGTTGCTCGCGGCGGATCCGCCCTCTTCTTCGGGTTCCGGTTCCAGCACGCGCTGGATCTGCAGCAGCAGCTGGTTGGTGGAGCGCCAGAGCGGGACGAACATGCCGGCGACCGGCCCCACGCCCTGGATCGGGCCGCCGGACAGCTCGGTGACCTTTTTGGCGATCGTGACCGTTGTCGGGTCCCGCAGGATCAGGTGCACCTCATCGTCGACCAGCCGGATTTCCATCTTGCGCGCGGCGGCTTCCTCCGGGTTCGCGTCCGTGGTCGTCTCCGGATCCAGTTCGTCGATCTTGGCGGCGACCGCGTCCGGGTCGACCCCGAGTTCGCGCAGCACCCTGGCCGCCATGCTGTTCTCCGCCCGCAGCATCGCCTCAAGCAGGTGATGGCTGCCGACCGGTGCGTCACCGGCCAGGGCGCTGGCGGTGGACACGGTGTCCTCGGTGGCAGGTGTGCCGGCCGGCCACGGGCTGGCCGCGACGTCCTGCGATCCCTCCAATGACGCCAGCACCGCGGCACGGATCTTGCTGATCGGATTGATCCGCTCGGCAAGCACCTTCGCGCCGACGCCCTCACCTTCCCTGACCAGGGCGAGCAGGATGTGTTCCGTACCGATGTAGGTGTGGTGCAGCTGCTGCGCCTCGCGCAGGGCGAGTTCCAGCGTGTTCTTCGCGCGCGGCGCGAACGGGATATGGCCGCTCAGGTCCTCCGTGCCGGGCTTGACCACCGCGGCGATATCGGCCTGCGCCGTCTCCTTGTCGTACCCGAGTTGGTGCAGCACTTTCGCCGCCATGCTGTCCGGCACGTCGAGCAGCCCCAACAGGATGTGCTCCGTGCCGATGTAGTTGTGCTTGAGCAGCCTCGCCTGCTCCTGGGCCGTGACGACCACCCGGCGGGCTTTCACCGTGAACCTTTCAAAAGTCATGCTTCTATGGTCTCAACCATGTCAATACACTGTTATTGATAGGGTCACCGTGTCGAAGGGAGGGCGTGATGGAGACACCGTCGGACTGGGAGGACCGGCTCGCGCGCTGGCAGAATGAGCTGGAGCTGTTCGAGCAGCTGGACGAGAGCCCCTGGGTCACGCTGGCCAAGGCGGAAGCCGAGACCGGCGTTTCCCGTTCGGCCCTGCGGTCCTGGTACCGCAACGGCGAGATACAGTCCCGGCTGGTGGACGGCCCGAACGGGCCGCAGCGCCTGGTCCAGCTGGACGCGGTGATCGAGCGCGCCGCCGCGTCACCGCGCATTCAGCGCAGGGCGGAACGGGAAGTCAGCCTGGAAGCCCAGGTCACCCTGCTACGGCATCGGGTCGACCAGCTTGAGCTGCGGCTGGCCGCGCTGGAGCGGAAGTGACCGGCTGGCGCGAGCAGCACCGTGCCATCGCCCCGCAACGATGCCACCGTGGCTGGATCCGCCTGCTCATCCACGGCCAGGGTGTATAGCCGGTCCAGCGGCGCCCAGTAGGGAAACGGGCCGGCACCAGGCTTGGACAGGATCACGTGTTTCAGCTGTGTCTGCTCCCGCGTCGGCGCTGGCTGGTCGGCTTGTTCACTCGTTGGAGTGAGCCACAGGTAAGAGGGACCGACCGTCCATGCTGCCCCGCGATCCATCGGCAGATCTCTTCCACGACGTAGCCTTGCTGGGGTCAGCTGCGTTCGACCACGCCCATCACCACGGGCGCAGGTGCTCGATCGAGACGCGGTGTTGCTCGGCCAATCGCTGGGCGATCAACGAGCGGTGGCAAGCCTCTGGGTCGCGCTCGACACAGAACAGCGCTGCGACCCCGGCGCTCGACAGCGCCGACACGACCGGCGTGAGGTCGGCGCCGTCGAGGATCTCGGCAGAGTAGCGGCGGATGTACTCGCTGGCGAGTTCGTGGCGCGAGCGCTTGCCGACCCCTTGGCGATCGTCCTCGGCGTACTGGAGCCGGCGTAGCTCGGTGGTCGGGGCGAGTTCGAGATGGTGCTCGTAGGCGATCCGGACATGGGCGAGGGCCGCCTGCAGCCGGAGTGAGTTCGCCCAGGCGTACTCGGGTCCACGGACACCGCGGCGCTGACGTACGTCGAGCAGCAGGCGGACGTCTGCGTGCCGCAGTCGTTGCAGGAAGGACTCGCCGTCGAAGCCATAGACGCCGATCGTCACCATTCTGAGCACAGGAAATCACCCATCTGCAGGCTACTCGTGCCGGTTGGACCGGCACCGGTAGCAGAGGCGGCGAGGTCGTATCACGCGACAGCGGTCCCCTCGAGCTCGACCATCTGGCCGGAGATCGCCAGCCGCGTCACCCCGAGCATCGTGGTGGTCGGCGCCACCCCGGCGGCACCCAACCGCGCCGCCAGCACGCCGTAGTGCGGGAAGAGCAGATCGACGTCGGTCGTGTAGACGTTGAGCCGGATGAGGTTCGCGAGAGACATGCCGGCCTCGCCGAGCACGGCCTCCAGGTTGTCGACGCTCAGCGCCAACTGCGCCGCCATGTCACCGTCATGCTGGGGTTTGCCGTCGCCGCTCATCGCCGTCTGCCCCGAGATGTACAGGGTCCGGGTGTGCCCGGAGACGACCTCACCCTGGTTGAATCCCATCTCCACCGACCAGGTCACCGGGTTGACCGCCGTTCGTTCCATTGCCACGTCAGCTCCGTTCGATTCATTGGGAGTACGTACGGCCATCGGCTCGGTAGCCGCCGGCTTCGACGTCGTGTTGACGAGCCTCGCACCAAATCACGACATCCTTGGTCATGTATTTCGATAGAGTTGCTCGTATGCGCGCCGACCGGTTGGTCTCGCTGGTGTTGCTGCTGCGTCAGCGCGGTCGGCTGACTGCGGACACGCTGGCCCGGGAGCTGGAGGTATCCACCCGCACCGTGCTGCGCGACATCGAGGCGCTGTCCGCGGCAGGCGTTCCGGTCTACGCCGAACGCGGCCGGCACGGCGGTTTCGCGTTGTCACCCGGTTTCCGGACCGAGCTCACGGGTCTGAACCACGACGAGGCCCTCGCCTTGCTGACCGCCGGATCGGGGCGCGGCGAGCAGGTATTCGGCCTCGGCTCGGCGCTCGCTTCGGCCATGCGGAAGGTGGTCGACGCGCTGCCCGAAACCCACCGGGCCACCGCGAGCGACGCGGCCCAGCGTTTTCTCGTCGACCCGGAGACCGACCTGCTCTCACGTCGGCTGGTCGCTGAGGAGGTGCCCGACACCACAATGATCGAGGTCCGGCGCGCAGTACTCGCCGGACACAAGCTGCGCATCCACTACGCGGCCACGGGCCAGACGCCACAGTGGCGCACGGTGGACCCGATCGGCCTGGTCACCGTACGCGACCGGGGCTACTTGCTGGCCACGAGATCTGGCGCGGACCGCACCTACCGGCTGTCGCGGGTGTTGGCCGCCGAGGAACTCCCCGAAACGGCACAGCGCCCAAACCGGGTCGATCTGGACCGGATCTGGCAGGAACGCTCCGCGCAGTTCCTCTCCGGCGGCGACCACATCACCGTGCTGGTACGGGTGAACCCGGCGCGGCGGGAGGACCTGCTGGACACCGCGCTGGCCGTCCGCGCAGAAGAACCCGACGCAGACGGCTGGCTGCGGCTGAAGGTCACCTTCCAAGATTCACGACACGCCGAATGGGCGCTGTGGCAGCTGAGCACGGACGCGGAAGCCCTGGCCCCGCAGTCGTTGCGTACCTCCCTGCGCAACCGCGCCGCCGCGATTGCCACCCGCTACGGAGACTCATCCTGAGACTGACACTCCCGAATGACCGGTTTCTACGCGGATCCGCGTCAAACCCGGCTCAACAGCCTCAGTGCGCGTCTGCACGTGCGACGGCGAGGAGGGAGCAACTCCGTCCTGACTGGCGGATGGTGGTGAATGAGGTGTGGGTGGTGGTCAAGGTCACCGGCCGTCTGATCTGAGTCGTCGGCTGAAGGCCGAACTTGCCGCTCCCAGCGGCGTAGCACGGTCCAATCGCAACAACCTCGGGACTGTCGCGTAGGTACGTGACGCTGGACCATCGAACGCGAGTGACCTGAGCGCTACCCGTGACCAACGAAACCCGCCCTCACCACTCCCCTAACATGTTCGACAACGACGATCACCCCTCCGTCCAAACAACAAATCGGCCAGACAGTTGATATCTATAGCATCGCGGGTATTTTCGCGAATAAACGGCAGAATTACGTTCGCCGCGTGGCGTCAACCACGGGCGATGCTGTGGGTTGCGGCGGGCGCGGCGACCCTCGGACTCCTCATCACTCTGGAGATCACCGCACGTCGCTGCGGCGGCGTACCGGGGCCCATGACCAATCAGGCGAAAGAGGTGATATTCGCCCCAAAGCCGGGGCCGCTGTACGCCGGTATGGCGTTGATGTTGGTGGTGTTCCCCTGGCGCCAACGGTTCATCGCGGCTGGTGCCGCGATCGGCATCGACCTCGTCTTCGCACTGGTGCGGTGGGCGGTAGACGCCAAGATGACCGACGGCCATTCCTTCGGGAACGGCGCGTTTTGGGTGATGATGGGCTGTGCGGTCATCGCCGTCACCCGCCGTACCGGCCAGGAGCGGGTCCTGCTGCTGAAGGGCGTCGGGCTCGGCCTGCTGCTGGTGGCCGGCCGCAAGACGGGCGACACCTGGCTGCTCATCACGTCGAAAACGCGCCCGGCGGTGCTCGACCGATACGTGGCAACCGCCGATCACGCACTGGGCAACCCGTCGTGGGTGGCAGGCCGGATTGTCACCGCCACCGGCCCGATCGGCACCCACCTTCTCCACTTCGTCTACGCTCAGCTCGCGGTGGCCGCGGTCGTCGTCGCGCTCTACCAGCTGCGCAACGTGGCGGTCGAGCGCCGCTTCCCGCGTCATCATCTGGTGCGCACCTTCCTGGTCATCGGCCTCCTCGGACCGGGCATCTACATGCTCTTCCCGGTGGTCGGCCCGGTCTTCGCCTATGGTCCGGGCGCCTCCGGCACCGGCGGTGTGCACTGGGCGCTGGCCAACCTGTGGCCGCACACGCCGCCGCCGATCACCACCCCGCACCTGATGCCATACGACGAGATCACCCCACGCAACTGCATGCCCAGCCTGCACACAGCGTGGGCCACCGCGATCTTCATCCATACCCGTAAGAGCCCACGGATTCTGCGATTCGCAGGCACGTTCTGGCTGATCGCCACGCTCGGCGCAACCCTGGGCTTCGGCTACCACTACGGCGCGGATATCATTGCCGGCGTGGTGTTCACGCTCACCATCGAGGCAGCTCTGCGCTCACTCGACCGTGGCTGGGATCGGTCAGGAATCCAGTTGGTCGCCTACGGCGCCACGGTCTTCGCTGCGCTCTTGGTGTCGTATCGCTATCTGCCGATGGAGATGGCCGAACATCCGTGGGTGTTCGGGCCACTCCTCATTCTGGCGATGACCTCAGTGGTCCACAGCTACGTACGAACCACCAAACTCTGGGAACCGAAGGCCGCCGCAGCGTGGCAACCGGAACTGCAACCCGAGTTGGTTTGAGTCACGTTGCATCGGTTGTGACGATCGAGCCGCCGAGCTGATGGTGAGCGGGTTGTAGGGGGTCGCGGTAGTCGGTTCAGGCGAAGTTCTTGCGCCGGTCCGGAGGGGCGTCGGTGCTCGGCCGGTAGAGCAACCGGACAGCTGGCCGGGCTTACAGCAGAGCAGGGCGGCCCTGGGCTCGACCACGCCCGGTCCATCCGGACGCACCGGGTGACGTCTTAGCCATGGTGAGGCGTCTGCGCTACGTGGCTGCGTCGATCATGGGCATTCTCGATCCCGGCCCCTCCACTGTGCCCTCCCCCATGTGCGAGGAGGAGGGCGCGTGGGTCCGCGCGAACGCTCGCTGGTGCTCGTGCGAGGCCGGCACCTGCCGCCCCTGTGGCTCCGGCCACCACGACCAGTGCATCCGCCGCGATGGTCCCCGCGTCGACGAGGATGGCCCCGCCGCTGGATCTGCCCCCGCACTCACGCCCGTGACGTCGAAGTCGAAGTGGCCGACGCCGTCGACGTCCCCTAAGTGCCTTGAGTATCAGCCCGGCATCGGTGGATCGATCACCTCGCCGGTTTCTGCCGACACGGTGATCGTGGGTGTGCCACGCTTGTCCGTCGTCCAGCGAATCCGGCCTCCGGCAGTGCGCCGCTGCTGATGGAAGAGCATCAAATCCAGCAGCCCGGGCACAGCGAGGTGGTTGAGCTTCTCGATCGTCCCGAAGACCCCGAACGCCTCCTCGAGGCACCAGAGAGACTCCTCCACGCTGCCCAGGTCCTTGAGACGAAGACCTGCGTCCGTCACAGCCTTCAAGAACGGGTAGACGGATTCCTCCGGAAAGCGTTTGAAGAGATCTTTGAACAGCCTGGCGCCGAACATCAACGCGGCAACGGCCTCATCTTTGCGATCCAAAGCCGCAAGGACCACGCCGAGTTGGATCCACCCCTTGGCCCGCCCGACGCCCAAGGAGTTCGGGTACTTCTCGAGGACGCCTTCATAAAGGTGAACGGAGCTTGCTGCCACCTCCAACGCCTCATCGTGGCGGCCCAGTGCATTCAATGCCGTCGATTTTTGCTGGAGTGTGTCGGCGAGAGATATGAGATTCCCGTCCGGTGTGGCGTCCACCAGCCTGCGGAGGATGGTCTCGGACTCGCCGATCGCAGCGAGCGCCGCTTCGTGCTTGCCCCACCGGGAGAGATGCAAGAATTGGCTGACCAGGGCGTCGGCAAGCTCCGCGTCGTACGCTTTCCCGTGATTCAGCCCCCGATAGATCCCGGTGGACTCACTGACAGCAGCGAACGCCTGCTTCTCTTTGCCGAGACTGTCGAGCCGGGAGACCTGATCCTTGAGTGCCGCCGCAAGTCTGAGGCCCACCTCTACCGGTCCCCTCTCCAGAAGAGACCGGTACACGGCAATCGCCTTCTTGCCAGCTCGGACAGCTTCTGTGGGTCTGCGGAGGGTTTCAAGGTGATTGGCCTGGCTGTTGTGCGCGTCCGCGAGAGCAAGGAGCACGGAGGTAGTGGCCGGCAGCGCACGGCAGATGCGTACGGCCAGCTCGATGCAGTCCAGCGCCTCCACCTCGTACCCGAGCCGAGCGAGCCGCGCCGCGTGCTTGTTGAGCACCCGTGCCAAATCCTCGAACCCGGACGGGCATGAACGAATGGTCCGCCGATTCCCCTTCGCCCGGCCGATGGGGAAGCCGAGCCGTTGCTCCAGCAGCTCCAAGTGGCGGGTGCTCACGACAGCGGCAAAGGCCGCGAGTACGTGGGTCCGCTCCGGCACGGCAGAGCTGATCACGGCGACTGCCTCCAGCGACGCATCGGGGGCGTGCGCGTAGTCCACGAGCGGCTGGAGCAACAACTCCGATTCTTCGGTCTGAGTCGCGACGGACACCGCAGTGGTGGCGATCCGGTGTGGGTCGGCTGCGAACAGTTGTCTGAGCTGCTCTGCCGTCAATGCCCGAAACACGTCGTGTGCTGCGACCCGGACGAGGACGGTGAGTGCATGTTCGATCCCAGTGTCGTCCAAGGCGGGGACCAGCCGCCGCAAAAAGTCTGGTTCCTCCTGGAGGCACAGGCCAAGGTGATACTCGCCCAACCGGTCGGGCTGGAGGCTCCCCCAATAGGAGCTGTCTGCAGGCGGGTAGAGCACATGCAGCCAGTCGGCGGCAGACATCCGGACCGCCTCCTGGCCAAGACCGGCCACGGACTCCAGTACCTGCCGCGCTTGTCCCCTGGTCGTCGGATGGGTCACCACCGCCGTTGCGACAAGTAACTTGACGACGGCCATCGGGAGCGGACCGTAGGCGCCCTGCCCTGCCAGCAGCCCGAAAGCCTTGGCCGACTCTTGCCAGTACCGGCGTTCATGGGCGATCACCTGTTCTTCCAGTGGCCAGTGCTCGCTGTCATCGATGGCTGACCGCTGGTTGAGGAGTCTGGTGAGAGCAGCCATGTGAATGGTGAGGGAGGAGCCATCGGCATGGACGTGAACTGCTTCTGCGACCGTCCGAGCGGCCGCTCTCCAGTCAGTGCCCGCGTATCCGGGCAACCGGGAGAGCCCTTCAGCAAGAGGCTCCAGCGCGGAGCAGAACTCCGAGTGCCACTCGTCGGCGTCGACAGCCAGCGCGGGCAAGGAACATGCCATGGTCTGCCCAGGCACCTCGGCTTGCAGGTCCGTCCACCATTCTCCGGTACTCCGTGCCAGGAGCAGGACGCGAAGATGCCGCGCCTGACCGGTGGCACGGAGTAGTCTCCTGATCTGCTCCGTGCGCGTCTCGGCGTAGTCCACAACGATCAGAACGGGCGTCGTTGCTTCACCGATGACCCCGTAGGTGTTCGTTGAGCGTTCCGACAGCTCGACGAACTCTGGTCTGCGTAGAGAGATGACCGTCCAGTCAGCTGCGGCGAGTTGTGCGGAAAGCTCGGCAGCGAATCGCGTTTTCCCCCGGCCTCCCGCTCCGGACAACACCGCGACGCGCAAACGGTCCTCGTGCCCGCACCACTTGAGCATGCCGGGCAGCGTCTTCGTTGCGGCCCGCCCGCGGAACGGCACGAGGGCAGCGTCGGGGTGCAGCAGATCGGCGACGGACTGCAGCGGACGGGTTCGCGGGGCGGCAGCAACCGGCAGGAACTCAACCGCTTCCAGTACGGGACGACCTCCCAGTTCCCTGATGAAGTCGTCGTCCAGGAAAAGCTGGGTGACGGGCACGGCCTGCAGACGGCGATGGTTCCATCCGGCGGGATCCACCGTGACCACACCACAAAGGAGGCCATCAACGAAGACGGCAGCTCCGGATGCCCCGGCCCAGGGCGACCGGTCGGTGTCGGCTGGGGCGCCGCTGTCCAGAGTGAGCAGGTGGCGTCGGCTCAACAGCATGTCCGCGGGGTTGAACCGCCCGGACAGCTGGGCCACGTCGAGTTCACCTGCCGAATTCCTGTAACCGTGCGGGAACGCCAGGACCTGCCAGGCGACACCGGTTCCGAGCGTCACGGTCCGGCCCCAGCGCACTGGGTCCCACGTCGTGTCTTCACGCCAGTTCGTGTCATCGATCCGGAGTAGTGCCGCGTCCACGCGTTCGTCGTGGCGGCGCCAGACGACTCTGGCCGAGAATTCGGTGTCACTGTTCAAGAGAGTGACTTTGGGAAGTACTTCCCGGTCGACGACGTGCCCCGCCGTCAGAACCAGTCGCGGGCCGACGAGGTAGCCGGTTCCCTGAACGGGGTTCTCGACGAGGACCAAGCGGTTTTTGTCCGGACCCATGCGCCCTCTTCCATACGCCGCTCAGATACCGCCGAACCGTGCCTTCGACCCCGCCGTCCGCTCACTGATCTCGACGTCGGCTCCGTCGAGCCGGGGCACGATGGTCAGCCCTACTCGGTGGGTGCGACCCCGCTGCACGGCCGTCTTGGCGTCGGCCGACACGAGCCACGCCTTGAGGCCGGCCTGGCCTTCGGCACTGGCGCGTAGCTCGACCTCGAACTCGAGGGTGATCTCACTGACGCCGAACTTCAGGCGGTGGGACGAGCCTCCCTCCACGGCTTCCATCAGCTGGTCGCGCAGCGCTGCGATCGCGTCGGAAATTTCGATTTCCATGCCAGGCCCTTACGATGCGTTCCGTCCGGTCTACGCAATGTATCGGTGAACCGCTGTGTTGTAGACCGGTTCGGGAATGGTGAGGGGTCAGATCGCCGTGCATGGCGCCGAGGGCCTCGCGGCCGACGGGGGCAAGGGCTTCGACGGGGAGCTGGAGGAACGTGGCGTGCCGTGCGCGCACCGCGGTGCCGGATGGCGGCGGAGACGGTGTTCTGCTCGGGGCAGTGCAGCCCGCGGCGGTGGCGGAGGCTTCAGCGGACCCAGCATCGGAGAGAGCAGGTGAAGTTCCCGATGTGCGGGCGGTCGTGGGCGGTGGGGTGGGGTGGTCGAGGGCGGCGGCAGGCGCCACGGAACGGCGTTACGGACACTTCGTAGCCGAACGCTTTCGCCAGCATTTCGAACACCCTATGTGTACAGGGTAGTTGAGGGGTGTCGTTGGGTGCTTCAAGCGCCAACTCATCGGGAAGTACACGAGCGTACCGCCTACCCCGCCGACCGGCGGTCCTTCAGCCCGGGTCGAGGGGTCCTCCACATCCCCTTAGAGGATGCCCTCGCCCTACATCCGGCCTACGCTGGTAATGAACTGCGCAGGGCTGTCACGTCGCCCGCACCTCACCCCCTCGAAGCACCGAGCAAGCGGCCCTGAGCTTGATACGCAACCCGCCTCGTCACGGCCGATTCCGGCTTAAGGAGGAAGAGGTGGCCTTCGTCGAGATCACCGCGTCGGAAGAAACCGTTCAAACACTGGACGGCGTGCCCGACCTCAATATTGTCCGATCGAGCATCGAGCCCTACGGGCAAGGGAAATGGAAGGTCTCGGCCTACTGCTCGGACGAAGCGATCAAAGCGGCGACAGCTCTGGGAGCCGACGTGCAGATCGTGCTGACCACAGAGGAGGACATCCGCCAACGCCGGCAGGTCGCAAACAGCATCGCCCGCCTGAGGGCCGAACGTGGGGAAGAATAGACGATGCCTCCGCCGTACCCGCCCATCACAAAACCACTTGCACCAATGCAGATCGAGGAAGCGCTCATCGATCTGGAGGCTTCCTTCTCACCGGTGTGTACCCGGGAAGCCTTTCCGAACAGAAGCGCCGGCGACGGGCATAACGAGATCCACTTCATAAAGATCGCCAATGGGACCGGACCGCGCCGTCCGAGAGTCCTGTTCCTCGGTGGAGTACACGCCCGTGAATGGGCTCCACCGGACGCACTGATCCAATTCGCCCGAAATATCCTGACCAGCTACCACCGCCGCGCCAACATGGTGTTCGACCCTATGGCCTGCACACCGATGCCCGGTGGAGCGCCCATCGACTATCCGGCGTTCACGATCCCCGCTTCGACGATAGCCAGAATCGTAGACAACCTCGACCTCTACATCGCACCGCTGATCAATCCCGAGGGACGTCTGTACGACCTGACGACTCCACCGCCCGGCCCGAACGACCCGGGTTGGAGGGGAAATAGGCGCCGTCACGACGATCCCACGGGGATAAAAGGCGTCGACATCAACCGTAACTTCGATATCGCATGGGAGTTTAACGAGTATTACGACATGGGTGTTTACCGGCTCGATTATCCTCGCACTACGGAACCGGCGTCCGAAGACAAGGACGTGGAAACTTTTCGTGGGCCTTCCGCCGCATCCGAGCCTGAGACGCGTAATGTCCAATGGATCGTGGACACCAAACGGATCGATTATCTCATCGACATCCACACCTTTGCGCGCGACATACTTTTTCCATGGGGTATGGAGGACAACGGCAGCGATCCGACAATGACTTTCCTCGCCCCGGGCTGGAATGGCCGCCGCGACGGCCTTGGAGCAGGTTCCACATCACTGCCCGCCGGCGCCGTTGACTACAAGGAGTTCCTTCCCAACGACCCGCCGAGCTTCATTTCCGACCGTCTCCAACTCAGCGGTGCTGCCATGCGGGACGCCATACTGCGCAGCGCCGGAGTCAACCCGCACAGCACTGCAGCTGATCCCAAGAGAGACCATTCGACGTACAAGGTCGCCCAATCCGCACGGCTCTACCATCCGCGAGGCGGCCCAATCACAGGCACCAGCGACGACTACACCTTCCACCGGCAGTTTGTCGATCCCAGCCGATCGCCGATACTGGCATTCACGTTGGAAGTGGGACATACAGAGGAACAGGGCTTTCGTCCCGCGTACGCCAGCCCGCCGGGCCATTACGCCAAGATCGAAAGGGAAACACAGGCAGCCTTGATCGAACTGTGTGTCATCGCGGCGCACGGACCGGGCAGCTATTTCCGCCCAGGTATACCGGTGGCGTCCCAACGGCAGACGGACGACCAAGTTGACGTGTTCGCAATTGACTTCACGGGCGCGCTGAACCTTTCGTGGTTCATCGAAGGTGATCGCTGGCACGGACCGCAGCGGATCAGCCCGCCTGCCTATTTCCCACGGCGAGCACATGTGACGGCCTGTCGGCAGACGGAGGAAAAGCTCGACGTCTACGCGGTAGATGAGACCGGAGCGTTGAACGTCTCCTGGGTCGTCGAGACCGAAGGCTGGCACGGGCCGGCACGCATCAGCCCCGAAGGCTACTTCCCGCCGGGCGCGCCGGTGGCATGCGGTCACCAGACCGACCGCCAAGTCGACGTGTTCGCTGTCGACTCCGAGGGGGCGCTGAACGTTTCTTGGTTCATCGAAGGTGATCGCTGGCACGGGCCGCAGCGGATCAGCCCCACCGGCTACTTCCTTCCTGGTACTCCGGTGGCGTATGTCCAGCAGACAGAGGAGAAGATCGATGTCTACACAGTCGATGCGACCGGAGCGCTGAACGTCTCCTGGGTCGTCGAGACCGGAGGCTGGCACGGGCCGGCACGCATCAGCCCCGAAGGCTACTTCCCGCCGGGCGCGCCGGTGGCATGCGGTCACCAGACCGACGAGAAGGTCGACGTATACGCAGTCGATGACACAGGCGCGCTCAACGTCACGTGGTTCATCGAAGGTGACGGCTGGCACGGGCCAGCGGAGATCAGTGAACCGGGGGCTTTCCCTCAGGGAACCTGGCTTGCATTCGGCCGTCAGACGGACGAGCAAGTCGACGTGTTCGCTGTCGACTTCGACGGGGCGCTGAACGTTTCTTGGTTCATCGAAGGTGATCGCTGGCACGGGCCGCAGCGGATCAGCCCCACCGGCTACTTCCTTCCTGGTACTCCGGTGGCGTATGTCCAGCAGACAGAGGAGAAAATCGATGTCTACACAGTCGATGCGACCGGAGCGCTGAACGTCTCCTGGGCTGTCGAGACCGAAGGATGGAACGGGCCTGCACCGATCAGCCTGAGCCGCCGCGCGCTCGAACCGGACACTTCCCTGAAACTGGAGCACTCTCCAAATCCTTCCGCGCTCGGCCAACCGGTCACCCTCATTGCGACGGTCGACGGTTCAGACACCACTGCGTCGCCGACGGGTGTCATAACCTTCCTGATCGCAAACCAGAAACCGAGGCGTGCACTACTCAGCGGAGGGGTGGCAACCATCTCTGTGGCAGACCTGCCTGCAGGCGAGACTCAAGTCCTGGGTCTTTATAACGGCGATGAGGTATTCGGTCCTGCCCTCCACCGTGTTATCGCATCCGGTAGGGAGTTCGCCGCCTGGACGTCCCGCGACAGCGACCAGAAGGTCTCCGGGAAGCTGGGTGGCCGAATGGTGAGGATCACTGGGAATCTGGGCGAAGCGAACCTCAACGGGGAGCACACCGGCTTTGGGACGCCGTCCGTCTTCACGCCCCCGCTGCCGGCCTCGGACGCGATAGAACTCAGAAGCAAGCCCGCCGACAGCGAGTTCAGGATCGATTTCGGAACTGAGGTACAGGAAGTCGTCTTTCACCTGTCATCGCTCGGCTCAATCCTGACGTTTGAGCCGGGTACGGCTGTCGTCCGGCTCAGTGGTGACGAGGGTTTCGAGGTCCAGGGAAACGTGGTCACGGGCTTGGCGAAGAACGGCCCACCCAGTGATTCCAACGGCACGGTTCGCGTCAGCATGGCCCCCTCCAGTTCGATCACGTTCAAGCTGAGACTGAACTTCGTGGGCGAAGAGGAAGGCGTATACCTCCAGATTGGCATCTGACCGCCAGTAGGTGCCTTCCAACCTCCGGCGCGCAGTGGCGCGTACGTACTCTGCGTCCCCTGCGCGGTCGCCGAGAACGCCGACCGCCGGAAACACTCGCGGGGCCGGGCATCCACCCGGCCCACCGGCGAAACGAGGGAGGACACCGCCTACCCGGGAGACGCCGCAGACGGCTAGGTCGTACGCGACTGCGGCTACATCGTCAGAGCTCCCAACCCTCTTAACCCGAACAGGCGCGTCGTTCTCATCGGCGGCTGGTCCGTCTTCGGCACTGTGGCCGCAGCCCGCTGGCTGGCAGGGAACGGTGCCAGCTGGCCGGACGTGGTGGAGCTGGACGGCTTCGTCTACGGCTCCATCAATGAGGGCTTCCTCCCGTAACTAGCGGTTCTCGGCGATTGTGCAGGTCATCGTGGATGCGGAAACCCGTCTGGTGGTGCGAGCGCCCGTCCGGTGCCCGGCACCACCGCGAACGCGAAGGGCTGGCGCGACTCCGGTCTGGCCGAGCACTGCCCGGGCGCGACCATGCTCGGCGACGGCACCACATCAGCCGCTCGCGCCCGAACACCGCGTGTCGCCCTACTCCCGTGGGACCAGGCCGGCCAGGCCGTTCTCCCAGGCCCAGGCGGCGATGCCCACCCGGTTGCGGGCCTTCAGCTTCGCCTGGACGTTCGCGATGTGGGTCTTGGCGGTGCCCGCTGAGATGAAGAGTTTCCCGCCGATCTCGGCGTTGGTGAGGCCCTCGGCGACCAGACGAGTGATCTCCTGCTCCCGGGCGGTGAGAGGCGACGGGGCGGCGGGCGCTGCTGGGGCGGGGGCAGGGGCGAGGGCCTGGAGCAGACGGACCGTGATCTGGGGGCTGATGAGGATGTCCCCGGCCATCGCCGCTCTGACACCCTCGATCAGCAGCCCGGGGCCCGAGCGTTTGAGCAGGAACCCGCAGGCGCCGTCGTGCAGTGCCGTGCGTACATAGTCGTCGTGGTCGAAGGTGGTGACGACAAGGACACGCATCGGGTGGGGTACGTCGGGGCCGGCGAGGCGGCGGGTGAGTTCAAGGCCGTCCAGGCCCGGCATGCGGATATCGGCGAGGATCAGGTCCGGGTTCAGGGTGTGGGCGAGGTGGAGGGCGGTGAGGCCGTCCGCCGCCTCGCCGACCACGGTCATGTCGGGCTGGGAGCCGAGGATCAGGCGGAAGCCGCTGCGGACGTCGTCCTGGTCGTCGGCGATGAGGATGCGGGTTGGGGCGGGGGCCTTCGTCATGTTGTCTCCTTCGGGAGCGCGGCCGGGAGGACGGCGGTGAGCCGCCAGCCGCCGTTGCCGTGCGGACCCGCCGAAAGGGTTCCGCCGAGGGCCTGGGCGTGCTCGGTGAGAGCGGGGAGGCCGAGGCCGCCTCGGGTGGCGCGGCGGCGGGCCGGGGCGGGGCGGGCGCCGCGGTCGTTGGTGACCCGGATCTCCATGGTGGTGACCGTGGGGGTGAGTGCGATGGTGGCGCGAGGGGCGTCGGGGGCGTGTCGTCGGATGTTGGTCAGCGCCTCGACGACGATGCGGTACGCGGCCGCGCCTGCCTCGCGGGAGAGGGCCTCCGTGGTCCGGGGAGGCATGTCCAGATGCGCCTCGGTGGCTCCTGCGGAGTTGAAGTCCGCCACAAGGGAGGGTAGTTGGGATACGCCGGGGAGCGGCTCGGCGGCGCGAGCCTCGGGACCGTGCAGCATCTGTACGGTCCGGTCCATCGCGGCCAGGGCGCTCAGGCCCGCCTTCTCGATGCGTTCCAGGGCGAGCAACGCGTGGGAGGGGTCGGTGGCGGCGACGAAGCGGGCCGCCTGGGCCTGGACGACGATCCCGCTGATGTCATGTGCGACGAAGTCGTGCAGGTCACGGGATAGGTGCAGGCGCTGGGCGCGGCGGGCCTCCGCCACAGCACGCCGGCGACGGAGTTCCTGGCATCGGGGGTAGGCGCCGGCAGCCACCGCGGCGGCTACGGGCAGCAGCCAGAAGGTGGCGATTCCGATGGCTTCCAGGAAGGACTCAGTGGTAACCAGTGGCAGGGGCCAGAGGGTCACCGCGAGGGCGGTCAGCGGGACGGCCGACTTGAGTTCGCGCAGTGGTGACCAGCGGGTGACCGCGGCCAGGAGGAGCAGGAGGACGACGGCCTCCGCCAGCTTCCAGCCGCCAGCGTCGATACCGGCCGCCGGTACGGCGAAGCTGGTGATCAGGGAGAGGACCGCGCAGGCCGTGGTGGGGCGGGCGAGGCGGCCGAGCCGCTGACGAACTGCGGCGCGGGGGCGGGCTATGACCCACACCAGCGTGCCTACGGCCGCGAGCGACGGCAGAGCGCCAAGCGCCTTGGTGGCAGCGTCAGTTGATTCCCACATGGTGATCAGCCTACGGGCGGGCGATCCGGCGGGGCTCTCTGCCGAACGGCATAGGAGGGCCGGGGCAGCGGCGCGATCTTTGTGCCGATCGGCGGATGGGATCGCAGGGGCGCCAGGGCGAAGCTTGAGCCGTTCAACCGACCAAGGCAGCAATTCCCCTTTCCACACACGGGAGTTCATCATGCGCAACACCGCAATCGGGGCTATGGCAGCCATCACCGTCCTCGCCGGGCTGGTCGCCGCCGGGCCTGCTCCTGCAGCACCGACTACGTCCGCGGGGAAGAAACCGGCGAAGACCGCGAGCGTTCATGGGGCGGGACGAATCTCCTACATCGAGTCGATCAACGACGATATCCGCTTCACCATCCATGCCGAACAGAAGCCGTTCACAAGGCCGTTGCCCCCCAAGGCCCCTCAGGGACTGTCCACAGACGCCGAAGGCACGCTGAAGATCTCCCACACTCCCCCTGGCGGAGCCACGGGGTGGGCGGAGGCCAAGGTGGACTGCCTGGTCACCAGCCGCGGAACGGCGACCATGACCGCGATCGTGACGAAATCGAACGTCGAGGAGGTCGGCGCCCGGCTGGGCATCAGCGTCCAGCAGGGCGCCAAAGGCGAGCCGGACCGGCTCGGCTTCTCCTGGGGGGTGGTGAACGTCGACCCCGGGAACGTTGATGAGAACGGTCAGCTCGTAAGGCCGCAGGCCGGTACGTGCATGGCCCCCGCACCGTTCACTACCGTGATCAAGGGCGGCTTCAAGGTGGTCCACGCCGAGATCACGAAGCCTCCCGTGCACCCCGAGGCGGCAATCCGCCGTGGCTGACACCCTGACCGCCGGGTCGCCCGTACCGGCCGGCCGTGCCACAGATCCCCCCGGTCCGTCCGCCTGGCGGCGCACGCCGTCGCACTGACCCCGGCGCCGTGTGGGCCGTAGCGGGCTCCGGTCAGAACTGAAGGCGCGGTGTCACAGTCATCCGACCGCCCCTCGTCCCGCCTTCCGCTCTGCTGCGCGCTTTTGCGCCTCTCCGAGCGCCGCTTGCCATCGCCTGTTGACCTCCTCAGGCCTCTGGTGCCCGCACTCGATGAGGTTGCCCGCCCTGTCGACGACTTCCGCGTAGCAGTCACCGTTCTCGATCCAGACGGCGACGTTCTCGATCCCTGCCGACCGGTCGTCGTCGTCCACCCAGAAAGTTACGGAGAAGGCCAGCTCATCGCCGTTGTGATCGGATCGGACTCGGAAGGTCTCATCAGGCTTGAGCCATCGATCCTCACCAAGTGGCTCGAGCCACATCGTGAGCCACCCTTTGGAATCGTTGCGGACCTCCATGACAGCCATGCCCGCACCCTAGCCGTGTCGATAATCGAGTCAACCTACGCGACGGCCAGGCTACGAACGAAGGTCACCAAGGGGGCGAGCCGCTTGGCGGCACCCTGCCACGGCAGGGACTCACACCGGATCCGGCAGGTCCATCAGCGCGAGCTTGGACGGGTCGATCACGACCGTGATGCCGGTGATCCGGCCGCCGACGACGGTGAACACGAGGACCGAGAGCGGGGTGCCATCCTCCCGCCAGGAAATGATCCCCGGGAGGCCGTTGACGAGCACCGTCCGCCCCTGCGTGGCTGCGCCGGCGGAAAGTTGCGCGCCGGCTGCGACCTTGGTGGCGCCGAGGGTGACGACCACACCGGACGGGGTGTCGACGGTCAGTTTCACCTCGGGGTCGAGTACCCGTAGCAACTCCTCGAAGTCGCCGCGGCGCGCCGCCGCCAGGAAGGCCTGGACCACCTCTCGCTGCTCCCGTCCGACGCCGGTCGGCCGCTCAATCGCGTGCACCTTCCTGCGGGCGCGGCTGGCGAGCATCTTGGTCGCGGCGGTGGACTTGCCGAGGATCTGGCCGATCTCGTCGAACGGCACCGCGAACAGGTCGTGCAGCACGAACGCCAACCGCTCGCTCGGCTTGAGCGAGTCCAGAACGACGAGGAGCGCGAGCCCGACCGAGTCGGCGAGCACCGCGTCGTCCTCGGGAGCAGGACTGTCGGCGAGCGTCACCACGAGCTCGGACAGACCGTCGTCGTAGGACGCCTCCGGGCGGGCCTGACGTGATCGCAGGACATCGAGGCTGATCCGGCCGACCACCGTGGTCAGCCAGCCGGCGAGGTTGTGGATGGACGCCGTGTCCTGGCGGGAGAGCCGCAGCCAGACCTCCTGGACCACGTCCTCGGCGTCGGCGTGCGATCCGAGCATGCGGTGGGCGACCGAGCGCAGCCGGTCGCGCTGGGCCTCGAACATCTCGGCCATCGGGTCCATCGGGCTGCTGTCGGACATGTTGTTGCCTTCCTCGGCTCTGCTCCGTCATGGGTGATGACGGGCCCGGAGGGGCGCAGGTAACCGATGAACCACCGACGAAGGAGTAAGACTGATGGAAGCACGTGTGAAGAGCCCGGCCAATCCTGACGTGATCACAGCGATCCAGCACCTCTACAAGGCGATTCACGCCGGGGGCGTGGACAAGCACCTGCTGTCCCTGGTCCACCTGCGCACCAGCCAGATCAACGGCTGCAGCCCCTGCGTCCACGCCACGATCCAGTCGGCGAAGAAGGCCGGTGAGACAGAGGAGCGGCTGCACAACGTGGTCGCGTGGCGCGAGACGCCCTTCTACACCGATGAGGAGCGGGCGGCCCTCGCCCTGACCGAGGCCGCCACCCGGCTCCAGGACGGCGCACCGGGCGTCACCGACGAGATCTGGGACGCCGCCGCCGACCACTTCAGCGAGGAGCAGCTGGGCGCGATCACCCTGGAGATCGCGATGACCAACTTCTTCAACCGGATCAACCGCACCGTCCGGGAGCAGGCCGGCAAGACCTGGTGAGTCGGGCGGGGCGACATTCCGCCCGGCCGCCGGGCCTTCCCAACGCCTTGCCAGTGTGTGGTCGAGGAGCCGCGGTGCGCGGAATCCCTCCGTCGGCCAGTCCGGTGTAAGTAGGGTGATGCGCATGAAGGCACTTTTGTTGTCTGGTGGTTCAGGTACCCGTTTGCGCCCCATAACTCATACATCGGCGAAGCAACTTGTACCGGTCGCGAACAAACCGGTGCTCTTCTATGGTCTGGAGGCGATCGCCGAGGCCGGCATCACCCAGGTCGGGATCATCGTCGGGGACACCGCCGAGGAGATCCGGGAGGCGGTCGCCGACGGCTCCGCCTTCGGTCTCGAGGTCACCTACATTGCGCAGGCGGCGCCGCTGGGGCTGGCCCATGCAGTGCTGATCGCCCGAGAGTTCCTGGGCGACGACGACTTCGTGATGTACCTCGGCGACAACTTCATCGTCGGTGGCATCACGGCTCTGGTGGACGCCTTCCGCACCGAGCCGCCGGACGCCCAAATCCTGCTGACGAAGGTGCCGAACCCAACCGCGTTCGGTGTGGCCGAGCTGGACGCGGCGGGCCAGGTGGTCGGTCTGGAGGAGAAACCCAGGCACCCCAAGAGCGAACTGGCACTCGTGGGCGTGTATCTGTTCAGCCCGGCGATCCATGAGGCCGTACGCGCGATCGCGCCGTCCTGGCGCGGCGAGTTGGAAATCACGGATGCCATCCAGTGGCTGATCGACGCCGGACGTGATGTGCGTTCCACGACGATCTCCGGCTACTGGAAGGACACCGGGAACGTCACCGACATGCTCGAGGTCAACCGCTCGGTGCTGGAGACCCTGGAGCGCCGGATCGACGGCACGGTCGACGACGACAGCGAGATCATCGGCCGGGTACGGATCGAGCCCGGAGCCAAGGTGACCGGCAGCCGGATCATCGGTCCGGTGGTCGTCGGCGCCAACACCGTGATCACCGACTCGTACGTCGGCCCCTTCACCTCGATAGCCGCCGATTGCCGGATCGAGGACAGCGAGATCGAGTACTCGATCGTGCTGCGCGACTCCTCGATGAGCGGCGTGCGGCGGGTGGAGGCATCCCTCATCGGCCGCAATGTCGAGGTCACTCCCGCGCCCCGCAAGCCTGCCGCTCACAGATTCGTCCTCGGCGACCACAGCAAGGTGCAGATCTCATCATGACGACCAGTGTTTTGGTGACCGGCGGTGCCGGTTTCATCGGCTCGCATTACGTCCGCGCGCTGCTCGGGCCGACCGGCCCGGGTGATGTGGCGGTCACGGTGCTGGACAAGCTCACCTACGCGGGTAATCCGGCCAACCTCGACGAGGTGCGCGGTCACCCGGGGTTCGCCTTCGTCAAGGGTGACATCTGTGACGCCGCGCTGGTCGACGAGCTTCTCGCCGAGCACGACCAGGTTGTCCACTTCGCCGCCGAGTCGCATGTGGACCGCTCGATTCTGGGCGCCACCGAGTTCGTCCGGACCAACGTCCTGGGCACCCAGACACTGCTGGACGCGGCGCTGCGCCACCGAAGACCCAAAACTTTCGTGCACATCTCCACCGACGAGGTGTACGGCTCCATCGACTCCGGCTCCTGGCCGGAGACCGACCCGCTGCGCCCCAACTCCCCTTACGCCGCCTCCAAGGCGTCCAGCGACCTGATCGCCCTCTCCTACCACCGCACCCACGGCCTCGACGTGCGGGTGACCCGCTGCTCCAACAACTACGGGCACCACCACTTCCCCGAGAAGGTCATCCCGCTGTTCATCACGAACCTGCTGGACGGCAAGAAGGTTCCGCTGTACGGCGACGGCGGCAACGTCCGCGACTGGCTGCACATCGACGACCACGTCCAGGGCGTCGAACTGGTGCGCACCAAGGGCCGCGCCGGTGAGGTCTACAACATCGGCGGCGGTACCGAGTTGTCCAACAAGGACCTGACCGCTCTGCTACTGGAGGCCTGCGGGGCGGACTGGGACACCAGCGTCGAGTACGTCGCCGACCGCAAGGGCCACGACCGCCGCTACTCGGTGAACTGCGGCAAGATACGTGCGGAGCTGGGCTACGAGCCACGCAGGGACTTCGCCACCGGTCTTGCGGACACGGTCACTTGGTACCGCGAGAACCGTGCCTGGTGGGAGCCGCTGAAGGAACGCGCGGCGTTCTAGTGCCGCGCCATCGGGTTCTGCCCGTGAGGTCCGAGTCCCGGGATCCAGTTCCTCCCCTCAGCCCTCTTCCGACGACGAACAGGTAGCCATGGCCACCACTCGGCTGATCGCACGATGCGGTCGATGCGTACCGGCCCCGGATCGTCGTCTACTGCGCCGCATGGACGGCCGCCCACGACGCGGAGGCGCGGGAAGCGGATGCCCTGCGGGTGAACGGCGACGGGCCCCGATACCTCGCCGAGGCGTTCGCGAAGACGGGCGCCGGCCTGATCCAGACCGCGTGTGGTCGACGACCGGCGCGGACAGCCCGCCCCCGACGCTGGACCTCGCGGACCGGCTGGTACAGCTCGGGCAGGCCGCCGCGCATCCGGCCGACGACCAGCGCCGCCTTCGCGCGACCCACTCCCCGCCCCGCGTACAGCGTGCTGAGGCACGACCGCCGGCGCCAGGCAGGGATCCAACCGATCCGTCCCTGGCGCGAGGCGCTCAAGGCGGCGTTTCCGGCTCTGCTCGACGAAGAGAAAGGTTCAGCCCGGTGAACTTCAAGGTCCAGCCGACCGCCCAGGTCGACGAGACGGCCACGATCGGTGACGGCACGACGGTCTGGGATCTGGCCCAGATTCGGGAGGACGCCCGGCTGGGCAGCGGCTGCATCGTGGGCCGGGGAGCGTATGTCGGCCCGGGGGTGCGGATCGGCGACAACGTGAAGCTCCAGAACTACGCGCTGGTCTATGAACCCGCAGTGCTCGGTGACGGGGTGTTCGTCGGCCCCGCGGCGGTCCTCACCAACGACTACTCTCCGCGCTCGGTGGACCCGCAGGGCAAGCTCAAGCGCGGGGCCGACTGGGAGGCCGTGGCCGTGGTGGTGGCCGAGGGGGCGTCGCTGGGCGCCCGTTCGGTGTGCGTGGCGCCGGTACGCGTCGGCCGTTGGGCACTGGTCGCGGCGGGTGCCGTGGTGACCCGGGACGTGCCGGACTTCGCGCTCGTGGCCGGTGTACCGGCGCGCCGGATCGGCTGGGTGGGCCGGGCCGGCGTTCGGCTGATGGAGCGGGAGGGCGAGGCGGGCGCGTGGGAGTGCCCCGAGACGGGCGCGCTGTACGACGAGAAGGACGGAGAACTCGCCGAACGCGCATGACAGCTGTTTCCAGCTGTTTCCCTCAAAAGGCAAATCCTCGAACATCTGCAGGCATAACATGTGTGCGAACTATGCAGAGCAAGCACAATGAGCGCACAAGCCAGTAATGCCCAGGGGGGGGTTACGGGGTGGTGGGGACACCTGTGCCTGCAGCCAGGAGCGGCAACCGCTCTGACGGCTGACGGCTGACGTCTGCCTTGTTTTGTTCCGCCCGGCCGCCAACGCCGAGGCGCTCTCAAGTCTGCGCACAAAGAGGACCCACAGGGGGGTTGGTGTGCCCAAACTATGATCACCACACGTTTGACGGCGCTCGGTCATGAGGACCCGCCGCTGCTCGCACTCGCCGGGCGACTCCTCGCGGTCGCCGAGTCGGGGCTGCCGGCGATGCTGCTCCCGGGCGGTGAGGCCTTCGCCTTCACCATGGCCGGGCAGAAGGACCCCGACGGCTCCTGGACCCTGGAGCGGCGCGGGATCAGCACCCGGTACGCGGCCATCACCGTGCTGGGCGCCCGCTACCTGACAGAGGACCGCCAGCGCGCGGTGCTCGGCGGGCGTACGGCCGAGGAGTTCGCGGGTCTGCTGGTCGAGTCGCTGCCAGCGGTGACCAACCTCGGGGACGCGGCGCTCATCGCCTGGGCCGCCGCCGAGACGGAGCACCCCAAACTGTCCGACGCCCTCGCGCGTATCGAGGCGCTGGACGTGCCGGACCGGCCGCAGTACACCGTCGAGGCCGCCTGGGTGCTGTCCGCCCTCGCTGCGGCTCGCGACACGGTCGATGTGGAGAGACGTTTCACCACGGCTCGCGACCGTCTGCTGCGGGCCCGGATCGGCAACAGTCCGCTGTTCCCGCACGCCACCGCACCCGGCCTGGTGCCCTGGTACCGGGCGCATGTCAGCTGCTTCGCCGACCAGACCTACCCGCTCCAGGCCCTCGCCCGCGCCCACGCCAGCGGCGACGGGGACGGCGATCCGGAGGCCCTGGCCGCCGCCGAGGCGTGCGCGGCACGCATCTGCGAGCTGCAGGGCGAGGGCGGGCAGTGGTGGTGGCACTACGACGCGCGCACCGGCGGCGTCGTGGAGGGCTACCCCGTCTACAGCGTCCATCAGCACGCCATGGCGCCGACCGCCCTGTTCGACCTCACCGACGCCGGCGGCACCGACTTCGGCGCGGCGATCCGCAAGGGCCTGCGCTGGATGAGGGACGTACCCGAACTGGCCGGCTCGGAGCACCAGGAGCCGATGATCCTCGACGACCTCGGCGCCACCTGGCGCAAGGTGTATCGGGGCGACCCGAAGAAGGCCGTACGCGCCGCCCGGGGCCTGTCCACCCGGGTCGCCCCGCGCCTGCGGCTGAAGTCCCTGGACCGGGTGTACCGCCCGCTGTCCGTGGACCGCGAATGCCGGCCGTACGAGTTCGGCTGGATGCTCCACGCCTGGCAGGGGGGCCGGATATGAGCGGGCGTCGGACGCTGTTCGGGGTCGAGCTGGACCCGCTGACCATGGACGAGACCGTGGCGCGTTGCCTGGACGCGGTGCGGGACGGCAGACAGCTGGAGATCGGCGTGGTCAACGCCGCGAAGCTGGTGAACATGCGGCGGGACGACCGGCTCGCCGAGGCCGTGTCCGGCTGCGATCTGGTCCTCGCGGACGGGCAGGCCGTGGTGTGGGCCGGGCGGGTGCTGCGCGCCCCGCTGCCGGAACGGGTGGCCGGAATCGACCTGTTCCTGCGGCTGCTGGCCGAGGCGGAGGCCTCGGGCATCTCCGTCTACTTCCTCGGCGCCAAGCAGGACGTGCTGGAGCGGATGCTGCTCCGAGTGGCCCACCGCTTCCCCGGCCTGAAGGTGGCCGGCAGCCGCAACGGCTACTTCGACGACTTTGAGCAGGAGGCGATCGCGGACGGCATCGCCCGAAGCGGCGCCCAGATGCTCTTCCTCGGCATGACCTCCCCCAAGAAGGAGATCTTCACCGCCGCCTGCGGAACCCGCACCGGCGCCCGCGTGGTGCACGGGGTCGGCGGCTCCTTCGACGTCCTGGCCGGGGTCACCAAACGAGCCCCGGAATCCTGGCAGCGCTGGGGCCTGGAGTGGCTCTACCGCGTGCTGCAGGAGCCGCGCCGCCTGGGCCGCCGCTACCTCACCACCAACGCCTCCTTCCTCCTCATGACCGCGCGCGAGCTGATCCGGCTCACCCCACCGACCGCTCCCGCGAACAGGAGTCACTGATGCGTGTCGTCGTGGTTGGACAGGGATACGTCGGCCTGCCGCTGGCCGTTCGCGCCGCCGAGGTCGGGCACGAGGTGATCGGTTACGACGTCGACGCCCGGCGGATCAAGAGCCTCGCCGCCGGTGAGTCCTTCGTCGAGGACGTCTCCTCCGAGCGGATCCGAGCGGCGCTGGACAACGGCACCTACCGCCCCAGCGAGTCGGCCCGCGCCTGCGGCGGTTTCGACGTCGCCGTGGTGACCGTCCCGACCCCGCTGTACGAGGGCACCCCCGACCTCCGCTACATCAAGGAGTCGGCGGCCACCCTTGCCCGCTACCTGCGCCCCGGGGCCACGGTCGTCCTGGAGTCGACCACCTATCCCGGCACCACCCAGGAGCTGTTCGCCCCGATTCTGGAGGAGGGCTCGGGCCTGACCGCGGGCTCGGACTTCCACCTGGGCTACAGCCCCGAGCGGATCGACCCGGGCAACACGGTGTGGGGCTTCCAGCAGACCCCGAAGGTCGTCTCCGGTGTCGACGAAGCCTCCCTCAGGGCCGTCCGGGACTTCTACGGGCAACTCGTCGACACCGTCGTGCCGGTGGCCTCGCCCAAGGAGGCCGAGCTCGCCAAGCTGCTGGAGAACACGTTCCGGCACGTCAACATCGCGCTGGTCAACGAGATCGCGATGTTCGCCCACCACCTGGACATCGACGTCTGGCAGGCCATCGATGCCGCCTCCACCAAGCCCTTCGGCTTCATGAAGTTCACACCCGGACCGGGCGTCGGCGGCCACTGCCTGCCGATCGACCCCTCGTACCTGTCCTGGCGGGTGCAGCGCGAACTCGGGCAGAGCTTCCGCTTCGTGGAGCTGGCCAACGACATCAACAACCACATGCCCGAGTACGTGACGCGCCGGATCAGCGACCTCTTCAACGACAGACGCCGATCCGTGAACGGCTCGCGGATCCTGCTGCTCGGTCTGGCGTACAAGAAGAACACCGGCGACGCCCGCGAGTCGCCCGCCCTGCGCATCTCCCAGCTGCTGCTCGACATGGGAGCCCAGGTCAGGGCGGCGGACCCGCACGTCGTCGAGAGCCTGCCCGCGGACACCCGGCTGGTGCGGGTCGAACCGACGCCTCAGGAGCTGGCGGACGCCGACGTGGTGGTCCTGCTCACCGACCACGACGGCTTCGACTACGAACTCGTCGCCGAACACGCCCGCTTCGTCCTGGACTGCCGCCGGCGGCTGTCGCCCGGACCCACAATCGAGGTGCTCTGAACCATGCGAGTCGTCTGTGTGGCCGGGGCACGCCCCAACTACATGAAGATCAAACCGGTGATGGACGCCCTGGAACGCCGGGGAGCCGAGGTGGTCCTCGTCCACACCGGCCAGCACTACGACCCGGCGATGAACGACGTGTTCTTCGCCGACCTCGGCATCCGTCCGCCCGACCGCTTCCTCGGGGTCGGCTCCGGCACCCACGCCGAGCAGACGGGCCGCGTGATGACCGCGTTCGAGCCGCTGCTCGACGAGGTCGGCCCGGACATCGTCGTCGTGGTCGGCGACATCAACTCCACGCTGGCCTGCGCCCTGGTCACCGCCAAGGCCGGACCGCTGCTGGCCCATGTCGAGGCCGGGCTGCGCAGCCGTGACTGGAGCATGCCGGAGGAGGTCAACCGGGTCGCCACCGACCGGGTCAGCGACTACCTGCTGGCCCCCTCGTCCGACGCCGCCCGGAACCTGCGCGCGGAGGGGTACCGGGAGGACCAGATCCATCTGGTCGGCAACGTCATGATCGACACGCTGCTGGTCAACCTGGAGCGGGCCCGGGCCTCGGACATCCTTCAGCGATACGGCCTGTCCCGTGGCGAGTTCGGCCTGGTCACCCTGCACCGGCCCGCCAACGTGGACGATCCGGAGGTCCTCACCGGACTGCTGAAGGCCCTGGGCGAGATCGCCGACCGCTGCCCGCTCGTCCTGCCCGTGCACCCGCGCGCGGCCGGACGGCTGGCCGAGATCGGCGTCCCCGGGGGCATCCGGCTCGTACCGCCCGCCGGATACCTGGACTTCATCGCCCTGCAGGACTCCGCCCGGGTCGTACTCACCGACTCCGGCGGTGTGCAGGAGGAGACCACCGCGCTGGGCGTGCCGTGCGTGACCCTGCGGGACAACACAGAGCGGCCCGTCACCGTCGAGCAGGGCACCAATGTGCTGGCCGGCCGGGATCCGGCGCGGATCGTGGCCACCGTCAACCAGGTGCTGGACGCTCCGCCCGCGCCGCGCCGGCCCGAGCTGTGGGACGGCCACGCGAGCGACCGTATCGCCGAGGTGCTGCTGGCGGGAGGCACCACGAGTACCCGCGCGAGACCGACCGACCTTCCGCGACCGGCCGACCATCCGCGACCTATGGACCGAACCCTCCCCATATGATCCGCTTGCAACATATGCTCGTCGAACGTCTGGTCGCGAGGGGGGACCGTCATGGATCTCGCTGAGATCTTCCGGGTCATGCGCAGGCGCTGGTACGTCCTGCTGCCGGGACTGCTGCTGACCGTCGGCCTGATCGTCGGCGTAACCCTGCTGGTTCCGGTCACGTACCAGTCGCAGAGCACGGTGGTTCTGCTGAACTCCCAGAAGGCCACACGGGCTTACGACGGCAATCCTTTCCTCAGCACCCAGACCTCGCTCACCGGGATGGCCGACAGTCTGGCCCGCAACCTCAACTCCGACGACTCGATCCGGGAGCTCAAGTCCCGTGGCGCCAAGGGAACGTTCGGGGCCAAGCTCGCCGACAACGCGCAGGGCCCGCTGATGTGGCTCACCGTCAACGGCACCGACAAGGCCTCCGTCCTGGCCTCGGACAAGATCCTGACCGCGTACGCCAAGGAGCGGCTGGACCAGTTCCAGAAGCAGCAGTCGGTCGCCCCGAAGGCCATGATCCGTATGACGACGATCGTGCCGCCGCAGAATCCGGTGGCGCAGACCAAGACGCGGCTCGAGTACATGGTCATGGCCGGGGCCTTGGGCCTGGTGCTCACCCTGGCCGGCGCCTTCTACGTGGAGGCGCGCAAGAGGTCGTCGCCCGCGCCCGGGCCGGAGGCCGAGCCCGCGGAGCCGGAGGAGGAGACGACCGCCCCCGTCCCCTCGACCGGGGAATCGGCCGTGGACGAGACGCTCGCCATCCGGCGGGCGCCGAGCTGGTCGCAGCCCGCCGTGGACGGTCCGGCCGCCGCAGAGACCGACGCGCCACGGCCCGCCATGGCCGTGGCGTCCGCCGCAGAGCCGCTCGACGAGGAGTCGACTCATGGACATCGCCCGCGCGCCGGACAGCGGGACCGGTGAGACGAGCGACGCGCCCGCTCCTCCCGCTCCCCCACCCCCCGACCCCGTGGTCCCGGCTGCTCCCTCCCTCGGCCGGAAGGTCCGTTCGGCGGCCCGGTGGAGCCTGATCAACACCGTCGTCCTGCGCCTGGGCAACTTCGCCACCGGCATCGTGCTGGCGCGTTTCGCCCTGGGCCCCGCGGAATGGGGCGTGTACGGCATCGCCCAGACCGTGCTGCTGGTCCTGCTGTCCGCGAACGAGCTGGGTGTGGGCCTGGCCATCGTGCGCTGGGAGGGGGACGCCCGACGGTTCGCGCCGACCGTGCTGACCCTCAGCACCCTCTCCAGCGGCCTGCTGTACGTGGCACTGTTCGCGGCGGCGCCGACGGTGGCGGGTCTGCTCGGCTCGCCGGACGCCGCGGGTGTCCTGCGGGTGATGTGCCTGTGCGTGGTGATCGACGGGGTGGCACAAGTGCCCGGCGGCTTCCTCACCCGCGAGTTCGCCCAGGGCAAGCGAATGGTCATCGACGGGCTCAACTTCGTGCTCGGCACCGCGGTGACGCTGCTGCTGGCCTTCGAGGGCTGGGGCGCGATGAGCTTCGCCTGCGGAGCCGTGGTGGGGAACGTCGTCACGCTGATCGGCTGCTCGCTGGCGGCACCGGGCACCCTGAGATACGGCTGGGACCGCGAGCAGGCCCGGGCGCTGCTGAGGTTCGGGCTGCCGCTGGCGGGGGCGAGCATGCTGGCCCTGGCGGTGGTCAACGTCGACACCATGGTGGTGGGCGCGACGCTGGGCAACGTGTCTCTGGGCTTCTACGTGCTCGCCTTCAACATCTCCGGCTGGCCGGTGCGCATCATCTCCGAGGCCGCCCGCCGGGTTTCCTTCGCCGGGTTCTCCCGCCTGGCCGCCTCGCCGCAAGCACTCGCCCAGGGCTTCAGCCGTGCCCTGGGCGTACTGATCACCGGTACCGTCCCGCTGTGCGTCCTGCTGGCCGGTCTCGCGGCGCCGGTCATCCGGCTGGTCTACGGCAGCCAGTGGACCCCCGCCGCCGCGGCGCTGCCCTGGCTGATGGCCCTCGGCCTGATCCGCATCGGCAGTGAACTCGCCTACGACTGCCTGGTCGCGGTCGGGCAGCGCCGGTCGCTCTTCCTGGTGCAGGGCCTGTGGCTGGTGGCCCTGATCCCGGTGCTCCTCCTCGCCGCCCACCTGAACGGCATCGTCGGAGTCTCCCAGGGCCATGTCCTGGTCGCCGGCGGCCTGGTGGTGCCCGTGTTCCTGATCGCCCTCGGTCGTGGCGGCATCGGTCTCGGCCGGATCGCCAGGGCCTGCGCGTGGCCCTTCCTCGGCGGGGCCGTGATGGCCGCGATCATCCTCGGCCTGCAAGGCCCGTTCGGCGACGGGCGGCTCGCACTTCTCGCCACCGGCGCGATCGCCCTGGCCGGGTACACGGTGTGCGTACTGCCCAGCCGCGACTTCCTGCGCGGCGTCGACCGCGGCGACCGGCCCCACCGCGGCCGACACCGGGCGTCCGCACCGGTCCGGCCCGCCCCACAGGACATGAGGTGAACCGGATGTCACGGCGTATCAGCCGGAGCTCACTCGCGTGGTTACTGCTGGCGGCCTTGCTGGCAGTCGCGGGCGCTGCCTGCTCCGGATCGGAGAAGTCCGCGTTGCCGGACTGCCCGGACGACGCAGCGAGCTGTCCGCCCAGTGCGTCCTCGGCGTCACCGAGCGCCGGTGGGTCCACCGCGGCCGGCGCGGCGACAGAGCGCCCCGCCGCCACGCCGTCCCCGGCGCAAAAGCCCACCGCGACGGCCGGGGCGAGCGGTGCCTCCGACACCCCCGCGGCCAAACCCGCGTGCGCCTCTCCCGGCGCCTGCGGCTTTCCCGACGCCCGCACCACCGGCCCCCGCATCCCCCTCAAGCCCCACAAGACCGGGTACCGGGCCGTCCGTACCAACGGGCTCGTCATCCGGGGCCAGGACATCACCGGCTCGCTCGACATCTACGCGAACGACGTCACCGTCATCGACACGAAGATCACCTCGGACAACTGGTGGGGCATCAACCTGCGCCCCGGCTACCACGGCCTGCGGGTCCTGCACTCCACCATCACCGCCGTGCCCGGCAAGGGGCCCGACAACGGCGGCGTGGACTACGCGGTGTCGAACATGGGGACCAGCGCCATCGAGGTCGGCTGGTGCGACGTCTCGGTGTTCGGTGACGCCCTGGCCATGGGGCAGGGCAACCTGCACGACAACTACGTCCACGACCTCGCCCCGTTCATCAACCAGGGCGGCGAGTGGCAGCACACCAACGCGGTGATCAGCAGCGGCGGCAACACCGGCCACCTGATCATCCGCCACAACACCCTGCTGAACCCGACCGGCCTCAAGCAGGGAGCCTCGGGCAGCATCGGCCTGTTCGCGGACACCGGAGTGGTCCGCAACGTCACCGTCGACGACAACTGGATAGCCGGCGGCGCGTACGCCCTCTACGGCGGTGACACGGGCGCCACCGGGATCAAGGTCACGAACAACGTCTTCTCGACGGAGTACCACCCCGCCTCCGGCGGCTACGGCACCGTCGCCCACTGGAACGCGGGCGGCGCCGGAAACGTATGGCGGAACAACCGGATGTCCGACGGCCGCCCGATCCAGCCGGAGCCTTCCTCGTGAGCGCCGTCATCAAGCACCGTGTCGCCCGGGCGCCCTGGACGCTGCTCAAGGCGTTGTTCGGCTGGCTGGTGCTCTTCGAGGCCAGGAACAAGGTCCTGCTGGCCCCCACCGCGGTGCGGTTGCGGCGGATCGAGGACGCCGAGACCCGACGGCTGGCCGCCGGCCTGTCGTCGCCGCCCTCGGCGCTGGTCGCCACGGTGATCGCCACCCACCGACGTCCCGAGGCGCTGCGGGCCGCGGTGCGCTCGGCCCTGGACCAGACCGTTCGCGATCAGGTCGTCATCGTGGTCGACGACGGCGCCGGACTACCCGAACTCCCCGACGACCCACGCCTGTTCGCCGTCTCGCTGGCACGCAACACCGGTGTGGCGGGCGTCGTGCGCAACGTGGGCATCCGCCTCACCCGCTCGCGGTACGTGGCGTTCCTGGACGACGACAACCTGTGGGAACCGGACCATCTGGAACGGGCGTTGGCGGTGCTGGAGGCCCCCGGCGGGCCCGACGGCGTCTACACGGCGCTGCGCCGCGTCCTGCCCGACGGAAGCGAGAAGGACGTCCTGTCGGTGCCCTACGACCGGCGCCGGGCCGCCCGCGAGTCCTTCCTGGACACCAACGCCTTCGTCGCCGTCCGCAACCGCTCCCTGCACTTCAGCCGTCTGCGCCGGACACCGGAGGTGCTGCCCCGGGAGGACTGGGAGCTGATCCGCCGGTACGGACGCAGGCACCGGGTGCGCCATGTGCCGCACCCCACCGTCCGGTACCTGATGAACCCGGCCAGCTTCTACACGCAATGGCGACAGTCCAGTTGAGGCTTGCCCCTCTTCCGCTCCGATCACAGGTGGTTGATCCCATGCCCCGCTCCCGAGCCCTCAGAAACAGATTCGTCGACGCACCCGGCTCGCTGGGCGAACGACTCCGCATCGCCCGCTGGGAGCGGTTCAGGCGCTGCTTCCCCGGCATCGAGAACATGAGCGTCGTGGACCTGGGCGGGACGGCCGAGATGTGGCTGCGCGCACCGGTGCGCGCCAAACACGTCCACCTGATCAACCTGGAGGATCACCCCGCCGAACTGCCCGACTGGATCACCGCGGAGAACGCCGACGTCACCGACCCGGCGATCGCCGCCGAACTGAGTGCCCACGGCGGCTACGACCTGGTGTTCTCCAACTCCACCATCGAGCACGTGGGCGGCCACAGCCAGCGGCGGAAGTTCGTCGCCGCCGTCGAGCGTCTGGCGCCGCTGCACTGGATCCAGACGCCGTACCGCTACTTCCCCGTCGAGCCGCACTTCGTGGCGCCCGGCTTCCAGTTCCTGCCGCTGACCGCCAGGGCACGTCTGGTACGGCACTGGCCGCTCGTCCACAGCCGCCCCGACAGCCCGGAGTCGGCGATGAACGCCGTGATCAACATCGAGCTGCTGACCCGCGCCGAGATGCGCTACCTGTTCCCCCGGTCGGCTCTGCTCAGCGAGCGGGTGCTCGGTGCCCCTAAGTCGCTCATAGCCGTGAGAACGGAGCCCGCATGCTGAACAACCTGGTCAACAGACATGACGCGGACCGGCTGCTGCGCAAGGTGCGCAAGCTGGACCTCGACCCGGTGCTGGCCAAGCTGCGGGTGCGCGGCGGCGCCCGGGTGGTCCAGCACTGGTCCCAGGTGGACCCGTCGCTGACCGAGTGGTGGGCGATACCGGCGGTCATCGAGCGGTGGAACCTGCTGATGACCGGCGACGCGGAGACGTCCTTTCCCGAGTACGTGGCCGCCAAGCACTTCGCGCCGCGCACCGATCTGCGCGGCCTGTCGCTCGGGTGCGGCACCGGCGGGAACGAGCTGCTCTGGGCCAGGACCGGCGCGTTCTCCCTCCTGGAGGGGGTGGACGTGGCGCAGCAGCGGATCGACTTCGCCACCCGCGCCGCCGCCGAGAAGGGCCTCGCCGACGTCCTGCGCTTCCGGATCACCGACGTCAACCGGATGACCGCCGACGGGGAACGCTTCGACGTCCTGCTGGGCCTGCAGTCGCTGCACCACTTCGACAACCTCGACGAGACCCTGCCGCGGCTGTCCCGGCTGATCCAGCCCGGCGGGACGTTCGTGATCGACGAGTTCGTCGGCCCCACCCGGTTCCAGTGGACCGACCAGCAACTGGACGCGGCGAACGCCCTGCTGGCACAGCTCCCCGAGGAGCGGCGGCGGCTGGCCGACGGCCGGATCAAGCGGCGTGTCGTACGGCCCAGCAGGCTGTCGATGGTGCTGGACGACCCCTCGGAGGCGGTCGACGCGGCGGCGCTGCTGCCGGGCCTGCGGCGCCATTTCGAGGTCGTCGAGGAACGGCCGTACGGGGGCACGGTGTTGCACATCGCGTTCTCGGGGATCGCGCACAACTTCCGTGACCAGGAGCCGGAGACGCTGGCGCTGCTTGACCGCTGCTTCGCCGCGGAGGACGCGGCTCTGCCGGAGGTGGGGCACGACTTCATCGCGATGGTGTGCCGGCCGCGGAGTGCGGGCTAGTACTCCATGGGGGCGCTGGTTGGAGTCCGCACAGCCTGACGTCTCGGACCAGCCCCGCCCGGGAGGTGAGTTCCTCGGGACGGGGCTGCGCTATGTCAAGGGCGCGTTCTCCGGCGTCCGAGTCGCCGCATCGCAGGCACCTCGACGAACCGGTGCATGAGCCCCGCCAGGGCCACTGAGAGAGCGAGCGCTCCGACGGTGAGAGCCCATGCCTTCGCCGGTGCCGACCCTTGAGCGTCGAGCGCCCGCATCAGGTCCACGATCACCGACTGATGGATCAGGTAGAAGGCGAAGGAGACCTCCCCCAGCCACACCGCGGACCGGCTCCGCCACACGCTCCGCTTCCCCTCGGCGTCGGCGACGGCCACGGCAGGGATGAGCAACGCGAACGGGATCACGGTGACGGCCGACGTTTCCGCGTCCGGCGGGAAGTACGGCGTCACGGCATACGCGACGACGAGAAGTACGGCGACGGACCACACGGGAATACGCGGCCAGCGCCCGCTCTTCACGACCAGCGCCATCAGAATGCCGAGCACGAACTCCAGCAGGCGGACCGGCGGGAAGATGTAGACGAACCAGTAGTGCCGCTCCGCGGGCAGGGGCGTCGCCAGCACGGGCACCGCGAACACGGCGGCCACGCACGCAGCAGCGCTCGCCCACAGCCTCTCCGGACGGATGCGGCTCAACACGGGCAGCAGCGCCGGGAAGAGGGCGTAGAAGAACGCCTCACACGCGAGCGACCAACTCACTGAGTTCGCGCCGAAGTAGACGCCCGGGTCCGGCCACCACGCCTGAACGAGCCCCAGGTTCGCGGCTCCGACGAGGAACCCGACGGCGTGGCCGGTCGCGTACAGCCCGACGACGGATATGACGAAGGCTACGACGTAGTTCGGGTAGATCTTCGCCGCTCGACGCCGCCAGAAGGCGCGAGCGGTGTCTCCTGGCCGTGCTGACCACGTCAGGACGAAGCCACTGAGGACGAAGAAGAACGAGACGCCTACGGCGCCGGCCCCCGCCGTGCGAGCGAACGCGTGCTGCGTCGACGAGGGGGCCAACAGCCCCGATATCGAGATGTGGAAGCAGAAGACGAGGAACGCGGCGACGAACCGGAGCCCCGTCAGCGAGGGGAGCCTCGATCCGTCGGCCTGCGTTCGGGCGGGCCTGTCTGATCTGTCGGTGACCTCAACTGCACCCATGAACCCCCCTAAATGCCTTACAAGCGAACAGAGTGGCGAGTGATGGCGCCGTGGCGTGGCAGAACAGCAGGTCGCCGCCGAACCGGGTTCGCGGTCACGGCCCCGGCGTGGCGCGCAGGGCGCCCGGTCGGGCGAGGGCGGCGGCGGCCGCTCGGCCGGCCGGGCGGCCCAGGGCGGCGCGGGAGGTCTCGCGGAGCAGGACGGCGGCGCGGAAGGCGGCCGTGGCGAGAGCGCCGTGCCGGCGCCGGTACAGACGGACGCGGTTGAGGGTGAGGAGAGTCCACAGCCGGGGCGACACCTGGGAGTCGCCGCCCAGGTGAACGGCCTCGGCCGTCGGCTCCAGCTGCGTGACGTATCCCCGGTCCCGCGCACGCAGGCAGTACTCGGTCTCCTCCGAGTAGAGGAAGAAGGACTCGTCCCACGGACCGCAGGCGGCCAGGCAGTCCCCCGAGACGGCCATGAGCGCGCCGGTCGCCCAGTCCGCGCGCGTGGGCCGCTGATACGCGGCGGGGTCGGTGACGAGCTCGCTCAGGCGCGGGAAGCGCCCGGCCCGGGTGTTGCCGATGACGGCCTCGCCGAGCGCCCGGAGGACGCTCGACTCGCGGCGCAGCGAGAAGTGGGGCCGGTCCCTGCCTTCTTCGTACAGGAGGGGTACCGCGATCCCGACTCCGTCCCCGAGGCTGCCGACGAGACGTTTGGCGCAGCCCTGCCGCATCCGGATGTCGGGGTTGCAGATGAGAGCGGCCTCGTACGCGCCGGCCGCACGCAGCGCGGCGTTGATCCCGGCCGCGTACCCGGCGTTGCGGCCGGTCTGGACGACCGTGGCGTCCGGGGCCAGCGCCCGGAGCGCCTCGACGGTGTCGTCTGCGGAGTCGTTGTCGGCGACGACGAGCCGGTAGTCGAGACCGGCCATGCCATCGGGAAGTGCGGCGAGGAACCCGGGGAGCACCGAGGCGCTGTTCCAGGTGACGACGATGACGGCGACGGGACTCATCGGGACTCCGCGAGTTGGGGGAGCTTGGCTTCGGATGCTTCGGGCGCCGCTTCCCAGGTCGCGGGGACGGCGGCGTCCGCCGCCTCGCGGCGGATGAAGCCGAGGTAGCTGCCGCCTGCGCCCAGGGTCAGGAAGAACATCCCGGCGTACATGGGGAAGCTGAGCGCGTCGAAGGTGGCGCTGATGACCAGGGCGACCAGGGCCGAGGCGAGGAAGGCCTGCCCGAGCTCCCGGTCGGATTCGGTGCGGGCGAGCCGGCGGATGGCGCCGCCTTGGTGGATCCCGGTGACGAACAGGACGAGCAGCGCGAGCAGCCCCAGGGCGCCCGTCTCGGCCAGGGTGAGCATGTACTGGTTGTCCGTGAAGAAGTACAGGTCGGGGGTGAAGGTGCCGAATCCCCGTCCGGACCAGGGGCGTTCACTGAGGTAGGGGACGATCGCGCTGTACTTCACGGTGCGCGCCTGGGTGCTGCTGTCGGAGTTGGACATGAAGCTGGCGAACAGGTTGGTGATGGTTCCGATCAGCCCCGGGATGATCACCTTGAAGCCGGCCACCGAACCCAGGATCAGTCCGATCGCGGCCCAGCGCCGCTGCGGCTTCCAGCGGGGCACCATCACCAGGATCGCGATGAAGGCGCCGATGATGGACGTCCGGGACACCGTCAGTGGAAGGGCACCCGCCATGATCGCCACCGGGGCCCAGCGGCGCAGCGCGCCGGCGTGCCGGCGCACCGGGTCGAACGCCTGATGGACGGCGAAGGGAACCAGGATGGCGATCATCCCCCCGAACTCCAGCGGATGGGCGGTGGTGGAGCGTGGCCGGGTGAACGAGCCGCGGTCCATGGCGCTGATCTGGGCGGTGCTCGACTGCAGGCCGGGGATGTGGATGGAGTCGGCGATGTTGGTCGCGGCGAAGAAGTCGTAGTAGCCGATCAGGGCGACCACCGTGCCCAGGACGACGAGCCGGCGCATCAGGGTCTCCAGCCGGCTGCGCTCCTGGATGCCGGCCGAGGAGAGCACGACGAGCGCCACCCACACCCCGAGCCCGATGAGTCCCCGGTCGGCCCCGAGGACCTCCTCGTGGGAGCTTTCGCGGGTCGCGTCCGCGAGGTAGGACAGCAGCACCGCCGCGGCGAGCACGCACATCGCCACGCGCGGCAGCCTGGTGCCCTCGGCCGGCAGGATGCGGAGGCCGAGCCAGGTCGCGAGGTACCACAGAAGTCCCAGCAGGGCGAAGACGTTGGCCGGGGTGCCGACACCCCCCAGCGCGGGCAGGGTGAGGTTCGACGGGACGAAGAAGGCCAGCACCAGATAGCCGGTGAGGATCGTCGTGGCGTCCAGCCTGCGCACCAGCAGGCCCCTGGGCCGCTCAGGGGGCCGGGCGCGATGGCGCCGAGGCACGTATCCGGCCAGGGCGCGTCCCCGGCGGCGGACCACCGCGACGCCCTCGGCCAGGATGGACAGCAGGAACGCGCAGACCATCCCGACGATGAGGACCGCCGCGATGCCCTGGTACCGGCTCTTCGACTGCGAGACCGGGGTCTGCGGAAGGACGACCGGCGCGGTCTGCACCGCGTACACCGCAGGCACCTTGGAGGCGGCCTGCAGGGCTTTCAGCTGCTCCCCGGTGAACTTGGTGAGGGTGGTGGTCTCCCGGAGCACCTTCGCCCGGTCGGTTCCGGTGACGCTCAGGGTGAGCAGCGGGCTGTCCGCCTGCGGTGTGAAACCGACCGTGTACTGGTCCGTGACGCCGCGGGAGTGCAGTTCATTGGCCGAGTCGCCGGACTGGAGCGTCCTGATCAGTACGTCGGCCGTGACGACCAGCGAACCGCCCGCGTTCGACAGGGGGTTGCCGAAGGTCGGCGCCAGTTCGGCGATCGCCGTGGAGTCGAGCAGCGTGACGGAGCTGTGCGACTCGTAGGACACCGGGATGGTGCGGTACAGATATCCGCCCGCGAGCAGACTGAGCAGGGTGAGGGGCACCATGAAATACCAACGCCTGCGCATGATCGCCAAGATGTCGGCGAGGCTCATGAGAACTCCCTTCTGGTGGCGGCTCGTCCCGGCGCCTGCGAGGATCGGTGGCGACGGAAGGATTCCCTGTGTCGCCTCGTGACGTCGCCGAAGCGCTGCTCCGCCGCTGGTACGTGCTGCTGCTCGCGCTCGCGCTGACGGCCGCCGGAGCCTACAAAGTGCTGCACCCCGCCCCGCAGTACCTGAGTTCGGCGGTGGTCGTCCTCAAACCGCCCGTGACGGGAAACCAGCCGAACCAGCTGACGAATCTCCAGCCGCCGCTCGCCACACTGTCGTACGGGGTCATCCAGCAGCTCGAGTCGCCCGCCGGGCGCGAGGAGCTGGACGCCGTCGGCGTGCACGGGACGTACCAGCTGATCCCGCGCAACAGCGGCACCAGTGCGACGCCGCGCTATCTGATCCCTTCGGTACAGGTGCAGGCGCGGCGGGCCGGCGCGGTCGAGGCCGACACGGCGGTCAGCAAGGTCATCGAGGTCTACACCAAGCATGTGGCGGACGTGCAGGATGCTCAGGGGATCGCCCCCGGATCGCGGATCAGCGCGTCCGTCCTGGTCGCGCCGAGCGCCGTCCCGGTGCAGGGCACCAGGACCCGTGCACTGGCGGGTACGGCACTGCTGGGCGGGACCGCCGGGACCCTGGGTGCCCTGTGGTTCGACCAGTACGCGCTGCGGCGCAGGAAGCGCAAGGACGGCTCCCCGGACCCGGTCCGCCGCACCGCCGGAGTTCCGGTGGCCAACTGAGCTGAACTGATCGTGCATCAGATACCGCGGCGCTTCCACGACTCCCACCACAGCCACTCCCGTCCGCGCTCGGCCACGGCCGACCACACCAGGGGCTGCAGATACGGCATGGCCTTCGGCCCGATGCGTCTGCGCAGCCGCAGCGCCCGGTACTCGGGCAGCGCCGCGTATCCGGGCAGGCACTTCTCGGCGAACGCCACGCATTCGTCGACCGGTACGGCTCCGGTACGGCCCCGGTCGTAGGCCCGGTAGGCCCGGCGCAGGGCGTAGCGGGCGAGGCGGGTGTGGACCTGGTCGGCCAGTCGGTCGGCGTCGGGCAGCCGGTCTCCGCACTTGGCGAGCACCGAGTCGAAGGCGACGAGGCGTTGGCGCAGGTCGTCGAGGTGGCCGCCGAAGTCGGTGGTGGACATGTTCTTGCCGTGGACGCGGTAGAAGGCCTGGTCGGCGCCGCGTATGTAGCCGATGTCGGCGTGGGCGGCGAGCCGCATCCACATCTCGATGTCGCCGGCGTGCGGCAGAGCGGGGTCGTAACCGCCGACCTTGTGCTGAAGTCCGGTGCGGACGACGACCTCCGGCGAGGTGATGCATCCGGTGCCCTCGCGGAAGCGCCGCTCCAGCCACCACTGGCCAGGGTAGACGACCGAACCGGTGCTCTGGGTACGGGCCTTGGGCAGCGGGCCGCCGTGCTGGAAGCGCAGGGGACGTCCGTAGGCGAACCCCGCCTCGGGGTGGGCGTCCAGGAGCGCGGCGGCGCGGACCAGCGCGCCCGGGACCAGCCGGTCGTCGGCGGAGAGGAGGGCCACGTAGTCGCCGTCGGCCCATTCCAGGAGGCCTTCGTTGTACGTGGCGATGTGGCCCTTGTTGGTCTCGTGGACGTGGACCTCGATACGCGGGTCGGAGGCGGCCAGCTTGAGCGCGACCTCCGCCGAGTCGTCGGGCGAGGCGTCGTCGATGATCAGGACCCGGATGTCGACGCCGTCCTGCTCGTCCAGGACGCTGCTCACGCAGTCGGCGAGGAAATGGCCGTACTTGTAGCAGGGGATCACAACACTGACGCTGCTCATCGGTGGGGAAGCCAATCCCCGTCGGCGGTCCGCGCCCCGCTGGGCGCGGACCACCGACGGTGTGTGGGGACGGGTCAGTTCTTCTTCTTGAAGACGGTCTTGCTGGTCAGCGTCCAGCTGTGGGACTTCGCCGTGTGGCGGTGCTTGTCCTTGGCCGTGGCCGTGATCTTGAACCGGGTGCCGTCCGGCAACGGGGCGGAGAGATGGACGGTCGCCTTGTGGGTCGCCCGGTTGTAGGAGACGACGGCCGTGACGTGGAGTTTCCTGGCGGCGGCCGCGTCACGGCCCGACAGGATGGTCACGGTCGCCTTGACGGACGACACCGCCGCCTCGGCCGGCACGGCAAGGACGAGGGCGCTCGCCGCGTCGGCGGTGTGCGCCACCGAGGACGCGGTCACCTCCGAAGTGGCGGCCGTCGCCAGGGACGCTCTCGGGTCGTCGGCGGTGAAGACGGGGCCGACCCAGTAGTTCGCGGATCCGTAGGAACCGCCCGGGAAGGCCGGGTCGGTGCCGTACTTGTAGAGCCCGTTGTGGTGCGTGGTGGTGTCGGCCGTGCCCGTCAGCGGATAGGACTTGTGGGCCGCGGCGAAGTAGCCGCCGTCCACCGCGTAGTTGCCGTTCGGCGCGTGGTAGGAGACGACGTACGGGGTGTCGCCGGTGATCGCCACCGGGGTGGCGAAGGTCAGCGTCTGCCAGCCGGAGGCCGTCTCGCCCGTGAAGGTGCCGCTGGCGAGCAGCGTGCCTCCGTCGGTCCACAGGCTTCCGGTGTGGGTGCCCGTGTTGCCGTTGCCCTTGTAGAAGGTGACACCGGTGACCCAGCCGGCCGCCGACGACGTGAACCGGGTGCCCAGCTCCACGGAGTTGGGGTCGGCGGTCATGTCGGTGTTCGCCGGCACGGCGGAGGAACTCCACAGCGTGCAGGGGCAGGTGACCGCCGGCGGGGTGGAACTGGTGGTGAACGTCCAGGTCACCGGGTCCGCCATGGCGTTGCCCCACACGTCGGAAGCCTTGGCGGAGGCGGTGTAGGTGGTATGCAGCTCCAGCTCCGTGGACGGAGTGAAGGTCGCCTTGTTCGACGCGGGGATGGTGACGGCCCCCGGCACGGTGTTGCCGTCCGGGTCCTTCACGGTGAACGTCACGCTGTCGGTGTCGACGGCCGAGCTGAAGGTGGCCGACACCGGTGCCGTGATCGACGCGCCGGTCGCCCCGGAGGTCGGGGACGTCGAGGAGACGGTGGGCGGGGTCGTGCTGGCCGCCGAGGTGTCCAGCACCACGTCGACCCAGTAGTTGCTGCCCGAGGACTGCGAGGACGGGAAGGCGCTGGTCGAGCCGTAGTGGTAGACGCCGTTGCCGCCGTCGGTGCCGGTCTTCAGGGCCGTCAGCGGAGCCAGGCCGGCGTCGCTGCCCGCGAAGGAGGTGTCGTAGGAGTATCCGCCGTTGGGGGCGAAGTACGAGGCGACATAGGTGGTGTTGGCCTTGACGGTGACCGGGGTGGAGAAGTTCAGCTGCTGCCAGCCGGAGGCCGTCTCGCCGGTGAAGGTGCCGGTGGCCAGTCGGGTGCCGGAGGCGGTCCACAGGCTGCCGGTGTGGGTGCCGGTGTTGACGGGCGACTTGTAGAAGCGGACGCCGGTGACCGATCCGGCCACGGTGGTACGGAACTTGACGCCGAGCTCCACCGAGCCGCCGTCGCCGGCGTTGACCGTGCCGGGCACGGCCGAGGCCGGCCAGATGGTGCAGGGGCAGGCCTGGGGGCCGACGGTCAGCGGGATGGTGGTGACGGAGCCGATGTTGACGCTGTCGTCGCTCGCGCGGACCTTGATGGACGCGGAACCCGGGGTCGTGGGCGTCCAGCTGTAGCTCCAGGACGAAAGACCCTTGGCGGCCTGCCAGGTCGATCCGCCGTCGGTGGACACCTCCACACGGGCCACCACTCCCCCACCGGAGTCGGTGGTGGTGCCGGTGATGGTGACAGGCTTCAGCGCCGGGACGGTGGCCCCCGCGGCCGGGCTGGTCACGGTGACCGTCGGGCCGGTGGTGTCGGTGGAGGCGGTGGCGGCGACGAGGTTGCTCTGCAGGGACTTCGGCCGGACCCCCATGTCGGCCAGGATGTTCACCGTTGCCTGCTGCATACGGGAGTCCTCGGTGACCACCGTGTCATCGGGATCGTAGGTGGGCACGTTGATCAGGCCCCACGACCACTGCACGGTGCCGGTCCCGAACACCAGGGCCCCGGAGTCCTGGTCGCGGAACTCGACGAGATTGTGCGTCGCCGTGCCGTTGCCGTACAGGTTGCCCCAGTCCAGACGGTACGTGCCGTCGGTGATGTCCACCGTCGTGGACGACACGTCGATCTGCCCGGCGGGTCTGGTGCTGTTGTCGAGGTCGCTGTCCCACTCGTAACCGAGCGTGCCGGTCGGGAAGGTTGCGGTCTGGCTGGAGGTGAGGTTGGCGATGGAGGTGTTGCGCCAGATCCGGTTCTTGCCGTACGAGCCGGGGACGGTGATCGCGTCGTTGCGGTAGCCGTTCGCCTGGAACATGGAGCCGGTGAGGATGTTCGGCGGCTGGTAGGTCTGGCCGTAGTTGGTGCTGGTCGGATCCATCCAGGTACCGGTCCAGGTGCCGCTGGGGTCGGCGATGCCGTTGCTGAACGCCATCTTGGTCATCTTGTAGCAGACCAGGGTGCGGCCGGCCGTGTTCGTGCCGTCGATGCTGGGGGCGAGCCGCGTCTTCCAGAAGACCTCGTTGCCGCTGAAGAAGCCCTGCTGCACGCCGGCCTTCCGGGCCGCCAGGACGTTGGAGTACTGGCTCTGTGTCCAGTACTCGTCATGGCCGGACGACACGTACACCTTGTGCTTCTTCAGCAGGGTCGCGCCACCCGCCGACGACACGTCCACGCCGGACAGATAGCTGACGTCGTAGCCGTTGCGCTCCAGCCAGGCCAGCATCATGTACTCGGAGCCGTAGATGCCGTTGTCGCCGCCGATGTCCAGCGGCCGGTTGTAGCTGACCTCGTAGGCGCGGCCGTCCGGCGCGGGCCCGGTGCCCCCGTACAGGTCCTGGCCGCCGTAGTCGTTGTACGCCTGCCAGGTCTGGTCGCTGGTCTGCACGACGATGTCAGAGGTGCTGGAGTCGTTGCGGACGACGAAGGGGTACGGCATGAGGCCGTCGCCGTCGGTCTGCGTGATGTTCGCGATGTAGAGGCCGGACACGGCGTCGCTGGGCACGGTCCAGGTCGCGGTCACCGGCCAGTTGCCGCAGTCGACCAGTCCGGTGCTGCTCTTGGTGGTGCAACTGGCGGCCTTGGACGTGTAGTTGGCCGGGTAGGTCACGGCCGCCTGGGCCGCGGTGGACATCTGACGCGCGCCGTCGCCGCCGTACCAGCCCAACCGGTAGATCTGGATGTTGTACGAGACCGGCGACTGCACCTTGAACTGGACGGTGTCACCGGCCTGGACGCTCTCCTTGGTGGAGAAGCCCTTGATGTCGCCGTAGGCGTTGGGCGAGAACCAGTCGGCCTTGGGGCTGCCCGTCTTGGAGTTCTCGCAGAGGACGGGGTTCGAGCCCGAACCGCACGGATCGGACGCCGCCTGGGCGGACCCGGCCAGCGGGAGCACCGCCAATATCAATGCCGCTACGACGGCGAGGCGCCCGCCCCGGATCCGTCTGCTCCAATTTTGCATGTGTACCTCTCAGCGGTGCTGTGCAGGGCCGCCCCGTGGGATCGGAGGTGGAGCGTGAAGCTCTGGGGACCGGTCAGCTGCCGAGCGCGTCGGCGAACGCGTCCACGACGCGCTGCTGCTGGTCGGGGGTGATCTGCGGATAGAGCGGCAGCGACAGGATCCGGTCCGCCGCCCCCTCCGCGTTCGGGAAGTCGCCACGGCTGTGGCCGAGATGGCGGTACGCCGGGGTGAGATGGACCGGGGCGGGATAGTGCACCCCGGCGCCGATGCCCTCGGCGTTGAGCTTGCCGACGATGTCGTCACGGTCGGCGCCGGTGACCTGCACGACGTACAGGTGCCAGACATGGACGTTGCCGGGTGCCGTGGCCGGGAGGACGACGCGTCCGGCGGCGGCGAGGTCGGCGAGCAGCGCGCCGTAGCGGGCCGCGGCCGCCCGCCGGGCCGCGTTGCCGCCCGCCAGCCGCGCCAGCTTCGCCCGCAGGACGACGGCCTGCAGGCCGTCCAGACGACTGTTGAACCCGGGTACGTCGTGGCGGTACTTGGCGACTCCGCCGTGGTTGGCGATCGCGCGCACCTGGCCGGCGAGTTCCTCGTCGTCGGTGAGCACCGCGCCCGCGTCGCCGTAGGCGCCCAGGTTCTTGCCCGGATAGAAGCTGGTGGCCGCGATGCCGCCGTTGCCCGGGGTGCGGCCTTCGCGGGTCGCGCCCTGGCACTGGGCGGCGTCCTCGACGACCCGTACGCCCTCGGGCAGCCGGCCGGTCAGCGCCGTGACGTCGGCCATCTGCCCGTAGAGATGGACTGGTACGACCGCGCGTGTGGCGGGGCCGACCGCGTCCAGTGCGGCCTGGGGGTCGAGCAGGTAGCTGTCGGGCAGGCAGTCCGCGAGGACCGGGCGCGCCCCGATCCTGGCCACCGCGCCGGCTGTGGCGATGAAGGTGTTGGCGGGAATCACGACCTCGTCGCCGGGGCCGACGCCGTGTACACGCAGGGCGAGTTCGACGGCATCGGTGCCGTTGGCGACGCCGACGCAGTGCGCGACGCCGCCGAAGTCCGCGTACTCGCGCTCGAAGCGGCGCACCTCGTCGCCGCCGACGAACGCGGTGTCGGCCAGGACCCTTTCGAATCCGGCCCGTACCTCGTCGGCGATGTCCTCGTGGGCCGCCTTGAGGTTCACAAGCGGAATCTGGTTCATGTCAGCGGTCCCCCCATTGTTCGCGTCACGAGTCCTGTTCGCGACGCGAGTTCGTCGAGCGCGGGCGCGTCCGCCGCCCGCAGCCGTCGGGCCGGGCTCCCCACCCAGACCTCGCCCGGCGGCACATCGCCGAGCACGGTGCTCCCCATCCCGACCAGCGACCAGGCGCCGACCGTCGTGCCCTCCCTGACCAAAGTCCCGGAGCCCACATAGGCGCCCTGTTCCAGCCGCGCGCCCCCGCCCAGGCGGACGCCGGACGCGATCGTGGCGTAGTCCTCGATGACGTCGTCATGGGTGAGGACCACATGGGGCATCACGGCGACATGCGCCCCCACCCGCACGGCGGCGGTCAGCGCGCAGTGCGCGAGCAGGACCGAGCCGGGGCCGACCTCGGAGGTCTCCGACACCGAAACCGTCGGGTGGATCACGGTGGCGTAGCGGTCCGCGGGCAGGGCGAGCCGGCCGACCAGGCGGGCGCGGGCCGCGTAGTCCCTGGGGTTGCCCACGCATATCACCACCCGCGCTCCGGGCAGGTCGTGGACCAGGTCGCAGCCGCCGAGGACCGGCACGCCGTCCACCTCGGTGCCGTGCAGGGCGGGGTTGTCGTCGAGGTGTCCGAGCACCTTGAACTCGTCCGCGTCCTCCACGGCCTGCACGGTCTCCCGGGCGAAGCCGCCCGCGCCGATGATCACAAGTTCGTTCATCTGCGGGCCTGTTCGCGCAGTGCCGTCACGACGCGGTCCTGCTGCGCCTCGGTCATCGTGTGGAACAGGGGCAGGATCAGCGAGTCGCGGGTGATGCGCTCGGTGACCGGCAGCGATGCGCGGGGGTGGTCCGCGTAGGCGGGTTCGAGGTGGGCGGCCATGATCCCGCGCCGGGCGGAGACGCCGGCCGCGGCGAGTGCGGCGAGCAGGTCGTCCCGGGCCGCGGGGAAGTCCGGGTCCAACAGCACCCAGTAGGACTGGAAGTTGCTCTGCCCGTGCGCGGGGTCGCGTACGGGGGTGAGGCCGGGGATGTCGTGCAGCAGCGCGTCGTACCGGGCCGCCAGCTCGCGGCGGCGGGCGATCATCGCGTCGAGTTTGCCGAGCTGGACCAGGCCGATGGCGGCCTGGACGTCTGTCATCCGGTAGTTGAAGCCGACTTCCAAGTAGCTTTCCAGGACCGGCTTGTCGCTCGCGTGGCGGTCTGCCGCCGATGCGTTCATGCCGTGCTCGCGCAGCCGGCGCAGCCGGGCCGCCCACTCGGCGTCGTCGGTGGTGATCATGCCGCCCTCGCCCGTGGTGAGGAGCTTGCGGGGGTGGAAGGACCATGCGGCGAGCAGCGCGCCGTGCCCCACGGGCTTGCCGCCGACGGTCGAGCCGATGGCGCAGGCCGCGTCCTCGACCAGGGGCAGGTCCCAGTCGGCGCAGGCGGCACGCAGGGCGTGCACGTCGGCCGGGACGCCGCCCTGGTGGACGGCGAGGACGGCCTTGGTGCGGGCGGTGCGGACCGCGTCCGCGGTGACCGGGGTCAGGTTGCCGGTGGCCGGGTCGACGTCGGCGAACACCGGCTCGGCACCGACGTACCGTACGGCGTTGGCGGTGGCGATGAACGACAGCGAGGGCACCGCGACCTCGTCGCCGGGCCCCAGTCCGAGCGCGACCAGCGACAGGTGCAGAGCGGTGGTGCAGGAGCTGACGGCGACGGCGTGCTCGGCGCCCACCCGCTCGGCGAAGGCCTTCTCGAAGGCGGCGACCCGGGGGCCCTGGGCGACCCATCCGGACAGCACCGCGGCGGAGGCGGCCTGGGCCTCTTCCTCTCCGAGCCAGGGGATCATCACCGGGATGCGGTCGGTGCTCACTTGGCCGCCTCCCGCTCCGCGCGCCACCACTCGACCAGGTCGCGCAGCCCCGTGCGCAGGTCGATCCGCGCCGTGAAGCCGAGCCGTTCGGCGGCCTGCGATGTGTCGGCGAGTCGCCGGGTCACCCCGTTCACCGCGCGGGCGGGCCCGTGCACCGGCTCCATGCCCTGTGCCCCCATCGCCTCCAGCAGGCCCTCGGCGAGTTCCTTGAGCGAGGTCTCCGTACCGCTGGCGATGTTGAACACCTCGTCGGTGAGGTCCGACTCGGCGGCCAGGACGTTGGCTCTCGCGATGTCGCGGACATCGACGAAGTCCATGGTCTGCGCGCCGTCACCGAGGATCAGCGGCGGCTCGCCCGCCTCGATACGCTCCATCCAGCGGATGAGCACCTCGGTGTAGAGGCCGTGGATGTCCATTCGGGGGCCGTAGACGTTGAAGTAGCGCAGTGCCACGTAGTCCAGTCCGTACATGGCGTGGAAGCTGCGCAGCATGCCCTCGTTGAAGGCCTTCGCGGCGCCGTAGAAGGTGTCGTTGTTGTACGGGTGGTGCCGCTCGGTCGTCGGGAAGGTCTCGGCCATGCCGTAGACGGACGCCGAGGACGAGGCGATCACCTTGGCGACCCCGGACTCGGCCGCCGCCTCCAGGACGTTGAAGGTGCCGTCGACCAGGACCTCGTTGGCGAGCCGGGGTTCCTCCGCACACTGGGTGATGCGGATCGCGGCGAGGTGGAACACCAAGTCGGCGCCCTCGGTGACCTTCCGTACGGTGTCGGCGTCCCGGACATCGCCCTCGACGATCTCCACCACACCGCTGGACAGGGCCTGGGCGAGGTTGGCCCGCCGGCCGCGCACGAAGGTGTCGAGTACGACGATCTCGCGGGCGCCGCCCTCGGCCAGCAGGTCGACGAGGTTGGAGCCGATGGTGCCCGCTCCCCCGGTGACCAGGATCTTCTTGCCTCGTACGCTGCTCAACTGCGTTGCCCTCTCGGTGAGTTGAATCCGCTCAACGCATGGCGCGCAGGCCGACGACCGCGCCCTTGAATTCGAGGCTTCGCGACGCCGCCTCCAGAATGTCCAGCACCCTGAGACCCGCCCGGCCGTCGGTCAGTGGCGTGCGGCCCTGTCTGATCGCGTCGCCGAACTCGTCGACCATGCTGCGCAGCGCTTCCTTCTCACCGATCGCGGGCGCGACCATGTCTCCGGAGCGGTACGAGATGAGCATGTCCCGGCGCTCGTCGGCGCCGATCTCCTGGGGCGAGGCCAGGTCCACGCCCCGGTCGAAGATCGCCACGCGCTGGGCGGGGTTGAGGTCGTCCCAGATCAGGGTGCGCTGGGAGCCGCCCACCATGGTGGTGCGCACCTTCGTCGGCGACAGCCAGTTGACGTGCACGTGGGCTATGGCCCCCGTGTTGAGCTGGAGCGTCAGATAGGCCACGCAGGCCTGTCCCGCTCCGATCGGATCGGCCCCGTGCGCGGCGACGGCGACCGGCTCGACGTTGTCCGGAAGGATGAAGTCCAGGATCGACAGGTCGTGCGGGGCCAGGTCCCACATCACATCGATGTCCTTCTGGACCAGCCCGAGGTTGATGCGGACCGAGTCGACGAAATGGATCTCGCCGAGTTCGCCGGAGCGGACCAGTTCGCGAATACGGCCCACCGCAGGGGTGTAGCAGTAGGTGTGGTCGCACATCAGGGTGAGGCCGCGTTCCTCGGCCTCGGTCACCAGGCGCATCCCGTCGGCGTAGGTCGCCGCGAGCGGCTTCTCCACGAGGACGTGCTTGCCGGCGCGCAGGGCGGCCAGGGCGATGTCGAGGTGGGTGCCGGCGGGCGTGGCCACGGCGACGGCGGCCACGGAGGGGTCGGCGAGGACGGCCGCGTAGTCCGCGGTGGCCTCGACCGTCGAGTAGCCGCCGAGGACCCCCCGTGCCCGGTCCACGTCGAGGTCGCACAGCCAGCGCAGCCGGAAACTGTCGCCGGCCTGGAAGTTGCGTACGAGGTTGGGGCCCCAGTAACCGGCCCCGACGACCGCGACCCCCAACGGCTCCTGCGTCACTGTCTTCCTCTTCCTCTGGTCCATCAGTAGGCCCCCGTTCCGCGCACCACCACGGCCCCGGTGCGCGCCAGGATCGACAGGTCCAGGCCCATCGACCAGTTGTCCACGTATCCGAGGTCGAGCCGGACCGCCTCGTCCCAGGGCAGGTCGGAGCGTCCGCTGACCTGCCACAGTCCGGTGAGACCGGGCTTCACCAGCAACCGGCGCTTGATGTCCGGCGGGTATTCCTCGACCTCCTCGGGCAGCGGCGGCCGGGGGCCGACGAGCGACATGTGGCCCTTGACGACGTTGACGAGTTGCGGGAGTTCGTCGAGCGAGCTGCGGCGCAGGAACGAGCCGACCCGGGTGATCCGCGGGTCCTCCCTCACCTTGAACAGCAGTCCGTCGCTGTTCTGGTTGAGGTGCTCCAGTTCCGTGCGGAGGGCCTCCGAGTCGGGCCGCATCGTGCGGAACTTCAGCATGGTGAAGTGGTCACCGTACCGGCCCACCCGCTGCTGCCGGAACAGGGCGGGGCCGGAGCTGTCCAGTCGGACGATCAGGGCGATCAGCAGCATCGGCAGCGCGAGGAGCAGCAGCAGCGCCGCGGCGAGGCAGCGATCCAGCAGTTCCTTCGGCAGCCGAGAGATCCGGGAGAGGTTCGGCGGCTTGATCCGCACCAACGGCACCCCGTTGGTGGGCCGTACCGCCAGCCGGGAGGCGGACACGTCGGTCAGCACGGGGGCCAGCAGGAAGTCGACGCCCTGCACGGCCGCGGTCCAGGACATCCGGCGCAGGACGGAGGCGTCGAGCTCGGGCGCGGGCAGCACCACCACGGTGTTTATGCCGAGGGCCCGGACGACGTCGTTCATGCCACCGACACCGCCGAGGGCGGGGAGCCCCAACTTGCGTATCTCCGGAGCGTTCTCTGGATCGGTCAGGCACACTCCGGCGGCCTGGAGTCTCGGTGTGCCGCCGCGCCTCAGCACCGCGACCAGCTCCGCGACGCCGCGCGACGGTCCGACCAGGAGCGTCGCGCTCCCGTCCCGGCTCCGGGCCCATCGCCGGTGCAGCCGGCGGCGCAGCGTGTACCGGGCCGCGAGGGCGATCACAGCAGCCGGCAAAGCCGCCATGATCATGTCATGAAGAAGGTTCGAATCGCGGGTGAACAGCCAGTACGCGACGGCTGCCAGCGCCGGCAGCGCGACGGCCCCCCGGAGCACCCGCCGGTACTCCTCGGTCCCCAGACCCAGCGTGCTGCGGTCGTAGGAACGATGGGCCAGCATGGCCACGATCCAGGTCGGGGGCAGCACCAGGGCCACCGCCCAGCGACCGTAGGCCGCGTGGATCAAGGAGGCCGCGGCAACGGCAGCGAGGCCGTCCGCGACCAGCAGGACGATGCGGTAGTTCTGTTCCCAACGTCTTCGGCGGCCATGTGGACTTCTTCGTTCCACAACCGCTTGTTCGTGCGTGACCTCAATGGTCATGCGCCCCCCACCACATGCGCGGCTAGCCCTGACCGAAGTGCCCCCGACACAGCGGCACTGGAAAGCGAGGGAGCTTCAGCGGTTCCCCAACCGCCTCACGCACCCAGCATGCTTGTACGTACTGCCTGTTCAGATCCGTTGGAAGCCGGGCCATGACCTGCAGCAAGAACGAGTTCCCCACCCAAACCGGTCCGGCGGTCCTCAATCTAGACCACGCGGCTCACTCTCGGGAACAGTTGGACGAAACGCATGTCGCAATAGTGACACCGACGGCATACTGCCCCCGTGACGAGCATCGTGATCCCGGCCCACAACGAGGCCCGAGTCATCGGCCGGCTCCTCGATTCACTGTTGGCTGATTCTTCTCCCGAGGACGACACCGACATCGTGGTCGTATGCAACGGCTGCACGGATGACACCGCGCGGATCGCGGCCGCCCGCGGCCCGCATGTCCGGGTGGTGGAGATACCCGTGCCCTCCAAGCACGCCGCGCTGCGGGCCGGCGACGACGACGCGCGCGGCTTCCCGCGCCTCTACGTGGACGCCGACGTCGTGATCGCGAGCGCCGACGTACGGGCGCTGACCGAGCCCCTGGCCGACGAGACCTCGGGCATCCTCGCCACCGCCCCCGAACGACGGATCCCGCTGGCCTCCTGCGCCTGGCGGGTGCGCGCCTACTACCAGGTGTGGCAGCGGCTGCCCGCCGTACGCGAAGGGCTGTTCGGCCGGGGCGTCATCGCGGTGTCCAAGGCCGGGCACGCCCGGATCGCCGCGCTGCCCCCGCTGATGGCGGACGACCTCGCCGCGTCCCTCGCGTTCACGCCGGAGGAACGGCTCGTGGTCGGCACGGCCGGCGTGGTGATCCAACCGCCGCGCACCTGGCAGGACTTGATCAAGCGGCGCATCCGGGCCGCGGTGTCCACCGCCCAGGTCGAACAGCATCAGGGGCCAGAAGGGGCCTCGGCGCGCACCAGCAAGGCCGACCTGAAAGCGCTGCTCCGCCGGGAGCCGAAGCTCTTCGTGGCTGTCGTGGTGTTCGCCGCGGCGGCGGTCGCCGCCCGGCGGGGGGCCGCGAAGGCCATCCGGGCACAGGACTTCGGCACCTGGCTACGGGACGAGAGCAGCCGGCAGAACTGACCCGCACCGCACCTGGAGTCCCAGCTTGTATCTCACCGACCGTTCCCAGCCTGCCGAGGCGGACACCGACCAGGACCGAAGACGCGGGCCGGGTCGCAGGGTCGCCCCGGTCGTGCTGGTGCTGGGCACGGTCAGTCTGATCACCGACATCTCCTCGGAGATGGTCACCGCCGTCCTGCCGCTCTACCTCGTCACCACGCTCGGCTTCAGCCCGCTGGGATTCGGCGCCCTCGACGGCGTCTACAACGGCGTCAGCGCACTGGTCCAGCTCACCGGCGGCCACCTCGCCGACCGCATGCGCAACCACAAGCTGCTGGCCGGGCTCGGCTACGGCCTGTCCGCGCTGTGCAAGCCGCTGCTCCTGTTCGCCGGCAGCATCGGCACGCTCGGCACTGTCCTCGCCCTCGAACGGACCGGCAAGGGCCTGCGCACCGCCCCGCGCGACGCGATGATCTCCCTGTCCACACCGGCCGGGAACCAGGGCCGCGCCTTCGGCGTGCACCGCGCGATGGACACCACCGGCGCGATGCTCGGCCCACTGGCGGCCTTCCTCATCCTGCGCGCGGCGGCCGACGGTTACGACGCGGTGTTCGGCGTGAGCGCGTGCGTCGCCGCGCTGGGCGTGCTCGTACTGATGCTGTTCGTGCCGGGCGGACGACAAGGCGCGCAGACCGACGAAGCGCGTACGACGGAAAAAGACGAAGCAGGCACGACGGAGAAAGTGGGTGTCCCGAACGGGAAGCCGCCGGTCCGCGGGCGGGAGGCGCTGGCGCTGCTACGCCTCCCCCGGCTCCGCGCGCTCGCCGGCTGTGCCGCGCTGCTCGGGCTGACCACCGTCAGCGACGCCTTCCTCTACCTGCTCCTGCAGCGGCGGGCCGGTGTCGGCGAGCAGTGGTTCACGCTGCTGCCACTGGGCACCGCCGCCGTGTTCCTGCTGCTGGCCGTGCCCGTCGGCGTGCTCGCCGACCGCATCGGACGGCGCATGGTGTTCCTCGCCGGACACGCGGCCCTGCTCACCGCCTACGCCCTCCTGCTCCGGGCCCCGGCCACCGCGGCCCTCGTCCCGCTCGTCCTCGCCCTGCACGGCACGTTCTACGCGGCGACCGACGGTGTGCTCCCCGCCGCCCTCGCCGGAATCGTGCCCGAGCGGCTGCGCGCCAGCGGTCTCGCCATCGTCGGCACCAGCCAGGCGCTGGCCCGGTTCTGCTGCTCGCTGGCCTTCGGAGCCGCCTGGACGATGTGGGGCGACGGCCCGGCACTGGCCGGCGCCGCGGTCGGCCTCCTCTGCTGCGCGGTCGTCGCGGGCACGGTGCTGCGCCCGGCCGACGGAAACGGATGACGACGACAGCAAGACCACGGCAGCAAGACCACGACAGCACGACCACCGCAGCGACAACAACCACGAGGATCCAGATGACATCGATGCACCGTCGCCTGCTCATACTCGTCGCGGCGGTCCTGGTGCTCGCGGGCGTGGGAACCGGTGTGGTCCTGCACGCCGCCGCCCGCGCGGACCGGGCGAACCAGCCGCACGCGGGCGACCCCACGGTCAGCGCGGGCCGGCTGACGCTCGGCCAGAAGAGCCGCCTGATGTTCGTCAACGGGGCCGCCGGCCCGCACCGCACAGCGGTCGCCTCGGTCCCGTCGGCCGACCCCGGGGGCGGCCGGACCGCCTCCGACCTGAAGTGCGCCCGCTTCTACGCGGCGGCCGGCACCGGCATCTGCCTCCAGTCCAACCCCGGCGTCCTCAAACAGAGCAACCGCGCCCTGCTCCTGGACGCCGGCCTGCGCACCAAGCGCACCTTCCCGCTCGCGGGCACCCCCAGCCGGGCCCGGGTCTCGCCCAACGGCCGCTTCGTCGCCTGGACCGTCTTCGTCTCGGGCGAGTCCTACTCGTCCGCCTTCTTCTCCACCCGGACCTCGGTCCTGGACACCCGCACCATGCGGCTGACGCCCAGCCTGGAGTCCTTCTCCATCATCAAGGACGGCACGTCCTACCACGCCTCGGACATCAACTTCTGGGGCGTCACCTTCGCCACCGACGACGACACCTTCTACGCCACCCTCAACACCGCCAACAAGACCTACCTGGTACGGGGTTCACTGTCCCGGCGTACGGTCACCACCCTGGTCGAGAACGTGGAGTGCCCCTCGCTCTCCCCCGACGGGACCCGGGTCGCCTTCAAGAAGCGGGTGTTGTCCCGTACCGACCTCTGGCACGAGTACGTCCTCGACCTGCGCACCCTGCGCGAGACGCCGCTCGCCGAACGCCACAGCGTCGACGACCAGGCCACCTGGCTCGACAACCGCACCGTCGCCTACGCCCTCCCCAGCAACGGCAGAGTCAACAGCACCGACCTGTGGACCGTGCCCGCCGACGGCACCGGAAAGCCCCGCCTGCTGATCGCGGGCGCGTCCTCTCCGGCGGTGCTGTAGGCCGGGGTGACCTCACCTCTCACCGGGGCGACGCGTCGATCCGGCTGACACAAGACGACGCCCCGCAAGCGAGCAGGATCCGGCAGGGTCACTGCTCACGAGGGGGCTGTCTCACCGCCCCGCCCGTTCGGAGATCGTCGGAAGAACCTTCTCAGCGATGTCGCGGAGAACGCTGTCGTCCGGGAGGGCTCCGGACGTGCTCCACACGGTGAAGTCGTAGTAGCCGCCCCGGTCCTTCCGGTCGAGGGCCACGGACAGCGTCCTGGCCAGGGGACCTTGTTCGACCGGTCCGCCGGATCCGCTGCTGCCGAGATTGATCTCGAGCTTCATGGTGTGATCCGAGGAGAAGACCGCGGGCCGCCCGAGCACCGTAAGGGTCTTGACGTCCTGCTCACCCCCGATCTTCATCAGCTTCACGTACTGAGCAGTCGACAGCTCGTTGTAAGTGGCCGAAACGTTCACGGTGTACGTCTCGAACGTGACCTCTGCCTCCGGCTGGGCGATTTTCCCATCAGTCAGGGGAGCGGTGTTGCTGGTGCCGGAAGCCGTGGTGGCGGTCTCTTCAGGCGTCCCAAGAAGCTGGGCCAGGTCGGGCCGGTTGAGCGCCTTGCACAACTCGTCACCGGTCACAGCCAGGGGCGTCTTGTCGTAGGCCTGCGGAAGCTCCTCGTGCTCCCCGGCCGAACAGGAGGCGGCCTGCGGCGTGCTGTCGTCGGACGGCAGCACGCGTGGCCCCAGCCACAGCGCACCCGCGAGTGCCCCGAACACGGCCACGGCTGCGACGGCCTGGCCCCACGCGTTGGGCTCCTTCTCCGAAGTGCCCGCGCCGGGACGCGGCCCAGCGACGGCCCGGGCTTCGGGCTGCGCCTGGGGCTGGGGCTGGGGCTGGGGCTGGGCGACAGCATCGACCGCCGCCTTGTCCGCGGATACCGCAGGACTCGGGTTCCGGCGTGCGCGCAACGCCCGCACCACCGCGTGGACGCGTATCGCGGTGAACACGAGGAACACCACGCCGAGACCGGCCGCGACCCGGTCGTGATCGCGGACGGCGAGATACATGATGCGTACGCCAAGAACGGACCCGATGGCAATGAGCAGGGGCTCGCGGACCCAGAAGGGCAGGAGACGGAGGAGGAAACCGAGCATCCGGCGATCTCACCACGTTCGCCGCGGCGGAAGCGACAGTTCCGAAAACGTGCAGGGCTTGTCAACAAGCGCCAAGGCACTAGACGATCAAGTCCGATGTGTTCAGTGGCCGCAGGCGATCAGGGATCGCATGGTTGGTGCTCCGGCCTTGTGGTTGCGCCCGATGGCCGTGGCAAGGGCCAAGACACGTTGGGCGACGCGAACGGCGACGCCCTCGTGGGTGCGGCCGCCGTGCTGTTCCAGGTCGAGCTGGCCCTTGAGGGTGTCGTTCACCGACTCGATCAACTGCCGTACCGACTTAAGCAGGCCCTCACCCTGGCGCTTCCTCTCCCGCTTGAACGAGGGCCGCAGCAGTTCGGTGTCGCGCATGGCGAGGTCGGTCTCGAACTGCTTGGAGGCAAAGCCCTTGTCTGCGATCAGCAGCAGACCGGGCCGGTCGGCCACCAGATCGGCGTCCAGGTCGAGCATGGCCTGAAGCACTTCGCGCTCGTCCAGCTTCGGGTTCGCCAGTGCCCACAGGATCGGCATGCCTACCGGGGTGCACACCAGGTACAGGCGCAGGCCCCAGAAGAACCGGGAATGGAGGCGCAGTACCCGTATCCGGCCCAGCCGGCCAGCTCTGACCGTTTCACCGTCAGCCGCGACATCCCGCTCGGGACCGGCGTGGAGTCCACGATCCAGTGGGTGTCGGAACCAGAAGTTTGTGTCGACGGCGAGCATCCGTATCGCCTTCTTCACCAGCGGCAACGCGCCTTTGAGGCGCTTGTTGTACCCGGACTGCTGTGGCAGATACGTGAACATCGACGCCAGGTGCCTGTTCGCGTACCGCAGCCAGCGCGTCTCAGAGTGGAAGCCGAGCAGTGCCTGGGCGACTGCGAGCGTGACCAATTCGGAGTCGGTCAGCTGCGGTGGCCTGCCCATCCAGCGGCCTGTCTCCAGCTCGTCGTCGATCTTCACGTACAGTGCGGCCAGCAGGGTGTTCAGCTCGTTCGTCACGCAATGATCTTGGATAGTCTGCTCGGGATCCCCGATGCCATTCAGGCGGTTCCCCCACTCGAACCGTCCGCTCTTCCGAACTGCCGAGCGGACAGGCCGAAGACGAGACCGCCGACCAGGAACCAGGGATTCCACAGCAGCAGTGTCCACAGTCGCTGTTCCGGGCTTACGTCTACCTCCTGGCCCGCTGTGTCGGTCAGCAACAACATCTCAACCGCGATGCCGCGCACCAGCAGTACAGCGCAAACAGACCAGCCCAGAGCCTTGACCACCCGTCCGGCCAGGCCACGGGGCCGAGGCCGGGTGAGAAGCCATCCCAGCACACCGCCGACTAGGCACAGCACCCCCACTCCCCACAAGCCCACCATCACGAACCACGCCGGGCGTTCCTCGGCCAGGGGCCCCGCCGAGACACTCAGACCCCAGTTGCCGCCCAGCGCCCAGTAGAAATGAAGCGTGGCGAAAGCGACCGCCCAGGTGCACGCGATACGCCCCCACACCCCAGCCTTTGTTCTGTCCTGCGGATCTTCATGCATAGTGAGGAGCGTGCCACTGCCGTGGCACGCCACTGTGAAAAGGGTGCGGATCCTTTGAGGGGAACGCCGCCTCGGTCTTACAGCTGCCCGGGCAAGGGAGCTTGCGATGGGGCTCCTCACGGTTGCTGCGCACCCCCGCGCGGCCGGTGAACGGCCTCGCGGTCGGGTGGGAGGACGATGCGGGCCGTGCCGCCGGCCAGGTCGATGCGCGTGTGCGGCGGGTCGCCGTCGTCCTGGTCGTCGCGGCGGTTCGCCTCATGTTGCTGCTGCTCGATCTCGATCGATTTGTTGCCGTTGAATATCAGGTCAAATTCGTTGAATGCGGACCCTGTCAAGGGGCGGAGCTCGGGACCACGGCCGCAGCGGAGGACGCTACGCCGCTTGGATCGCCGCATCATCAACTCGGCCGCGCCGCAGACGAACAGGACAAAGGCCAGCGCCGGAAGCGCGGCGCCCCACATAGCCAGCATGCGGGAGAAACGCGGCGCCTGCGTCGGAAGTTCCCGCGCTTTAGTTCGAGCCCCCGGCACGCCCGCCATACAGTTGGGTCGCCGCAGGCGATCGAACACATCGGACTTAATCGTCTAGGCCACCGCCGAGGTGGGTAACCGCGTCCTCCATCGGCAGTCCGGCAGTCCGGCAGTCCGGGCCAACGATCCGGTGATCGGACGGCACCTAGACGCCGTCGTCCGGGGCGGACGCCCGGGCCGTGCGGCGGAAAGCGGTCCGGTAGGCGCTCGGGCGGTGGCCGGTGTGGCGGGCGAAGAGGGCCGCGAAGGTGCCGGGGTCCTGGTAGCCGACGGCTGCGGCGACGGCGGCGACGGTGCGGTCGGTGGTCTCCAGTAGATGGCGGGCGCGGCGGACCCGGGAGGCCTGCAGATGGGCCAGTGGGCTGCGTCCGGTCTCTTCGGCGAAGCGGCGCAGCATCGTGCGGGTGCTGACCCCGAAGGCGTCCGCGAGCGCGGCGAGGTCGTACCGCTCGGCGAGGTTCTGGTCGAGCCGCCGCATGACCCGCTGGGAGAACCCCCGGCCGGGCTGTGGGAGGAGCCGCGGGTCGACGTACGGGGTCTGGGAGTTCCGCGCGTCGTCGACGAGCGCCAACCGTGCGGTGGTGCGGGCCACCCGGGCGCCGTTGTGTCGGCGGATCAGGTCCAGCGCGAAGTCGTACATGGCGCTGAAGGCGGCCGTGGTCGTGACCCCCGTGTCGGTGACGACCAGGTGTTCGGGCCGCACGTCGGCGTCCGGGCAGCGCCTGGCCAGTTCGCCGGCGTGCAGCCAGGAGGTGGTGGCCCGGCGCCGCTCGAGGAGCCCTGCCTCGGCGAGCAGGAACGCGCCGACGCAGAGGGAGACGATGGCGGTGCCGGCGGCGGCCTGCGCGCGGATCGCCGCGATCTCGGGGGCGAGTCGGGCGAGCCGCGCGTCGAGGTCCGTGTCCGGGTGCAGTTCGAAGCCGGGGACCACGAGAACGTCGACCTCGCACAAGGGACGCACGTCCAGGCTCGCGCCGCCCGAGGCGGTGATCCGGCGGCGAGGCGAGACGACCGACACCCGGTAACCGGGAGCGTCCGGTCCGGCGACATGGCCGGCCATCGTCAACAGGTCGGGGACGCCGAACACTTCGGACGCGAAGCAGTCCGGGTACGCCAGGACCCCGACCCGCAGTGCACCCGGCCCGGCGCCCGGCCCCGCACCCTGCTCCGCCTGCCGCGCCGCCTCCGCCATAGCTCCCGTACCCCCTGTTGTCCCCGGCCCGGCCCGCCGAGCACGCACCGCTCGCCTCCTTCGCGTGTGGCGAGATTACCTCTGGCCTTGGCGATCCCGCCCCTCACCCGGTGGCCGGCCCGGGGACCAGGCTGACCCCATGAGCGACGACGATCCGATCACCGACTTCACCCGCCGGAGCGTGGCCGTGGAGGGGGTGAAGAAGACGGTGTACGTGGCCGGGGCCGGGCCTGCGGTCGTGGTGCTGCCCGAGATGCCGGGCATCAGCCCCGACGTCCTGCGGCTCGCGCGCTGGGTGCGGGACGCGGGCTTCACCGTCCATGTGCCCTCCCTGTTCGGGACGGACGGCGCCTTCCCCACGGTCGAGGGCGGCCGGGAGGTCGTCCGCCGCGCCTGTGTCAGCGCGGAGTTCCGCGCCTTCGCCGGGGGCGGCACCAGCCCGGTGACGCTCTGGCTGCGCGGCCTGGCGCGCCAGGCCCACACCGCGTGCGGTGGGCCGGGGGTGGGCGCGATCGGCCTGTGCTTCACCGGCAACTTCGCCCTCACCATGGCCCTGGAGCCGGCGGTGATCGCCCCCGTGGTCAACCACCCGTCGCTGCCGCTCGACGACCCCGGCGGACTCGAACTCGACGCGGCGGACGCGCGCGCGGTGCGCGACCGGTTCGGCCGCGACGGACTCACCGTCCTCGCCTACCGCTTCGAGGGCGACCGCTGGTGCACGGGGCAGCGCTTCGCCGCCTACCGCGCGCTGCTCGGCGACGCCTTCGACGGGCGCGTCCTCCCGGACAGCGCCGCCAACCCGGCTCCGCCGCCCTTCTTCGCCGACCTGGTCGGCACCCCGCACAGCGTCGTCACCGCCCATCTCGTCGACGAGGCCGGCCACCCCACGGTCCGGCCCGCGACGAGATCCTCGCCTTCCTCACCGACCGCCTGCACCCGCACGGGAACCGACCGCTGCCCGCCACTTGACCGGGCCCTGATCCGCCGGCCACCCCTGGCAATCCAGCAGCGTTTCGCTATCTGGACTGGTCAGAGGCGTCGTCCGGAGGGGAACCATGAGCTCGACGAGCTCACGATGTTCCGTGACAATCGCGGCCCCAACGCTGCACCGCAGACGTTCGTGGTGGCGTGCTGGTCGGTTCCTGTGAGCTGGGTGGGCCGGGGTTTTCCCCTGCCCGCACCTTCGCGAGAGGCTGTTTGACTTAGAGAGCACTCGAATGCGTAGCGTTCCGGACATGAGCACTGCACAGCACAAGATCGGATCCGGCTTCAGCGCCACCAGCACCGCCGACGACGTCCTACAGGGCATCGATCTGACCGGAAAGCTCGCCCTAGTCACCGGCGGTTACTCGGGCATCGGCTTGGAGACCACTCGCTCGCTCGTCAAGGCCGGCGCCCACGTGGTCGTGCCCGCCCGCCGCCCGGTCACCGCCAAGCAGGCGCTGGCCGATATTCCCGGCGTCGAACTGGACGAGCTGGATCTCGGCGACCTGGAGAGCGTGCGCGGCTTCTCCGAGCGGTTCCTCGCCTCCGGACGGAACATCGACATCATGATCGACAGCGCCGGAATCATGGCGTGCCCCGAGACCCGGGTGGGGCCCGGCTGGGAAGCCCAGTTTGCCACCAACCACCTGGGTCACTTCGCCCTCGTCAACCGTCTGTGGCCCGCGATCGCGCCGGGCGGTGCCCGAGTCGTCTCCGTCTCCTCCCGCGGCCACCACTTCTCCGGCATCCGCTGGGACGACATCCACTGGCAGCACAGCTACGACAAGTGGGAGGCCTACGGCCAGGCCAAGACCGCCAACGTCCTGTTCGCCGTCCAGCTCGACAAGCTCGGCCGCGACGCCGGCGTCCGCGCCTTCGCCCTGCACCCCGGCGGCATCATCACCCCGCTCCAACGGCACCTGCCCAAGGAGGAGATGATCGAACGCGGCTGGATCGACGAGAACGGCAACGTGCTGAACCCCGAGGGCTTCAAGACCCCGCCGCAGGGTGCGGCCACCCAAGTATGGGCGGCGACCTCGCCCCAGCTGGACGGACTCGGTGGCGTCTACCTGGAAGACTGCGACATCGCTGAGCCCACGCCGGACAGCGACGAGCGCGTTGGCGTCAAGGACTGGGCGATCGACCCGGAACAAGCGGCTCGGCTGTGGGAGCTGTCGGCGGAACTGACGGGCGTCAACGCGTTCGCCACCGCTTAGAACTCTGCGGCACATCCCGCACGCCCACGCACCACCGCACACGGGCCCACCGGCACCGGCACGGCAGCCCGAACCCGCTCCCGTACCGGCTCTCACCTCGGCTCCGGCACTGACCGAGACGCCCGAATCCGAGACACCCGGGTCCGAGCCCTCGCCCAAGAATCCGGAGACGGCAGTAACCGGTGCCGGCCCGACCGCCCTCCCGTCCGGCCTGACCCACCGGCGGGCCCTGCTCGGCCTCGGCGGGGCCGCCGCCGCAGGGCTCGGCTTCGCCGGCTGGAAGTTCAGCGACGGCGGTTCCTCCGCCAAAGATTCCGAGGCCCTGCGCATCCCCCACGCCCACTCCCGCCGCCCCGTCGGCGTGGAGTGGTGGGGATTCGTCACGGACGGCCTCAGGTACGCGTCGCCGATCGTCGCTGTCGGCGTCGTCTACTCGTCATTCCTGAACCGCGAGGGCGCAGGGCCGAGCGCGGCGGGATCGAGATGCCGCAGCACGCCGCCGATACTCACGGCCGCTCCTGCCCCGTCTCACCGAAGACTGACAACTCATCGAAGCCTGAGCTACGCATCACGGCCCGAGAACGCCAGGATCCATACGAACGTCTTAGACATACGTATTGAACGAACGTATAGATCTCGCTATGGTGAAGCCATGGACACCGCCAGGCGCTCCGCGCTCACCATCGACGGCCGCACCCTCTCCTACGTGGACTTCGGCGGCCCGGGACGCCCACTGCTCGCTGTGCACGGACACATGTCCGCGGGCATGTCGTACGCCGATCTCGCCGCCCGCCTCGCCCCGCACTGGCGGGTCTTGGCGCCCGACCAGCGCGGCCACGGCGCCTCCGACCGGGCACCCGACTACAGCCGGGAGGGATACCTAGCCGACCTGGAAGCCCTCATGGACCACTTGGGCCTGGAGCGTGCCGCCCTGCTCGGCCACTCGCTCGGCGCGATCAACGCCTACCAGTTCGCCGCCCGCCACCCGGGCCGGGTCACCGCGCTGATCAACGCCGAGGGCTGCGCCGAGCTCGGCCTGGACGGCAGTAATCCACTGGCGTTCGTGCTGAACCTGCCGGACGGCACTGCTCCAAGCCGGGCCGCGTTCGTGGCGCAACTCGGCACCATGACACCGCACTTCGAGTCCGCCGTCCGTGAGCGACCGGACGGCACCTGGGGCCTGCACTTCCACCCACAGGACATCTACGAATCCGAGGATCAGGTGCACGGTGACCACTGGGCCGACTGGACCGGCTCCACCTGCCCTGCGCTGCTGGTGCGCGGCACCAAGGGCGGCCTGATCTCGGCGGATCAGGCAGACCAGATGGTCGCCCGACGGCCCGGCACCCGCCTCGCCGAGCTCCAGACGGACCACTTCGTGTACGCAAATGACCCGGCCGGCTTCGCGGACGCGGTCCGGGGCTTCCTCGCCCGGGTCTGACGCCCAGCCGGTGCCGGGTTCGAAGGGCGCCCACCCCGCACTCAAGATCAAAAATGCCTGACTCTCACGGCTCTGGGCCTCGTCAGAAACGGAGGTCCGCAGGAGTCGCGTAGACCAGGATGAGGGTTTCTGAACCGGGCTGAGGTGTGACGCGTACGATCCATTCGGGACTGATGAGACTCACCTGAGGCCGCGGAACGACCTGGTAGAGCGTTCGGCACCCTTTCTGCCCGAGGGCAGCGAGATCCGCCAGGTGTTCATCTGCCAGACCGCGCCAAACTTCGCCTTCTTCCTCATCACGTATCTCACAGGGCTCACGATGTTCTGGATCAAGTATCGCTGCGTCGCGGTCACCCAGGACGCGATCTACGTGCTGGAGAGCAGCAAGCGGTCGGGCGGTGCCAAGCCGGAGTCTCTGGTGGGCACGTTGCCACGCCACACCCGACTGGGGCCGGTCTCCGGTCGATGGGGCCAGGTGAACCTCCTCGCCGAGCGCCACTGGGTCCACAAGCGCTTCCACCGCGATATCGCTGCCGCCGACCATGAGGCCGGCCTTACGCGATGAAACACCGGCCGGGCCGATCGGTGCGCCCCATGTGCCGGACCATGTACAGGTCGAGCCCGCCGATCATGTCCTCCTGGCAGATCGGCGTTCCCTTCGTGGTGGAGTCCCACCGGTTCTCGCGTGTGAGGTGGTGGCGGATCGATGCGTGCAGGAGGCGGAACTTCTGGGCGGCGGGGATGAAGCGGCTGCCGGCCTCGAAGGCGTCGGGCTGCATCAGGTAGACGGTGAACTGACCGTCTCCGCCATCCGTTTGGACGGGTACTTCAGCCCGTGGGCGGCCGACAGCAGCTTCGCCACGTTCGGGACGACGTAGCAGGCGGGCATCGAGGCGAAGGACAGTGCGGTGGAGATGTGCACGTTGTTGTCGATGAAGAACGACCGGGCCTTTTCCATCTCCGACCAGTGGTCAGCCGACGAACGGGTGCAGTACCGCGTCGATACGTGTCTTGGGCGCCCACGCGCCATCAGCTCGTTCTCGGCCTCCCCCCAGCTCTGCGGCGTCCGAGCGGCGCCCGCAGGCCCCGAACCGTTCCCAGGGCAGAACCGAGCGTGCCACCGCCAGATCGGCCAGCCCGGCCATCAGCAGCACCGCCCGCTCGTCCAAGCCGTCGCGCCGTCCCGCTTCTCGCATCATGGTCCTCCCCACCCGCATCCGGGCGGCGCCGGTCACGCGCCGTTCTTCCGAGCATCGGGTCAGGCCGGGCGCCAGAGCGGAAGAACTCACGATCGAGTGATCAAATCGCTCGACTGTACGGATGGCTCACTCCTGCTGTGGCCACACCCGGGAGCATTACAGGGTGATGCGGGCGGTGATGCGCTTGCCGACCGGTTCCTGCTCGATGAGGAGGTCCTGGGTGACGGCCTTGACGATCTCCAGGCCGTGCTGGCCGATCCTGCTGGGGTCAGCGGCCCGGGCTGCGGGGACGGTGGGGTCGCTGTCCCACACGACGATATCGACCGCGTGAACGTTGATGCGCAGTTCCATCAGGACGGGGCCGGGGGCGTACTTGAGGGCGTTGGTGACCAGCTCGCTGACCACCAGCTGGGTGAGGTCCCTCGCGCGTGCGGGCACGGGCAGGTGGTGGTCGGTGTGGGCCTGGTCGAGGAAGGCGATGGCGTGGTGGCGGGCGTCGGCGATGCAGCCGTCGTCTCCGGCCAGGGCGTAGCCGGCGCGCATCAGGTGCTCGTCCGGCCCGGTACAGCCGTCACCGTCGGTATGGGATCCCACTGGTTTCGCCCTCACTCCCCCTTCACCCGCGCGCCCCTACCCGCAATCGCGCCATGCATGCCACCGAGGTCGCTCGGCACGGCCGCCCGGATGCATCCCGCCGTCGCGGTAGGGCAGAATCGTCCGCGCACGCTCTGACCGGGCAAGCCTAAGCGCAGTCGAGGAGACGGTGACCGACAACCAGCGAGGGGACCGGCCGGACCGGCTCTCCGTCCAGCCCAAAATGGTCGACGGCGTCCGTGTCGTGACCGTGCAGGGCGAGATCGACCACGACGTCAAGGACGTCCTCAGCGAAGCACTGATGACCGAGGTCGGCACGATGCCGCCCCGGATCGTGGTGGACCTCAGCGGTGTGACCTTCATGGACTCCAGCGGGATCAACGTGTTCATCGCCGCCCACCGGCGAGTGAGTGCCCTCCAGGGGTGGCTGCGCATCGCCGGCGCCCAGGAGTCCGTCGTGCGACTGCTGCACCTGGTCGGCGTCGACGCTGTGATCGGCTGCTACCCCAGCGTCGAGCAGGCCATGAACACCTGAGGCCCTATCGGGGCTGGCCCGGAGCATCTTCCTGCCGCGACTGCCGCCGCACGGCCGCGTCCGGCTCCGTGATCACTGCGGCAGACCGGCCTCAGCCGCTCGGCGGAAGACGTCTCCGCACGTGGGTGACGGCATCGGCGAGCGTTCGGCGAGGACGACCAGCGCATGGCGCAGTTCCCTGCTCAGCAACAAGAGCAGGAGGCTGTACTGGCCGCCCTTGTAGGTGTACAGGCGGAAGACGTTGACGGCATGTCCATCACGGTCGTCGGCGAGGGTGTCCGGGAGCCCGGCGAGTAGTTCGTAGTCGCGCTTGCCGGTCGCCGCGTCGGCCACGGCCTTGAGGGGCAGAGCGTCGAATTCCGCGGCGGATACGGATGCGTCGACCGCGACGGCGTGGGCGGCCAGGGCCGTGAAGATCTCGATCAGCCGCTCGCCTCCCGTCATGTCGATGCCCCGGGCCCTCAGGGTCTCGTGGCGCCGAGCCCGACGCCATGGCTCCTGGTCCACCAGCGGCAGCAGGACGCGGCCCAGGAGCGCGCGGCGACGCCACAGCATGTCGTGGTCCGAGGTCACGGTCGATCCTCCCTACGGCGAGTGGAAGGCCGGGGGCCGAGGACCAAACCGACGACCACCAGGCCCTCCAACTTCCCACTACGCGCAGGGCACGTACAGAACGGGGCTGTGCGCCGTGCCGCTGCCCGCGGAGCCGCGGCCTTTACACCGGCCCGCCTGCACCGCGCCATCACCGGGGAGATCACCGACGGGCAATGCCGCTCGGCGGTCGCGGCCGACCTCGCCGACCGTTACGGATCGAAGGACCGGGCCCAAGCCGCAGTCTCGGCCTCAGCTGGAGCAGGACCTTGCCCGCCAAGGACTCGCTGACCGCATCGCCGACTTCACTCATTCCGGGATGTCCAGGCCCAACTCGCGCAGCCGTGGCAAGCAGACGTCCAGGCATGCCTCAACGGAGACAGCGTCCGTGCGCACGAGCAGGTTCTCGTGGAACGGGGCTCCGCTCGCGACGAACGTCCATGGCTTCACGCCCTCGCGCATCCGCTCGGCATCAGCTTTGAACAGGACCGTGACTCCCTGCTCGGCCAACGACTCCATGATCCGCACCACGTCCACCGAAGCTCCCCTGCGCCCGCAATCGAACAGGCAGCAAAGCTACACGGACGTCTCAGCCACCCCTTGACGGCTTAGGACGGTGAGGTGTCCACCTCACCGCCTGCGGTCCCGACGCGACCCAGACGGTGTTCCACCTGCATGGCCACTTGGCCCCCCGCGCCGCCGACGACGGCCTCTCCCTCCCCTGGACCCACCCAGGCTCCCGCACGACGAAGCACCCCTTCCGCCAGGACGCCGACTGCCTTACCTCCGTGCTCGACGGGCAGGAGATCACCGTCGTGCCCGGGTGCACGGTCACGACAACACTCCGGATCCTCGGCCCCACTTGCGGGCCGAAGGCCCTGCATTCCGGTGCCCGGACGGCGGTGGCGTGGCATGTGCGAGGTAGCGTCCTCGGGTGACCGGGCATCCGAGGAGAAGGGCATCCGTCTGTGGGTCTGGGCATCATCGGGCAGGCGATCGGGCTGTTCGCCGTCACCAACGTCGACGACATCCTGATCCTCTCCCTGTTCTTCGCCCAGGGATCCGGACAGCCCGGTTCCGCCCGCCGTATCGTGCTCGGACAGTACCTCGGCTTCACCGCCATCCTCGCCGTCGCCATCGCCGCCGCGTTCGGCGCCACGTTCCTGCCCCGGCCGGCGATCCCCTATCTCGGTCTACTCCCCCTGGCGCTCGGTCTGAAAGCGGCCTGGCAGACGTGGAAGCATCGGGGCGAGGCGGACGAGGACGACCAGGCAGGCGAGGGCGGGCCGAAGGCCCTGGAAGTCGCCGCGGTCACCTTCGCCAACGGTGGCGACAACATCGGCGTCTACGTGCCGGTGTTCGCCACTGCCGGCGTGGGCGGGATGAGCGTGTACGCCGTCGTCTTCCTGGTGCTGGTGGCGGTGTGGTGCTTCGCCGGGCGGTTCTTCGCCACCCGGCCCGTCATCGCCAGGACACTCAGCCGGTGGGGCCACGTCCTGCTGCCGCTCGTCCTGATCGCCCTCGGCCTGCTCATCCTCGTCGGAGGCGGTGCCTTCGGCTTGTAGCGCCGCCAGTGTTCTCGATTCGCGGTCTCTGTGCCGACGCCGTGGACGAAGGCCCGTCAGTGGTGGTGGCCGTGCCGGCCGAGGGACTCCACGGGGGTCGCGCCGGGGCGGGTCCACTGCGGCACAGGGCGGCTGGTCGGGCCCCAGGTGGCGTTTCCGTCCGCGTCCGAACGCCAGAACCAGCACGGGCGGCGCCCCTCGGGCCAGCCCTCGGGGTTGTCCTCCCACGCCTCGCCTCGGCCGTAGGGCGTCATGTCGAGCAGGCCGAGGGAGCCGTTGACCGGCTCGTTGCCACGGCCCGTCGTGGAGTAGGTGAGGAACACACGGTCGCCGTCGCGCAGGAAGCAGGCGATGTAGCCCATGCTGCCGCCGACAGGTGCGTCCACGTCGCGCACCGAGTACCAGGGCTGGGTGTAGCCCATGAACTCGACGTACGAGGCCACCTCGTCCCACCGGCCCGTGGTCAGGATGGCGAACGAGACGCCGCGGGCGTTGAGGTAAACGGCGTCCTTCAGGTGCCAGGCCGTGGTGGTGCAGCCCTCGCACTGCCCTTGGTGCGGCGCGCCGTCGTACCACATGTGCTTGTAGACCACGAGCTCGTCGCGCCCCTGGAACAGGTCCAGGAACGGGACCGGGCCGTCAGGTCCGACGACCTCGACCGTCCCGTCGAGCTCCACCATCGGCAGTCGGCGACGGGCCGCGGCGAGGGCGTCGCCCTCGCGGGTGTGGGCCTTCTCGCGGACCAGGAGTTCGTCACGGGCGGCCTGCCAGGTGACCAGGTCGACGACTGGCGGGCGGCCGGGCTGCGTGGTGGTCGGGTCACTCGGCGTGGTTGTCATGGCGTCCTCCGTGGAGTCTCGTGCCGGGCAGCGTCGTACGACGTCCTGCGACACCAGATCAGACCGGCGACCGGGCCGGAACTCATCGGGGCGGGGCCCTTGGCCGAGCCGACACGGATTCGAGAGTTGCTCGGCTTGATCCCCCCGGGTAGACCCGGCTGACTTGCGGATGGGCGCCGCAAAGGGGCCGCCCGACAGCCAGGCAGCCCGTCAGGTGCGGATCGGTGTCGGCTCCGGCTCGGCGAGAGGCGCTGTCGCGCGGCGGGGAAGCAGCAGCGGGGTCGCCAGCAGGAGCACGCCGGCCAGGCCGATGGCGGTGCGCGGGCCGAGCAGGCTGCCCAGCACGCCCCAGACGGCCGTCAGGAGCGCGGTCGAGGCCTTGGTCGTCACCGCCCAGGCGGACAGCGTGCGGGCGGCCCGGTCGGTGGCGGTGCGCTCGAGGCGGTAGGTGGCGTAGACGGGGTTGAAGACCCCGCAGCAAGAGATGAGCCCGAGCTCGACGCCCATCACCAGCAACAGCCCTCCGTTGCCCGGCCCCAGGAAGGCCAGGCCGACGGGCCAGAGCGCGCGCAGCGCCCCGACCACGATGAGGACCTGGTGCTGCCCGAACCGGATGACGAGCGGTCGGACCAGCCGCGAACCGAGCAGTCCGCCGATCGAGGGCGCGGCGAAGGCGAGGCCGTACTGCCACGGTGTGAAACCGAGTCGGCCGAGCATCAGGACGGCCAGCAGCGGCTGGGCGGCCATCACCAGGCCGTTGAACAAGGCGGTGTTGAAGAACAGCGGGCGCAGCGTCGCGTCGGCGAGAATGTACCGCCAGCCGTCGAGCAGGTCCCCGGCCCGCATGCGCGTGGCCTCACGACGCTCGGGCCGCGGCTCGTGCCCGCCCATCGCGCGGATACCCAGGGCCGAGAGCAGGTAGCTGACCGCGTCGGCCACCACCGTCGCCACCGGACCGAAAAGCCCGATCGCCGCGCCGCCCAGCGGCGGTCCGATGATCGTGGTCGTCCAGGCCGTGGACTCGAATCGGGCGTTGGCGACCAGCAAATCCTCGGCCGGCAGCAGCGTCTTCAGATAGGCGCCGGAGGCGGCCCGGAAGGTGATGTCGGCCGCCGCGACGACGACCGAGACCAGCAGGAGCTGAAGGAAGGTGAGCACGCCGAGCGCGAACGCGGCGGGTACCGTCAGCAGCGCCGCGAACCGCACCAGGTCCATCGCGATCAGCACCGGACGTTTGCGGCGGAACTCCACCCACGGGCCGAGCGGCACCGCCACGGCCGCGCCCACCGCAGCCCCCACAGAGGAGAGCGCGGCGACCTCGGCCGGTCCGGCGTGCAGCACCCGGATGGCGATCAGCGGGAACGCGCCGAAGGCGAGCCACGTGCCGAGCGCGCTGGTCCCGTACGCTCCCCAGAGCCACCCGAACCGCCGCCCCAGCCGGTGTCCGAGCAGATGTCCCAGCCGGTGCCCGCTCCTCATGCCCGCCGCCCCTCGCCACTCGCCCGCACAACCGATCCGCGATCGGAAGCATCAAAGCGAGCACCACACACGGGGATCAAACAACCGCAGGACCGCCTGTCCACAACCAGCGGTTGTACCCATAGGGTATCGGCATGGACCTCGACACCGTCCGGACCTTCGTCGCCGCCGCCGACGCGGGGCAGTTCCAGGAGGCCGCCGCCGAGCTGTCGGTCACCCAGCAGTCGGTCTCCAAGCGCATCGCCACGCTGGAGCGCAACCTCGGCGTGCGGCTGTTCACCCGCACTCCGCGCGGCGCCGAGCTCACCATCGACGGGCAGGCGTTCCTGCCCCACGCGCGCGAGCTGCTGCGCGTCGCCGAGCGCGCGGTCGCCTCCGTGCGCCCCGGCCGCCGTCCGCTGCGCGTCGATGTGCTCGCCTCGCGCGGCGCGGCGTCGGGCCTGATGCGCGGATTCCACCGCGCGCATCCCGAGATCGAGCTCGACGTGGTGTGGCTGTTCGACATCGAGACGGCCGTCGCCGCCGTCCGGTCCGGTGAGATCGACGCGTCCTTCCGCGCCGTGGCCGTGCCCGGCCGGCCCCTTCCCGAGGACGTCGAGTCCGTCCGGGTGCTCGACGAGCCGCTCCAGCTCCTCACCGGCCCCGCCCACGCGCTGGCGGGCGCCCGGTCGGTGACCGTCGCTCAGCTCGCCGGGCACCGGATCTGGATGCCCGGCATCGTCCCCGGCACCGAGTGGGCCGCCTACTACGACGACCTCGTCGCCGAGTTCGGCCTCACCATCGAGGCGACCGGCCCCAACTTCGGGTCCGACGCACTCCTCGACACCATCGCCGACACCCCGGCCCTGGCCACCTTCATGGGCGAGCACACCCGCCTCGTCTGGCCCACCGACCACGGCCTGCGCCGTATCCCGGTGACCGACCCGACGCCCGTCTACCCGCACTCGCTCCTCTGGCACCGCGACAATCCCCACCCTGCGCTGGCCACCCTCCGCGCCCACCTCGCCGCCACAGCGGCCGGCCACGACGCCGCCGGGACCTGGGTGCCGAGCTGGGTGATCCCGAACTGAACGCCACCGCGTCTGCGATCATCGTGGCCGGATCGAGGGACGCTGAACGAGCGGGCGGCCCCGGCCGAGAGATCTGGGCTGTCGGGCCCCGTGCTCTCTCAGTCGGCGTGAAGGACCCGAAAGCGATCGAGTTCCGCCGGATCTCGGTCGACGACTTGGATCGGCGACCGAGTCCATTGCCAAACGCTGATGCCTGGCGTGCGGGAGAACCGGATCTGCCCGCGGGTGCCTTCGACTGAGAGGCGCGGCCAGGATTCGGCAGTGCGCGCCCGGTCCGCGCCGTGAGAACGCAGCACATCGGCGAGGGCGGCAACCGTGTCGTAGCCCTCGAAGGCGACGAAGGAGGGCGCTTCGGCCAGCCGCTCGCGGAGGGCCGTCTCGACTCGTGCGCCGAGTGGGGTGAGGCGCTCGGGCAGGTAGCGCAAGAACGGGATCGCGGCGCCGTCGCCACCCAGCAGGTCCGCCCATTCGGCGAACTCCGGTTGCCCGGCCGGAGCACCGATCATGATCTCGGCGAGGCGCCGGTCGCGGCGGACAGCCTTGACGATCGGCACTGCCGGCTCCGGGTGGCCGACCAGAAGAAGGAGTGCTGTCGCACGATTGCCGACGAGTTCGTCGCACACGGCCGCGGGGGTGCGCGCGCTCATGTCGAGCTCGGTGACGGTGCCGCCGCGTGAAGCGAGGTAGTCCCGCAGGATGCGGGTCCCGGATGCCCAGTAGACACTCGGCTGGGCTGCTACGGCGATTCGGCTGTGGCCCGCGCCGAGGAGGAAGTCCGCGTAGACCTGCCAGCCGCGGGACTGCGGCGGGGAGAGGCGCGCGACCCATTCCGTCGGCTGTTCGGTGAGCGCGTCGAGCACCGCTGACGAGCAGAGGAACGGCAGACCGAGGGCGTCGGCTCTGGCGGCAGCGGCGCGAGCGACGACGCTGTGATACTCCCCCGCCAGGGCGGCCACACCCAGGCGAGCCAACTCATCTACGGCCATCGCGGCCCTCTGCGGATCAGCCGCGGTGTCTCGGACCACCAGCTCGAGTGGCCTTCCGACGATCCCGCCGGCGTCATTGCCGTCGCGCACGGCCAACTCAAGTCCGGCGAGCAAGTGTTGACCTGCCTCGACCCAGCCAGGCCGAGTCAGCGGAACGAGAGCGCCGATCTGGACGGATGATCCGTCAGTCCGCTCCGCTCCAGGTGACGATGGTGGGGTGTTCATCCGTTGGCGTCTCCCGTGTGACGACTCGGGTGCAGGCTGCCCGGATCGCTGAGTGGCAAGGCCCTGTGGTGCGCGTTCATCTCAGCTCGCCGTGGCGGGCGCACCTGGGTGATCATGCCGGACATTGCATCCACCACCATCGCCAACAGGCAACCGATTATGCTGCGGGCTCTCGGTGATCACACGCGGAGGCGACCCGGCCCGTGGCAGGATGACGGCATGTTGACCCGCGAAGCCGATGCCGCGTAGGCGTCCGAAAGGGCTGCGCGCAAAGCGACGGGCGGAGAGCTGAGACATGGTCGCCTTCTACTTCTCCGCGCTGGACGGAGTCGCCGCCAATCCGGCCCTTCCCACACCGCTGTTGCTGCGACTGATCGCCTTCGACGGCGGGGGCCACGGCCCGCCCTTCCAAGCCCTCCACCGGCCGGGGCTGCCCGAGCCGGCCGTAGCGGCTGTCCTCACCCACCCGGTCCTGCACGCACGAGTCCAGTTCGCGCTGAGCGGCCAGGCGGAGCCCGAGCAGCGGGCCCGGCTCGCGGACGACCCCTCGCCCGAGGTGCGGGCCGCCGTCGCAAGCGGACCCGAGTGGACCCACGATCACCGGGCGAAGGTCCGTCCGCTGCCGGACGCCGTGTGCGGGCGCCTCCTCGAAGACCCCGAACCGTCCGTACGCGACGCGCTGTTGCAGTCGCGCCACTTGGCACCGTCCTTCCTCGCCTCCCTGGTCCGGCATCCCGATCCGGCCGCACGACGCGCCGCCCTTCGTGTCTGGGACGAGCTGACGGCGGGCGAGCGTGCCGCGCTGCTCGATGACCCCGACCGGGAGGTACGGCGGTCGGCCGCACTGTGCGCGTGTCCGAACGACGCACAGCTCACCGCGACGCTGCTCCGCGACCCCGGCACGCTGCCCGAGGCGCTGCGCCGGGGGCTTCTCGGTCGCGCGGACGCCGAGCGGTTCCTCGCCGAGGGCGTCCACCTGGTCGAACTCGCCGGAAATCCCTCCCTGCCCACCGACCTCGTGGACCGTCTCGCCGTCGACCCGGACGACGGGGTGCGGCTCGCCGTCTCCCTCCGGCCCGAGCTGACCGAAGCCCGACGCGCCGCGATCGACTTCACCGTGACCCCGCGCGCACACGGTGACGTGGACTGGGTGGCCGCCGGCATCGCCGATCAGGACGTGCTGCACCGGGCCGCCACCTCCGCACATCCGCTGCTGCGTCGCGCCGCGGCCCGCAGCCCCCATCTGCCACCCGGTCTCCTGCGGCTGCTGGCCGAGGACACGGACGTCCTCGTCCACACCCACCTGGCCGTATATCACCCGGACACCCCGGAGGAGGTCCTGATGAGCGTGTACGCACGACTCGGCGGGACGTTCTCCGCCTGGATGGCGACCGGCCACCCCCGCTTCCCCCGCGAAGGGCTCGCCGCCCGCTACGCGGACCATCCGGACGGGATCTACGGGCAGCTGGTAGTCCGCGATCCCGCCGCCGGCCCCGATCTGATCGAGCGGCTCAGCCATGACCCGGACGTCTGGACGCGCCAGGCGGCGAGCCGCGACCCGCGCCTGCCGCTCCCCCGGCTCCTCGAGGCCCTCGCCCTGCCCGAGCTGGCCTACAGCGCGGGTGCCAACCCGGCCCTTCCCGCGGGTGAGATGGCCGTGGTCATGGACGAGGCCGGGGTGCCCGCAGTGATGGCGGGCGCCTGAAGCGACGCAGCCGAGGTGCTCGGGGCCGATCCTCGGGGCGGTCGACTGGAGCTGGGGACGCGGCTGCCGCCGTACTGGTCGTTCGCTGCTGATCCGAGTCTGCCCGGACACCGTCACCGACGCGTACGTCGAGTTGGTCGCCGATCCCCGAGGTCCGCACCGGCAGATGCGGGGCCAGTGAGAGCGCCCCGTACCCTCGCTCCCTGTGCTGCCGGGCAGCGGACAGCAGCTCAGCCGCTCCCGAACAGGGCGATGGTGTCCGCGTCGGCGAGATGCGGCGCTTCCGCTTCCGCGACCATAAGGGCGGCGATTCCCGCACGCGGTGCCACGGGCGGGATCATTCGAGGCTTGAACTCCTCGGCACGGATGAGGCGCCCGTTGCCCTGGTAGGGCTTATTGGTCAGCGGCCCGGCATAGACGGTGGTTCCGCCTGCGTCGCGGACGGCACGGCCGGCGGCGTCCTTGGCGTCCCATTCGTGGCGCAGGATGCGCTTGAGGAGAGCACCGTTGACGGTGCCGAGCGCTCCTTCGGTGGCACCCATGCCCAGGGATGTGAGCCAGATGACGCGAGGCGCGGCCGAGGCGATCTGGCGGGCGCCTTCGACGAGAATCGCGGGGTCCTGCTTCTTGGTGACGCCCAGGCCGCTCACCACGACGTCAGCGCCCTCAACAGCGGCGGAGACACTGCCGGAATCGGTCACGTCCGCCCGGACCACACGCAAGTTTCGAGAGGCAGGCGCCTCGAGCTGGTCCGGCCGACGGGCCAGAGCTATGACGTCATGCCCGCGCTCCAAGGCGCGTGCAATGACCAGGCGCCCGGTCTGTCCGGTGGAACCGAGTACGGCGATCTCCACGATGATCTCCAGTCGTGGTAGCAGAGAGGGAGGGGGATGGAAGGGGACGCGCGGCAGGGCATCCACCCGGTCCGGGGCGGCTCGGGGCGGCCCCGGACCGGGCGGTGGGGTCAGCCCAGGTCGGACAGGACGTCAACGGCCTGGGCGTGCAGGCCGGGAGCGGAGGCGAGGAAGTCGTTGCTGGCCAGGCTCCACGGTTCTCCCCTGGTGTCGGTGACCGTGCCGCCGGCTTCGGAGACCAGCAGCGCGCCGGGCAGGAGGCCCGAGCGCACGTCGGAGAACTGCCAGAAGGTGTCCATGCGGCCGGACGCGACGTGGATGAGCTGCATCGTGGCCGGCACCGAGACCCGCACGACCAACGCGTTGATCAGCATGGCGGTCACCGAGGCGCCCATGCGTCGCAGGGCTTCCTCATCCTCACCGGGCTTGGCCTGGCCGGTTCCCACCAGAGCCGCCCGCAGGTCGGTCTTGGCGGAGGAGCGAAGCGGCTCACCGTTGAGGAGCGCCCCCCTGCCCTGGAGAGCGGTGTAGGTGTCGCCGGTCAGCGGCAGGTGAACCACGGTCAGCACGGGGGCGTTGTCGCGCACCAGCGTGGCGGTCACCGCCCACTCACCCATGCCGTGGATGTGGTTGATGTTGCCCTCGGCCGTGTCCACCACCCACCACTCGCCCTCGGGCAGCAGACCGCTGGCCAGCTCGTCCTCCACCCACTGGGACCCCGGACGCGCCCTGAGCAGCGGCTGCTTGATGAGCGCGAGGACCGCCTCGTCATTGGCGTAGATAGCGCGGACGATCTCATCGAGGTCACCGGGGCGCGCGCCCACGTCGTAGCGCTCGAGCAGATGCTCTCCGGCCGTCTTCACAGCAGTCACGGCGCGCTCCAGGACCGCTTCGAGGTCAGCGGTCTCGGCGGAGACGGTAGCGGGGACGGAGAAGGCGTTCATGATCGCTCCTGACGAAGAAAGGGATTTGGCCTTTCGGCCGTTCGCTTTCGACGGTAGGACCAGGCATCATTAACTTCAAATGCAATCTAGTTACGACTGGATTTACCCTCATGCAACTGGATTTGAATCTGCTCACCGCGCTCGACGCTCTGCTGGAAGAAGGCAGCGTGACCGACGCCGCCGCCCGCCTGAACGTCTCAGCCCCCGCGATGAGCCGCACCCTGGGCCGTATCCGCCGGGCCACCGGAGACCAGATCCTTGTCCGCACCGGCCGAACCATGACTCCCACCCCCCGCGCCGTCGCTCTGCGCGCGACGGTGCACGACCTGGTCCAGCAGGCCCGGTCGGTCCTCTCCCCCCACACCGAAGTCGACCTGGCAGCGCTGGATCGGACCTTCGTCCTGAAATGGCACGACGCCCTGGCCGCGGCAGTCGGCCCCGCCCTGCTCCACTCCTTGCGCGCCGAGGCACCAAGAGCGCGTCTACGCTTCCTGGCCGAAGCCAGTACCGACACCCACGACCCGCGACGAGGAGACACCGACCTCGAAGCCGGAGCCGGCAAGCCCACCTCGCCCGAGATCCGCCATGAGATCGTGGGCCACGACCGGCTCGTCCTCGCCCTGCGCCCCGACCACCCCCTGTGCCGCGGCCCACTCACCCTTGAGAAGTACACGGCCGCCGAACACATCACCGTCTCCCGCCGGGGACGGCTGCGTGACCCCATCGACGACGCGCTGGAGGCTCAGGGCGTGAGCCGACAGGTGGTGGCCGCCACCCCCACCAACGCCACAGCCCTGCAGTTCGTCCGCCATCACGACCTTGTCGTGGCAGTCCCCCAACTCATCAGCCGCCCTCTCCTGGAAGACCTCGGCCTGCGCACCCGGCCCCTGCCACTGACCATGCCCGCCATCCCCATCTACCTCACATGGCACCAGCGTTACGACAACGACCCTGCCCATGCCTGGCTGCGCGGGCGGGTCCGCACCGCCTTGCACGACGCATGCGGCCCCGGCGACGACGCCACCGAGGAACACACAAGAGCCTCGAGCCTCAACTGAACGGGGCAGGCCCACTCCTGGGGGGTGTGGTCGTCGCTGGAGGGCCGCGCGCTCTGTTCGACGGGCGGTGGTGTGACCAGTGAACAACCGGGTGCTGCTGAGCGTCGAGACAAACGGCCCGGACTCGCACGCATCACCATGTCAGTAACGGCCAGGCTGTCTCGTCTCAGGTTGCGAAGACGGGTTCTGAGAAGAACCCACCCTGACAACGAGGAGCTGGTCATGAGCGAGGAGACCACACATCAGAAGGTCGCGCTGGTCACCGGGGCGAACAAGGGGATCGGCCGTGGGGTTGCCGAGCAACTCGCCGCGCTGGGCATGACGGTGCTGATCGGCGCCAGGGACCCGCGGGGCGGCGAGGAGGCGGCAGCGGCGCTGCGCGCGGCGGGCGGCGACGCGTACGTGGTCACCTTGGACGTCACCGACGAGGCCACTGTCCGCGAGGCCGCGAAGCAGGTAGAGGAGCGCTTCGGCCACCTCGACGTGCTGATCAACAATGCCGGCATCACCGGTTCCGGACAGGTCTCGCCCCAGGACGCCCACGATCAGATCCCCAGCTTGGTCGATTTGAACATGGTTCGGGCCGTGTTCGAGACCAATGTCTTCGGGGTGATCTCGGTGAGCAACGCCATGCTGCCGCTGCTGCGGCGGTCACCGGCGCCGCGCGTCGTCAACGTCAGCAGTCATGCCGCGTCGCTGGCCCTCACCAGCGATCCGGACGGCCCTTTTGCCGCGCTGCTGCCGTCCGCGGCGTACTCGCCGTCCAAGAGCGCGCTGACCGCGCTGACCGTGCAGTACGCCAATGAACTGCGCAAGGACGGTGTTCTCGTCAACGCGGCCGCCCCCGGCTACGTCGCCACGGACAGCAACAACGACACAGGCTTCCTCACGGTCGAGCAGGGCGCCGCAGTCGTGGTGCGCCTGGCCACCCTCGGCGCGGACGGACCGACCGCCGGGTTCTTCGGCGAGGACGGCTCGGTGCCCTGGTGACGGTGATCCTGGACAGCGGCGCGGTCCACGGGCCAAGGCGCTTTGGCGGATCACCACTTGGCAGGCTCTGCTGCCGTCGGGACAACAGGCAGTGGCGTTGATGAGTGAGGGGCGCGGCTTCCGCAGCGGGGAGCCGCGCCCGTTGTGGCAGGCAAGTCTCAATGAGGAGTCAGGGTGACGAAGACCGAAGAGTTCCAGGGGCTGAGGCCGCTGCTGTTCTCGATCGCCTACCGGATCCTGGGCAGTGTGAGCGAGGCCGAGGACGCGGTCCAGGAGACCTGGCTGCGCTACCAGGCCACCGCCACCCAGGCGGGGTCGGCCAAGGCGTTCCTGTCGACCGTGGTCACCCGGATCTCGATCGACGTGCTGCGCTCGGCCCGCGTCCGGCGGGAGGAGTACGTCGGGCCGTGGCTCCCCGAACCGCTGCTGACCGACCCGTACGAGGATCCGGCGCGGTCGGCGGAGCTGGCGGACTCACTGTCGATGGCGGCCCTGCTCCTGCTGGAGCGGCTCACCCCGCTCGAACGTGCGGTCTTCGTGCTGCGGGAGGTGTTCGCCTTCGGCTTTTCGGAGATCGCGTCGGCCGTGGGGCGGTCGGAGGCGGCGTGCCACCAGCTCGCGGTGCGGGCGCGCCGTCACATGGAAGCGGGCCGCCCACGGTTCGAGGCCGACCGGAAGGAACGCGAGGAGCTCGCCGAGCGGTTCTTCGGCGCTTTCCGGGAAGGGGATGTCGACGGGCTGGCCGAGCTGCTGGCCGCCGATGTGTCGATGATCGGCGACAGTGGCGGCAGGGCCCCGCAGTTGAAGCCCGTCATCCTCGGTGCCGAGCACGTGGTCCGGGTTCTCGCGGCGTTCGTCCCGCTGGTCATCAGGGGGGCCGGTGTTGTGGAGCCGCAGCAGGTGAACGGCCAGCCGGGCGCGATCTTCCGCGACCGGGACGGCCAGGTCCTCAGCACCTGGGTGCTCGATGTGCTCGACGGGCGGATCCAGACGATCCGTACGGTGAACAACCCGGACAAGCTCCGGCACGTCGGCCCCAGGGCGGACGCCTGGGCGGCCCTCCGTGAGGCGAACCAGGCACAGCGGCCCACGGATTGACCGACGAGCCGACCGCGGGTCGGCCGCGATGGTCGACGCCAAGTGACCGCCTTGGTGGACACCTGCCCCGGCCGCCCGCACGTCCTTTCGGCTTACCGGGGCTTGGAGCGCAGGTCAGGCGTCGGGGGCCGCGTGGACGCGTTCCCCTTCCACGAAGGTCTGCAGGACCCGGGTGGCCGCGATCTCCTCGGGTGGGGCCGTGAACGGGTCGCGGTCGAGGACGACCAGGTCGGCTGCCTTGCCGATGGTGATGCTGCCGGTGAGGGTGTCGAGGTGGTTCACGTAGGCGCTGCCCGCCGAGTACGCGGCGAGGGCGGTGCCCAGGTCGAGGCGCTGTTCGGGCAGGAACTCGGGGGTGCCCCCGGGTGCGTCGGGCGAGACGCGGTTGACGGCGACGTGGATGGCCTGGAGCGGGTCGGGGCTGCTGACCGGCCAGTCGCTCCCCGCGGCGAGCGTCGCCCCGGCGCGCAGCAGGTCGCCGAACGGGTACTGCCGGGTGCCGCGTTCGGGACCCAGGAACGGCAGGGTGAGTTCGTCCATCTGCGGCTCGTGGGCGGCCCACAGCATCTGCAGGTTGGCGGTGGCGCCGAGCGCGCGGAAGCGTCGTACGTCGTCGGGGTGAACGACCTGGAGGTGTGCCAGGTGGTGGCGTGTGTCGCGGTGCCCGTTCGCGGTACGGGCGGCCTCGACGGCGTCGAGCGCCTCGCGTACCGCGCGGTCGCCGAGGGCGTGGAAGTGGACCTGGAAGCCCAGTGCGTCGAGTTCGGTGACGTACTTCCTCAGCTCGCCCGGTTCGACGAAGCTGATCCCGCTGGTGTCCGAGGCGCAGCCGCAGCCGGTGAGATACGGGTCGAGCATGGCCGCGGTGTGGTTCTCGGCGATGCCGTCCTGCATGATCTTGACCGTGCCGGCGCGGAACCGGCCTCCGGTCAACTCCTCACGCTGCCTTACGAGTTCGGGGATCTGCTCGGCGCCGCGTTCGCGGTCCCACCACAGCGCGCCGACGACGCGGGCGGTGAGCAGTCCCCGGTCCAGGGCCGTGCGGTAGGCGGGTGCCGGGTCGGTCATGTTGGCGTAGGAGCCGACGATGGCGTCCTGCCAGGCCGTGACACCGTGGGAGTGGAGCACGGCCTGGGCGCGCAGCAGGGCGGCGAGTTGTTCGTCGGCGGTGGGAGCGGGCACCAGTCGGCCCACGAGGTGGACGGCGCCCTCCTGGAGCATGCCGGTCGGGTTGCCGTCGGTGTCGCGTTCGATGCGGCCGTCGGCGGGGTCGGGGGTGCGGGCGTCGATGCCGGCCCGTTCCAGCGCTCGGGTGTTGACCCAGGCGCCGTGGTGGTCGCGGTTGGGCAGGAAGACGGGCCGGTCGGGGACGATCGCGTCGAGGGCGGCGGCGGTGGGGGCGCCACCGGGGAACGCCTCCAGGGACCAGCCGCCACCTGTGATCCATTCGGCGTCCGGGTGGTCGTCGGCGTACGCCCGGATCCGCCGCAGGTACTCGGCGGGGTCGACAGTGTCGGCGAGATGGCACAGGCCGAGCTCCAGGCCCGCGCCCTGCGGGTGCACATGGGCGTCCTGGAAGCCGGGCAGCAGCAGCTTCCCGGCGAGGTCGACGACCTCGGTGCCCGGCCCGATCAGCGCGTGCACCTCGTCGTGGCCGACGGCTGTGATCCGCCCGCCGTGCACGGCCACGGCGGTGGCGCGGTTACGGGCGGGATCGACGGTGTGGACGGGCCCGCCGGTGAAGACGAGATCGGCGGGGCCGGTGACCTGGGACTGCGACATGGGGGGTTGACTCCATGGTGGGGTGGGGCGGGAGGTGGGCTCAGACGGCCGTGCGGTCCATGGGGAGGGTGATCGCCTCGGCGTCGGTGCCGCGCCCGGTGCTGAAGTACGGCGAACGGCGGACGTACTTGGCGACCGCGGCCATCCCGAGCCCGGCGAGGACGATGGCGGCGGGCAGGGAGAACATGAACCACCCGTTGTCGGGGCTGAGTGCGAAGCGGTCGCTCATGGTCAGGTAGGAGTATCCGAGGTAGCAGCCGAGCCCCAGCAGCGCGAGACCGGACACGGCCGGCACGCCCACGGCGAGCAGCGCCGTACGGAGCCCTTCGCGGCGGTCGGGCCAGAAGCGGACGGCACACGCGAGAGCGGTGAGGCCGTAGTAGAGGGCGACGAGCAGGCCGATGGAGTTGACGGCGGCCAGCAGCATGTCGCTCAGCCGCGGGATGGCGACGGCCGACAGGGCGATCACGGCGCCGATCGACAGCACTACGACCGTTCCGGCGGCGGGGGTGCCGTACCGGCGGTGCACGCGGGTCCACACCGGCCCCATGGTGCGGTCGCGGCCCATCGCGAGCAGTCCGCGCGCCGTAGGGATCAGTGTGGACTGCACGGAGGCCGCGGCCGAGAACATGAGGGCGACCACGGGCAGGGTGGCCCAGGGTTCGGCGGCCAGCTTCTCACCGAGGTACGGCAGGGCCTGCGGTCCGTTCTTGATGAGTTCCGGCAGGCTCATCTCCCGCTGGAAGGCGACCGAGGCGAAGAGGAACAGCCCGAGCATCGCGAACAGGGCGATCAGGCCGCCGCGGGAGGCGTCGCCCGGGCTCTTGGTCTCCTCGTTGACGCTGAACGCCGCGTCCCAGCCCCAGAAGAAGAACACCGCGAGGACCAGGCCCTGGGCGAAGGCCGTGCCGTCGCTGATGGCGAAGGGGTTGAACCAGGAGAGAGAGAAGGACTGCTTGCCGGTGATCAGGGCCCAGCCGCAGAATCCCAGCAGCACGGTGTACTCGAAGATGAGCAGCACGACCTGGAATCGGGTGGTCGCGCGCGTCCCGGTGACGGCGAGAGCGGTGAGGCCGAGCAGGAGCACCAGCCCGACGGCCGTGGTGACACCGGTGGACGACGGGTCGAGGACGATGCCCGCCACCGAGTGCAGGCCGGCCTTGTTGGCGAAGATCAGGACGACCGAGCCCATGACCGCGCTGGTGTAGGCGCAGAAGATGACCGAGCCGACGATGGTGACCCACCCGGTCAGGAAGCCGGGCCAGGGGCCGAGGGTCTTGCCGACCCAGGTGTAGCCGTTGCCGCAGTTGGGTTCCGAGCGGTTGAGGCGGGCGTAGGCGGTGGCGATGCCCAGCACGGGCAGGAAGGCGAGGAGCAGCAGCGCCGGGGCCTGCAGACCGACGATGGTGGCGATCGTGCCCATGCCGATGGCGATGCTGGTGGTGGCGGCGGTGCTGGAAGCGGCGATGGCGACACCGTCGACGACGCCGAGGGAGCGGCGCAATGGTGTGGATGACATGTAAGGCTCCTCGCGGGGAGGGGACGAGGGAAGAGCCGCGCGGGACTGTGATGGAACACCTGGCCTTCGTGTTGCGTCAATCCTGTTGACATAAGGCGCCCGGGGCCTCTTCACTGCGGGTACGCGGTCCGGAACGACAGGAGCCCCCGGTATGACCACCCGTGTCCCGCAGGAGCGCAGACGCCGCCGGCCCACCCGCTCGGGGGTCCTGCTGTCGGAGGACCTGATCGTGGAGACCGCCCTGCGGCTGATCGGCGAGCACGGCCCGGAGGCACTCAGCGTGCGCCGGCTCGGCACCGCCCTGGGCTGCGATCCGAGCGCCCTCTATCGCTACTTCCACGGCACCGACGATCTGGTGCTCGCCATCGCCGACCGCATCATCGGTGACGCCATGACGGGGTTCGTCCCCAGGAGCGACTGGGTTGCCGACCTGCGCGAGATGGCCCTGCGGGTCCGCGCCGGATACCTCGCCCACCCTCGCGCGGCCGCCTTCGCCTCGTACCGGGTGACCCGGCGCGAGAACGAGATCCGTGCGGTGGAGACCGGGGTCGGCCTGCTGCTGTCCGCGGGCTTCGAACCGGCCGAGGCGACCCGTCTGTATCTGACCTTCATCGACACCGTGCTCAGCCATGCCGCCATGGACGCCGCGTTCCAGGCGCTCCCGCGACAGCAGCGCGAGGCCGACCACCGGGCATGGCGCGAGGTCTACCAGGGGCTGGATCCCGCTTCGTACCCCGCGCTGACCACCGTGCGCCAGGAGCTGCACACCATGGGGGACAGCTCCTTCGAGGAGGCGGTCGACCTCCTGCTGGAGGCACTGGCAGCCCGCGCCGCGAGACGGTTCGGCGAACCTTGACCCGGCCTCCCGGAAGTCAGGGCGGCCGAGAACCGCAGCCAAACCCCGTCGGGCAGCGGGTGGCAACAATCCATCTCAGTGGTAGAGAACGACGAGGGAGGCGAGCAGAAGCGTGGCTGAAGCTGTGATCCCCGGGATCCGGTAGCGGCTGCGTGTGGCCAGTGCGAGGGAGCATGACCATGCTGCGCCCGTGATGGCGACAGTCCACCAGCCGGCAGTCGCTTGTGCGGCGAGGAGAGGGAACGGTGCCAGCAGGATCGTCGGCGGGATGACTGCGAGCCGTGGCCTGATGTCCAGTTGCTTGTAGACGATGATCAGGATGATCAAGGCAGTCGTGAAGGTGAGGGGCGTGGCTGCCCAGTCCCACCAGGTCCAGCAGAGGCCGTCTGTCTTCTCGCATGCCCGGTCGCTGTCCTGCTCGACCCAGGAGAAGAAGTAGACGACACCGCAGGCCAGAACCGCACCGGTGACAGCCGCTCCGGACACTTGCGGTATGACGGGACGTGGTTCTGTGCGGGAGGTGTTCATGCCTGCAGCCTTCCCTGATCGATGGCCGGGGGGCCTGAGTAGAAGTACTCAGGCCCCCGGATCGATTAAGGCGTGGGTGCATGACAGTTGCTGCTTTGGGCGTCAGAGGTCGGTGAGGAGCCCGGAGCGGTCGTGGGGTAGCCGAGGTGGTGGGCGCGGTCGGCGTCGGGGCTGCCGCGTTGCCAGACCTGGTGCAGTTGGCGCCACTGCTTGAGTTCGGCGGCATAACTCGTGGGCCGGCGCAGCCCCATGGCGTCCAGCAGCAGCCAGCGGTGCACGTCGAAGGCCGCCCGGACCAGCTCCCCGTAGGCGAAGGCGGCCCGCAGGGCGGCGCGGAAGCCGAGCCAGGAAGTGAGGGCCCCGCCCGCGACGCACAGCACGGCGGCCTGCCAGGAGAGCACCGCGCCGGCCAGGGACCCGCCACACACGGCGAACACCGCGCCGAGGCCGCTGATCGTGACCATCAGGTCGAGCGTGGCGCAGGCGGCGGCGAAGTGGAGGGTGAACGTCTCGGGCAGCGTCACATAGAGGCGGGGCCAGGCTGTGGCCGCGTCCATGCCGTAGCGCTGCGCCTGCTGTTCGGCGGCGCGGATGACGTTGCCGATCCGTGTGGGCATCAGCCGGTCCGGTGTGGGAAGCGACCATGGCCGCTCGGTCCGCGCCACCGGATCCTCGCGTCTGCGGCGGAGGCGGTCGGCGATGCGGTCGCCGTACGGCAGGGAGCTCCAGTATCCCTCGTACAGGCGGATGAGCCCGGGCCTGGCGGCGGCGAGCAGTTGGGCGAGCACGGTGGTGACCGCGAGCGCAAACATCACCGTCAGTATCCGCAAATCGGCGGGCAGATTCTGCCAAGCCTGCCGGCTGCGGGACCAACCGGCACCGCGGGCGGTGAGTGCGCCGGTCAACGTTCCGAAAACCACGACCGGAAGCCAAGTGGTGGTCAGCAGCCGGCGCTCGAGGAGCGCGCCCGCTGTCTGCAGCAGCCCCGGCACGGCTCAGTCCAGGTCCGGGTCGAGGGGGTGGCCGTTCACACAGGCCTTCTGCTCACCCGGCAGGCAGTGGTCGTACGCGTTGACGTTGCCGCAGGTCAGGCATCGGATGCGGACGGCGTCGCTGACCGCCTGCGCGATCCCGTGCAGAAGCGGATCGGATCCCGTGTCGCCCCGCAGTCCGGTGTCGGCGAGGAGGGCGTCGACCAGTGCCCTGCGCGGCACGAACCCGATCAGACGGCCCGCCCCGGCGACCACGACACCCGGCACCGTGCGCGTCACCATGCGGACCAGTCGGCTGTTGGCGGCGAGGTCGCGCAGGCAAGTCCCTGGCGAAAGCACAACGGCGGGGAACACCCCCTCCGGCGTACTGACCCGGTACGGTTCGCCCCCGGCGTCCACCTCCACGGTCGGCTCCGGTCCGGGCCCCGGCTCCGACCCTGCCGCCCGCTCGCCGCCGTGGCGCCGCACCGTGCGGACGTCTCCCCTCGCCAGCTCGCCGATCGTGCCCTTCATACCCGCCTCCTCACGGACCGATGTGTACATACGAAGCCCACAAGGACGGCCGGTCCGGATGGCTCTCCCGGACCGCACGCACCGCGTGGTGCAGCGCTGCGGCGCCGTCGACCCGCCCTGTGATGCTGCCTGGGGGCGCGAGGTGGGCGTAGACGTCCTCGGCGACCTGCGGCGCCATGATGTCGTGCACGGGCCATAGGGTGCCGATGACCTGCCGGAAGCCCGCCGACTGGAGAGCCGAGGTCAGGTGGATCGACTCGTCCGTGAGTTTCACGCCGCCGACGGCGGTGGAGCAGGCCGAGAGATACGCCAGCTCGGCCCCCCGTAGGTGCAGCCGGCTCATGTCGAGGACGGTCATCGTTTCCTTCCCCAGGCGTAGACCCGAGGTGGAGGGGGCGAGTGGGTCGAAGCCCCCGTGGCAGGCGAAGTGCACGATCGCCGCCTGCGGCAGCGCGTCGAGGACCGCTTGCCGGGTGGCGCGAACGCCGGCGAGGACGGTCGCATCGGGGAAAGTCGAGCGGACGGCGTCGACTTCGGGACCGGCCGACGGCAGGTTCTCGTCGGGCCGGGCCACGACCAGGGCCCTCGGCGAGTGAGCTCCCCGGGCAGTGGGTTCGCCGGCGGCCTCGGTGGCGCGCAACAACGCGCCCAGGGTGGGCGTGTAGGACGGGATCACACGGTCCAGCAGGCCGCCCTCGGCCGGATCCTCAGCCGCGTGCAACGGGAGAAAGGCGAGGGAGCCGGTCGGGCACCACCACAACCGGGGCAGGTGTGCCCGAGGCGGGCCGAGCAGACCCAGCTCCCCCAGCACGGGACGGGCCACGGTCCGCCACAGCCACCGCAGCGTCTCACCGACCAGTGCGTCCAGCTCTTTGGGACGCAGAAGCATGCTTCTGACCAGCTCGGTGGCGCGCTCGCCCGCCTCTTGCGCGGTCAGCGCCAGAGGGACGACCCGCACGCCGTCCCCCTGCACGATGAGGGCGTCGCACCCGTGCATGCTGACGTTCACCATCACCACGGGTCCGGACGCGGCCGCCGAGCGCAGCCGGTCGATGCGCGGGGGGCTGAGGAAGTCGGCGAGGCCCGGCACCGTCCTGACCTCGGCGAGCGCGGCCTCCCACTCCTGTGCGGCCTGCTCGCGGGGGCGCCTGCGGCGCAGGTGGCCGTTGCCTCCGAGCGCCGGCTCGTCGTCGTCCGCCCGGAGCGCCGCCGCCGCTGATTCCAGCCGTGCGGCGAGGTCCGGTGCCAGGGCGTGTACCGTATCGAGCCCGGTTCGCAGCTCCGTGCCTCGTCCCAGCAGCAGGCCCCGGCCGGCCTCGAGAAGTTCCACGGCCTCGTCCGCCTTTCCCGTCCTCAGGGCCAGGGCCGCCGCGCCGGCCGGAATGTTCGACCAAGTGGTGAGGCGGCGTTCCTGCACCCGACGGCTGAGGTCGCGTCCGACCTCGGTGGGCATCAGGGAGACAGCGTCGGCGTAGTCCCGCGCGGCGCGCTCGAACTGGCCGAGCGAGAGGGCGAGCCGTCCGGCGGCCAAAGCCGCGTCGACCTGCAAGGAGGGTCCAGCGGCGGGTGTCCGGACGGCGTCGAGCACCGTCATGGCCTCCTTGGCGGCCTCGGGATCCCCCGCGCCCGAGCCGTGGCGGATGGCCAGAGCGCAGCCGAGGAGGAACAGCCGTCGCACCCGTGCGGACGGGTCCTCGGAGGGAGTTTCCGCCACAGCCCTACGCGCCATGCGGGTCGCCTCCTCCAAGTCGTCGGGTACACCGGCGGTTTCGTAACGGTCGAGCAGGATGTGGCCGACGAGGGTGAGGTAGGTGAGGAAGACCGGGTGGTCCGGTGGGCAGGCGTTCATGGCGGAGTAGGCCAGGCCGACGGCCAGGTCGAGGTCCTCCACGGAGCCGTTCTCCATGCCCCGTGCGCTCAGGATGCGGGCGGCCCTGAAGCAGAATCCGGGCTGGTCCAGATGGTCTTCGGGTATGTGCCGCACGGCCGCCAAGGCAAGTTCCCCGGCTTCATGGAGGTCACTAGGCTTTTCGGCGCAGTCGTACCGGCTGCGCAGCGACATGCTGAGGCTCGTCAGATACAGGCTGCGGGCGGGGTGGGCGGCGGGCACCGACTTCACGGCGCGGCGCCCCATGGAAATCGCCGCTTCCAGGTCGGCGGGGTCACCTGAGTGTTCGTACTGGTCGCGCAGCAGACGGCCCAGGACGTGAAGGTGCAACCCGCGCTCGGGGTTGCGTGGGGACGCCGCGGCAACGGTCTCCGCGGCGATGTCGGTGGCTTCGTCCAAGTAGACACGCTGCCCTGAGCAGTCGTACCGGTGCGCCAGGGCGAGGCACAGGTTGCTGCGCAGTCGCGGGCCGTAGGGGCTGTCCTGGGAGATGATCCGTACGGCCGTACGGCCGCTTTCCAGCGCGGTGTCCAGGTCGGACGGATCCCCGCCGTGTTCGTAGCGGACCCGGTGCAGGACTCCGAGGTTGCCCAACTGCTGGGTGTACTGCTCGTGCTCCTCGGGCAGGCCTTTGATGACCACCGCCATGATGTCGGCCGCCTCGTCAAGATCCGCGCGGGCGCCGGTCATGCCGAAGCGGTCCCGCAGTACACCGGCGACGTTGCCCAGCATGAGAAGCCGGAAGGCACCGGCGTCGGGGGCGTCCTGAGCGGCGGCCCGGGCCAGGGCCAGGGCCTCCTCCAGATCCTGCGGAGCCCCCGTCCGCCAGTGCCGTGCCAGCAGCGACCGGGACAGAAACGACGCGATCTCGGCGCGCATCACAGCTCCCGGCCGGCACTGGTCGAGAACGGTCCGGCCCAGCTCGACGGCCTCCTCGAGATCCCTCTCGGCGCCGGCGTCCTCGTAGCGGAGCAGCAGGGCGCCGCACAGCGCGGTCCCGTTCTCGACGAGGCCCGCGGTCCCCTCGGCGGCGAGCCCCGCACGGCTCAGCTCAACCGACTGGTCCAGGTCGTGGGGGTCGCCCAGAAGCGTGTAGCGCAACTGGAGCCAAGCCGCCAGAGCCGCCGGGCGCTCGGACCGGCGCTTCCCTCCTCCCGCAGCCATGACCGTGTCCGCGACTCCGGCGTCTCCCCGTGCCATCGCGGTGACAAGCATCTCCGTCAACGCCTCGGTGGAGCATGGCCGGGCGCGCAGCCGCCGGGCCGACGGAGGCAGCGGATCCTCCGCGTCGGGGTTCAGCAATAGGAACAGCTTCTTGGCCGCGGCCATGTCGGCCGGCGCCGCGGAGTTGGACGGCAGACGGCCTCGGAGCCAGTACAGCCTGCCTGCCAGACGGGCACCCTCGGCGTCGAGTACCACGGCACGACCACGCCGGAACCCGACGGCCGAGCGCTTGAGCAGACGGGCCTCCTCGGCAGCCTGCCGTGTGAGCAGGTCGTGGGCATCCCCGCCGCTCAGGAAACGTTCGATCCGCTGCCTCGCCCTTGCCTTGAGAAGGCCCTTGCTGACCATCCGCCAAGTGTGGGCCGAGGATTTCCGGAACTTTCGGGAATCATGGTTTTCCGGCGATTGAGCGGGCGGTGGGGTAAGGAGACAGGCACACATCGCCAGCGGCAACCTGAGGGCTGTCCGTAAGGCGTGCTTCCGCTGAGCGTCGTGCGCTCCCGCGGGCTCGGGTGGAGTCGTACGGTGCCGCGGTCGGCGGCGTCAGGGCCGATCGGGGCCGCGGTACGGCAAGGTCTGGCTGTAGACGACGCTGGTGGTCGTGCTGCCGAAGCCCGCCAGCTCGTCGACGAGGGTCTCCAGATGCTCCATGGAGGTCGCGGCCACCTTCAGGGTGTAGCAGTCGTCCCCTGTCGTACGCAGGCACTCCAGGATCTCGCGTCGCTCGGTGAGCAGCCGCCGCAGCGGCTGGTGCCGGTTGCCCGGGTACTTCAGCCGGACGACGGCGAGCACGGGGTAGCCGACCTTCGCCAGGTCCACCGCCGCCCGGTAGCCGGTGATGACGCCCTGAGCCTCCAACTGGCGCACCCGTTCCGTGGTGGCCGACGGGCTGAGGTGCAGGCGCCGCCCCAGCTCACTGAGAGAGATGCGGGCCTCCTGCTGCAGCTGGCTGATGATCGCCCAGTCAACGTCGTCGAGATTCGCGGCCATGACGCGAATCTACCGGGATATCCACGAGAGAAGGCCGGGGAGACCAGGAGAAGCATCTTCAGATCCTCATGATCGCGGGGATAGCCTCCGGTCATGCAACTAGGCGTCAACGTCCCGAACTTCGGGCCCGGAACCGACCCCGGCGTGCTGCGCGAGTGGGCACGGACCGTGGAGGGGCTCGGCTTCGACCTGCTCATGGTGTCGGACCACGTGGCCGTCACCCCGGACGTGGCCGAGCGGTACCCGGAGCCGTTCTACGAGCCGTTCACCACGCTGTCCTGGCTGGCCGGCCTCACCACCAGGGTGCGCCTCGGCACGACCGTACTCGTCCTGCCCTATCGGCACCCGTTGCTCGCAGCCCGCATGGCCACCAATCTCGACCGGCTCAGCGACGGCCGGCTCGTGCTCGGGGTGGGCGTCGGCTGGGCGCGCCAGGAGTTCGACGCGCTCGGGGTACCGTTCGGCGCGCGCGGCAAACTCACCGACGAGCACCTGGAGACCTTGCGGAGCCACAACCCCACCTCCATTCCCATCTGGGTCGGCGGCAACAGCGAGGCCGGCATCCGGCGCGCCATCGGATACGGTGACGCCTGGCATCCCCTGCGCGGCACCCTTCCGTGGATGCGCTCGGTCCTGGCCCGCCACACTCTGCCGGGGTTCGCCCCCCGCATCGCGCTGCGGCTGACCGGCACACCGGTCGACGGCCCCGAGCGGATCGCCGGTGTCGGCACCCTCGAACAGGTCCTCGACGACCTCGACCAGTTGCACGCGCTCGGCGCCGACACCGTCGTGCTCGACCCCTACCACGGAGACCCCGAAGAGACCCGGCGGCCCGAAGCGGCCTGGCAGGCGCTCACCGCCGTCGCCACCCATCGAAGGACAGCATCGTGATCACCCCCGCCGACGAGGCACTCCTGCGCCGCGCGATCGCCCTCGCGGCCCGCGCCATCACCCTGGGCGACGCCCCCTACGGCTCCCTGCTCGCCGCCGCGGACGGCACGATCCTCGCTGAGGCCCACAACACGGTACGGCGCGACAACGACATCACCGCCCACCCGGAACTGAAGCTCGCCCGGTGGGCGTCCCGCGAACTCTCCCCCGACACGGCGTCAGGCACGACCCTGTACACCAGTTGCCAGCCCTGCGGCATGTGCGACGGCGCCATCGTCCGCTCCGGTCTGGGTCGCGTCGTCTTCGCGGTCTCCACCGAACAACTCGTCGAACTCAACCCCCAGTCGGGCGCCTGGCCGACGATCCCCCACGACGGCCCGGCCCTCTTCGCCGAGGCCCGCATCCCGCTAGACGCGTACTACCAGTCCTGATCGGCCGGACAGGCCCGATCACCGACCCGTTCCCTACAGAGTGATCCAGTAGCGGCGCTTGATGCCCGCGTTGGTTGTGCGGACATCTTCCAGGACACCACCGTTGCGTTCGATGCTGCGTGCCGACCCGATGTTGTCGTCGTCGCAAGTGACGAGGACTCGGTCCAAGCCGAGCGCACGAGCCTCGGGCAGAACCGCCCCGAGAGCCCACGTCGCCAAGCCGCGTCTCCGGGAGGAGGGCCGGATGCTGTAGCCGATGTGTCCGCCGACGTCGAGCAGAAAGGCGTTCAGGTAATGGCGCAGATCAATGGCCCCCAGATACCTGTCGCCCTCGACGATCCACCAATGGGTGGCATGGACGCGCTCTTCCCCCACGGCAACCGACCTGTCCGACTGCTGCTGCAGTCGTACGACCCACTCCGCGAAGACCTCGGGGCGGTCGAGCTCGGCATCAGGCGCGAGACGCAGGCCCGTCCCGGCCTGGTGGGCACCTGGACACCACTCGTCCCGCGCTGCGAGCCAGGACGATTGCAACCAGCCTGTGGGTGTGATCAGTTCAGGCATGCGGGCGACGCTAGCACTCGTCCGTCCCCGTGATCGCATATTCGCCTCTTCCTTGATCACGAGGGATTCCTCGCCGGTAGAGTCGGCTTGAGGCGGTGTCACCTTGGGGGGTCGATGGCAGCGGCGGATGCGGTGCCCGTGGTCTTCGTTCACGGGACGCGCTTCAGCGCGGGGCAGTGGAGTACGCAGCTTGCCGCGCTCCGGGACGAATTCCCGGTGACCGCTGTCGACCTGCCCGGCCACGGAGAGCGCTCGGATCAGCCCTGGAGCCTGAGCGCCGCGACGGAGATCATCGCTTCCGCGGTGGACTCGCTCGGGCGGGGGCCGGCTCTGGTCGTCGGACACTCGCTCGGCGGCTATGCCGCGCTGGAGTTCGCGCGGCGCCGTCCGGAACGACTGCGCGGGCTGATCCTCGCGGGCGCCAGCGCCTCCACCCGCGGCCTCAGGGCGATGCCGTATCGGTGGGTCGCCAGACTCGTTCCTCGTATACCGGCGGATCGGCTGACCCGGTGGAACGACCGGTTGCTTCGGCGGCTCTATCCGCCAGAAGTGGTGGAGGAGACCATCCGCGCCGGCTACGCCTTCCATACCCTGCCGAACGCCTGGGGCGAGGTACTGGGACGCTTCGACGCGGGTGCGATGCGTTATGTGGAGGCTCCGGTGCTGATCCTGAACGGCGAGAAGGACGCCGTCTTCCGGGCTGGCGAGGCGGACTTCGCCCGCGCGCATCCGCGCGCTCGTGTGGAACTGATCCCGCGGGCAAGACATCTCGCGAACTTCGACGCCCCAGATGCGTTCACCGACGCTGTCCGCCGGTTCGCCCGCCAACTGTCCCCGGTCGGCTGAGCGGTTCGCGGCCTACCCGGCGGGCGGGGTGCGGGTCCTGGCGCGGCGGCTCGCACCGGCCGAGGCCGTGGACGGGACCGGGCCGATCGCCTTGACCATGCGCAGGACGGGGGCGGTCTCCAGGCTGCGGATCGCTTCCAGGACACCCGCCTTCTCGATGAGATAGCGGTGCAGCGCTGCCGGGTCGGGGCACAGTGCCTGGGCGACCAGGTTGCTGGAGCCGGTGACGGCGGCCACGTAGGCGAGTTCGTGGTGCCCGGCCAGGGTGCGGGCGACGTGGTCGAGGTGGGCGGGGGCGACGGCCATCCACAGCATCGCCTGGGTGGTGACGCCGAGCAGGGTGTTGTCGAGCTCGACGTCGAGGAAGAGTTCGCCGCCGGCCCGTAGGTCGGCCAGTCGGCGCGCGACGGTGGCGGCCGACCAGCCGGTGGCCGCGGCGAGTTCGGTGAGGCCGGCCCGGCCGTCGCGCTGGAGGGCGGCGAGCAGGTCGCCGTCGGCCGGGGTGAGGCCCTGCCGCGCGGGACGGGCGGACGCGGTGGCGGGCTGGAGACGGCGGCGCTGCGCGGCGTCGAGGCTCTGTTCGCGGCCGGGCCAGGTGGTGGGTCCGCCGAGGTAGGTGTGCAGCACACAGTGTGCGGAGACGGCGGTGATGCCGGCCGTACGCGGGATGTCGTGCAGCAGCAGCGCGTGCCCGTCCTGGCCGGCGGCGGTGGGTGTGTGCACGACCGCGAGGATCTCGGTGCCGCCCGAGGCGAGCATGACCCAGGAGGTGTCGGCGCGGCGAGCGAGCGCGGCCGCGAGGTCCTGGGCGGAGTGCGGGCCGGCGGTGAGCCGCAGCAGCCACTGGGTGCGCCCGGCCCGGTGGGGGTCCGCCAGGCCCACCACCCGTAGCGACGCCTCGGCGCACAGCCGCCGGTAGCGGCGGGAGACGGTCTGTGTCGAGACGCCGAGGACATCGGCGATCGTGCTGAACGGCGCCCGGCCATCGATGTGCAGAGCGTGGATGAGACCGCGATCGATGGGGTCCAGCATGTGAGCATCATGCACTGAAGAGGGCATAGTGGAAAATTCATTCAGATCTGCTGGCGAAAGTGGAAGCGGGATCGCGCCTCGGCGCACCGTCGACCCATGCGTGACGAATCCACGACCACACCTCATCCGCACCGGTGGGCCGCGCTGGCAGTGCTCCTGCTCGCTGAAGCGATGAACCTCCTCGACGCCACCGTCATGACCGTCGCCGCCTCGGTGATCCGCGCCGACCTCGGCGGCTCCGACGCGGCCATCCAGTGGTTCAGCGCCGCCTACACGCTGCCTTTCGCCGTCTTCCTGATCACCGGCGGGCGCCTGGGCGACATCGCCGGCCGCCGGAGGGTCTTCCGCGTCGGCATGGCCGCCTTCACCCTCGCCTCGCTGCTGTGCGCCCTGGCCCCGTCCACCGCGGCGTTGATCGCGGTACGGGCCGTGCAAGGGGCCGCCGCGGCGCTCATCATCCCCCAGACCATCGGCATGATCCGTGCACTGTTCAACGGCCGCGAGCTGGCCCGAGCCATGGGCTGCGTCGGCCCTGTCATGGGTCTGGCCGCTGTCACCGGTCCGGTGCTCGGCGGCGTGCTGACCCACGCCGATCTCTTCGGCTCCACATGGCGCGCGGTGTTCCTCGTCAACGTCCCCCTCGGCGCCGCGGTCCTGCTGGCCGGCCGCCTGCTGCGCGAGGACCGCGCCGCGCGGCGGCCGCGGCTGGACCTCACCGGTACGGCGCTTGCGGTGTTGGGCATCGGCCTGGTCGTCCACCCCCTGATCGAGGGCGGCGCGTCGGGGTGGCCGGGCCGGCGCTCGGCGCTGCCGGCGGTCGGCGGCGCGATGCTGGTCGGCTTCGCTCTCCACCAGCGGTGGCGCGGGCGATGCGGGCGCAGCCCGCTGGTCGAGCCGAGCCTGTTCCGCGAGCGTGGCTTCCCCGCCGCTCTGTTGGCATCCATGCTGTTCTTCGCCGCGGTCAACGGTCTGATGCTGGTGATCGTGGTGCAGCTGCAAGTGGGGCTGCACAGCGACGTGCTGACGGCGGGCTTCACCCTGCTGCCGTGGTCGGTGGCGATGGCCCTGTCGTCCTTGGCCGCCGGTATCTGGCTCGTACCGCGGTACGGGGCTCGCGTCATGTCCGCCGGCCTGCTGGCCCTGCTCGTCGGCACCTTGGCCGCGGCGGTGGTGTACGCCGCCTGCCGGCCCGGCTCCTACCCGTGGCCGCTGCTCCCGGCGCTGGCCGTAGCCGGTCTCGGCCAGGGCCTGTACGCCGTGCCGTTCTTCACCACCGCTCTGCACCACGTCCGCCCGCACGAGACGGGCTCGGCGGCCGGCCTGCTCAACGCCGTCCAGCAACTCGGCGGCACCCTCGGCGTCGCCCTCCTCGGCAGCGTCTTCTTCCACACCACCAGGGCCGGCGCTCTCGCGCAGGGGGCCGCCTCGCTGGCGGGGGCCCGGAACGCCTTCTGTGTCGCGGCCGGGTTCGTCCTCGCCACGGGGGCCGCCACCGCCTTCATGCGCCCGCGGCAGCGGCGGAGTTCCACGCCCACCGGTCCCGCCCGAGGACACGCGCCGGTCGCCCCGCGTGTCGGTTCACCGCGGTCAGGTGGCGGCCGGGGTCAGGACCCGCTGACGTAGACCCTCGTCACCTTGCCCTCCAGGTTCGCCTCGAGGTAACCACCGCCCCCGTAGTCGTCCGACAGGTAAAGGTAGACGGCCGGTGAGCCGGTGATGATGTCGCCCTGCACGACGATGTAGCGCGAGCTGGTCCCCTGGACCTTCAGGCGCTTCTCCGCCTGCTTCCACAAACCGGGCAGTGCGTCCCAGTTGACCGAGTTGAGGTCCACCAGGGTCTTCTTGGCATCGATCGCCGAGACGGGATCCGGTCCGCTGCGGGTGGCAGCGCCGTCGCGGTAGTCGAAGGTGTCGAAGCGGTGCTTGTCGGCCCTGGTCGGCGCCGTGGCTCCGGCATACTCCGGGTAGACGTTGAAATCGATCACCTTGCTGCCTCCCATCACCGGGGTCAGTTCGGCGACCACTCTCCTCACTCCGGCCGGGGTCAGCAGGCTGCCCGACGAGTCTTCTGTCCTCCCGTCGGGCGTAGCGCCCGGACTCGACGCCACCGGAACCGCGCCAGGAGCAGTCGTCCCGGTCGGGCGAGAGGTGGTCGAACCGCTGCTGCCGGACTTGTCGCCCATCGAGGCGTGGGAATCGATGCCGTACCGGAAGAACAAGGTGGCCGTCACCGAGATACCGACCACGGCACAGGCCAGGCCCAGGCCCACCCTGACCTTGGTCCGCCTGGGCGGCGTCGACGGGGTGTGCGTACCGGGCAGGGAAGGCGCCGACCAGGGTGGAGTATCGCCCCGTGTGCCGGTACTCGGGCTCTGCTCGGCGGCGGCCAGCATGTGGTCCAGCTCCTCACCGCTGGGCCGGGCGTCCGGATCGGAGACCAGCACCGCGGTGAGGGCCGGGGTGAGAGGCCCGGAGCGCAGCGGTGGAGGTACGGGCTCGCTCATCACGGCCACCAGCGTGGCCATGGTCGTCGCGCGCCGCAGCGGGTGGTGTCCTTCCACGGCGACGTACAGCATCATGCCCAGCGACCACAGGTCGGAGGCGGTCCGGCCCTCGTCGCCGCGAATCCGCTCCGGGGCGATGTACTCCGGGGAGCCGATGAGGTCGCCGGTCGCGGTCAGGCTGGTGGCGTCCCGCAACGCGGCGATACCGAAGTCGGTGAGCACCGGGCTTCCGTCGTTGCGCAGCAGGACATTGGCGGGCTTGACGTCGCGATGCTGCACACCGGCCGCATGGGCGGCCCGCAGGGCGGAAAGGACGCCGCGGCCTGTGCGGGCGGCTTCCTGCGGCGTGAGCGGGCCCTCCCGCAGCCGGTCGTACAGGGAGCTGCCGGCCACCAGCTCCATGACGATCCACGGGTACGGAGCATCAGGGCTGTCCACGATGTGATGGATCGTCACCACATGCGGGTTGCTGAGCCGCGCCAGCGCCCGGGCCTCCCGCAGGACCCGCTCCCGCTGCATCCGCGCCATGACCGGGTCGGACTCGGCCAGCGCGGGGTCCGGCGGCCGCACTTCCTTCAGCGCGACCTCGCGGTGCAAGGCGATGTCGCGGGCGCGCCAGACAGTCCCCATACCGCCGCTGCCCAGCCGTGCCAACAACTCGAAACGGCCGTCTATGAGCCGTCTGTCAGATTCCCCGTCCGTCATGGGGGGTCAGCCTAACCGGCCACGGAATCACTCTGCCGCCGCCCCTCCTCACGGTCGTAGCGGCGCCGCGCCGCCTTCCCGGTCGGACGACGGCCACACATAGGGCAGATCGTCCGGAACGCCGGGGAACGCGTGCGTATACGTCTCCGGATCCTTGCGGACGAGCGCGGACTGATGGCTGCGGTGGAAGGCCTCGTCACCGAGCCACGGCGGGAGTTCCCCGGCGGCGGCGAGAGCGGGCTGATCGCGCACGGGAGCGACCGGACGGCATGCCGCGTATCCGGCGATCAACGAGGCGGCACAGCTGTCCTGGTGTCCGTGCTCGCGCCATACCCGGCAGACCTCCAGGCCGTAGCGGACCAGTGCCTCCTCGTATCCGCTCCACATACGCACTGCCGGGTGCCTGCGCCAGCCGTATCCGGGGACGGTCAGGCCGCGAAGGACCTGGAGCGCCTCGACCCGCTGTTTGCCCAAGCGGCGACGGTCCAGCAGCAGGGCGGAGCGCCGGAAATCGGAATCGGGCAGGAACGTCTGCATGGACGCCGTCCTGACGTGGGTGCGGGGCCTCGGCTCACTTCTTGCGCAGGGCCGATGGCTTGTGGACCGCCGACCTGCCCGACTTGGCGCTGCGGACCTCGTACTGGGGCTCGTCCGCCGAGGCGTCCACGGTACGGCCGGCGGCCTCCGTCCGCCGGATGATCTTGCGTTGCACCTCACCTTCGGCAGTGGATCCGTGGCTGCTCCAGGCCACTTTCTCGCCTTCGGTGAACTCCGCGTCCGGACGGTCGTGCTGCTTCTTCCCGGCCATGGTCTCGGCTCCCTTCCCGGATGCTCTTCGAGGGCTCAGCTCTCCGCGGCGGGAGGGCGGGCGGTGTGGTGGGGGTGTCCAGCGGTGCGGCGTGCCTCCTTCATCTCCGCCTCGTAGAGGTGGTCGCGGCCTTGGGCGAGTTCGCTCACCGCGTCGCGCTCCAGCTCCTGGAACGGCCCGTAGTACGTGGCGTTGTAGGCCTCGACGATCTGGAACGTCCAGTGGCCGGGGATGACGTTGCGGCCGAGGATCTCGGTCTGGACCTTGTCGGCCCAGGAGTGATGCCCCGCTTCGCGCAGCAGCCGAACCGCCCGGTCCAGTTCCAGGTCGGCCCCGCCGGTCAGCTGGTGGAAGCTGTAGAGGTGACCGCGAGCACGCTCGGTGGTCTCCAGGGCCTTGGACAGTGATCCGAGTGCCTCGACGGTCTTGTCATCGACACCCTCGGGGCGCCGGTGCCGGCGGTCGGGCCGGTCCTGGTACTCGCGCATGCCGCTCCCTGGACTCCTTGGCGTACGTCCTGTGTCACTCTCTCTTCCCCGTGCGCCGGGCATTCGGATGCGGAGTCCCCTGAAATGTCTAGTCGGTGCTTGCGCCCGCCGTGCGGTCACGCCGACGGGTGAGGAGGGCGCCGGGGTGGTCGAGGATGCCGGTGGGCCCCAGCCGGTGCTCCGGCACATATTCGGAACCGGACCGCTGCGGCTCAGCGCTGCGGGCCCGGTCTGGTTGCGGCCGATCGGCGGCGATTGCCGTGCCAGTCCAGTATCAGGACCGTGGCGTCGTCCCGGAGGTTGCCATGGCAGGCATCGAGCACCGCGGCGGTCAGGCTCCGGACGGCTTCCCTCGGATGCAGCGAGCGGGTGTCGTGAACGACCGAGGCCAGGTCGGCGGCGGCACCGCGCTCCTGCATTCCGTCGGTGAGCAGGATCAGGCGGTCTCCGGGACGCAGTCGCAGTTCCTGTACGCGGTAGGAGGTGGGTGCCGCCACACCGAACGGCAGGTTGACGGCGAGTTTGACCTCTTCGACGGTGCCGTCGCGCAGCCGCAGTGGCCAGGGGTGGCCGGCGTTGACCAGTTCACAGAGGCCTGTTTCGAGGTTGACGCACAGCAACTGTCCGGTGGCCAGACCTCGGCTGTGGCTCAGCAGGGCCTGGTGGGCGTGGTGGGCCTGCTTGAGGGCGTCACAGCCGCTGCGGCGTGCCCGCCGCAGTGCGCCGACCAGCAAGGTGGCCAGCAGAGCGGAGTTCGTGTCGTGGCCCATGGCGTCGGTGATGGACAGGTGCAGGGTGTCGCGGTCGAGGCTGTAGTCGTAGGTGTCGCCACCGATGTCGTCGGCCGGCATCAGACCGGCGGCGAGGGTGAACTGCGCCGCCTCGCAGCAGGGGGCCGAGGGAAGCAGCTGGTGCTGGATCTCCGCGGCCAGGCTGGTCTCGGTGGTGCGCCTGCCCAGGTGGTACAAGTCGGTGAAGCGGCGGTCCGTGACGATGATGTAGGCCAGCGCGTGCGCCGCGTCGCGGACCTGCCGGAGTACGGTGTCGTCGGCGGACTGCAGGGTCACCTCCAGGACACCGACGCAGTCGCCGCGGTTGGTGACCGGCGTGATGACGCGCCGTCCGCCCTGGCCGTCCGGTTCCACATGCTGGCGCTGGCTCCGCAGAACGCTGTCGTAGAGGCTGCCGTGCAGGTCGATCGGCTCAGCGTGGTCCGCGACATCACCGCCGGCCGCGGCGAGCCGTACCAGCCGCTGACCGATGAGGTCGACGAACAGGAAGGACACACGCTCCGCACCGAATCGCTTTTGCAGGTCGTGTGCCACCACGTCGACGGACTCACCGGGCGGCGCCGCCTCCGCAGCGGCCAGCAACTCGCCCAGTTCCAGATCTTTACCCTCCACGGCAACCTCCCATCGGCTGCCGCAACTTTTTCCCCGAGTTTCCGCAACTTCACCCAATGTGCTCATCTTGCCTGGTCAGGACGGCGGGGGATCCTGGGGAAGCGGCATGTCGACCTCGAAGCCGGGTGAAATGGCGGGCGGCGGCCGGGACAAGGACCACCAGAGCTGCCGGTACCGCGTAGGCGAGACGGAAGTGGCCGGTGGAGCCGAGCAGCCCGCTCAGGGCGCCGCCGGTGACGACGCCGACGTAGTTGAAGAGGTTCAGGCGCGCCAGGACCGCCCCCGAGGCCGTGGGACTCAGCCGGGCGGCGGAAGCCAGACACAGCGGAGCCAGGACGGATGCCCCCAGGCCCACCGCCCCGGCCGCGAGAACGGCGAACGGCCAGCTCGGCGCGGCGGCCAGAGCTGCCAGGGCGCCCGCGGCCAGCAGGGCCGCGGTGCGGACGACGGCGACCGTTCCGAGCTTCTGTACGAACCGGTCGGCAGCGGCTCGGCCGATGACCGTACCGGCCTGGTAGGCCGTGTACGCCAGCGGCGCGACCGTGAGGGAGGCGGCGAGAGTCTGCCGAAGATAGACGGCCGACCAGGCCGAAACGGTGGATTCGACCACGTAGACGACCAGGAGAACCAGGCCGAACGGAATGAGCCGGACCCACGATGTCGCACCCGGAGTTCCCCCCACTCACGACCAGGACCCGCTTGCCCCGCAGCTCCTCCGCGCCGCGATAGCCGACAGCGTGCCGGACCTCTCCGCTGAACTCACGAAGTGGGCCGATTCGTACATCGGGCTGCCGGGATTGTCGATGTCCCAGATACCGCCGGGCCCGGTGTGCCGTTCAAGGTGCGTGTACGGCAGATTCCGCTCCGCCAGAGCCCTGGCGACCGCCAGCCCGGCAGGTCCCGCTCCGATCACACACGTGTCCAACTGGCTTTCCTTCACGAACCTGCCTCCTCTTTCATCCCGCTTCACGGGGCGGGTGCTGGAGGAAAACGTATGCACCGGCCGTCCATCGTGAACTGACCCGCGCGGCCACGGACCGGACCTCAGCGGCCGCACCGGCGGACCACACCACTTCGACGGCTCGCTGAATTCACCGATCGACTCCGATCATTTCGATCAGCGTTACGGTCATTCGGCGACACTTATGGAGCCAATTCACCGGCGAAACGGGCAGCCGCTATCAGCGGCTTCCTCACCTGCCGAGCTGCTCACTTCCGTCCCGGAAGACATGTCGGCTCCCACGCTCCCGCGCCCTTTCCGACTGTCGTCATATCGCCCGCTCAATTCCGTACCATGACTGGTTTTCATCCGCTGAGCGGTGGCATATTTCTGACCATGTCCAGGCCCGGCCGGGGGGAGCACGATGGGTTGGCTGGAAAAATTGCGCCTGCCGCCGACGCGTACCGGCGGGGGCGGTGCCCGAGGCGCCCAAGGGAACGGGTATTCGCAGGCGGGGCCCACGCATCATGAACCCGGGCGTCTCGCGGCCGAGTTGCACGATCTTGCCGGGCATCCGCGGTGCACGGTGCACGCGGACGCGCTGCGCCGTCTCGCCGACGCGGTACGGACCGGCAGGGAGGACGAGTTACGCCTGTGGGCCGGCGGCGGCCTGGTCGCCGCCTACTGCGGGCCGGACTCGCTCACCGTACCCGCCGCGGCCGAATCGGGCCGGGCTCGGCGGCTGCGACGCCTCTCCGCGCTGCCCTCCGTGCTCGTCTTCGTCCCGCTGCTGGTCACATGGGCGGGGCTGGGGGCAGCCACGCACGCGTACCAGCAGATGCGCGAATCGGATGCGCGTACGAGCGGCGGTGCCGGCCCGTCCGGCTCTTTCCTCACCCTCTGGCAGCAGGGATTCCAGGGCCATCTCTGGCCGTTCCTGCGCTTCGACATGATGGTCGTCTACACCGTCGTGGCCCTGCTCGCCCTGATGGCGGGCACCGTCCTGAGCCGCTTACGGGCCCGCGCGGAGGAGACCGAACGACACCTGTTCGTCCAGCGTCTGTCGGGGGCGCTGGTCCAGGTGGAGGCGCTGGCCGCGCGCGCCGCGCACTCCTCCCCCGCACGCTTCGCCGAGGAACTCCAGGGCGCAGCGGCGGGCCTGCGGACGCTGCTGACCCGGGCGGCGGACGTCCAGGCAAGCGCTCACACCCTGCAGACGCGCGCGGCGACGGCTGCCGAGCGGCACCTCGACGCCGTCAAAGCGCTGGAGTCGGCCGTCGCGGAGCTGCGCGCGGGAACGGTGGACGTACGCCGGTCGGTGCACTCGGCCGCGCAGGCGGCGGGTGAAGTGGCCGCCGGCGCGCAGCAGCTGACCGACGAGCTGGCCAGGTCCGGCGCAGCGATGGCGAACAGCGTGGACCGGGCCGGGCAGTTGGCCGCGGACCGGATCGGCGCTGCCGGGCAGTCGACGGCCGAACGGATCGACAAGGCCGCGCACGAGGCGCGGGAGCGGGACGGCGAGGCGGCCGGCCGCGCGGCGGAGTGGATGCGCAGGGCCGTGCACGAGGTGACCGAATCCCTCGACGCCGTGCGGGCGTCGAGCGCGGAGTCGGCCCAGGTCCTGAACGCGACGCTGAGCGGTCTCGACCGCACCTTGGCGAAGCTGCCGGACGCCTTGGAAGGCGCCGCGGCCGAGGGGGCCGAGCGCATCGGCGGCGCCTACGACCTGGCGATCGCGGCCCTGGCCGCTGCCCTGCGCGAGGAGGTGAACACTCTGACCACGGAGCTGGCTGCGCGCATGGCGGAGCTGCGGGACGCGGGCTCCGCCCAGCAGGACGGCCAGATCCGGGCGCACACCCGTCTGCTGGAAGCGGTCGAGCGGTTGCACGGCGTACTCCGGTCCGTCACGGACGCTCCGGTGACACCCGGTTCCGTCGCGAGCACCCCCGCAACACCCCGCCCGGTCGCGGACACCCTGAACGTGTCCCCTTCCGCGCCGCCCCGCCCGCCCGCGCCGCCGCGGCCGTCCGTACCGCCCGAGCCCCGCTCCACGCCCACGAAGGTCCTGCGCCAGCCCGCGTCCGGGGATGAGCGGCCGGCCGCCGGAGCGCCCGGCACAGGTGCCGAACGGCATCCGGCCCGGCCGGGGCCTGCCGAGGATCCCCGGACCCGGCGAGCGGCGGCCGAGGAGGACCGGTGAGCAGGCGTGGGCTGCCGGTGGCGCGCCTGGCGGGCTGGCTCTTCGCGGATCTGCTGCTGGTCATGGTCCTGGTGGCGTTGGGCGGGACCGAGTGGCCCAGCGCCGGCCAGGTTCCCTGTGCCCGGTCGCCCCACTCCGCCTGCACACCGCCGACCACCCCCATACCCTCCACCTCGACGCCCGCCCGAAGTCACGACCGCTCCGCCCCGCCGAGCGGCGGACTGGACCCCGTCACCAAGTCGATCAGCGTGCACACCGATCCCGAGGCCCTCATCTCCGGCTCGAAATCGGCCGAGACCGGCCTGAAGCGTGAAGTCGCCCGGAAGGTACGGAAGTTCCAAGGCGAACGGGCCGCCTTCGTCATCGTCTTCGGCAACGCGGGGCGACTGCCGAGCGGAGCGGTCGACACCGGATCGAGCACGGCCTACGCGGAAGCCGTCGCCAGGCTTCTCCCCTCCGCCGCGCCGCGGTTCTTCCCGCCCTACGACGAAAAGATCATTCGCGGCTACCACAACACGGACCGGCGCGTGGCCTCCGGCACCGCCCGCATCGAGTTGTTCTTCCTTCTCCACTGACCCGAGGCATCACCGGCCCACGGCCGCGCCGACCACCCCACCGCCCCACTCTCGACCGCACTCACCGCGGAGTCGCCATGCCCCGTCCAGCCGCCCCGGCCGCCGCACGTCACCCGGCGGCCCCGCCCATCGGTCTCGCCGATCTGCAGCGGTACGTCAAAGAGGTCCAAGCCATGCTTCAGGACCAGGAGATACCGGACACCCCGGAGTGCCACGCCGCCCGGGACCGCGTCCGGGAAGCCGCCCGGGAGCTGTGGGAGCGGGCCACGTCCCCGGTCACCATCGGCGTCGTGGGGGAATACTCCATGGGTAAGTCCCTGCTGCTGGGGACCCTCCTCGGCAGCCCCGACCTGCTGCCGGTCGAGGAACGTGCCACCACCGGCAACATCACCGTGCTGTCGCTCAAGGCGGGCCGGCATGGCAGCCCGACCGGCGCGGCCGAGGAGATCGAGGTCCGCTATCTGACCGAGGCACAGCTCAGCCGCTGCGTACAGGACATCCTCTCCAGCCTGATCACCAGACTGGACGAGCGGCACCCGGAACTGGGCGCGGGCAAGGCGCTCGGCGGATACGACCCGGTGACCGACCCGGACGGCTGGGCACGTTTCGACGGCTGGTACCCGTGCCTGTGGCCGGCCCCGCCGGGCGCGGCCCCCCGCCCCGTACCTCCCGAGGCCGTGGGCGACACCTACCGGGACACCGTGGCCGAGTTGTGCCGGATCAGGGACGCGTTCCTCAGCCAGCAGCGGGAGGGCGTTCTCGGACAGCGCGTCCCCGTCAAGCGGGCGATCTCCGACCAGGCCCTGAAGCTGCCGACGGAGATGCTCACCCCTCCCGCGCCGCCCAAGCCCGTCTTCCAGCCGTTCGACCGCGAGAGCGTCAAGAGAGACCCCGTGGCGCTCGGCCACAGCTTCCCGCTGATCGAACGGGTGGTCCAGGAGGTCACGGTGTCTCCGGACCACTGGTCCCTGGGCGGCCTGCTGTCCGAACACCCCGTGCAGTTGCTGGACTTTCCCGGGATCGGCGCCGCGGGTTCCTACGGCAGGGACAAGTCCCTGAGCCGGCGGGCACTCGTGGACGTGCACACGATCCTGCTGGTCATCCTCGCCTCCCGCCCGCAGTCCAAGGGCGCGTCCGAGTTCTGGGACATGCTCCTGGAGGACGGCCGCACTCCGGAGGCCCTCGCCCACGCCGCACTGGTGGCCGCGAACGTCTTCGACCGGACGCATCTTCCGTCCCTGGCCTCCGTGCCGGGCCCCGGACTCCCGACGCACCAGTTGCTGCGGCACGCGGACGAGCTCAACGGGATCCACGTCCACGGCAACAAGTACGTCCGGGGCCGTCAGGACGGCATCGTGGTGACCTCGCCGATCCCCGCGATCCGCCGCTACGAGTTGTCGTACACCGGCCTCATCGAGGAGACACGCGACCGCGTCCGCAAGGCCATCGGCGCGCTGCCGCCCGTCGGCGTCCGCCTGTGGGAACCCATCGCGGCCCGACTCGAGGAGACGGAAACCGCCAATCCGTGGACCCCTCGGCTGCGTGCCTACGACGAGGACGGGGGCATCGGCCGACTGCGCACCCTGATCGAGGACCACGTCCGGAAGAACGGCGTGGCGCAGAAGCTGGAGCGCGCCGATGCCTCGCGACGCAGGCTCGACGCGGCCCTCCTGACGCTGCAACGCCAGGTGCACCGCGCCACCGCGGGCGACAACGCCGTCTACCGGGAGATCGCGGAGAAGTTCGCTGAGCTGCGCCGTCTGCTGGACCGCCAGGTGCGTCCGGCCCTGCACGCGGTACGGGATCCCGGCACGCCGCTCGCTACCGGCGCGGCGGTGCCCCACGGCGACGCCGAGGCCGTAGCCGCTCCTCCCCCGCCGCCCAGCCTGGCGGCGACCGCCGCCGCGGTGCACCAAGACGTCTTCCAGTGGACGCAGTGGCACCACCTGCTGGAGCGGGCCGACCGGGACCCGCGGCACCTGGTCACCAAGAGCAGGCCACCGGTGACCGAGCCCGTGGACGACGAGGAGCTGCCTCCCGGCTACGACTTCGGCGCGGACGCCGGTGAACCCGCCGCCGACGAGCCGGCGGAGGACAGTACGGACGTTTTCATCGACAACTTCCTGCAGACGGTCCGGCACTGGAGCCGGAGCGGCACCGACGGGCTGCGGGAGTGGTGCCAGGACTGGGCGGACCACTGGCAGCAGGAGTTCGCCCCGCTCCGCGCATGGTTCGCCGACCCGGGCACCGCCACCGTGCTCACGGAGCTGTACGTGCGCCGCTTCGGCGATGGCGCGAAGGCACGTGTGCGCCTGACACACCTGTGGAACGGGCTCGTACCCGCGAAGGCGGTCGAGAAGCTGATGCCGGCGCTCGGCCACCGGACGTGGGACGCGGCGGAACTCGAACAGTGCTTCCCCGCGCAGCCCCGTCACGCGCTGCCCTGGCACCACTTGATGCGGGACCTCGAGGAGTACCTCGAGGAACGGGAGCGCCATCCGCTACGCGTGACGGAGCTGCGCCAGCACACGGCGGTCGCCGCCGCCCGGGCGGTCACGGACCACCTCGGTGAACTGATCGGCGCGGTCGCCGAGAACCTCGTCCCGCTGTACGACCGGGCCTCCGCGGCCCTCCTCCAGGAGAGCGACATCGTGCCCCCGCCCCGGGAGGACCCGCCCGGCGGACCCTCCGGGGCCGGGGGGCCCTCGGGCTCGCCGGACGGTGAGGACGGTGCCGCTGACGACACGCACTCCGAGCAGCCGATCGACCGTCTCGTCCAGGCATGGAGCGTCGACTGACATGAGCGCACTGGAAATCTCGTTCCGCGTCCCGGGCCCCGCCGGGACCGAGTCCCCCGCCGCGGCACCACCGGGTGTCGTGGCCCTCGGCCGCCGCCACTTCCGTGTCTACGCCGGCCACCAGGGCTACACCCTCCCCGAGGTACTGGCGGAGCGCGAACCCGGTACCTCGGGCCACCTCTCCGTGCACCTGCCGCCCCGTGTGGAGGTCCGCGCCGAGCACGGAGTGCTCATACCGGCGCAGCTGGCCCACGCACTGGAGACGGTCTGGGCTCCCCAGGACTACACGGTCGTCAGCGTGGACGGGCCCCGTATCCTCTCCCGCGAGGCCGGGCTGCCGGTGAGCCTGGTTCACGGCGACCCCCGTACAGCGGACTTCGCGGGGACCGTGCCGGGGCAAGAGCTTCGCATCGACGTCCACTGGTCCGTGGAGTACACCGGATCGGCGGGCACGGCCACCGCTGTCGGCAGCGTCACCCTGGAGTTCGCCCCGCCCGGTGAACAGCCGCCGGACACGGCGGGTGCCACCGGACGGTCGGACTCCGACGACGAATTCCTGAGGCTGCGGCCCCCGCAGCCCACCTTGGACAGCCTTCAGCAGTTCGTCGCCGTCGACCTCGGTTCCACCGCCTCCACGGCGACCGTCTGGGACCTCGGGAGGATCACCCACAAGCTGGTCGATCCCGGCCGGGCGGCGGCGCTGGCGGACATGCTCGGCCGGCTGCTGGCGCCTCCCGCCGACTCGCCGGAGGAGTGGCGCAAGGCGGTGGAGGGCATCATGTCCGGCGGCATCGTCCTGGGCCGCCGCGGCGGGCAGCGGATCACCGGCAGGCAGGCCCTGTCCCGGCTGGACGACCCCCATGCGGTGGACGCCCTGATGGTGAAGGTCGAGCAGGCCCTGCGTGAGGACGGCCGGCCCGCGCTGCGGGACTGGCTGGTGCCGAGGCTCTTCGAGGGATACGCCCGGGTCATGCAGACACCCGCGCTGGACCGCCAGCAGCTGCGGCCGGTGGACTACACGGATGTCACCGGGGACCGGACCATGGCCCCCGCCAGCGCCCTGGTCGAACAGCCGCCAGAGCTCCACGAGAGCCGGGCCGAGACGGACGGCGGGGTCATGTTCACCGGCGCGCGGGCGCCCGAGGAGCGACACTTCGCCCTGCGGGGCTCGCATGGGCCCGGCGACGTCACCGCGATCACCGGCATCAAGCGCGCGCTGCTCCAGCAGCAGCCGCCTCGCCTCGACGGCACGGACATGAGCGCGGTCCATCTCACCCAATACCTGTATCTGCGCCTGGTGGAGCGGGCGGAGGAACTCCTGCACCGCCCGGCCGGCCGGGAACGGCCCACAGTCCGCACCGCGGTCATCACCTACCCGACGACCATCCTGCCGGAGATCAAACTCCGGCTGGAGAAGCTCGTCCGTGCCGGTCTCGGCATTCCGCAGGTGGTCATGGACTACGACGAGGGCCTGGCCGCCAGCCTCTTCTTCGTCATGCGGGAACTCTCCGACAACCAGAACCTCGGTCTGGAGGCCATGCGTTCCCGCTCCCGCCGGGTCGGCGACGACCCGCCGACCTGGCATCGCATCCTGCTCGCCATCGACATCGGCGGCTGTACGACGGACATCGCCCTGCTGCGCCTCGCCCTGGTGGACGGTACGCCCACCCTGACGAAGGAGCAGCAGTTCGTCTCCGGCCGTGACTACCGGCTGGAGCCCGTGCTGCTCGGTTCGACCGGGCACGGGCAACTGGGCGGAGACCTCTTGACCCTTCAGGTCTTCTACTGGCTCAAGGCGTGCTTCGTCGACCAGCTGCGGCTCAACGCGGCGGCGGGCGAGCCCGGGGAGCGCACCCTGTCCACGCGGGTCGCCGAACAGGCCGCCGACGCGCTCGGCACGATCGTGGCGCCCGACGTCCGGCTGACGCTCGACGAACACCTGCCGACGGACTGGGGTGACGAGGACCTCTCGGAGGAGGAACGCGATGGACTGAAGCTCCGCTTCAAGTCCCTGTGGGACCTCGCCGAGCACAAGAAGTGCGCGCTGGGCCAGGACGGCGACAGGCCGTCGGACGCGACGCTCACGATCAACAAGACGGATGTCCAGCTGATCCTCGGCGCGGCCCCGCACCGGCTGGGCCAGGTCAAGGAGGTCGTCCTCGACCCGGCCGACTTCCGCAAGCTGATGGATCCAGTGCTCAGGCGGGCCGCCGAGATGGGTGCGGACCTCGTCCGCACCGTCTTCACCCACATCCACGAGGACAACGCCAAGCGGGTCGCCAAGGGACTGGAGCCGGGGCCCCTGCCGGTCCTCGACCAGGTCGTGCTCTCCGGCCGCAGCAGCGCCCTCGCCCAGGTCGGGGAGACCGTGACCGACGTCCTCACCAAGGCCGACGCCGGTACGCAGCTGCGCCTCGGCTGGAATCCGACGGCGCTGTCCGTGGAACGGGGCGACATCGCCAAGCAGGCGACCTCGCTGGGGGCCGCGTGGGCCCACTCCACACGGGCGCTGGCGGGGAACCTGGCGCGCCGGAACGAGCTGTCCGACACGGATCCGTTGATCCGGCTGAGCGAACTCGACATCAGGACACAGGGGCTGTTCAGCAGTCTGCCCGGCGACTTCGGCGCGGCGGCGGAGGGCGGTGCGAGCGTACTGACGTTGCTGCGGGCCGGTACCCCGTTCGCCGAACTGGACGCACGGGGCCGCCGAGGGGTCCGTACGGGCTGGAGGCCGCTGACGGACATGGTGATGCTGCACCGGGCCACATCGTCCCGGGACTCCATCCTCTGGGGGAGCTTCAACCTGTTCCTGGCCGCGCACGACGAGTCGCTGCCGCAGCCGCTCGCCGAGGTGTGGGGGCGCAAGGACGGCTCCGGGGTCAACTACCAGCTGGAGCTGGACCAGGAGCTGTTCCCGTACATCCTGCTCTGCCACGGCACGCCCCGTCTGCTGGTCGCCGGGCAGGCGGTGGAGCTGAACGGCGCGCGCGCAGGGCTGGAATTCGACGCCGGGCTCGGCAGGTTCTCGCTGCCCGGCAGCATCTGCGTGTCGCTGGGCGAACCGGGGCCCGGCGGACCGGAGCTGGTGGAGGTGTTTCCTGCGACGCGGGACACGGAGCCGTATCTCGACGCCCTCTTCCACGAGACCACGGACTCCGAGGAGCCACCCGTGCCCGGCCGGACGGCGGTCGTCGACGCGCCGCCCCGGGACGGTGTCCACCACTTCTACCTGCTGCGCGAGGAGACGGGGGAAGCCGAGTACCTGGGCCGGCTCCCCGCACCCGGCGGGTCCGAACACCGCGCGACGCTGGACGCCCACGGCCGGCTGCGGATCCATCGCGGTGCCGTGCCCTACCTGCCCGCCGAGACCCTGCGCGAGGTCGAGCAGCGCCCCGGCCGGGTGCTGCACCGGCCGATGAACAGCGGCACGACGGATTTCAACCCGTACTGGGACCCGTGGACCGGGAGGCACTGATGTCCGACAACACCACCGCGGCCACGGCCACCGGCCACTGGGAGAGGTTCTCGGCGGCCGTGACCGCCTTCCTGCGGGAGGGGCCGTCGGCGACCCTCGACACCCTGCTGGACGCCCTTGACTCCTGCTGCTCGGAGCTGGGCAAGGTGGGGCCGCACGCCCCGTACCTCGCCGACGGATACGCCGTCGTCAACCGTGCCACGACCGCACGTGACGCCCTCGGCTTCGCGATCGCGGAGGGCAGGCGCCTGGCCGTCGCGGGGCCGCGCGGGGAAGTCACCGGCGACGGGTCCTTGCCTGACGCCCTGCCAGAAATGGGACCGGGAGCGGGAGTGGAACCGAGAACGGCAGCGGAAGCGGACGCGGCGCCCGGGAACCGGCCAGGGCCCGAAGCCGCGCCGGAACCCGAATCGCCGCCGGGACCCGAACCCGTGACCGCCCAGGAGCCGGACCCCGAAACCGGGCACACCCACGACCCGGACCCCGAAACCGGGCACACCCACGACCCGGACCCCGAAACCGGGCACACCCACGACCCGGATCCCGAAACCGTGGCCGCCCGGGAGCCGGACCCCGAGCCCCGGCCCGGGCCCGAAGCGGAGGCCAAGAGGCCATCCGGAGCCCGTCCCGGGCCCGGACCCACGGTGGACCCAGTGGCCCAGTGGGCCCTACGGATCGGCGTGTTGCGAGCGGAGGTGGCCAAGCGGCACCGCAAGCACTTGGGTTCTCGTGTGTCCTGCACGGGGGACGCGGCCGGCACCGAAGCAGCAGCGGCCGCGGCCTGGACGGCGTTTCACCTGACACTGCTGCGACTGCCGGACGAGACCGAATGGCGCGCCCGGGCGGCGCAGACCGTACGGGACTGCCTCGGTGCCGAACCGTCACATGACGATCCGGCCGTGATCGTGCCGGCGGTGCACGGCCCCGAGGAGACATCGGGCGCCGGTGGCCGCCCGGGACCGCACCGCCTGTGCGAGGAGACGGCGGCGCCCCTGGACTTGCGCGATCCCGCCGTCCTCCGGCGTGCCGCAGCCGACGCGCCCCCCGACGTTCTCGCGGCGCTCGGTCTCACCGCGGAGGTCGTCGACGTCCTGGGGCCCGACGATCCCCTGCTCGCTTGGGCGGCCCGGGCCGGGCAGGCCCTGACGCTGGCCCGGCTGGACGCGGGGCTGTGCGCCGTCGACGACTTGAGCATGTCTCCCGGCGCTGTCCCGCTCAAGGACGGCAGTCGCCGCAGGACGTACGAGATACGGCTGTGCACCAACCTGAAGGGCGCCGCCGAGGCGCTGCGCGGGGACGACTGGACGGACGACGAGCGGCTCGTGTCCGCCCACCGGCTCGACGGAGTGCTGGGCTCCTTGCTGCACTGGCCCCCGGCCGCCCCCGAAAGCTGGTGGTGGCGGTGGCGCCTGGGGGTGGCGGACATCCTGCGGCCCCTGGCGCGCAAGGCCGACTACGAGCTGGTCGCGGCGCCGGGGACCTGGACGGAGAACGATCTCAACGAACACACGGAGACCAAGACCAACATGGGCTACTCGGCCCGGCAGGGGCCCTTGGTGATGTGGCTGCTGCAGACACCGCTGCGCCGGACCGGCGCACAGCGGACGGACCTCAAGGGACGGGTGGTCCGCCGTTCCGCAGCGCCCGCGATCGGCGGGCCGTGACATGACAGAAGTCCGTGCGACCGGCCACGACCTGGTGCAAGGTCCGTGGTGGGTGCGTGCGAGCGCCGTACTCGCCGCGTCCGGGGTGGGCCGGGCCGCCGGGTTCTCGCCGCACCTCGCGGCCGATGTGGCGCTGCTCGGCGCCGGACCCGGACGGCGGGTTCCGGTCCGGGTGGCGGTGGTCCGTACCGGCCCCGGCCCTGGGCCGGTACCGCTGCTGACGGGCCTACGGGTCACCGATCCGCCCGTGGACGGGGACCTTCTTCCGGTCTCCGTGGTGCACTCGGGCGGCGTCCCTCGTCCCGAACTCCGGTTCGCGCCCGGTCAGGTCGCGGCGCTGAACCACCTGGCACGGCTGCTGGCCACCCGGCCGCGCGTGCTGGACGAGGCACTGCGCGCCGCGCCGGGGACGGCGGCGTGGCTACGTGTCCGCGCCCAGGAGGGTGCGGTCGGGCAGGTCTTCTTCGCCCCGAGCTGCGCGGGTGCCGACGAGGTCTCCCGCACCTGGCGCCGCTGCCAGGATCTCGCCGCCACCGGCCGGTTCTCGTCGGACCTGGACGCCGCGGTGGCCTCGGTTCCGGCGTTCTCGGCAGAGATCCACACACCGTTCGGCGCCTCCCTGCTGCCCTGGCCCGCGCCGGGCGTGGACGACCTGCGGATCGAGGTCGTCGACCTGCCCATGCCGTCGCCGGGCGAGATCGGGCCCGCAGCCCTGCGTGTGCTGCGCCGGCGGACCCTGGAAATGATGAACGCCGCGCATCTCGTGCTCGCCGCGGTGCCCGCCTCCGCGCTCGCCGGGGACACGCAGCTCCCCGCCGCCGTCGGTGAGCTCGGCACCCTGTTGGAGCAGACAGGGCGGCTCCCTCATGCTCGGATCGTGCTGCTCGCCACGGTGTCCGGGCTGCGCGGCGCGCAGGGCATGACCGACCTGGGCGGTTGGCTGCGGAAGCCGGTTCGCCGTGTTCTCGGGCCCGCGGCGCACGGGCTGCCTTTGTACGCCGTGGCCCTGGCGGAGGCCGAACAGGCGGCGCGACTGCTCGACGACACGGTACGGCGGCCGGAGCACGCGGTACGGCAGGCGGAGGCGGACTGGGTGGCCTCCGGCGCCGCGGCACTGGCCGACGGCGTCCTGCGTCCGCTGCTCGACGGGGCCCGCGAGCATGTTCCCAAACTCACCGCCCGGCGGCTCTTGGCGGCGTGCCGGGACATCCGAGTCGCGTGCCGGGAGGTGACCGCACGTCCGGTGGAACGCGGCGGACTCGGCGGACTCGGCCCCTGGGACGACCTGGAGGCCTTCGCGACGGCCGGGCTCGCCCGGCGGGTCGTGTCGCGGCTGGCCGCCGAGGAAGGGCGATGACATGGAGATCGAACCGTTCGGCTTGGTGACACTGCTCGTCCTGCTGTTCACCTCGCTGGCGCTGCTCGGCGTACTGGCCGTCCGGACCCATCGCAGGTCTCCCCCGTCCCTCCCGGCGCCGAGCCCGCCGGGGCCGGGTCCGGAAGAGCTCGATGGCATCCGCAGCGCCTACGAAGCCCAGCTCACCGCCCTCCGTGGCGAGCGGGAACAGGCGCTCGCCGGCCATCACGAGCTCCGCGCGCGGCTCACCGATCTGGAGCGCGGCAAGGAGGCTGATGTCGCCGCGCTGCTGTCGGCCCGCCTCCCCGTGCTGAAGGCGCGACTGGAAGCCGAGTTGAGGGCGGGATTCGAGGCTCGGGTCGCAAGGCAGGTGGAGGCGAGGCTGAGGGCCGAAGTCGACGCGCGGGTAGAGGCCAGACTGGCGGCCGAAGTCGAAGCACGGGTAGAGGCCAGACTGGCGGCCGAAGTCGAAGCACGGGTAGAGGCCAGACTGGCTTCGGTAGCACAGGCACGACTCGCCGCGCGGTTCTCCGTGGGGCAACTCGCCCCGGACGGTGGCGTGCCCGGAGAGACGCCCGAGGCCGTCGACCCGCCCAGCGGGGGGCCGTTCACGCTCACCGTGCCGCAGCCGCTCCCCCGGGGCAGGGACGCAGCCGCCGACAGCACCGTCGACGGCGCGGACCTGGGCCCGCTGATCGTCCGGGCGGCGTCCGTCCGGGGCGAGCGGCAGCGGGAGGACGGTGAGCACCGGCGGGACGCGGTCCTGCTCCGGGCGGTGGAAGAGATCCCGTCCCCCACACTGCTCAGCGTGGTCGCGGCAGGTGCCCCGCGCGCGTCCTGGTCGCGGTCGGCGGCGGAACGGGCCTGCGAGAGCCTGACCGCCGAACTCGGCAGATACAGCCGTCAGCTCGGCGACGAGCTGTATCGCGCTCCGGGCACGGCCGGCGAGGAGGCGAACGACGTTGAGCTGCAGGGCATGCTGTGCACCGCGGTTCAGGGCGTCGCCCGGTCCGTACGGCTCCTGGCGTGGGCCAAGGAGGGCGGTTCCGCCCCCGCTGCCGGCGACGCCGGTGCGGCGAAGGACGCAACGGTCGAGGTCGCGCTCACCGCGCTGCTGACCCGTCTCGGTGATCACGGGGTACGTCAGCACGTGGGGTTCGGCGTCGGTGATGGCTCCGTGCTGCGGTTGCGGGAGGGCGCCTGGCAGCCAGTCCTCAGCGGCACCGCGGAGGCGCGACTGCCCGCCTCCCCGATGGCATTGCGTTGCGCGCGCTTCGAGACCCGGCCGGGCGATGTGCTGGCCGTTTGCAGTCCCCACATGGCTCAGTTGCTGCGCCGCCCGGAGCTCGGGGAGTGGTTCGCGCACACGTGGGCGGGTCTGCCGCGGGACCTGCCGGCTTTCCTCGACGAAGTGCACGTCCCGGCGAGACACGCGGGCGGCGACCGGTCCGTCGTCTGCCTATGGGACTTCGGTGAGACCCGCCGCCCCTAAGGGGCGGCGCGTTGTTTCCCAAGGACTGCGCGTCGAGTCACGGATGAAAGCGCCACTGGCCTTCGGAGATGACATCCATGGTGCCGCCGTTGACGCGAACAGCCGTGTCGTCGTCGATGAAACAGATCGGGAAGTCCGCCCGCTCGACGATGCGATCAGCCCAAGCGTCGTCCCGCTCCGGGAAGTCCGGCGAGTACAGGTGCGGCTTCAGATACGAGTCGAAGAGACCGAACGGCGGCTCCACCGTCCTCGCGCCGAGCACGTGCACGAACGGCTTTCCCAGCAGGTCCCGCAGTGCGTCCCGCAGCGTCGCGTTGCGCAGACCGCTCGCCGTCAACAGAAGCTTCACCGGGCGAGCCAATCATGGCCATCAGGGGCGCGCAATGCACCGGGTGACCGGCTCGCATCGACGGAGGCCATGAAGTTCAGCATCCTGCGGTTCATTTCCTTCGCGTGGTCGATCTGAGGTCCGTGGCCGGTGCCGGAGATGATCTCGGCCCGGGCGCCCGGTATCAGGCGTGGCACGCGCTCTACTTGCCGCTGAGGGTGCACCAAGAGGCTGCGCTTGCCGAGCACAAGGTAGAGCGGAGTACGGATGGTGGACAGTTCGTCCTCCGACAGGGGAAGCGGCGCGGGGCGGCGGATGCGGTAGGCGCGGACGGCCGTCCTGATCATCGTGCGCAGCTCGGGCACGACGAGGACCGGCTGGTCCAGCCAGGCCGCCAGTCGCGGGCGCAGCGCCTTGGGTGCGAAGGTCGCGAAGAGGCTGGCGAAGATCCAGACGAAGAAGCGCAGTCCCACCTTCTCCAGGCCGCCGGGGTCGAGCAGGGTGACCGAGGCGAGGCGTCCGGGCCTGCGGTGCGCCTGGTTCACGGCGAGCCAGCCTCCGTAGGAGGTGCCGACGAGGTGGACACGGTCGAGCCCGAGCCCGGCGAGCGTCTCATCGAGCCACTGCGCGGCATGTTCGGGCTGGTGAATGGGTTCGCGCTGGACGCTGCGGCCGGGATCGCCCGGGGTGTCGATGGCGTAGACGGGGCGGTCGGCGCTGAGGGCGGGGGTGTTCGGATACCACATGGCGGAGCAGGAGCCCGCCCCGTGCACCAGGACAACGGGGGTGTGGGACTGGGCCGCAGGGTCGGCGGGCCCGTAGCGGTACACGTGGGTGGTGCCGAACGTGGTCTCCACGTCCTGTTCCGCGAGGGCGGGTGCTCCCAGTGCGTAGACGGCCTCGCAGACGGCGAAGTAGCGGTCGCGCCGGGCGTCGCTCACGTAGCGGCCGACGTCGGCCTGGGTGCGGGCAATGGTCTCGGGCACGGCCGCCTCCGGAGGTATCGGTTTCGTGGTACGAACGTATCACAACGTTGATACGGCTGTACCATCAAAGGGCCCGGCGTGAACCCGGCGGAGACGATGAAGCGGAGAACCGGCCGATGCCCAAGCGTGTGGACCATGCGGAACGGCGCACCGAGCTCGCCGAGGCGCTCGTCCGGGTCGCCGGGCGACGCGGGCTGCATGCCGTGGGGATGCGCGATGTGGCAGCCGAGGCCGGAGTGTCACTGCGGCTGGTGCAGTACTACTTCGAGACCAAGGAAAAGTTGCTGCTCTTCGGGCTGGAGCACCTGGCCGAGAAATTCGGGGAGCGGCTCTCCGCCCGCATCCGAGCCGCCGGGGACAGTCCGGGGCCGCGCACGACCATCGAGGCACTGCTGATGACGGCGTTGCCGACCGACGAAGAGAGCCGTACCTTCCACCACCTCTACACCGCGTACGCCGTTCTGGCCGTGACCGACCAGACGCTCGCAGCCCAGCCCTTCATCAAGAACCCTGACGCCGCCGAAGACACACTGACCGAACTCCTCCGGCAGGCACAGGCGGCAGACCTGCTGCAGCCCGGCGTGAACGCACAGTTGGAGGCGGCCGGCCTGCTCGCGATGTCCGCCGGACTCGGCACCAGCATCCTCGTCGGCCAGCGCAGTCCCGAGTCCGCCGCCGCAGTCCTGGACAACCATCTCAACCGCGTCTTCCGCACCGGCGATACGGCCGGTTGACCGTCTGCGCCACTGGCCTCCAGCCCGACCTCGACAACAAGCTCCGCATCGTCAGCTTCCGTCACCGGCGCCAGGCGGCGTGAAGTCAGCGTGAACGGGACGATCAGAGAGCGCGGCCACCTGGATCATCGACGTGAGGACGGCGGCGAGCCCGCCCATCGGCGCAGGGCGGCTTCGAGGCCGGTGACGGCGGCGATGCCGGTGGTGTCGGAGGCCCAGGCGACCACCCCGTCCGGGCGCACCAACACCCCGGTCGGCGTCGCGTGGTCGTCGGTCACGCTGCTCACTCGCCCGGCCCAGGCCGCGCCGAGGCGGGCGAACGTCCCGTCAGTGGTGCGGTCGAGCAGCAGGAACCCGCCGCCGTGACCGTGGTCGACCAGACGGGAGCCGTCCCTCAGGCACAGGTCGGGGACGAACCGCCCGACCAGCGGATGGTCGCCGGGCAGGTCGATGCGCTGCGTGACACCGGAGATCTTCTTGACCGCGTAGGTCGTGCCCGCCCGAGTGTTCAGCAAGTCGGCGACGACTTCGCGGAGCGCGGCCGACTTGGCGTCCCCGCGCATCACCCCGGTCTGGGCCCGCGTCCAGTTCAGCACCCAGGCGCCAAGGGGACGCCGCTCGGCGTCGTAGGTGTCGAGCAGCCCTTCGGGTGCCCACCCGGCGACCACGGCACCGAGCTTCCAGCCGAGGTTCATCGCGTCGCCGACCCCGAGATTGAGCCCCTGACCGCCGAACGGCGAGTGCACGTGCGCGGCGTCGCCGGCCAGCAGCACCCGCCCCGACCGGTAGGTCGCGGCCTGGCGGGCGTTGTCGGTCCAGCGGGTCGCGGCGCCGCGCAGTGCGGTCAGCGTGACGTCGGTGCCCGAGACCCGGCGCAGACTGGTCTGCACCTCCTCCAGGGTGACCGGCGCCATGGGGGTCCGCCCGCGCGAGCGAGGCCGAGCGTGGGGGAGGTCGGCGGGAGCGCCGTCGAACTCCACGGTGACCACCCGCCCGGGTTGTGGCCCATAGCGGTACGCCCCCCGGGTCGACCACCCCCAGCCGTTCGCGAGCTTCTCCGGGTCGGCGATGTCGACGACCGCGAGGTGTCCGGTGAGTTCGGGGTCGGTGCCGGGGAAGTCGATGCCCGCGAGGCGGCGTACGGTGCTGCGCCCGCCGTCGCATCCGACCAGCCACCCGGTGCGCACCGTGCCGGCGGTAGTGCCGACGAGCACGCCGTCGCCGGTGTCTTCGAGCGCGGTGACCTCCACCCCGCGACGCACCGGTACGCCGAGTCGCGCGACATGGTCGGCCAGCAGCTCCTCCAGCTGACGCTGCGGCACCATCCTCGCTCCGGCGACCGAGGCGTGCGCGGTGATGTCGGCATCGGACCAGTCCACGAGGTCGGCATCGAGGATCATCCCCGCGAAGTGCCCGGTGAACCGCGACTCGCGTGCTCGCCGGTCGCCACCGGGCGGCTGGTCGTCGGCCTTGCGGGCGAACGGCCCCACCCGTTCGAGGATCTCTCGCTGCACCTTTTCGGCGGCGGGCAGCAGGCCGCGGCGATCGAGTGCCCCGGCCGTCGGCACGTTGATCGACCCCGCCTTCATCGCCTCGCTCGGCTCGGCCAGTCGCTCGATCACCTGCACCGTCGCCCCGGAGAGCGCCAGCTCCGCGGCGAGCACGAGGCCCACCGGCCCGGCTCCGACCACGGTCACGTCCACGTCCTGCTTCACATCGATATTCACGAACAGTGTTCTATGTACGAACAGTGTTCGTGTCAAGTTATAGTGGTCGGGTGAACCCGAGAGAGCGACGTGCGGCGCGCCACCAGCCGCCGAACCCCGAGGCCGAAGCCGCCCCCAGGCCGCGGCGCCGCAAGGCCCCGATCACCGTGGAGCAGGTCGTCGACACCGCGCTGGATGTCGTCGCCACCGAGGGGTACGAGGCACTGACCATGCGCCGGCTGGCCGGCGCCCTTGACACCGGACCCGCCTCGCTCTACGCCCACGTCGTCAACAAGGCCGACCTCGACGAGCTGCTCATCGGGCGGCTGTGCGCCGAGCTCGTACTGCCCGAGCCCGACCCCGCGGCCTGGCGGGAGCAGATCCGCGGCGTGTGCACCCAGATGCGCGACCAGTACCTGAAATACCCCGGAATCTCCCGAGCCGCGCTCGCCATGGCCCCCACCGACCTCGAAACCATGCGCGTCAGCGAGGGAATGCTGGCGATCCTGCTCACCGGCGGCGTCGCCCCGCAGTCCGCCGCCTGGGCCATCGACGCCCTCCTGCTGTACGTGGCCGCCTATTGCCTTGAGCTGTCGATCGCGCGCCAACGATCAGCACATGATGACGCCCCTTGGGTCCTCGACCGCGACGAACTGCTGCACCGGTTCACCGCCCTGCCTGCCGAGACCTTCCCCCACACCACCCGCCACGCCGCCGAACTCACCGCCGGCGAGGGCCACGACCGGTTCGACTTCACCCTCGGCCTGATGATCGACGGCCTCGCACAGACCTAGCCCGACGGTCCGGTCGGCCGTCGTCGCATGGAAGCGTTTCGGCCTGCTTCCGGGCCGTTCAGGCCTGCCGTGCCCCCTCGAATCGAGAAGCTTCACAGCTTTCGTCACTGTTTGGTGTGCTGCGAGCAGTTGAAGGGGAGGGGCTGGTTCCCGCACGTATGTGAAGGAGATTCACGGGAACGGCACGGATTTCTGTGCGATTCCCATGGCAACTTGTGGGCGCCCGGTGACCGGTGGGGTCACCGGGGTCCGTCTTCCTATGGGGGAAGTCATGCCCACGCGTGCCTTCGGCATGCCCTGCCGGCGTGCCCGTAAGAGATCAGCCACCGCGATCGGCCTCGCGGTCGTCACGTCGGCCGCACTGGCCCTCTCGGCGCTGCCCGCAGCGTCCGCGACCGCGGCGGAGCCCAAGCCCGAGTCGGCATGGGGTCCGGACAGTCCGGACTTCACGATGCCGGCGGTGAAGGTCGGCCCGAACCGTCCGCTGAAGTCCGAGCCGTCGAAGAACCCGACGGATGAGGTGTATCTGCCGTGGCTGCGGCAGCAGCGCGAACACGCCGAGCACCCGACCGCCAAGGCCGGCGCCAGTCCCTCGTCCTCCCGCGCCACCACCGATACCTCCGTGCGGAGCCTGGTGCCCGAAGGACAGGGCAACGTGCCCTGGCACCGCTACACCAGCTTCGCGATCACCGATGCCCTCACCGCCCGCATCGACTACTCCACCGGCAATCTGATGCTGACGGCGACGGACTTCGACATCGCCGGCGTGGGTCAGCGGCTGAGGCTGGCGCGGACGTACAACTCACTGGACGCCCCGTGGGGCCGGGTCTCGCAGCGGTGGTGGCAGCAGTACGAGCGCTACCTGTCCGTCTCCAGCTCCGAGGTGATCCTCTACGACGCCTCCGGAGCCACTGTCCGTTTCACCAAGAACAGCGACGGCACCTTCACCACGCCCAAGGGCTACTCCGAGGACCTGAAGGAGAACACGGACGGCACCTACACCCTGACGAAGTGGAAGTCGGGTGCCAAGGAGACCTACAACCAGTACGGATCGCTGACCAAGGTCACCGACCGCAACCACGGCACGATCACCGTCGACCAGCACGACGAGAACGGTGAGAACAAGGGCTTCCGGCTGACGGAGACCCGCTCGGGACGCTGGATCGACCTGTCCAAGACCTACCCCGCGCAGTGGCAGGCCAAGGACAACACCGGCCGCACCGCCGTGTACGACCTCGACGCGAACGGCAACCTGGCCACCACCATCGACACCGAGGGCAAGACGGTCGACTTCCGTTACGACTCCTCCGGCCGGATCGACAAGATCACCACAGCTGAGGGCCGGGTGACGGTCTTCACCTACGACGCGGTCAACCGCGTCACCAGCATGCTGCGCGGCACCGGCTTCAACAGCGACGGCCACACCGGCCCGACGTGGACCTACACCTACAGCGCCGACTCGCCGACCGCGGCCGGCACCACCAAGGCCACCGACCCTGAGCTGCACGCCACCACATACAAGCACGACGGCGACGGGCAGGTCACGGACGTGACCGATGCGCTCGGCCGTTCCCGGCCGACGAAGTTCGACGCCAACCACAACATCGACACCGCCGCGGACGCGATGGGCTCGGGCACCACCCCGGGCAACGTCACCGACTACGGCTTCAACTCCCGCAACAACCTGGAGACCGTAACCGTCCCGACGGGCGGGAAGGCGGTCAACTCCTGGCAGACCATCGCCGGCGGGGACGTCCCCAAGGACTCCGTCAACGCGGACGGCGAGAAGACCGAGTTCAAGTACGACACGGTCGGCAACACCACCTCGGTGGCGCAGACCGGCACCGGCGGGGGCAGCGTCTCCTACGACTACAACCCCGCCACCCCGACCTGCGGCGGCTTCGAGGGCCAGCGCTGCGCCGAGAAGACGAAAATGACGTCCGCGAAGACGGTCACCACCGGCTTCCACTACAACGCCAAGGGCGACCTCGAGTCGGTCGAACCCCCTGCGCCGCTGAAAAAGACGACCTACACCTACGACGACCTGGGCCGGACCAGGACGGCCACCGACACCCGCGGCGTGACCGTCTCCTACACCTACGACAACCTCGACCGCATCCGCACCGTCACCTCCCCGCACACGGTGAAGGTCGAGTACTGGTACGACGGCGACGGCAACCTCGTGCAGCGCTCGGACGGCACCGGCACGACGAAGTACGAGTTCGACCCGCTGCAGCGGGAAACCGTGCGCACCCTGCAGGACGGCTCCCAGACCCTGCTCGCCTACACCCCGGCCGGCAACGTCGACTACTACCAGGACCCGGCCGGCAAGGTCGACTACCAGTGGAACGAGGTCAACAAGCTCAAGGAGCTGAAGGACCCGCAAGGCCGAATCACGACGTACGAGTACAACAAGAACGACGTGCGCACCACGACCACCTACCCCGGCGGCACGGTGCAGAAGGTCGACGTCGACAACTCCAGCCGCCCGAAGAACATCAAGGTGACCTCCGCCCAGGGCACCCTGGTCGACCTCGGCTACACCTATGCCTACGGCACCGACGGGAAGACCGACGGCGCCAAGATCCGCACCAGCACGGACAACGTCCGTGGGACCAAGCGCACCTACTCCTACGACGGGGCGGGCCGCTTCTCCTACGCCAAGGAGGAGACGAACGGCACGATCACCGATTCCTGGCAGTACTGCTACGACCTGGCCGGCAACCTCACCTCCCAGGGCACCGACCCGGGTTGCCCCCGCGGCACCACCTACACCTACAACGACGCCCAGCAGCTGACAGCCAAGTCCAGCACCAGCGGCGCCTGGTCCTACGATGAGATCGGCAACGAGACCGCCGGCGCCTCCACCGACGACTACGTCCGCACCGGCGAGACCTACACCGACCACTCCCAGCTGACCTCGATCACCGTCGCCGACAAGACGTACACCGGGCAGTACGGCTCCACCGACCAGAGCGAACGCATCCGCCTCGGGGACACCTACTTCCACAACGGACCCGTGGGCCTGTCGGCGAAGACGACGGCCGGCGTGGACATGGGCTTCAACCGCGAGCCCGGGGGCACGTTGAACTCCATGACGACCGGGGGCAAGAGCTACTTCTACCTCACCGACGCCATCGGCAGCGTGATCGGCTTGGCGGACGAGGACGGCAACAAGGTCGACACCTACACCTACAGCCCCCGAGGCGTGCGCATCCTGGCCCAGTCCAGCGAACCGGTCGCCCAGCCCTACCGGTTCGCCGGCAACTACCAGGACCCCACCGGCCTGTACCACCTCCAGGCCCGCTACTACGACGCCAACATCGGCCGCTTCACCCAGCCCGACCCCTCCGGCCAGGAACAGAACCCCTACCTCTACGCCGAAGGCGACCCCGTCAACCGCATCGACCCGAACGGGCTCTGGAGTTGGTCGGGCGGTCTGGACGCGTGCTTCTGGGTGTGCCTGGGCGGCGGATACTCCAAGGACGACTCCGGGAACAGCGGTTTCTACCTGAAGATCGGTGTCGGGCTTCCGGGCATAGGGGGCGGCTTCGAAGGCTCCACAGGCGGGGCAGACGCGGGGCCGTCCGCTTACGGTAACTGCGCCGCCGGCTGGGGCACGGTGGGCGGCCAAATCGGCGGTCAGGGCGGATCTCCCACAGTCAGCGGGAGCGGCGGGCTCGGTACGTACGCGTCGACCCCCACATGCAGCGGGGGGTTGCAGATCCAGTTCTGACAAACAGGTTGAAGCCCGCCCCGTGACCGGGGCGGGCTTCAGGCCAGGCGCTCTCAGCTCCACAACAGGAGGAATGAATGCGTATCTTCCTATCCGTTTTCGGCATCCTCGCAGGCCTGGGGCTCATCCTCTACAGCAAGAGATTCGCCCGCGCGGCCGCCGGTCAGCGCAACGTCTTCGGCCGGGCCAACGCATCCGCCGGGGAGTCCACCATACGAACAGGTCCCCTGATCATCGGCGTGTTCCTGATCATCATCGGCATCCTCGCAGCCACCGGAGTGGCCCAGGTGGGCTGACCCCGGCGGGCGGGTGCGGAATCGCTGTCGCCCTGCGGACGAGGCTCTTGTGGTGTGCGCGGAGGGCCAGTCCAGTACGGTCGGCTCCGGCCATTGCTCCTGCCATCGCGCTGCCTTGGCCTCATAGACCGAGCGCGGGGCGCGCACCGGATTCGGCCGGACAACCAGGTTGAACACGTCGGAGAGGCCGTGCGGCGCGTACACACGCCACCGGCCGTCGGCCTCCAGACGCACCCCCAGGGAGCACGTCGTCGCGGCGAAACTGTCGATCGCCGCCTCCGTGGACTCATACGGCGGACACGCCACTGCGAACTTGTCCTCGTACCAGAGGTGAACCCGCGCTTCGTTGCGGATCTCCACCTCTGCAGGCGGGTCGGCAAAGATCTCCCGCCCGGCCTCGATCACCGCGTTCTCCTCCTCCCAGGACAGATCCCCCGCGTCGAAGTAGAGCACCGCACGCAGGGACTCAAGTTGATCGTCGAGAGGGAGTCGGCTGATCACCAGCCTTGCCTACCACAGCCGGCCCAGGGTCTACCGAGCCTACGAGCAACACGTCCTGGACGGCACCTTCACCGTTCCGCAGGCTCGGGCTCCCTGTCGTCCGCGAGGGGCTGGGCCGCGTAGGTGATGCGGACGACGCCGTCGGGGTGGCGTTCTGTGGCGCCCCGTACGCCGAACACATCACGCAGGAGGTCCGGTGTCAGGACCTCCAGCACCGGGCCCGCCGCGACCACCGAGCCCTCGTACAGCACCACGAGGTGGTCGCAGAGACGGGCGGCCAGGTCGAGGTCGTGCAGGACCGCCAGCGTGGTGATGCCGGTGCTGCGGATGAGGTCCAGGAGCTCGAACCGGGCCCGGATGTCCAAGTGGTTGGTGAGTTCGTCCAGGACCAGCAGTTGTGGGCGCTGGGCGAGGGCGCGGGCCAGCAGGACGCGTTGGCGTTCGCCGCCGGAGAGGGTGGCGTAGTCCCGGTGGGCGAAGGGGGCGACTTTGCAGCGGGCGACCGCTTCGGCCACCGCTTCGCGGTCCTCGGCGCCGTCGCGGCCCATCAGGCCGTGGTGGGGTGTGCGGCCGAGGGCGACGATCTCTGTCACGGTCAGGCCGGTGGTGGTGCCGGCGTCCTGGAGGACGGCCGCCGTGCGGCGGGCGGCGGTGCGCGCGGAGAGCTCCCACACGTCGTCGCCGCCCACCCTGACCACCCCGTCGGCCGGGCGCAGCGAACGGTAGACCGTGCGGAGCAGAGTGGACTTACCGCTGCCGTTGGGGCCCACGAGCCCGACGATGTCGCCCTTGGCGGCCGCCAGGGTCACCTCGCGGAGGATCGGCTTGCGGTCCAGGGTGATGTGGAGCTGGTCCACGGTCAGTTTCATACGGTGTCCAGGCCCTTGTTGCGGCGCAGCAGCCATAGGAAGAAGGGGGCGCCGAGCAGGGCGGTGAGGATGCCCAGCGGCAATTCGTTGGGGCGGTTGACGGTGCGGGAGAGCAGGTCCACCAGAACGAGGTAGACGGCACCCAGGAGCGCGGTCAGGGGGATCAGGCGGCGGTGGTCGGCGCCCACCGTAAGGCGTACCAGGTGGGGAATCATGAGGCCCACGAAGCCCACCCCGCCGGCGACAGCGATGACCGTGCCGGTGAGGAGCGCGCTGATGACCAGCAGGACGGCGCGCAGCCGGTTGACGTCCACGCCGAGCGCGGTGGCGGACTCGTCTCCGGCCAGCAGGGCGTTGAGCCGCCGTCCGAACAGGGTCAGCAGGACCGTGCTGGTCAGGACCACTACCGTGACGGTGGGCAGTTGGCTCCACTGGGCGCCGGCGACACTGCCGAGCATCCAGAACATCACGGTCCGCAGCTCGGTGGGTGTCGCCAGCAGCTGGACGAAGCTGGTGACGGACAGCAGCACGTAACCGACCGCGACCCCGGCCAGCACCACCCGGGTGGGGGCGAGCCGTCCTTGTCTCTGCCCCAGGACGAAGACCAGGGCCCCGGCCGCCAGGGCACCGACGAACGCCGCGCCGGACACGCCGAGCCCGCCCAGTCCGCCGAGCGCGACGCCGCCGAGGGTGATGACCAGGACGGCGCCGAGCGAGGCACCGTGGGAAAAGCCCAGGACGATCGGGTCGGCGAGCGGATTGGAGACCAGGGTCTGCAGCACCGCCCCGGCCACCGCCAGCCCCGCGCCGACCAGGGCGGCCAGGACGACCCGGGGTGCCCGGAAGGTCCATACGATCTGGTCCAGCGCCAGGTCGTCCGTGGCCCCTCGGCCGGTGACGTGGTGCAGGAGGATCCCCCACACGTCATCGACCGGGATGGTGACCGCGCCGATGCTCACCGCCACCACCATGACCGCGACGAGCACGACCAGCAGGGCGGCGACGGAGAGCGGGAGGCGCAGGCCGCTCAGAGCTTGTCGGGGTGCAGCATCTCGGCGATCTTCTCGACCGCCAGGTCGTTGCTGGGGCCGAGGTACATCGAGTCCGACAGCGCCACGTACTTCTTGTTCTTCGCGGCCGGCCACTGGGGGAACTCCTTCAGCAGTTTCTTGGCGTATGCCGCCGGGTTCGGGTCGTTGTAGCCGATGACGACGAGGGCGTCGACGTCGGTGGCGGCCACCTTCTCCTTGCTCAGGTCGGCGAAGGACGTCGTGGAGGCGTTCTCGAAGGCGTTGGCGCCGCCGGCCTTGGCGAGGATGTCGTTGTAGATGCCCTTGGCGACGACCGAGCTGAAGTCGTTGCCGCCCATGGCCATGTTGGAGAAGAGCACCATGACCTTGGGCTGCTTCTCGCCCTCGACCTTGGCGGAGACGTCGGCGATGTGCTTCTCGGAGGCGGCGATCAGTTTCTCGGCGCGGGCGCTGACGTCGAAGATCTTGCCCATGTCGCGCAGCAGGGTGTAGCTGTCGGCGATGGTCATCTTGGATGTGTCCTGGTCGCAGCCCTGCGGGGAGACGTAGGTGTTGGCGCCGACCTCCTTGAGCTGGTCCCGGGTGGCGAAGCCGTTCTTGGCGTCGAAGCCGTAGGAGGTCGTGGACAGCACCAGGTCGGGGCGCAGCCCGATCATGGCCTCACGTGGGATGTCGTAGGCGTCGTTCTGCTTGACGTCGCCGGTGGGCAGTTTCTTGATGGCCTGGACGCGGCCGGGGACCTCCGACATGCCGTAGCTCTGCTGATTGGCGACGACGCGGTCGCCGAGACCGAGGGAGAGCAGCGTGGAGACCTCGGCGACCGAGGCGCCGTTCATGACGACCACACGGCTGGGCTCCTCGGTGAACTTCTCGGACTCCCCGCAGTTCTCCAGGGTCACCGGGTAGCCGGACTTCGCGGCGGCTGCCGCCGCCTTGCCGCCCGCGTCGTCGGCTTCGTCCGTGGAGGAGCCGCATGCCGTGGTGAGCAGACAGAGGGTGCCGGCCAGGGCGAGGGCGACCGGCCGTTTCTTCGACATGCGGGGCTCCTTGGTGCGGGGTGCTCGTGAGGGGACGGGCTCTGTTGCAGTAGTCGGGGGGTGGCGCCCGTGAGTTCCGGCGGACTCCCAACTAATGTGCGGGAGTTGCGAGATGCCTCTGTCTATGGGTCGGGGCGGGCAGTGCTCCGGTGCTGACGCAGTGGTCGAGGTAGCGGAAGACGAGGTCCCGGTCGACGGGCGGAGATGTGATGCCGCTGCCGTGCAGACCGTCCATGACGTTGTCGCAGCGGATGCGTCCCAGACGCAGGTCGGGTCCGGTCTCGATGTCGGCGTCGACGTCGGCGTCCCAGGACTCCAAGAAGGCGAGCGTGGTCGCCGCCACGCCGGAGGTCCGCGGCACCTCGGCTCGCCACTGGGCCGACGGCATGCGCCGCAGCGGGTAGCCGTACTCCTTCAGCCAGGTGTAGAGGTCGCTCAGCCGTACCGGGGTGGTGGCCGCGTGGTTGAAGACGACGGCGTTCGGCGTGCGCTGTCCGAGGCAGAGATGGACGAGGGTCTGGGCGGCGTGGTCGACCGGTGTCCAGGTCTCTTCCTCGAACAGGTCGGGGACGACGCCCGCGGGGATGCCCGCGCGCAGCGCGCTCCACAGGAAGTCCCGTTCGTTCACGTAACCGGTGGAGCGCGGGCCGACTATGCGGCCGAGCCGGTGCACGGTGACGGGCAGGCCCCGCTCGGAGGCCTGTTCCAGCAGGCGCTCGGACGCCCACTTCGACTGCTGGTAGCCGTAGCGCAGTCCGGGGTGGAGCGGGAGGAACGCCTCAGGGACCTCGGGGCTGAGGGCGAGCGGTGGGGCGACGGAGAGAGTCGAGACGAAGTGCAGGGGGATCGAGCGCACGGCCGCCATGCGCAACAGGTCCCTTGTGGAGTCGGTGTTGGCGGCGCGCAGGGTGACGTAGTCGCGCATGATGCTGACGGTCGCGCCGTTGTGGAAGATCGCGCCGCAGGTGCGGGCGAGTTCGGTGAAGAGCGCCTCGTCCAGGCCGAGGTGAGGGCGGGCGAGATCCGCTGGAACGGCTGTTACGCGTCCGCGCGCCTCGTCGCAGAGAGGGATCAGGTGGGATTCGAGGGCTTGGTGGATGCGGGTGGCGGCCTCGGCTGGGCTTGGCACGCGGACCGTGCAGACCACCTCCGCGCCGGTGCTCGTCAGGAGTTCGGCCAGCAGATGGACGCCGACGAAGCCGGTGGCGCCGGTGAGCAGGATCCTGTCCGGTGTGCCGCCCGGCCCGGGGCCGTGGCCCGGGCGGATGTCCGGGTCGAGGACCGTGTCGGCGAGCAGGGTCGGTGGAAGGCCGGGGGGTCCCGGCCGCGTCTCCTGCCCAAGGAACCCCGCCAGTTGCGCCGAGGTCGGGTGCTGGAAGAGCCAGGCGACCTTCACGTCTCGGCGCAGTTCGGCGCCGAGGCGGTTGGCGACCTGGATGACCTGGAGCGACTGGGCGCCCAGGTCGAACACGTCGTCCTGCGCGGAGACGGCGGCCAGGCCGAGCACCTGTTGCCAGACGGCGGCGATGACGCGCTCCAACTCGTCGCCGGAGTCGGCAGTTTCGGCAGGGGGCACGGGCACCGCGAGTGCTTTTCTGTCGGTCTTTCCCGAACTCGTCCGGGGCAGGTCGTGCAGGAACTCGACGGCTGACGGGATCATCGCCGCCGGCAGCGTCAGCCGGAGGTGGTCCCTGAGCACGGCCACGTCCGGGACCGGCCCGTCGGGCACGACGTACGCGACCGGGCGCCGTGTCCCGTCCTCCAGCACCTGTCCTGCGACGGCGGCGTCGCGGACTCCCGGGTGGGACAGGAGGGCACTCTCGATCTCGGCGGGGTGCACGCGATGTCCGCTGATCTTGAACTCGGTGTCCGAGCGGCCCAGGTAGCGCAGTCGGCCGTCGTCGCCGAGCCGCACCAGGTCACCGGTGCGGTAGGCGCGGGGCGCTCCGGGCAGCAGGTCGAGGGGCGCGAAGCGGGAGGCGTCCGGGACCCGGTCTCCCCGGTAGCCGTCGGCCAGGTTGTCGCCCAGGAGGTGGAGTTCGCCGTCGACGACCGCGGCGCGGGTACCGGGCAGCGGGAGCCCTATGGGTACGTCTCCGGCAGCGAGGGCGGGGTCGTGGAGGTCCGCGACGGTGGCGACCACGGTGGTCTCGGTCGGGCCGTAGGTGTTCAGCAGCCGCACCGACGTGCCGACGGCCTCGCGCCAGCGGTCGACCCGCTCCGGGAGGGCCGCCTCGCCGCCGATGACAACGGTCCGCACCTCGGGGGGCAAGGTGGCGGCGCCGGTCGAGACGGCGTAGGCCACCTCGTGCCAGTAGGCGGTGGGCAGGTCGAGGAAACTGATGCGCAGCCGTGCGCAGGCGTCCAGGAAGTCGGGGATCGAGTCGGTCATGTCGTCGCTACGGACGACGAGTGTGGCGCCCGCGCACAGGGTGAGGAAGATTTCCTCGACGCTGGTGTCGAAGTGCAGTGGGGCGAACTGCAGGACGCGGTCCTTACGGTGGAGGCCGTAGCGGTACGTGGCGCCGGCGACGAAGTGTGCGAGGGCGCGGTGGCCGATCTCGACGCCCTTGGGCCGTCCGGTGGAGCCCGAGGTGTGGAGGACGTAGGCGAGGTCCTCCGGCGCGGGTGCCGTCGGCTGGGGTGTGCCGGGCTCGGGATCCGGCCTGTCGAGCAGGAGTACGACGTGGTCCGCGAAGTCCCCGGCGCGGGCGCTGGTGGTGACGACGAGGGCGGGCCGGGTGTTGTCCAGCAGTTGTGCCCGGCGGGTGGGCGGTGCCGTCGGGTCGAGCGGGCTGTAGGCGGCGCCGGAGAGCAGGACGCCGAGGACGGCGGTGATCGCCTCGATGCCGCGGGGCAGGGCGACGGTCACCAGGTCGCCGCGGCCGATCTGACGGGCGGCCAGGCGGCGGGCGAGATCACGTGCCGCGCCGAACAGGTGCGCGTAGGTGATGCTGTCGCCGTCGTGCTCGACGGCGACGGATCCGCCGCGCCGGGCGGCATGGCCGGCGATCAGGCCGAGGACCGGGCGTGCGGGGCCGGGCAGCGGTCCCCCGTCCAGGACGGGGACGCGTTCGCGTGCGCGGAGTTCGCCGAGCGGCCGGTCGGGGGCGGCTACGGCAGCGCGGAGCAGGGAGAGCAGTCCCTCCTGGAATGCGGCGACGTCCACCTCGTCGTAGAGGTCGGGATTGGCGTCCACGGCGATGCGCAGGCCCGCGCCCTCGGAGCGGTCGTAGACGTTGACGGACAGGTCGTCGACGGGGCCGGCCGAGACGTTGTGGACCGTGCTGCGGTGGCCGGCGAAGCGCAGGTCGTACTCGAAGGGCATGATGTTGACGCCCGGGCCGGACAGTCGGCGCTGTCCGCCGACGAGCTTGAGGTCGCGTCGCAGTTGTTCGTAGCGGTAGCGCTGGTGCGGCAGTCCGGCGCGGAGTTCGGCCGAGATCCGGGCCGCGAGGTCGCACAGGCTGTCCGACGCGGTGACGGTGACGCGCAGGGGCAGGATGTTGCGCACCATGCAGGGCACGCGCAGCGAGACGGACCCGAGGCGGCCCATCGCCGGCAGGCTGAGGACGATCTCCGGTGCTCCGGTCGCGTGGTGCACGTGGGCCGCGGTCACGGCCAACAGGACTTCGGACCAGGTGACTTCGAGATCGCGGGCAACGGAGCGCAGGGTCTTGGTCTGCGCCGCGTCGAGGTCCGCCACCCGCCGGTGGAAGGTGCGAGCGGGCAGGGCCGTACGGCCGGCCGGGGTGGGGACCGGTGGCCGGTCCGCGTACCGGTCCACCCAATAGGCGCGGTCCTCGGCGAAGCGGGACGACTCCCGGTAGGCGCGTTCCTCCTCCCGGACGGAAGCCAGGGTGCCGAATCCGCTGTCTCCCGCCGGCTCGCCCGCCATCAGGGCGGTGTACACCTGGGCGACCCGGCGCGCGACCAATGACAGGCCGAAGCCGTCGAGGGCTATGTGGTGCACCCTGTGGTACCACAGGAACTCCTCCGGTGCGATCCGCAGCAGGGCGTGGCCGAAGACGGGGCCGCTGCCGAGGTCGACCGGGCGGGCCATGTCCCGGTCCATCCAGGCCAGGGCCGCCGCGTATGGATCGGGGTCGGTGGTGAGGTCGGCCGTGTGCAGGCGCCAGTCGCCGGCCGGGGCGGCCGTCTGCCAGGGCCGGCCTTGGCCGTCGGCGACGTACGCGACGTTCAGTGCCTCCGTCTCCGTGACCACGTGGTGCAGGGCCGCGTCGAAGACGGCCGGGTCCACCGGTCCGTCGATGCGCACGTACTCGGCCGTGTTGTAGGCGGGGCTGTCCGGGTCGAGCTGCTGGCCGGTCCAGATGCCTTCCTGGGCGGCCAGCAGCGGACGGCGCGCGGTCACGTGTTGCCCTCTCGCCGTGCGGAGAGCAGCCGCCACCACTGGGCGAACGAGGTGCACTCGGCGAGTTCGACGAAGGTCACGTCCGCACCGGTCGCCCGCCACCGCTCCATGAGGGTGACGATGCGCAGGGAGTCCAGTCCCGCGTCTACGGGGTTCCCTTCGAGGTCGACTTCGTCGGGCCGCTGGTACAGGAATTCCGCCAGGTCCGCGCGGAAGCCCTCCGGCGTGAGGGGAGCAGGCATGTCGTTCTCTCTCGATAGGGCCTGGTAGAGGGTCAGTTGACCTTGCGTGCGGAGTCGCCCCAGAAGCGGTCGCGCAGTTCCCGGCGCAGGATCTTTCCGCTGGGGTTGCGCGGAACGCTGTCGATGAGCTCGTACCGGGCGGGGAGCTTGAAACTCGCCAGCCGTGGGACGAGGAAGGTGTGCAGGTCCCTGGGGCTGGGCCGCTGCCCGGGAGCGGGGACGACGAAGGCGTGCACGTACTCGCCCCAGCGTTCGTCGGGGGCGCCGACGACCACGGCCTCCGCGACGCGTGGGTGATGCTCCAGTACGTTCTCGATCTCGGCCGGGTAGACGTTCTCACCGGCGACGAGGATGGCGTCCTTGATGCGGTCGCGGATGAAGACGTAGCCGTCCTCGTCGACGTACCCGGCGTCCCCGGTGTGGATCCAGCCGTCGACGAGGGTTTCGGCGGTCTTGTCGGGCAGTCCCCAGTACTCGACCATGTGGGCGGGCGTGGACAGGCACACCTCGCCGACCGCGCCGGGCGGCAGTTCGCGCCCTTCGCCGTCGACCACCTTGCTGCGCACGCCCGGGTAGGGGCGGCCCGCGGCCTGCATGAGGGGTCCGCCGGGTACATGGGCGGCCGGGGGCAGGCACACGGCGGTGTTGCCGGTCTCGGTGAGGCCGTAGATCTGGGCGAACTCACAGTCGAGGACGGCGAGGCTCTCCTCCAGCAGCGCCTCGGAGATCGGGGACCCGCCGTAGACCGTCTTGCGCAGGGTGGCGAAGTCCTCGGCGCCGACGCCGGGTTCGGTCAGCATCATGCGGAGCATGGCGGGGACGACGCAGGCGGTGGTGATGCCGAGGTCGCGGATGAGGTCGACGGCCTGGCGGGCGACGAAGGCGCGCATCGCCACAACGGTCGTTCCGGCGTTGAAGTTCTGTGTGGCCCACCACAGGCCGCCGATGTGGAATCCGGGGATGCCGACCAGCGCGATGTCGCCTGCCCGCCAGTCGATCCAGTCCAGGTCCTCGCCGGCCAGGGCGTCACGGATCGCGAAGAAGCTGCGGTGGGCGAGCACGACTCCCTTGGGCAGTCCGGTGGTGCCGCTGGTGTAGAGCTGGGCGACCGGGGTTTCCGGGGTGGCCGTTTCCGGCAGGTCGGTGTCGGGGTGGGGTGCCTTCCAGGCGGAAAAGGACTCGCCGAGCGCGACGACCGTCTCCGGGGGCGCGGTCGGCATCTTCTCGACGATCGGCGCGAACTCGGCCTCCAGGAAGAGGAGTCGGGTTCCGGAGTCCTGGAGGATGTGGCTGACCTCGGGGGCGGTGAGCCGCCAGTTGACGGGGACGAGGACGGTGCCGCTCTTGGCGCAGGCGAAGAGGATCTCGTAGTAGTGCTCGGACGCCTTGCCGAGGTACGCGACACGGTCGCCCGGGGAGAGTCCGGCGGCCTGGACGGCGTGGGCGACGCGGTTGCTCTCGCGGTGCAGCTGCTCGTACGTCAGGGTGCGGCCCTCGCAGAGGACCGCGGGGGTGGCGGGCTGGTGCCGCGCGTGGAAGCTCGTGGTCTGCACGAGCGTCTGGAGCTGCGGGTGGTGGAGCCTGTCCGTAGTCATGGATCTCTCGCCTCGGGTCAGGGGACGTTGACGAACGCCAGAGTCGCCTCGCCGTCGCACCGGCCCGACTCGGCGTCCCAGTAGCGGAAGGCGGTCTCGGCATGCAGGAAGGGGCTGCCGCCGGCCGGAGCGCGTCGGGTGACGGACCGGAACTCCAACTCCCCGAAGAAGGCACGGGGATTGACCGGACGTCGGAAATTCGATGAGAAACGGGCGATGAGAATGTCCGGAAGCTGGCGTTCCCAGAAGTCGTCCAGCGTCCAGGACTCGAAACCCGTACCCAGCCCTTCCTGTACGGACTTGGCCACGAGGTAATACATCATCTGGTTGTAGCAGATGTTCGCCTCGACGGAATTCAGATGGCCGGTGTCGTCGATGTAGCACGATTCGGGGATCTCGAACTCGCAGCGTGCGGCGACTCGTCCGGCGTCGCCCTCGGTCACGACGGCCGAACGCAGGTATGTGCAGTGGTCCTTGTACGGCATCAGCACCCGCGTCAAGAGGGCTTCGTCCGTCATACCGCCTTGATCCCGTCGTGCAGCTTGCGTTCGTCGTGCACGGTGACGCGGTAGGAGACGGCCGGCTCGGGGGTGGTCGTGTGCCGGGCGCGGTGGACGAGGCTGCGGTTGTCCCATACCAGCAGGTCACCCTGCTCGAAGTTCTGCAGGTGGATGCCTTCGTGCTCGAAGGTCTCGTCGAGCTGGCCGGTGGCCTCGAAGAGCCGCTTGAGCAGCTCCTCGTCGAGCGGGTTGCCGTCCTGGTCCTCGATGCCGACGGTGAATCCCTCGCTGATGTAGAGGACCGTCTCGCCGGTCATGGGGTGGGTGAAGGTGGTCGGCTGGAGAACGGCCGGGGTCTTTCGCTCGACCTCCTCGATGATCTCGGAGAGGGGGCGGTAGACGTCGTGCGGCCGTATCTTGAAGTACTTACGCACCGAGTGTCTGCAGGACGTTCCGGCGATCTCCTTCTTCAGTCCCGCGGGCAGCTTCTCGTACGCCCGGCCCATGTCGATGAAGTACGTGCCGCGGTTCCTCCGCGGAATGACCTGAGGGTAGATCAGGGTGATACCGAAGGGGTCCGGCATGAACTGGTAGTCGGCGTGCCAGAACTTCCCGGTCTTCGGTACGCCGATCTGCTTTCCGTCCTTCGGTACGTTGGAGGAGACGAATATCTCCGGAACCTCCGGGTGCTTGTACATCGGCTCGTAGTACGTCTCCGGGCGGCCGAGCCGCTTGCCCAGTGCGAGGAACTCCTGGGGAGAGAGGTCCTGGCCCTTCAGGACGGCGATCTTCTTCGTGTAGACGGTGTTCTTGAGCGCCGCGACGTCGGCGTCCGAGGCGGTGGTGTGGTCGAAGCCCTCGACCGCGGCGCCGATCGCCCTGCCCGGCTGGTCCTTGATCTGCATGGCGTGTGGGTCCTTCCGTGGGTTCAGACGGTCGCCCGGCGGGCGTCGATGAGTCCGACGACGTCGCCGAGGGTGAGGTCGGGCTGGAGTTCGTCGTCGCCGACGGCCACGCCGAGGTCGCGCTCGATGCGGATGCTGATCTCGACCGTCGTCAGCGAGTCGACATCCAGTTCACCGAGGGTCGCGTCGGGGCGGATCCTGTCGGCTGGGGCGTCGTGGAGTCGCGCGAGGATGCCGGCGAGTTGCTCGTAGGTGGTGCTCATGACGTCGTCCGTTCTTGTCGAGGGAGCGAGGAAGGCCAGGTCAGGAGAGAGGAGCCCCAGGTGAGGCCGCCTCCGAAGGCGGTGAGCAGAAGCCGGTCACCGGGCCGGACCGCCTGACGGGCGGTCGCGTCGGCGAGGGCGAGCGGGATGGACGCGGCACCCGTGTTGCCGACGGACTCGACATGGGTCACGCACCGCTCGCGCGGGAGCCCGAGGTCGTCGGCCACCGAGTGAAGGATCCGCAGGTTGGCCTGGTGGGGTACGAAGTGGTCGACGTCCTCGATCTTCCAGCCGGCCCGGTCCAGGATGGCCCGCGCCGACTCGGTCATGCGGGTCACCGCGTGGCGGTAGACCTCCTTGCCGCGCATGGCGAAGTGCCGCTCCTCGCGGCTGGGTTCGCCCGGCAGGGAGCGCTGTCGGGAGCCGCCGGCCGCGACCGTGATCAGGTCCTCGTGAGCGCCGTCGCTGCCGAGGTCGAAGTGCCCGACCGCGCCGGGCTCGTCGGGGTGGCCGGCGCGCAGGACGACGGCTCCGGCGCCGTCTCCGAAGATGATCGCGTTGGCCCGGTCCAGCGGGTCCACGATCGTGGAGTAGGTGTCGGCACCGATGAGCAGGACCCGTACGGCCACACCGGCCGCGATCAGCCCGGCGGCCGAGGCGAGCCCGTAGACGAACCCGGTGCACACGGCGCTGATGTCGAAGGCGGCCGCACCCGCGAGGCCGAGCCGCGCGGCGACAGCGGGGGCGGTGGCCGGGCAGGTGCGGTCCGGGGTCGTCGTGGCGACGAGGACGGCATCGGCCTTGTCCATGCCGGACGAGGCGAGGGCCCGGCGGCCGGCTTCGACGGCCAGGTCGGAGGTCGCCTGCCCGGTGTCGACGACGTGCCGTCGGCGGATCCCGGTCCGGGTGCGGATCCACGCGTCGTCGGTGTCGAGCCGCCGCGCGAGGTGCTCGTTGGTCACCACCCGGGACGGCACCCATCCGGCCAGCCCGCACAGGACGGCGGCCGGAGGAACGAAGGAGCCGGTAGCAGTGGGAATCATGCGGGCACTCCAGGCATGACGGAGGACGGACGGGACGTGAGAGGTGGAAGGAAGAGGGGCCTACGGACTCGTGATCCTGCGACGTACGCGGAGTACGAGGAGTGCGAGCGCGCCGCAGCCGATACCGCCCGCTATCGCGAAGACAGCGGCACGGATGCCGTCGAGCAGGGCGGGTCCGGAGGCACCCTGCCCGACACCGCCCGCGAACGCGACCAGGACCGCGAGGCCCACAGCGCCGCCCACCTGCAGCGTGGTCGACGCCAGCCCGGACGCCACGCCCTGGTCACCGGGGGCCACCCCGGCGGACGCGGCGATCCACATCCCCGTCCACGCGGCCCCCTGGCCCAGTCCCAGCAGCACGATCCCCGGCAGGAGTCTCGGATACGAGCCGTCCGAGGTGAGCGCCATGCCGAGGGCCGCGGCCCCTGCGGCGCCCAACCCCATCCCACCCACCAACATGCGGCGCATCCCGAAGGCGGACACGGCACGCTCCCCGGCCTGCGTGCCCACCGCGACCACCACGGCGGGCACGAGGAACGCGAGCCCCGTCGCGACCGCGCTGTAGCCGTGGACGGTCTGGAAGTACAGGGTGAGGAAGTACGGCACCGAGCTGAACGTGGCACTGAACAGGGCGGTCACCCCCATCGCCAGCAGCAACCCTCGGTGCGCGAACAGCCGTGCCGGTACCAGCGGTTCACGGGATCGCCGCTCGACGACGGCGAAGAGCACCAGCAGGCCGACGGAGAGTGCCGCGCTGGTGAGGGCCGCGGGCGTGGTCCAGCCCTCAGCCGGAGCCCGCACCAGCAAGAACACCAGGAGGGTGATCCCGCCTGTGGCGGTGAGCGCGCCCGCCACGTCGAAGCGCCGCGTACGGTCCCACGGCCCGTCCGGCGGGAAGAGAAGCCACCCCGCCACCGCGAGGGACCCCGCGATCGGCACGTTGACGAAGAACACCGACGGCCAGCCGAACGCCTCCACCAGAACCCCGCCGAGCAGGGACCCGAAGCAGAGCCCACCGGCCCCCGCCGCACCCCACACCGCCAAGGCCCGGTTCCGAGCGGGCCCTTCGTCGTACAGGGTGTTGATCAGGGACAGCGTCGCCGGGAACAGCAACGACCCGCCGAGACCCTGTACCGCCCGCACGGCGACCAGTACCCCCGGCGTCTCCGACAGACCGCCCACGAGGGACGACCCCGCGTACAGCAGCGCCGCCAGGACGAACATCCGGCGCCGGCCCAGCAGGTCGGCGGCCCGGCCGCCCAGCAGCAGGAAGCCTCCGGTGGCCACGACATAGGCGCTGACCACCCACTGCAGATCGTGGTCGGAGAAGCTCAGCCCCGCGCCGATGTCCGGCAGAGCGACGTACACGATGTTGTAGTCGAGCGAGATGACGAGCTGCCCCAACGCCAGAACCAACAGGGACATCAACCATCACCCCCTCAGAATCACAGGTATCCGAAATTCCATGGAAGAGAATTCCGGAAGGCCGATCATTTTCCGTCACCGTAGCAGCCGGAATCCGGGTTGGGAATGCCGGGCTTCTCGACCGGTATAAACCGTCATGGAATATCTGGGCAGCACTCCGACCCGGCAGTCGAAGACTGCCGGGAATGACACATCAGCGATACCGGATAAAGTTTGAGACTATTTCAAGGATTTATCCGGGCCACTGTTTTCCCGAGTTCTTACCGTCGGGTCACCCCTCCCCCATGAGCCGGCGGATCTCGGTGATGAGGGCCACCAGCGCCCGGCGCTCCGGAATGGTCGTCTCCGGATGCCAGAGGTCGATGAGCAGGCAGGTTCGTGGTCGGGTGCCCGCGTTGCGCGCCTCGTGCTCAAAGGAGTAGTCGAAGAGCAGACACTTGCCCTCCTCCCAGGAACGTGTCTCCCCGGCAACGGTGATGCTGCACCCGTCGGGGATGTCCACGGCGAGATGGAGGTTGATGCTGAAGTTCCACAGATCGCAGTGGGGGCCGATGGCGGCGCCTGGCAACAGGGTGGAGAAATGGCATTCCAGGAGAGGGCAGATCTTCTCCGTGTCGACGGCGACGCCTTTCAAGAGCCGATAGGCGGTCGGGACCGTGACGGCGGACTCCTCGACAAGACCTCCTTCGCGGAAGAGATAAAGGGCCTGCCAGTTCTCCTGCCGCGTCAGGTAGTGCTCGTAGTCCGAGAACGCCTCCCGGCGCGCCGCCCAGGCGACGTTCAGCTCTTCCCTGATCGCCTGATGATCGGCCTCCAGTGCGTGCACGACGGGGGCGATCTCGTCGTAGGCGTAGGGATCGTGCCAGGGAGTCGGAGAGAGCCCCGGCATGATCCACTTGGCTGCCTTCTGCAGCGGATGCCGTTCGCCCCCGCCGCCCGGCTCCAGCATCTGCTCGACCCGAGTGATCGATTCCGTACCGAACTCGGCTCTGATCACAGCGAAGGCGTTCTCTATCTCTGGTGTCACGCGGTTCTCCGGAGAGGTCGATGGAGAGCACTCGTGTGGGGGTCAGCCGGGTGCCGAGCTGTACTGTCGGACTAGTAGTCGGTCGCGGGTGAGCTCGAGTTCCCGGCTTTTTCGGATCGATTTCCCTTGTTGCGGCGGCAGTTGTGGACACCATCTACCGACGAGGCGTCATACGCTGCCCTGGCCCGGACGGACCACCACCGCAAGGGACTTCACAGCCCCGCTGCGCTCGAAGTGCAGGGTGAACGCGACCAGGTCGCCGGACCGCCAGTCCTTCTTCGCCGGGACCAAGACGTCGAGGCCGTCCGGTGACATGGCGAGGCTTTCGCCGGCCCGGACGGTGACGGAGGCCACCGGCTGACCCGTGGCCGAGTTGCCGCTGGTCATGACATGCCGGCTCAGGGTGGGCGTGCCTTCGCCGGCCTCGGCGGCGGTCACCTTCAGCAGCCGGTCGGCCGAGCCTCCGCTGTTGCTGATCCGGAAGAAGGCCGCCGTGTCCGGGGTGTCGCCGGACGGCAGGAGCACCTTGCCGTCGGCTACCTTGATCCGGGCCGGGCTGCCGGCGTTGCCGTAGGCGGTCCAGGTGCTCAGCCCGCCGAGCGCCAGGCCGCACGCGGCGACGGGCGCGAGCGCGGCGAGCAGCGTGTCGGTGAGCCGGCGGCGGGTCGGCCGCCACGGGCGCTGTCCGGTCATCGGGTAGGCCTCCGGAAGGCGGCGGCCGATGTCGAGGTCGAGGGCTGCCAGGCGCACAGCCGCAGGCTGTTGGCGACGACCAGCACCGAGCTGGCCGACATGGCCGCCGCGGCGAGCATCGGGTTGAGCAGGCCGACCATCGCCAGCGGGACGGTGACGACGTTGTAGCCGAAGGCCCACACCAGGTTGGCGCGGATCGTGCCCAGGGTGCGCCGGGCCAGCCGGACCGCGTCCGCGAGGGCCTCGATGTCGCCGCGCACCAGCGTGACGTCGGCCGCGCCGATGGCCACGTCCGTACCGGTGCCCATGGCGATCCCGAGATCGGCACCGGCCAGCGCGGCGGCGTCGTTCACCCCGTCACCGACGACCGCGACCCGGTAGCCCTGCTCACGCAAGTCCCGTACGAGGTCGGCCTTGCCCTCGGGCGTGCAGCGGGCGTGCACCTCCTCGATGCCGAGCGCCCGGGCCACGGCCCGGGCCGGCGCCTCGCGGTCACCGGTGGCGAGCACGGGCCGTACGCCGAGCCGGCGCAGCCGGTCGACCGCACGGTAACTTCCGGGCCGTACGACGTCCCCGACCTCGATCAAAGCCTCGACCGTACCGTCCACACGGACCACTACGGGCGTACGAGCGGCGGACTCGGCCCCGGTCAGGGCATCCGCGAGTGCGGCGGGCACGTCGTCGTCGGGCGCGAGGACTTCGACCAGCCGCCCCTCGACGCGCCCTAGCACTCCGCGCCCGGGCAACGCGCTGAACTCGCTCACGTCCGGCAGCGGCTGGTCGCCGGACTCCCGCCGCGCGTACGCGGAGACGGCCCGGCCGAGCGGGTGCTCCGAGCCCTGTTCCACAGCTCCGGCCAGCCGCAGCACCGTATCGCTCCCGAGCGCGTCCGGTACGGCGGTGACCCGGGCGACGGTCATGTGGCCGGAGGTGAGCGTGCCGGTCTTGTCGAGCACCACGGCGTCGAGATGCTGAAGCCCCTCCAGCGCCTGCGGCCCGGTGACCAGGACACCCGACTGGGCACCCCGGCCCGTGGCGGCCATCAGTGCGGTCGGGGTCGCGAGACCCAGCGCACACGGGCACGCCACCACCAGGACAGCGACGCACGCGGTGATCGCCGCCTGCGGATCGGCCCCGGCACCCAGCCAGAACCCCAGCGCGGTGACGGCCAGCGCGAGCACGACCGGCACGAAGACACCGGCCACCGAGTCGGCCAGCCGCTGCGCCCGCGCCTTCCCGGCCTGTGCCTCGGTCACCAGCCGGGTGATCCGGGCGAGCTGCGTGTCCGCGCCGACAGCGGTCGCCCGTACGAGCAGCAGCCCGCCGGCATTGACGGCCCCGCCGACCACCGCCGAGCCCGGTCCGACCTCCACGGGCTCGCTCTCGCCGGTGACCAGGGACAGATCCACCGCCGAACTGCCCTCCACCACCTGCCCGTCGGTGGCAACCCGCTCCCCCGGCCGCACGACGAAAGCCTGCCCCGCCCTCAACTCCTCGATGGGGAGGAGCCGTTCGGAGCCTCCGTCCTCCCGTACGGACACCTCCTTGGCCGCGAGCCGGGCCAGCGACCGCAGCGCCTCCCCCGTCCCGTGCCGCGCCCGCGCCTCCAGGAACCGCCCGGCGAGCACGAACAGCGGTACACCGACGGCTGCTTCGAGGTAGATGTGCGCGACATCGTCCGAGACGGCAGGCACGAGGGTGAACGGCATCCGCATCCAGGGATCGCCGGCGCCTCCGAGGAAGAGCGCGTACGACGACCACGCGAAGGACGCCACCACGCCCAGCGACACCAGCGTGTCCATGGTCGCCGCCGAGTGCCGCAGCCCCCGGACCGCCCGCACGTGGAACGGCCAGGCGCCCCACACGGCGACGGGCGCGGCGAGCGCGAAGCACAGCCACTGCCAGTTGCGGAACTGGAGGGCGGGCACCATCGACAGGATCAGCACGGGCAGCGCGAGGACGGCCGTGACGACCAGCCGGTCCCGCTCCTGCCGGGTGTCCTCGGACTCGTCGCCGTCGTCCGCGGGCTTCCGCTTCTTGGGCGGCTCGGGCAGCGCGGCCGTGTATCCGGCGTTCTCGACGGTCGCGACGAGTTCGTCCGGGCTGATACCCGCCGGATGACTCACACGAGCCATCCCGGTGGCCAGATTGACGGTCGCGGTGACCCCGTCCAGCTTGCCGAGTCTCTTCTCGACCCGGGTCACGCACGCGGCGCAGGTCATGCCGCCGACGGTCAGATCGGTCGTCACCAGGACGGTCAACGGTTCGGTACCCATCAGCCGTGTCCCCCCTGCATGTCTTCCATGTCCCCCATGTCGTCCGCGCCTCCGCCACCACCACCGTCGCCGCCGTCGCGGCTCGTGCCGCTGCCGTGCATACCGGGTGCGACAGGGCCGGCGCCGACACCCACGGCGTAGGACACCGTGAAGATCAGGACCAGCAGCAGGAGGAAGCCGCAGAGCGCGGGCGGGGGTGCCGCTTTCCGCAGGACCGCGCCCGCGCCGCTCAAGGAGGATTGTTGGGACTCGTCCATCAACCGCGTCTCCAGGTCACGTCGTACGACGTCACTCGGATCGCGCCGTACCGATCCAGAAGTCGGACGGGCTACCGGCCGGGTTCCGAAGCAATGGTGTGGCGCGCATCACATCAGGGGGCGGTCGTCTCACACGCCCCGCGGAAGACGGACCGGACGGCCCTGCCGCCGGCTGTCCGACGGCAGGGCCACCACCGGCCTACTCGGCCCGGGATCCCGCGGAACGGCTACGGACGACGGCGAACACCGCCGCCGCCAGCCCCAGCACGCCCACGACCAGCCCGGCGACACCGAGCCCACGGGCGGTCGAGTCGCTGCTGGACGCCGTCGCCGTGGACTTGCCGGAACTCTTCGTGGCCGCCGAGGCGGCCGGGGTGGAGGCGCTGTCCTCAGCCGTTCCCTCCGCGTCCTTCGCGGTGAGCTTGACGACCGGCGCCGGGTTCTCCGGCTCCTCGTCGCCGGGGGCCGCCGCCTCGATCCAGCGGACGGTCTTGCCGTCGGAGTACGTCTGGAGGGCCTTGAAGGTCAGCTGGTCGGTGTCGTCGGGCAGCTGACCGAAGGCCACGTCGAAGTCCTCGAACTGTCCGGCGCCGATCTTCCCTCCCGTCCAGGTGATCTCGGAGACGGCGTCGGTGATGGTGCCGTCGTCGGTCTTGACCGGCGTCTTGAGCTTCGTGTTCGTGACCTTGGCGGTCCAGCCGTCCTGCGGCGAGACGAGCACGCCGAGGAGGGGGTGGTCGGTCGGCAGGAAGACCTGGACCTTGGTGGTGGCCGTGTCCGCCTCGTTGGGGACACGGAAGGTCAGGACGCCGTCCGTGGCGCCCTTCGCGTAACTCTCGGGGTGGACGGTGACGTGCGCGGAAGCGACACCGGCCGCGGTGAGGACTCCGGCGGCGGCGAGGGCGGCGACGGCGCCGGCCCGGCGCAGGGTGATGGTGCGGGTCGAGGACATAGCTGAGTGGATCTCCGTACTGAGGGAGGAAGGGAGGTCAGATCGCGTACGACGTCCCCGTCGGCGGCCCTCGCCGGTGCACGGCGTACCGCAGCCGCACCTGCCGCGGCGACCACGCTCCGTCGACAGCCCCGCGCAGCGGATCCGGCGCACCCAGAACGCCCCGGAACCCCCTCACCACCTGCCACCAGGCAGCGAGCCCCGGCACGAACGCGACCGCCCACCGCAGCAGCGACCACAGCGCGACCTCACCGCGCCGCAGCCACCAGGTCAGCACCAGGGCCGCCCCGATATGGGCGGCGGTGGCATGGGGGGTCAGCGCATGGGAGTGGGACATCCGCATCCCATGCATGATCATCACGGCGTGCGGCCGAGCGGCGTCGAAGGCAAGGTGCAGCTCGCCTTGGGACGCCAGCGTCCCGCCACCGATTCCGACCAGCGACCGCTCCCGCCCGCCCAGCAGACAGCCGACCACGAAAACCGGAAGAGCCCCCGCGACCTGCACCCACACCGGCGGCGCCACGCCCGCGGCCAGCACATGTCCCCCGGCCGCGAGCAGCACGCAGAGCACGGCGAACACCGCCGCGCGCAGACTCCGTACCGCCAGGGACACACTCACGGCACGCGATGCTGCCATGCAGCCCGAGGATCTCTCCCCTCGCCCCCGCATGCGCACCATCGCCACGTCCTACCTGGCCGAACCTGCTCCCTCTTTACGAGTCGGACGCGGGCATCGTTCAGTTCCCGCGGCTTCAGGCGAACGTACCGCGGCTGCAGCGGAGTCGCTCCTTGGTCCCGGGTGGCCGCAACTGCCTTGCCCTTGACGCGCGCGTCAGGGGTTAGCGTCTGCGCGCCGGCAGCCGGATCGGCTCCGGCCGTCACAGACCGCGCTCATCCTCGAACCCGTTCAGGAGCCCCGACATGGCCGCTGTCCTGCCCTTCACGTCCCGCGAGATCCTGTTGGCCGACCTGCCCGCCGGGCTGCCCGGGCCCGAGCACTTCACGATTCAGCAGAAGCCGGTTCCCGTCCCCAGTCCGGGACAAGTCGTCGTCCGCAACCGGTACTTCCTCGTGTTCCCCGGGCTGCGCACTCTGATCGGCGGCCAGGCGGACGGCGTACCGCTGCCCCGCATCCACGCCGGTGACACGCTGTTCGGTCCCGCGGTCGGTGAGGTCGTCGCGGCCGCGCCCGGTGGTCCGTTGCGCCCTGGAGACATGGTCACGCATCTGCTCGGGTGGCGCGAGCACGCGCTGGTGGCAGCGGCCGACTGCACTCCGCTGAGCGATGTGCTGCCCGACCCGGTGGCCCACCTGTCGTCCGGGTCGGCCGCTTACGGAGCACTGACCCGGCTCGCCGACGTCCGCCCCGGCGACACGGTGTTCGTCACGGGCGCGGCGGGAGCCGTGGGTACGCTGGCGGGCCCCGTCGCACGTCTGCTGGGCGCCACGAAGGTCATCGGGAGCACTCGGTCGCCGCACAAGGCTGAGCGGCTTCGGGCTGAGCTGGGCTACGACGCGGTCGTGGTGCCGGGAGCCCGGCCCTTCGACGAGCAGCTGGCCGCGGCGGCGCCGGACGGCATCGACGTGCTGCTGGACACCGTCGGCGGTGAGCAGCTGACCGCGGCTGTGCGCGTCGCGCGACGGGGTGCCCGCTTCGCACTGGTGGGCGCGCTGTCGGGACAGTTGTCGCCGCGCCGGGGCGGTGGCCGCGCGCCTGCGGACATCGACACCTTCCGGCTCGTCAACCAAGGAGTCTCGCTGCACGGCTACAGCGGCCCGGACCATCCGGAGGTGACGGAGGAATGGACCAAGCGCTTCGGGGACTGGCTGCGTTCCGGCGAGATCACCTTCCCGCATGTACGGATCCCGGGCATGGATCACGCGCCTCGGGCGTTGCAGGAACTGTTCGAGGGGCGGCACTTCGGGACCATCGTCGTGGAGTTGCCGCCACGATGACGCGTCGTCGCGCTCGGTCGCGGCGACGCAGGCCGAGGCGCGAGGTCGGACATGCGGATCGGAGATGCGGCGGCAGCGGCAGGGACCACCCCGCGGGCACTGCGGTTCTACGAGGAACGGGGCCTGCTGCCGCCACCGCGGCGCACCGCCACCGGGCAACGTGAATACGGTCCGGGCGAGGTGGCCAGAGTCCGTGTCATCCGTGATCTGCTGGCGCTCGGGCTCACCGTCGAGGATCTGCGCGGTGTCGCCGACCGGATCGGCCTGCTTGTCGAGAATCCGCAACGGCGGTGCGGGCACCGTGACTCCGACGTCCCCGGCTCCGGCGTGGTCGACCGCAGACTCGCGGCCCTCGACGCCGAGATCGACCGCCTGACCCGGCTGCGTGCCCGTCTGGCCCTGCGCACATACGGACAACCGTGACGACACGCCTTCGGCCGCCGGGCAGCGACTACCTCCTGGGGAGCCCGGCGCATGCCATACCACCCCGGACCCGGCCGGGCATGTAAGACACCCCCAGCGGATCGTCTGCGCGCCTCAGCCGCCGGACACATGCGTCCGTGACCGGTGGAACTGGTTGGCCGGCACCGGGAGCCCGTAGTGCTCGCGAAGAGTCGTGCCTTCGTACTCCTCACGGAACAGGCCCTTGCCGCGCAGGATCGGCAGTACGTGCTCGACGAAGGTCTCCAGACCCGACGGCAGGGCCGGCGCCATGATGTTGAACCCGTCCGCGGCACCGCCCTCGAACCAGGTGATGATCGTGTCCGCCACCTGCTCGGGCGTGCCGATGAACTCGAAGTGGCCGCGGCCGCCTCCGAGCCGCGAGATGATCTGCCGGACCGTCAGCTTCTCTCGTAGGGCGAGCTCGATGATCAGGTCGGAGCGGCTCTGCGAGCCCTCCAGCTTCGGTCGCGCGAGGATGAAGTCCGGCAGCGGTTCGTCGAGTTCGAACACCGACGGCTCGGTCTCGAAGACCGCGGCCAGCTGACGCAGCCCGTACTCCGGTACGCGCAGCTCGTCGAACCGCTTCGCCAGTGCCCGGGCCTTCTCCTCGGTCGGCCCGATGTACGGGACGATGCCCGGCAGCACGATCACACCGTCCGGGTCACGCCCCGCGGCCCTGGTCCTGGCCTTGATGTCGGCGTAGAAGGCGGCCGCCCTCTCGTAGGTCTGGTGGGCGGTGAAGATCGCCTCGGCGTGCCGGGCCGCGAAGTCCTTGCCGTCCTCGGAGGAGCCTGCCTGGACGAGCAGTGGGTAGCCCTGTGGCGGGCGCTCGACGTTGAGGGGGCCGGCCACCGAAAAGTGCGTGCCTCGGTGGTCGAGCCTGTGGAGCCGGGCAGGGTCGGCATAGCGCCCCGTGGTTCTGTCCGCCACTACGGCCTCGGACTCCCAGCTGTCCCACAGCGCCTTGGCGATGTGCAGGAACTCGTCGGCCCGGGCGTAACGCTCGGCGTGGGCCGGACGGTTGACGAGGCCGAAGTTTGCCGCCTCGTCGGAGCCGGCCGAGGTGACGATGTTCCAGCCGGCGCGGCCGCCGCTGACGTGGTCGACCGAGGCGAGGCGACGAGCGAGGTTGTAGGGCTCGTTGTACGTCGACGAGACGGTCGCGATGAGGCCGATCCTGTTCGTCGCCTGCGACAGCGCGGTCAGCAGGGTGAGCGGCTCGAGCTGGCCCGGCGGCCGGAACTCACCCGTGCCGGTGATCGCCGGGCCGTCCGCGAGGAACAGCGAGTCGAACTTGGCGCTCTCCGCCAGCTGGGCCAGTTCGATCCAGTGCCGCAGGTCGAAGTCCGCCCGAGGGTTGCTGTGCGGCAGCCGCCACGCGGCCTCGTGATGACCGGCCTCCATGAGGAAGGCGTTGAGGTGGAGCCGGCGTCTTCTGTGATCGCTCATGACTGCTCTCCTTTCGTTCGGTGCGGGTAAGCCGGCTCAGTCGACCGACAGCTTCGAGCTGTCGTAGCCGGCCGGGAGGAGGTTGTCGGTGATCGAGGCGACGTCGACGTTCTTGGTGATCTGGCCGGCCTCCAGGAAGGCGTCGGCGAGCTTCTGCTCCGCCGCGATGTCCGACTTCCGCACGGGGGTGACCCGGGTCTCGAAGGCCTTGAGGGAGGCCTTCGCGTCGGCCAGAGGGATGCCCTCCTCCTTGGAGATCGCCTCCGCGTACTTGTCCTCGTGCTTGATCGCCCAGGCGAACTCGTGGGCCAGTCGCCGCAGGACGTCGGTGAGAGCCGCCCGCTTGGTCTTGTCGTTCAGCGACTTCTCGCTCGCGACGTAGTAGCTGCTGGTCTGGTCGAGGGGCGGGAGGCCCTTGGCCAGGATCCGGGCACCGTTCTTGATCGCGATCGCCGACTGGGGGTTCCAGATGGACCAGGCGTCCACCTTGCCGGTGTTGAACGCCGTGGCGCCGGCCGCCGGGTCGAGGAAGACCAGCTTCACGTCCTTGGTGCTGAGCCCGGCGCTCTTCAGCGCGTTCAGGGCCAGACCGTGGGCCGAGCTGCCCTGCGGGACGGCGAGCCTCTTGCCCTTGAGGTCCTTGAGCGTCCTCAGCTCGGAACCCTTCGGCACGATGATGTTCTCCATCGCCTGGGTCGGCGTGAGCGAGCGGTTGACGGCGACGACCTTGAAGCCGTACTCCTTGGCGGCGCCGGTGATCGGGGGTACGTCGCCGACGCTGCCCAGGTCGATGTCGCCCGACGCGGCGGCCTGTACGAGCGGCGGGCCGTAGGTGAACCGGGCGAACTTCACCTTGTAGGGCGCGTTGTCGAACACGCCGGTGATCTTCGCCAGTTCCTCGCTGCCGTCACCGCCGTTGTCACCGATGGTGAACGTGTACTTCTTCCACTCGGGGTGGTTGTCGGCGTCCGATCCGCTGGGGCTGCTCAGGGGCGCGGCGGCCTCCGACGTCGACGCGCAGGCGACGAGGGTGCTGCCCAGGGCGAGCAGGCCGACGGCGGCGACGATTCGGGAGGGTCTTCTGGACATGGTTTTCACGTACTTCCTGTGCTGTGGTGGGAGAAGTCAGGGGGTGTGGCTTGGGGGGAAAGGTCAGTGCTGGCTGGCCAGACCGAGGTCTTCCAGGAGCGCGGAGCGGAGCTCCTCACGGGCGACACTCGCCTCGCGGTCGGCGGCCGACAGCTCGATGAGATGGGAGGTGCCGATGCGCCCGTCGCTCATCACGACGACGCGATCCGCCAGCGCGATCGCCTCGTCGACATCGTGGGTGACGAGCAACATGGCCGCGTGGTGTTTGCTGCGCAGCGCCCGCACGAGGTCGTGCATGCGCAGCCGCGTGATCGCGTCGAGCGCCGCGAACGGCTCGTCGAGCAGCACGAGTTCGGGCTCCGAGACCAGCGCCCGCGCCAGCGACACCCGCTGGGCCTCGCCGCCCGAGAGCTCCTTGGGCCACGCCTTCTCCCGGCCCGCGAGTCCGACTTCGGCGAGCACGTCGAGGGCCCGCCGTTCCGCGTCCGGTCCGTGCAGACCGAGGGTGACGTTGCGCAGCACCCGCTGCCACGGCAGCAGACGGTCGGCCTGGAACACGATCGCGCGCTTGGCCGGGACCTCCACCCACCCGCCGTCGGGGCGGTCGAGGCCGGCGAGCAGACGCAGGAGGGTGCTCTTGCCGCAGCCGGAGGGGCCCAGCAGGACCACCAGCTCTTCGTCGGCGATGGTGAGGTCCAGGTGGTCGAGTACGACCCGGTCGCCGAACCGTCGGACGACCTTCTCCACGACGGCGCCGGCCTGCTGCAGGGGCCGCGTCTGAACGGTGGTGGTCATGCTGCCTCATAACTGGGACGCCACCGCAGCAGCACCCGCTCGAGAACCCGGACGAACTGGTCGGCGAGCAGACCGAGGAGCGAGTAGATCACCAGCCCCACGAAGACCTGGCCGGTCTGCAGGTACGTCTGCCCTTGGGTGATGAGGAAGCCGAGGCCCTTGTCGGCATTGACCGTCTCGGCCGCGACGAGGCCCAGGACGCTGTAGGCGAGGGAGAACCGCAGACCCACCAGGAATCCCGGCAGCGCTCCGGGCACCAACACCCGCGTCACCAGGCGCCAGTTGCCCGCGCCCGTCGTCCGCGCCATCTCGATCAGCCGCTGGTCGACACCGCGGATCGCGGCGAAGAGGTTGACGTACATCGGGACGCCCGCTCCGAACGCGATCAGCAGCACCTTCGTGAGCTCGTCGATACCGAACCACACGATCATCAACGGCAGCACCGCCAGCAGCGGGATCGTGTTCAGGATCTGCACGACGCCGTTGAACAGGTACTCGCCGCTGCGCAGCAGCCCACCCAGTACCCCGCTGATGATGCCCGCCGTCAGACCGATCGCGAGACCGATACCGGCCCGTTGCAACGAGATGGCCAAGTCGGGCCCGAGAACGCCCTGTTGCCACAGATCGATGGCGGACTTGACGATCGAGGTCGGCGCCGGAGCGTAGGTCTTCTCCAGCACTCCGGCCCTGGCGAGGATCTCCCAGGCGATGAGGATCACGACCGGAGTCGTGTGGATGCCCAGCGGCCAGCGCAGTCGCTCGCGGAGTGTGCGCAGCAGCGTCCGGTGGCCGACGTCGTGTGGCAGGAAGACCTCGCGTTCCGGCGCACTCGTCGTCTCGGCGGCCACCGAACCGACGGCCGGGCTCTTGAGGCTGACCTCGGTCATGCCGCCACCTCCAGCACTCTGCTGTAGTGCGAGGCGTCGCCGACGAGTTGCTCGCTGCGGCGGCCGTCGACGCCGACCGGCACGTCTCCGGCGACCGTCACACGGTTGAGGCGGCGCGGATGGTCGTCGTAGTTGTCCACCCCGTAGTGCTGGGTGATCCTGTTGTCGAAGATCAGCAACTGGTCGGGGGCCCAGGTCCAGCGCAGGATGTTCTCCGGACGAGTCACGTACGACTGGAAGATGCGCAACACGTCCGCCGACTCACTGCTCGACAGACCGACGATCCGCTTGGCGAACCCGCCGACGAACAGCCCGCGTTCACCCGTCAGCGGATGCACCCGCACGAGAGGGTGCTCAGTCTCGAACGGTGTCGAGACGAAGACTCGGTCGTACTCCTTCCGCTGCGCCGTCGTGGCCTGAGGGCGTGCGTAGTCGTACTGGTTGGTGTGCACGACGCGCAGCGAGTCCGCGAGGGCGCGGAGCGGTTCGGGCAGGTCGTGGTAGGCCGCAGCCGCGTTCGCGATGAGCGTCTCGCCGCCGTACGGCGTGGTCACGATGGACCGGAGCGTGGTGAGCTGCGGTGGGTTGAGTACGAAGGTGACGTCCGTGTGCCACTCGTTCGCCTTGGAGGTCTCGCTGTCGACGGCGAGCACGTTCTCCGTGCCGTCGGCGGCCGGAACGTTCGGGTGGGCGGTCGTCAGGTCGCCGAACCACCGGGCCACACGCTCCTGGGAGGCGTTGTCGAGGTTCACGTTGTCGAACACGATCGCCTTGTGCTCGTTGAGCGCATGACGGAGCGTGGTGATCGTCGAGGGGTCGGAGGGCGCGGCGAAGTCGACGCCCTCGACGAGCGCACCGATGCGGCCCGTGAGCTTGCGGATGGTCGGAGGCATGGAGAGGTCCCTCTCAAGGAATGGGGCGCACCGCCGGGTGCTGAGAGTCGGTTTGAACGGGTGAGGGGAAGCGATGAACGGCCACGAAGCCGGTACTCGGTCCGGTCGTGGTGCGAAGGCCCGGCGACTACGCGAGGAGTGCCGGAGGAAGGTCAAGCCGTGTGGTGGAGGTCGTGCGGTCCCCGGTCAGCGCGCTGTCGGGGGGCTCGAGGAAGCACGTCGGGCCCGCGCCACCCGTACCGCAGGCCCTCGCCCGCAGCTGACGGCACGTCCCCTCACCGACGTCGAGTTGTGCCACAGGCGGTCGTGCGGTGGATTCCGGGCCTCTCGGGGGAGACCCCGCCGAGGCGGAGGCTTGGCACCGCCCCTTCCGGAAATGCGCCTTCGGCGCACACCGGCCGCTGCCGAGGTCCGCTTCGCGGCTCAGCGACACGCCTTCCGGTTCAACGACAACAGAACGCGCTGGAGACGTGCGCCAGGTCGATGTGGCGCCTCCGAGTCAAATCCACGCGCTGGGTCATGGAACGTGAGTTGAGCAGACGCCCGCCCCGTCGGTCAATAAGTTCCGGCCAGGTCTCACATGGCGGAAACGTGCGACTTCTTCGCCCCCTTCTGCCCTGGCGCACCCTGCGCGTCCGCGTCGAGCTGCCCCTCCCCACCAAGGGCTTGCCGCTGGGCGAGCGCTGGGAGACGGCCGACAACCGTCGGAGCTCCCGGAGCTGATCGTAGTCCCACATGCTGGACCGGCGGCCCTCCTGGTGGCCGCCGCCACCGTGGCACTGAACCCGCTGTTCAACGGGCCGCTGCAAGCTTCCTGCAATACGGCCGCAATGCTGCCGTCGGCCTGACAAGCCGTCCTGGCGGGGCGGCTGTTGACCTCACGGGCGCCCGCTGTCATTCTGCTCGGCGTGACCCCGGACCTGCGCCTCGTGTCCCGCTGGCACGTCGACCTCTGTCGACAGGCCAGTGCGATCTGTGCCGTCCGGCCGCTGACTCACCGCTGACTTCCCTGCCGGTCGTTCCCCGGACCGCGCCCGACCTGGTGGTCTGCGACAAGCCGCTCCCCACAAGCCGCTCCCCACACGCCCCCCCACCACGGGTACACCCCGCGAGCTGAGCTGCTCGCGGCCATCTCCGGCGGCCGCTACTCCAGGAAGCCGCATCCGAGCCGCTGGAAGCGAAGGAGCACCCATGACCGTTCAGGAAACCACCGCGGACCTGTCCGCCTTCACCCGCGACTGGCAGGAGTGGCACGCCAGTCAGGAGGCACGACTCGCCGACCCGCACGGGTTCCTCGCCATCACCGGCCTGCACTGGCTCGGTGACGAGCCGCAGCGCTTCTCGGACGCTCCGGGCGCCTGGTCGACCGGTGCGGACGGGGTCGTCGTGGTCCTCGACGACGGTGAGGAACTGGTCGTGGACGGAACTCCCGTCCGCGGCGAGCACCGCTTCGGGGTACTCCCGGAGCGCGGCGGAGTCAACGCGGTCTGGGGCGACGCAGTGATCGAGGTGGCCAAGCGCGGCGGACACGACATCGTGCGTCCTCGGCACCCGGACACCCCTCTGCGCACCGCCTTCACCGGCACGCCCGCCTACGCCCCGGCTCCCCGCTGGGTTGTGACCGGCCGCTACACGGCCTTCGCCGAGCCGCGGCCGACGACCGTGGGTGCGTCGGTCGAGGGCCTTGAGCACGTGTACGACGCGCCGGGCCGGATCGAGTTCGAGCTGGACGGACGTCCCCTGGCACTTACCGCGTTCCCCGGACGCAGCCCGGGCAGTCTGCTGGTGCTGTTCACCGACGCGACCTCCGGGGTCACCACCTACGCGGCCAACCGGGCCCTCGCGCTCGACCCGCCCGCCGCCGACGGCACGGTCGTCCTGGACTTCAACCGGGCGGCGAACCTGCCGTGCGCCTACACCGATCTCGCCACCTGCCCGCTGCCTCCGGCCGAGAACCGGCTGCCCATCGCGATCGAGGCCGGGGAGAAGATCCCCCGCGAGCGGGGCGGGTCCTGAGCACCGGGCGCCACTGAGTCGGCCACGACCAAGAGGGGCGAACACCGCATGAGCACCCCCGTGATCAGCTCGCTGGCTTTTCTCACCCCGGGCAACTTCGCCGACGACGATCCGTACACCGGCCTGGAGGAGACGCTGCGGCTGTTCGAGTACGGCGAACGGCTGGGCTTCGACGGCGCCTGGATCCGGCAACGTCATCTCGAGCACGGTGTCGGCTCGGCCGCGGTCTTCCTCGCCGCCGCCGGCCAGCGCACGCAGCGGGTGGAGCTGGGGACGGCGGTCATCCCGATCGGGTACGAGAGCCCGTTCCGGCTCGCCGAGGACCTGGCGCTGGCCGACGTGCTGTCCCGGGGCCGGCTGCAGGTCGGCTTCAGCACCGGCATGCCGCACGCCGAACTCCTCGGCGACCTGGTGTACGACGGGGACTGGCGCGGCTTCGACCTGTCCTACGGCAGGATCGCCCGCGTCATCGACAGCCTGCGCGGTGACTACCTCGGCGGCCCGGACATCGTGATCCGGTCACCGGGCAACATCCAGCGTCCTCGGCTGCAACCGCACGACCCCGACCTGGTGGACCGGGTCTGGTACGGCGGAGGCAGCCTGCGCTCGATCCGGTGGGCCGCCGAGAACGGCCTGAACCTGCTGAGCGGCAACATCGTCACCGGCGAGGGCACGGACGACTTCACCACGGCCCAGCTCGCCTTGCTCTCGGAGTACCGGCGCGCACTCCTGGGGGACCGCCCGAGACGGGTGGCGCTCGGCCGGGTGATCGTTCCGTTCGACAGCGCGGACGCGACCACCCGGGCCCGCTACCGGGAGTACGCGGCCGCCCGGCATGCCCGCACCCTGGCGCCTCAGGGACCCAAGCGGACCCTGTTCGCCCCGGACGTGGTGGGGACCGCGGACCAGATCCTGGAACAGCTGACCGCGGATCCCGTGGTCGCGGCCGTCTCAGAGCTGCGCCTGGAGCTGCCGTACGAGTTCCAGCGGGGCGACTACGAGCAGATCCTGCACGACGTACGGCACCTGATCGCGCCTGAACTGGGCTGGCGGCCCGACACCGCGCTGCTGCACGACGCCGGCTGATGAGCCCCGCGCCAAGCCGCCCCCCGTCCGGCTGAGGCTCCACGCCCGTGAGCCGTTCGCCGACGGCCACCGCTTCGCCGATGTCGGCGGGTCCCGCCCTCAGAGCAGGTCGAGGGCGTCGAAACCGTAGCTGGGGCTGAGGTAGCCCCCGCCGCCCGCCGAGCCGCTTGCGGCGTCGATGCGCAGAATGTTGGTGCCGGTCAGCAACTGGGCGGCGGGGATGACGTATTCGTACGTGTGGTTGTTGCCGCGATAGCTGCCGACGGTCAGGGTCCGGGTGGAGGGCTCGGTGGCGGCGGCCGGGACGGCGGAGGTCCAGGTGTTGTTGACGGTGATCTGGGGCCGGCCGCCCGCTTTGGCGGTGGTGATGCCGATGCGGAGGGTGCGGTCGGTGGCGGCCTGGGCGGCGGTGAGGGTGAAGGAGACCGACAGGGCCTGGTTGATCTCCTTGAACTGGTAGGCGGGCCAGGCCGAGGCCGTTGAGGTGCCGATGACGTAGGTGCCGGCGGTCCAGGCGGCGGCGCGGGAGTCGGAGGGGTGGGCGTAGGTGACGAGGGAGGCGTTCTTGAAGCCGGCCGGGGTGCCGTTCCAGTCGCCGATGCGCCAGATGGCGGTGTCGGCGGCGGGGTCGCCGGCGATGGTGATGGTGTGCACCGTGGTGACGGCGCCCGCGGTGACCGTGACGTCCTGGGTGTGCACGGCGAGTTCGCCCTTGTAGACGGTGAGGGTGTACGTGCCGGGGAGGATGCCGTTGACCGCGTACTTGCCGGTGCTCGTCTGCGCCGTCGTCCAGTACTGCGCCACGGAGTTGGACAAGCCCACGACGTAAGGGTACGAAGTGTCCCGCCCGGCAAGCCCGTTGCCGACGATCCGTCCGCGACCGCTCGCGCCGGTCCAGCCCGTGAGGCCGAGGGCGTCCACCCAGGCGGTGTTGTCGCGCCCGGACACGGCTGCGGTCGGCGCGGACCCGTCCGTGAAGGCGAGGACGTACGGGCCGTGCAGCCCGAGGCGCTCGGCCTCCGTCTGGCCTTCGGCGTAGTAGAGGTGTTCGTAGAGCCCGGCGCCGGACTCGTTGCCGTGGCGCAGGAGTTGGCGGATGAAGGGGCCGCCGGAGTCCTTCTCCTTGTTGGAGCGTACGACCCAGACGGAGGCGGCGGAGGCGCTGAAGCCGAGGTAGTCGTAGTCGATGGTCCGCAGGTTGGAGAAGTGCTTGGACCTGGTGGTGCCGTCGGTCTTGGCGAAGACGTCGGCGGACTCGATGACGGTGTCGGAGTTGGACCAGGTGTCCGGGTAGGTGGTCGGGAAGATGCCGGGCTTCAAGCGCGCGATGTAGCGGCTGGCGGTGACGGAGGTGTCGGCCTTGTAGGTGAAGAGGTAGATGTTGTTCTCGCCGCTGCGCGCCGCGTAGTAGTGGATCAGGGTGCCGTGGACGACCTTGATGAGGACGACTCCGGTGGCGGGCGTGGAGATCGTCACCGTCGAGGTGCCGAGTCCGCTCTCTATGTGGGAGTTCTTGCCGTCGTATCCCTGGTACTCGGTGCCCTTGTAGACGAAGGACGAGAGGTCGCCGTTGCTGTGGTTGACCTTGAAGACCAGGCCGGCACCGGTGTCGACGACGTAGTGGGTCCCGTCGTCGGTGTGGCCGAAGCTCGCGGCCGAGGCCCCTACGGGGGTGGCGAGGGCCAGGGCGAGCCCGGCCGCCGAGGCGAGGACGGTACGGCGGGACAGCGGGCTGTCGTACGACATGCGGACAACTCCTGTGGCGTGAGCGGTGGTTGGGGAAGGGCTGCCACAAGCCTGCCTGCCTCGGCGGCTCCGCACGAAGATCGGCTGCCGCTGTCCACGGAGATGTAATGGCGCGTCACATTCGGTCCCACCATGCGGGATTCGACAGCCAATTCGATTGATCATGAACGTTTCTTTTCACTTCTGTGGCTTTCACTGATCGGAAGGGTTGGTTTCCGTACGCTCCTGACCGTCCACAGAAAGGGATCTTCCGATGCGCTACACCTGGGCCGCCCTTGCGGTGAGCCTCGCGGCCGCGGCCACCACCGCACTGTCCACCGGTGCCGCCGCTGCACCGGACCGCCATGTCTCGTACCACCAGCGCCAGTTGCTGGCCCGCGACGACTTCCGGCACGGAATCGGCCAGTGGTCGGCCGAACTGGAGCAGGGCGGCAGCGTCACGGCGAGGAACGGCGTCCTGGACATCGACGTGCCCGCCGGGGCGTCGGTGTGGTTCAAGCGGCCGTTCTCGGGCCGGTACGAGATCGACTTCACGGCGACCCCGGTCTCGGCGGGCGGCGCCAACGACCGGGTGAGCGACCTGAACACCTTCTGGAACGCCCGGGATTCGCGATCCCCCGAGGACCTCACCGCCACGCCCCGCAGCGGCGCCCTGGCGGACTACGACTACCTCACCACGTACTACGCGGGCCTCGGCGCGAACTACAACACCACCACCCGGCTTCGCCGCTACGTCGGCGTCGCGGGCTCCCGACCGCTGATCTACGACTACACCTCGCCGCTGCTCACCGCGAACGAGCCCAACCGCATCCGGCTGGTTTCCGACGGCAAGCACATCCAGTACTGGGACAACGGCGAACTGGTCTTCGACTACACCGACGAGGACCCGTACACCAGCGGCTGGTTCGCCTTCCGCACCACCTGGAGTCGCTTCCACATCACCGACTTCCGCGTCTGGCGGCTCAAGGGCGGTCACGGTGCCTGAGATATCCCGCAGAAACGCCCTCAAAGCGGCAGCCGCGGCCGTCGTGGCGACCCAGCTCTCCTGGGCGCTCGCAGCCGACCCGGCCGGAGCGGCCCCGGCCGAAGCCGCCGCCGACCCGGTGAAGGTCACCTGGCTGGAGGACGGCACCCCCGCCGAGGCCCCCGGCACCACCTTCGGTGTGGCCTGGCCCAAGGGCACGCTCCCCGCCGACCAGGTCTTCGCTCTCACCGCCGCCGACGGCACGGCGGTCCCCGTCCAGTCCTGGCCCACCGCCTACTGGCCCGACGGCACCCTGAAGTGGACCGCCCACGCGGTCGGCGGCACCGCCAAGCCCGCCAAGAGCTACACCTTGGCCCCGGGCACGCCCGCGAAAGCGGACACCGCGCTCACCGTGGACACCAAGGGAGGCACGATCGACGTCGACACCGGCGTCATCCAGGTCAGCATCGCCAAGGTCGGCGCACACGACGTCGTACGCACCATCAAGCGCGGCGGCACCGAGATCGCGAGCAAGGCCGAACTGGTCGTACTGCGCCAGCCGGAGATCGACGACGACTACGACGGCAGCGGCTCCAGTACCCGATGGGAACGCTTCACCGGCCGCGTAGGCTCCGTCACCGTCGAGCAGTCCGGACCGGTGCGCGCCGTCATCCGGCTCGAAGGCGAGCACGAGCGCGGCAGCCGCTCCTGGCTGCCCTTCGTCATCCGCCTCTACCTGTACGCCGGGTCCGAGGCCATCCGTGTCGTCCACACCATCACGTACGACGGCACCCAGGAGCCCGGCAAAAGCAGCGGCGACTTCATCAAGGGCCTGGGCCTGCGCATCCGCGTCCCCCTCTCCGACGAGCTCCACAACCGCCACATCCGCCTCGCCGGCGCCGACGACGGCTTCCTCACCGAAGCCGTCCAGGGCATCACCGGCCTGCGCCGCGACCCCGGCGCGGCCGTGCGCACCGCGCAGGTCAAGGGCGAGAAACTGCCGGACATCTCCACCTGGGACACCCGGGTCTCCTCCGCCCTCCAGCACGTCCCCGCCTGGGGCGACCACACCCTCGCCCAGCTCTCGGCCGACGGCTTCACCGTCCGCAAGCGCACCAAGGCCGGCCACGGCTGGATCCACACCACCGGCGGCACCCGTGCCCCCGGCTTCGGCTACGTCGGCGGGATCAGCGGGGGACTCTCCTTCGGCCTGCGGGACTTCTGGCAGAAGCACCCCGCCCAGCTCGACATCCGAAACGCCGCCTCCGACGAGGCGACCGTCACCCTCTGGCTCTGGTCACCCGAGGCCCAGCCGCTCGACCTGCGCTTCTACCACGACGGCCTCCGCCAGGACACCTACGAGGAGCAGACCGCCGGACTCGACATCACCTACGAGGACTACGAGCCCGGCTTCGGCACCCCGTACGGCATCGCCCGCACCTCCGAGCTCTACCTGTGGGCCAACTCCGCGACCCCCACGGCCGCAACCCTGGTCGCCCAGAAAGACGCGCTGACCACCCCGCCGCAGCTCGTCGCCGCTCCCGAGACCCTGCACAAGGCGCGCGTCTTCGCCGGGCTCTGGTCCCCCGTGGACCGCTCGACCACCGCCAGGAAGACCATCGAGGACCGCCTCGACCTGCTCTTCACCTACTACCAGGACCAACGCGAACAACGCCGCTGGTACGGCTTCCTCGACTACGGCGACGTCCAGCACACCTACGACCCGGACCGCCACACCTGGTGCTACGACGTCGGCGGGTACGCCTGGGACAACTCCGAACTCTCCACCGACCTGTGGCTCTGGCTGGCCTACCTGCGCTCCGGACGGGCCGACATCTACCGCTTCGCCGAGGCCATGACCCGCCACACCGGCGAGGTCGACGTCTACCACATCGGGAAACGCGCCGGCCTGGGCACCCGCCACGGGGTCCAGCACTTCGGCGACAGCGCCAAGCAGGTCCGTATTTCGACACCCGTATACCGCCGCCTCTTCTACTACCTCACCGCCGACGAACGAACCGGCGACCTCATGCACGCCCAGGTCGACGCGGACAAGACCTTCCTGACCCTCGACCCCAACCGCAAGGTCCGCACCGACGGCTACACCCCCGGAGACCGCCACGCCCTGTCCATCGGATTCGGCACCGACTGGAGCGGGCTGGGCTGGGCCTGGTGGACCGAGTGGGAGCGACGCGGCCCCAAGTGGCAGACGGCGAAGAGGAAACTGCTGGCCAGCGCCTCGACCATCGCCGCCCAGCCCAACGGCTTCGTCCAGGGCAGCGGTCTGTACGACCTCGACACGGGCGCCTTCGCCATCCAGACCGCCCCCGTCATCGCCGTCTCCCACCTCTCCGCGAGCTTCGGCCTGCCCGAACTGGCCGCCGAGCTCATCGACACCCTCGACGAGAGCGACATCCCCGGCTTCCGGGCCGCCTGGCTGGACTACTGCCGCTACTTCAACGCCACCTCCGCCGAGCAGAAGGCCCGCTACGGCGCGAACTTCAAGGTAAGCCTGGTCCAGGGCCACTCCCGCCTCGACGCGTACGCGGCCAGCCTGACCGACGAGGTCACGCTGGCCACCCGAGCCTGGAGCAAGTTCACCGCGAGCGACGGCTACCCGGACGCGAGCACCCCATGGGCCACCACGAAGATCAACGGTCCCACCGTGCTCAACGCCGGAACCGACGCCACCTGGATCAGCACCAACTCCACTGCGCTGTACGGCCTCGCGGCCATCGAGAACCTCGCCCTGGCCGGTGAGTCACTGAACTGACCGCAGGCCCGCGCCGAAGAGGCGCGGGCCTGCGCCGGTGCGCGGACCACGGTGGAGGGTCGGGATCGCGGTGCCGGCGGGCCCCCTGCGTGCCTGTATTGCCTGATCCCCCTCAGGCCCGGAGAGCGGCGTCGAGATCGCGCATGAACTCTCCCACGCGCCCGCCTCCGGGAGGTGCGGATGGCAGACGGCCGAGCACCGCGGCGACCGCTGCCGGTGCGTGATGACGCGCCCATTCAAGGGTCCCCACGGCGACACGCCGGTCCTCTGCGGACGCCAGCTCTTCCGCCCGTGCCGCATGCGCTGCCGCACCGAGAATGTGCTTCACCTGATGAGCGTTCGCGAGGGGATGAAGGAACGCGGCGGCGGCCGCATGGCTTGCCGCTTGCGCCGCGTCGACCGCAGCGGGTGAATCGGCTTCTCGCGCCGCTCTGTAGGCCGCCCACGCGCTCTGCCGCAGAGCACCCGTACGCCGGCCGCCCCCGGCGAAAGCGTGTGCCGCGTCGATGGCGTCGCGAGGCCGCCTGTCAGCAGGCAGACTCTGTTCGAAGATCGACAGGACCCTGCGCGCGCAATCAGCCGCGTAGCCCGCGATCTCACGAAGTTCGTGTTCGTTCAGCTCGATCTTGTCCGATTCAGTAGGCACGGCTCAATCTTGCGGCAGTTCGCCAGTCGGTGCGGAGGCTTCCAGTGAAGGGTGGGAGCGCTCTTTACTGCGGATGTGGCCAGTATGAGTCAGCAGCGAACAGATGGCGGGGGCGCTCTCCGCGATTGAGACGGGGGAAGCGTGCGGTGGTGTGGTGCCCGCCCGCCCGATCGCCGTCCTGGCAAGATAGCGGCATGGAACGTGTGCTTGGAATCGGTGGATACTTCATGCGGGCCGCAAACCCCGCGGCCCTGAGCGCGTGGTACCGAGATTGCCTGGGCCTGGACGCCGATGAGAACGGCCTGTGGCATCAGGGAACCGGGCCGACGGTGTTCGCGACGTTCGAGTCCGAGACCGACTACTTCGGGTCCCGCGCCCAGCCAACCATGCTCAACTTCCGGGTCCGCGACCTGGATGCGATGCTCGCGCAATTGCGCGCCAAGGGAGCGGACGTAGCCGACGAAACGCAGGACATGGAGGGTGTCGGCCGATTCGGCTGGGTCACCGATCCCGAGGGCAATCGGGTCGAGCTGTGGCAGCCCGTCTGACCGCGTCTTCACGCAGTCGTCTACGTGCTGGTGAACCACCAAATTGTCGAACATCTTGACGAGCTAGTCACCGAACTCGCGCCGCAGTGGGAGACACCATGCCGCTGCCCTGCGAGGTCCGGACGCGAAGGCCAGGATGTGCGGGACCGCCTCGCGCAGACTGACGAAGTGGCGATGCACCCCTTCCACCGCGTCAGCGGCGTTCACGCCCCACACCGTCATCCCGGCACGCAGCCCGGCCCGCACTCCGGACGGGGCGTCCTCGATGACCAGGCAGTCCCCCGGCGCGGCCCCCAGCCTCGCAGCGGCCTCCAGATACGGAACGGGAGAGGGCTTGCCCTCCTCTACAGCGGCCGCGTCCACGATCACGTCCGGCACCGGCAAGCCCGTCCTCAGGAAACGGCCGCGCACCCGGTGCTCGTAGTTCGAGGTCACCAGCGCCCAGGACCCCGGTGGCAGGCCGTGCAGCACCTCCGACGCGCCGTCGAAAGCCGCATAGACGCCGGACCGGACGTCCTCGTCCTCCAACTCGTGGAGCATGGCCAGACACTCGCCCGGATCTTGATCCGCAGCGACCTGGGCGAACGTCTCCATTGGCCGCGTTCGCAGAGCCACCTGGTAGACCTCGTCCGCATCCAGCCCGTACCGCTCCGCCCAGGTTCCCCAGACCCGGCGTTGGTTACTCACCGCGTCGATCAACGTGCCGTCGATGTCGAACAGGACGTACTGCGCGCGGCCCGGCCGCCCAAGGTCACTGGTCATGCATCGATCATGCCCGAGTGGGGCAGAGCCCGAGTGTGGGGTAGGGCAAGCTCCACCGCCTGGTCTTGGACGAGCTCGACGTGATCACTGAGCGGACCGGTCTGCTTGTCCATCGGGATCTCCGCCGCGCATACTCTGCGGCCGTACTTGACCTTGTCGCAGCGGCAAGGTTTCTACTGGCAGCATGCGCATCGGAGAGATCGCCGCGCTCGTCGGAGTCACTTCCCGGGCCGTGCGGCATTACCACCACATAGGTCTGCTGCCTGAGCCGCTGCGGCAGGCCAACGGATACCGCACCTATAGCCTTCGAGACGCCGTTCTGCTGGCCCGGATCCGGCGACTGACCGAGCTCGGGCTCACCCTGGACGAGGTACGGGATGTCCTCGCGGACGACGCTGGCCGCGAACTGGCCGCGAACTGGCCGAGGTATTGGGCGAGTTGGAGGCCGACCTCGCCCGCCAGGAGCACGAGATCCAGCAGCGCCGCAGGGTGCTGGCAGGTCTTCTGGAGGGCCCGCTCACGCCGGACGCGCCGCTTTCTCCCGCGCTGGTTGAGCTCCTGAAGGTTGTACCTGTCACCGCATCGCCCGCTGCCGCAAAGGACCGCGAACACCTGACCCTGCTGGAAGCGACAGTCGGCGGGGATGCGGTGTACGCGGCTCTGCGGCCGCTGGCCGAGGACCCCGCGATGCTCCTGCTGTACGAACGGCTGGACGAACTGGACGAAGCCGCGGCGGACGATCCGCGGATCGCGGCGCTGGCCGATGACTTGGCCGCCGCCGTGCCGGACGAGGTACTGGCGGCGATCCCGTACGGGGGCCCGGTCGTGACGGGCTTCGGACAGGCGCTGCTCGCCGACTACCCGCCCGCCCAGGCCGAGGTGGTGCGCCGGGTGATGCGGGAGCTGACCGCCCGGATGAGCCAGAGGCCGTCGTGAGTACGCGAATTGCGCGGGCGGCGGTATGGGTGATGCTTCCTACCGAGGCGGCTCTCCTGGTGTGTGTGGTGGCAGGCGTACGGATACCCGGGGCCGTTCTCGCGGGCGTCGAAGCGCTGGTGGGGACCGTACTCACGCTGCAAATCCTTGTTCTGTGGCGGCTGTACGCCGCCCGGCGACGGGCCGGCACCGGCCGACGGGACGCCGCGCGGGGCGCACTGCATACCTTGATGCCGTTAGTCGCGCGCCGACTCGTCGCGCACGAGATGCGGGCCCTGCACAGCCTCGGGCTGTGGGTACTGCGTCGCCGCCAGGTCCCCAACGGTTCTCTGGCCGTCGCGTACACCGGCCCCCAGACGGCCACGATGTACGGGCTGCTGTTCGTCTCCGTCATCGAAACGATTCTGCTGGCACTGGTGATCCCGTGGCCGCTCGTTCACACGATCCTGCTCGTCGTGGACGTGTACGCGGTGGTGCTGGTCCTCGCCCTGCACGCGGCCTGCGTGGTCAGGCCTCACCTCGTGGGATCCGACGGCTCGCTGCACCTCAGGTACGGCGCGCTGTTCGGCCTGCGGGTGCCGGCCGCCGCCATCGCCTCAGCCCGGGTCGAGCGGCGCTACCTTGACGGAGGACTGGTGCACCTGAGTGAAGACGGGGTGCTCGGCCTCGTCGTGGGCGGCCAAACCACGGTGACTGTAGAGCTGACGGAACCGGTGGAGTTCGTGCGACCTCTCGGCGGGCTTGGCATCGCCCGTACGCTTCGGTTTCACGCCGACGACCCGGGTGAGACGGTCGCCGCGCTCACTCAGGCGCACAAAGACCCATCGCCGTGCCCGACTCGGCCTGTGTGAGCCGGACGCGTACTACTGCCTCCAACCGGGGGCGGCACGCTGGCGCGAGTCATCGCGCACCTGCTCGGCGTTCACGCGGTCGAGCACCTCCACGACCACATGGCCACGGCGTGCGCCCAGCCGATCTCTTCCAACCCGGGGAGCCGGAGCCTCGCCCGGCTCTCGGGGAGAGTGTGCACCCACCACGCCAGGGGCCACGCTCCCCCTCCGGCCGAGCGGAGAGGGAGCCGCTGGGACGCGGCTACTTCGGGTGCTACTTCAGTGCGCTCCCCGCCAGCCACTGGGCCCAGGAGACGTTCCAGTCGCTGTATCCGTTTCCTGGTGCCACCGTCTCCTTCGAGCCGACGACACGCACCACGTCACCGGGGATGACGTCCTGGAAGAAACGGCGTGCCGTACCGTCGTCGGCCAGTCCCACGCATCCGTGGGTGACATTGCTCCGGCCCGCGTAGACGTTCGCCTTGGCGTTCTGGTGGACATAGGTCCCCGATGTCGTCAGGTGGACCGCGTAGTCGTAGTAGCCCTTGTAGGCGTCGCCGTATCCGACGGTCCGTGAGTCCATCAAGACCCGGCGCTGCTTGTCGGAGACCACCATGACGCCGTTCCACGTGTCCATCCCGGGCGCGCCGGCAGTGATGGGGATGCGCCGCTCACCCTCGGCGGTCACGACGGTCATCTCATGGCTGCGGACGTCGACCGTGGCGACCAGCGAGCGCCCTATGGTGACATGCCGGGTGGGCTTCGAGCCGACACGCACGGTGATCCGCGTACCGGGCGCGTGGAAGGTGCGGGGCCGGTAGTCGACCCGCTGTCCGTCGAGCAGACTGCGGTCCTTGACCCAGCTCCACGATCCCTCGACCGAGGGTGTGGACCGTATCGCCAAGGCCCTTTCGACGCGGGCTCGTTCGGCAGGCGGTACCGGCCGGTCGAACGTCACCGACACGGGCATGCCGACGCCGACGACCTGCCCATCCGCGACGTTGACGTGTGCCCCCTTGATCCATTCCGGCTCCGCCGGCCGCGCCTGTCTCGTCGGCTCCGTCGACCCGGTGGGCGCGGCCGACGAAGGCGCCGCGACGCCCTGTCCGGCGCCCTTCGCGGTTCGGGCGTCCGGCCCGTCCTGCTGTCCCGAACATCCCGTCACCGTACCCAGAAGGCAGACAGTCACGATTGCCCAGAAGTACGTGCCGCGGCTGACCCAGCCGCCTGCGACCCCCGTGTTCACGGTCGATCCTTTCGTTGTGCTTCCATGTACACGGCCTGTACGCACGGCGGGACAGCCGGGTTGCAGCGGATGCGGATTTTCTTTCCGGGACTTCCCGGCAGCACCACACGGGGCCGGCGCAGCGCATGACGGAGGAGGAGTTCGACGCCTTCTACGCCTCCACCTTCCCGCGGTTGATCGGGCAGGTGTTCGTCGTAACCGGGGACCTGTCAGAGGCTCAGGATGTCGTCCAAGAGGCGTTCGTGCGCGCGTGGGACAAGCGGCGTGACCTCCTGGCCGACGGGGCGCCGGAGGCCTGGGTCCGCACCGTGGCGGTCCGGCTCGCGGTCAGTCGGTGGCGTCGCGCACGACGCTGGCTGGAACTCGTGCGGCGCACCCCGCCTCCCGAGCACGTTCCGGGCCCCGGCCCTGAGCACACCGCTCTGGTGGAGGCACTGCGCGCGCTCCCGGAGGCGCAACGCATCGCGATCGTCCTGCATCATCTGTGCGACCTGAGCGTGGAGCAGGTAGCCTCCGAGACCGGTGCGGCGGTGGGCACCGTCAAGGCTCGCCTCTCACGCGGCAGAGCCGCCCTCGCTCTGTCCCTGGATCCGGAGCGGGCCGCCGTCCGACGAGACCGAAGCGGTGAGAAGGAGGACGACCGTGTCCGATGACCTCACCGACTCGCTGCGTGCTCTCGAGCAGCGTCATCGCACGGCGCCACCGGTGCGGGGAGCGGAGATCCGCCGACGGGGCGAGCGCCGTGGCCGCCGCCGCCGGGCGGTGTACGCCGCCACGGCGGTGATTGCCGCGCTGGCCTTGGCCGGCGGCATCACGGCGGCCCTCACTGGCCCGGACTCGTCGCACCCCGCACTGCCCGCGGCCACCGCGACACCGCGGGCGACGGCGACACCGCGGGCGTCGGCGACGGTCGACCTCGCGAAACGCGTGATGACCCTGGATGGACGCCAGTTGCCGATCTCCGCCGGCGCCACACACACCCCCACGCCGACCGGCCGTCTGACCGTCACCGCCAAGTACCGGACGAAGGAGATGAGCAGCGAGGACATCGGCTTCGGCGAGAAGTACCGAGTCCGCATGCCCTGGGTGGTCGAGCTACGCGCCCCCGACGGCACCACCACCTACCTCCTGGCCCTGACGTACGACGAAACCGCCCCAGGCAAACGTGACGTCACCCATGGCTGGATAGGTCTGCGCTCGGCCGACGCGAAGTGGTGCTTCCAGCGGCTGCGCCCCGGCGACGTCATCCGGATCGACGGCACCGCCGGGCCGACCGCGGGCTGAGGCCCGGTCCTCTCCCCGACCGCCTACGGCCACTGAGAACATCGGGCCCCATCCAGGCGCGGCCCGGTAAGGCCAGGGTTGTCGCCAGGTCCGGAGCACTCCAGAGAACCCTTCCGGATTGCTGTCACATCTGCGTGGGCCGATCCGTCAGTGCTGTGAAGACGCCAACCAGGCCGAAGCGAAGGAGAGCAGCCATGACGAACACCTCCATCTCCCGGATGCCCAACCCGGCCGAGTTCGTGCCCGAGCTGAACGACATCAGCGCCGCCCTCTTCCGGGCCACGGGCAACCGCTCGGTGCCACGCACCACGATGAACCTCGTCCACCTGCGCGCCGGGCAGATCGTCGGCAACACCTACCTGACGATCCTGAACACCGGCTTCCTGCGCAAGGCCGGGGAGTCCGAGGAGCGCATCACCGCCGTCTCCTCCTGGCAGGACGCCCCCTACTTCACCGACGCCGAGCGCGCCGCCCTCGCCCTGGTGGAAGCCACCCTCCAGCCCGCCCCGCACGGCAAGGAGCGCGTCCCCGACGACCTGTACGCCGAGGTGGCGAAGCACTACGACGAGAAGGCGCTGGCCACCCTGACCATCGCGATCGGCCAGATCAACTTCTTTATCGCCCTGGCCGTCATCGGCAAGCCGCAGCCGGTCAGCTCCCTCGCGGACGAGCAGTGGGACTGACCTGTCTGCCGCGATGGCCGAGTAGACGGAATCGGAGTTGCTGGTCGACCTGCGGGGTCGGTCGATCGCGACGCTCGATGACTTCTGGGACGCCGTCACCAAGTTCGGCGGACTGCGGGAGTGGTTCGGCCGGAGTCAGCGGCGGGTTCACGTCCGGGCAGGACTGAGGTATGTCGGCAGTCGCTTCGAGGGTCTCTACGATGGACCGCTCATGAACTGCAAGGCACTCGAAGGGAGACAGGGTGTGACGAACCAGCGGCAGCGTTCCCGGCGCCGGGGGCACGGCGAGCTGGAGGTGCTGGTCCTGTCGGCCCTGCGTGGCGCGGACGGTCCGGCGAGCGCGGGCTGGGTGCAGGAGCGACTTGGCGGGGACCTCGCCTACACCACCGTGATCACCATCCTCACACGGCTGCTGGCCAAGGGTGCGGTGACCCGTGAGCGTGCGGGTCGGTCCTTCGCATGGACGCCCGTGTCCGACCAGGCCGGGCTCGCCGCGCACAAGATGCGCAAGCTGCTGGACGGCGAGAGCGACCGGGAGGCGGTCCTGGCCAGTTTCGTCACCTCCCTCGAGCCGGACGACGAACGCCTCCTGCGAGAACTGCTCGGCCGGACGGGGGCGGAGAGGGCGGACTGAAGCCTCATAGGGTGTTCGTCCTTCCTCCGCGACCGCGCTGCTGTCCTGCTTCGAACCGGCAGAGCGCCGTGGCCCGCGCGATCGGCAAAGCGGCTCTGGTCTCCCGCAGCACTCCGGTGCCCCCTCCGTGCGGGCTTCGCCACGCCTGGGCCCGTACCGCGCCGGGTGGCCGCCCTCCTCGGCCCAGTGCCCGTGCCGCGCAACTGGCCGTCCGAATTCACGGCTCTGGGGATGGCGGCGTAGGCGGTGGCCGCCAGAATGGCCGTATCAGCGCCATGTCCTCCGCGAACTCCGCCCTGACACTGGCCTTCATCCTGCACACGACGACGCCTCTCTGGAGACCGCCCGAACCGGGCGGCACGTCGGTCCGGTGCCCTGAAGGCAGCGGCCCGACGCGCGTACCGCGCTCACTCAGAGGTCGAACTCGTGCGGCGGCAGGTCGAGGGTGAAGCACGCCTCGCGAACCACAGCCTGTTCGGTCTTGTCGAAGTCACCGTCGGCACCGCCGATGACAATCCCGATCTGGATGACGGCGCGAGCCTCGGCGGGCTTCTTCTTCGCCTTGGCGATCTCCTGCAGCACGCTCACCTTGCCGAAGGCGAAGTCCGCCGTGAGCTTGTTGAGGTTCTCGTCGAAGCGCCGCTGCAGATCTGCCGCGTCGAAGTTCTGCAGCACCTCGTTGGTGGCGATGAGTTGGGCCACGCGCTGCCTCTCCGAGGGGTCGATGGTCCCGTCGGCAGCGGCGACCAGCGCACACATCGCCATGCTCGCGTCTCGGAAGGCGCCACTCTTGAGGTCGTTCTTCTTCGCCACGAGCTGGGTCTGCATCGTCGATGCGGACTCCTTGATGCGGTCCCACAGGGCCATGAGAGCTCCATACAGTCGGTCGAGGGGCCCGGCCCACTCCGTGGCGCGCCGGCGCTCGTTCAGCATCTACAGCAACGTAGAAACTAGTGGCTCGGCAAATAAGTTCCGGTGCTTTCCGGTGAGTCGTCCGTGCCGGTCTCGTGGCCGACGGCGTGCTGCTCCACCCAGAACTTGGCTCCACCCTCACCCGCATCAAGCTGGGGCTGACGCTCGTCCTCACCCTCAACAGCCTCCAGGCCGGGCTCCCCAGGATGCGCACGGAACGAGTGATGCTCAGGCTACCGTCCCCGTCGGCCCTGGGCGGCCGGGGCCGGGCCGCCGAGGTCGGCCTGCCGCAGTGATCACGGTCATCGGACGAGCTGAGGCCGCACTCCCCGCCGCAGGTGGCGGCGATGGTCCGGGCGACCGTCGGTCTCGGTCATTCTCGCGGGATCCCAGCTGGCTGGTGCATCAGGCGGTCGAGCAGGAGGATGCAGAGGCCCTGGCCCGGTTGCTGCCCGTCGGCTCCGATCCCGATGAGGTCTTCAGCAACATGACGCTGCTGACGCACGCAATCGACGTCGTGGGTGACGGTCCGACACCATGCTTGATCAGGGACTTACTGGCGGACAGACTGCTCTCCATGGGATCAGTAGGCATGACCGCCAGAGCGCAGATCGGGAACCGGCGATGAATGCCCGCCTGCCCTCCTTTCGCTATCACCCAGATCCCCTCGCAAGTGGGTCCATCCGCGCGGCCCCCGAGACGTGCGCCTGCTGCAAGCGCAACAGGGGCTGGATCTACACGGCCACCTTCTACACGGCCCAGGACGTCAGCGGACGATTCTGCCCGTGGTGCATCGCAGACGGGAGCGCTGCTGAACGATTCGCGGGTGAATTCACCGACTCCTACGGGCTCAACGGTGTCAGTGAGGACATCTTGCATGAGGTCACCCGCCGCACCCCTGGCTTTCACGCCTGGCAGGATCCGCACTGGCTTGTGCACTGCCAGGACGCGGCCGCCTTCGTGGGCGAAGTCGGGTACACCGAGCTGGCGGCGCATCCCGAAGCCCTCGACCAGCTACGGGCCGACATGCGCATGGCCGGTTGGCACGACGAAAACCAGCTTGAGCACTTCCTGGCCAACCTGGGTGAGGGGGCGACCGCCATGCTGTTCCGCTGCAACGTCTGTGGCGCCCCTCTCGCCTACGCCGACGCATCCTAGAAGTCGTCTGCTTGGGCGAGTCGTCGGTAGCAGATGAGGGTGCAGGCGATGCTGGTGAAGGCCAGGAAGTGGCTGGCCTTGCGTTCGTAGCGGCGGTGGAGGCGTCGGCATCCGGCGAGCCAGGCAATGGTTCGTTCATCGCCGCAAGTGGTTGTAGTCGTAGCCCTTGTCGCCATGGAGCTTGCCGGGCCGGCGTCGCCGTCGGCCGCGCCGGGACCTGATCGGCGGGATTCCCTGGACCAGCGGGATGAGAGCCTGGCTGTCGTGCGTGTTTGCGCCGGAGATGCCGACGGGCAGGGCAGACCGGTCCAGCTCGCCGCGGGAGCCGGGCTCGTCGAGGACCAAGCGGTGGAACTTCGCCCACACCCTGGCCATCGACCACTCCGTGAAGCGCCGTTGAGCTGTCGCTCCCAACGGCCCGAACGAGACGGACGGCAGCTGCTGCCAGGTGCAGCCTGACGTGGCCACGAACACGATCGCAGCCAGCACCTCCCGGTCACCATGCCGACGTCAACCTCCGCCTCACGGTCGGGTCGGCCCCTCCGGCACCACCCGCTGAAACAGCTCCCACAGCTCATTCGGCACCAACGGCACAACGATCCCCACCGCAGCAACCTAGCGACATGCCAAATGAGATGGCCTGTAAGCCTGTCCGACGGTCACTGCTCAGCGAAAGAGTTCCCGGGCCCGGTGTGCGACCTCCTCGGGCGTCAGGTTCTCCAAGCGGGTGAGGAAGATCCAGACATGGCCGTAGGGGTCTCGCAGTATGGTCGTGCGGTCCCCGTGGAACTGGTCGGCCGGTGGCTGCAGTAGTTCCGCGCCCGCCGCGACGGCCCGCCGTGCGAGCGTGTCGACGTCATCGACGAAGACGTGCAGGCCCACTGTGGTGCCGCCTACGGTGGTCGGTGCGCTGAAGGTCGGGCCCTCGGCGTCGCCCAACATGATGGTGGATCCCTGGATGCTGACCTCGGCGTGCACGATACGTCCGTCCGGGCCCGCCATGCGGAACAACTCCTTGGCGCCGAATGCCTCGGCGTAGAAGTCGATCGCGGCAGCCGCACCGTCGAGCATGACATGGGCGATCACGGCGTTGCGGTATGCCTCGGGAACGTTGGTCGTGGTCATGGGGATGTCCTCCTTGGTGGGCTGGCAACGACCTTGAAGGTAGGACCTCAATCAAACTTGAGGTCAAGCGTTGATCGATGGGCAGCCGAGCAGGACCTTGTCCGAAGCCAGAGGCGTATCGCGGCGACGGTGCCCTGTAGGCAGTGCTCGGTGAGCCCGGCACGCTTCGTTGAAAGCAGGTCCGAGGTGGTCGACGGTGCGCCGACTGCTGACTTCGAGACTCCGAACAGTGGCGCGCCAGCTGCCGCAGAGTCAGCGCATCACCAGGCCCGCGCCCTTGCATGGCTTATCTACCGACACGGCCCAGACGTCGTATGAAGGTGGGGGGTGGGGGGACGGTAAGATACCTCCAGTCCCGAGCTGGGTGCCGGGGCCTGTACGACCCACCCCCCATGGCCGCGAGTCCCTCACGATCTCCGTCCGGCCCATCACACCGCACCGTACCCCGAGCCACTGACAACACAGTTGTTCCAGAGGCGAAAGGCTACGAAGTACCTGCACAGCAGCCTGCCCAGGTACCCAATCGAGGCTCCGAGCGCTGTTTGTAGGCGTCGCGGAAGAAAGCTGGCGCCTTGCCGCCGCGGCGTCCCTTGCGAAGTCGGTGGCCGCGCCTTGTCGGCCAGGACCACATTGGGCCGGGTGCGGGGCCACCCCCGTCGGCGGGGAACGCGGAGGCGAGCCATCACGTCGGGGAAGGCAGGTGTGTCGCCAGCCTGCCCGGCAGTCAGCACGAAAGGCCAGCGGCCGGCAGCGGTCGTCGGCTGCGAGGTGGACCTTCGTCGTCAGTCCTCCGCGGGACCGGTCGATGGCACGGTCGTGCGGCTCGCCGACCGTGCGGTTCCGTCACGAACCCAACTGGACGGCGTGACGGGGGACCGCATACCGAGCCACTGCTCGGCGCCCCATGCCTCGAACCGCTCTACCTCGGTGAACCCTAGCTTCGCCGCAAGGCGCATCGAGCCGACGTTGGCGGTCTGAGTGGTGAGCACTACCGGCTCGCCGGGAAGGGCGCCGTCGAACCAGCCGAGTGCCGCCGCGCACGCCTCGGCGGCGTACCCGAATCCCCACGCCCGCGGCAGGAACAGGTAGCCGAGATCGGCCTTCCCCACGGCAGCCGGGCGACGGTGCCCGGTTGCCCTCCTGAGCAGGATCTGGCCGATCATCGCCCCGTCGAGATCAACGACGAAACTCCCGGGCCACCGCTCGGGCACCTCAGGCGTCTCGCGCTCAAGCTCGTCACGAGGGCGGGGACCGCCGAGGTAGGTGTTCACCTCTGGCGAGGCGAGCAGCTCGATGAACGCCGCACGGTCCCGTGCCTCGGGCTCACGGAGCACGAGCCGCTCGGTCCTGATCGGCTCAGGCGGCCAAGCCGCGAGTCCCAGATCTTCCATCCGCGCACGCTAACAGATGGTCAAACCAAGCTCGCCGCTGGACATGTTCATGCAGAGGTTCGTTCCATCGAGCGAGAGTCGTATCCGAGCGACTTGGCGGATGAGCAATGGGCGTTGATCGAGCCGATGATCACGGCGTGGAAGCGGGAGCGGGTCGCACGGTCGGCGACCGGCGATCCCGGGGGTTGCGATCTCCACTTCACGCTGTGGCGCGAGGACGGGCTCGACCAGCAGATCCAGGAACTGCTGCGCTGCCAGGTGCGGGAGAGGGCCCGCCGATTAGAGGACCCGTCCCTCGTGGTTATCGACACGCAGTCCGTGCGCGCGACCGCGGGGGTCCCGAAGGCCACGACGGGGCTGGACGCGAACAAGAGGACTCCGGGCCGCCGCAAGCGGGGACTGGCCGTCGACGTCCTGGAGCGGATCATCGGCGTCGTCGTGCAGGCCGCCTCGGCCCACGACAACGCCGCCGGACATCCACCGCGAACATGGCCCGCCGCCTCACCACGCCCGCACCAGCCTGGCGCGATGACTTCGTGGCAGCCGCGTGAACGTCATCGAACTCCTGGCAGATCTCCAGATCCGGCAGGACGCGGCCGCCACCCCGGCTGGCGAACTGCGCGAGCAGATAGAGCACTTGAACGCTGCTCTGGCCGAGGCCGAATGCGCGTCTGGCGGAACTTGTCACGACCCGGAAGGTCATCGCGGAACTCGCCCCGACCGGGACCGAAACCGAACCGCCTGAGTTGACCACCCCCTACCAGGTCATCCTGAACGCCTTCGGCCCGGAGGGGGTGGTTGCGACCGAGACTCGTGGTGGGCGCAAGCCGTGGGAGGTTGACGATGGGCCGTGGGAGCGTATCGAGCCGCTGTTGCTGGTGATTGAGCGGCGCTTCCGGTACCCGGGGCGTCGTAGGCTCGAAGACCGGCGGGTTCTGTGCGGCATCCTGTTCGTGCTCTACACCGGCATCCCCTGGCGCTACCTCCCGCAGGAACTCGGCTTCGGCTCCGCGATGACCTGATCCGTCCCGGGCGTCGGTCGACTCGAGCCATCTGCGTGCGATGAAAGGTGGTGCGGCCACCGGCCCGTCCCCGGTGGACCGGGGCAAGACCGGCAGCAAGCACCACCTGATCGCCGAGGCCCACGGCATCCCGCTGGCCACCACGCTGACCGGCGGAAACCGCAACGACGTGACCCAGCTGATCCCACTGATCCGAGCCGTCCCGCCGATCCGAGGCAAAGGCGGCCAACCGCTGCGCCGCCCGAAGCACCTCTACGCCGACCCCGGCTACGACCACGAGAGCAACCGCGACCAGGTCCGACGGTTCGAAATCACCCCGCACATCGCCCGACGCGGCACCGAACACGGCTCCGGACTCGGCCTACACCGCTGGGTCGTGGAAGGCGCCATCGCACTACTGCACTGGTTGCGCCGCCCACGCGTCCGCTGGGAGATCCGCGACGACATCCACCAGGCCTTCATCACACTCGGTTGTGCCGTCATCTGCTGGCGACGGCTGAGGCCCCCGCTCGGATTCCAGTCCAAAGTAACGTGGAATCCCAAGTGGCGAACCAGCACCCAGCACAAGGAGGCGGAATGCTCGCTAACTCGTCGGCGCTGGCGGCCGGAAGGCGTCATTCGGTCGGACGGCGCTTGGATGGAACCGTTCTCGCCGTGGGCAATACCGCAGCCGCTGAATGTCGTGTCGAGCGGTGGGAAGACGTCGTCGCGGTAGCAGCTGGCAACGTCCATACCGCGATGAACACGGGCAGGTCTCATACGGTGGGACTCCGGTCGGACGGCACGGTGCTGGCAACGGGGTGGAATGGCGATGGGCAATGTGATGTCGCCGGATGGCGAGGCGTCACGGCCGTGGCGGCGGGCTGGCGCCGCACGCTCGGGCTACTCGCGAATGGCCGCGTGCTAGCAGTTGGCCGGAGTTCAGAGGGACAGTGCGACGTGCAGTCCTGGCGAGAGATGGTCGTCCTCTCGTGTGGTGATTGGCACTCGGTCGGCGTCCGGTCGGACGGTTCTGCACTGGCCGCGGGGAACAACCGACGACGGCAGTGTGCCGTTGAAGGGTGGCGTGACCTATCCGCCATCGCGGCCGGATGTCTCCATACCGTCGGCCTCAGAGCCGACGGGCGGGTAGTGGCGACCGGAGACCCGGCAACCGGGGCGTGCGAGGTCGATGAGTGGGAAGACGTGGTGGCGCTCGGTGCGGGCAGCTACCACACCGTCGGGGCTACTGAGTCCGGACGGGTCCTGGCAGCGGGAGACAACAGCTACGGACAGTGCGAAGTCGGCGATTGGCGCGACATCGTCGCCGTGGCGGCCGGTTCGACGCACACCCTTGGCCTGCGTACCAACGGCACAGTGGTGAGCGCAGGAAACAATGCCGACGGACAGTGCGAAGTCGATGCCTGGTCCGGAGTCCAGCTTCCATAGGCCTCCGGGCCGTCCACCGCGCACTGACGTCCCGTCATTCCCGACCCGCAGACGCCTCATTCTGATTCCAGTCCTCAACGCCGCTCTTCGCGGGCTGGAACCGGCACGGCCGCCGGCCGCCACTCTCGCCTGATCAACCCGAACACCCACGAGTCGGATACCTCGCCGTTCACGATGCAGTCCTCCCGCAACGTCCCTTCACGCATGAATCCGATCTTCTCCAGGACCCGGGCAGATGCCACGTTGCGCGTATCGGTCTCGGCCTGAACTCGATTCAGGTCCAGTGTGTCGAATGCCCACTGCAGCAAGGCGTGCGCGGCCTCCGTCGCACGCGCTGCGGTAGTCCGGGTTCCATCCGGTCAGACCGCACCAGCCGACGAAGGCCCCGTCAGAAGCGCGGTCGATGGCCACCCGGGCCCCGGTGCCTTCCTCCGCCATCTTCCGGCACATGTCGATGAAGCGTTCGGCGCGGGCCCGTTCGTTCCACGGCGGGGAGTCCCAGTAGCGCATCACGTAGGTGCTGCTGTGCAGGGCGAAGAGCAGGTCCGCGTCGGCGTCGGTGAAGGGGCGCAGTCGCAGGCGAGCCGTGTGCAGTATGGGGGTGGCCAAAGTCATGCGCACCATCTTGTGTCCTCATGAGGCGGGCAGAACACCGAATATCCGATCCCGGTCCAATCCTCACGACCAAGGCTCCGTCTACCAGCAGATCGTGCACGACTTGACGACCTCTAACGGCACACCTGAACCAACGATCAGGTGATCCGAACGAAAACGCCCTAGGTCCGTCGTTCTGACGAATAGCCAGCTCAGGCCTCGCCACCGACCCGCTCACCGGTTGGGACGACCGCATCGGCCGGAGCCCGGCGAGTCTCCACGACCAACGGCACATGCAGGAGATCGCTGACGTTCGCCGCCAACTCATGAACAAGCGGCAAGAGCGACACAAACTCCAGAACCAGGTCGATGCAGCCGCTGCGGTCGTTCCGCCTTGCTCGCGGAGAGCGCAGCCCTGTGCGTGCAGGCCACCAAACGAGCAGCCGCCGTCATCCCTCTCGACCGCGCCCTCAGCGCGCAAACTCGGGGGCCTTCTCCCTGGGCAACGTGCGCATTGTTCGCAGCGGTGACAAGAAGTTGGGGAGGACGCTCAGGGTCATACCGGCTGCACCGATCCACAAGGTGCCTGCTGCACCGAACACAGAGCCCGAGGCTCCACCCAGCAGCCCACCGAGAGGAATGCCACCCCAGGAAATGAATCGGGCTGTTGCGCTCATCCGGCCCAGAATCCGATCCGGTGTCAGGGCCTGTTGGATGCTTGATTGAGCCACAACGCGGACCACTCCGCCGAGCGAAAGAGCCACGAGTCCGATCGCGGCCACATAAACGCTCCAACCCGGTCGCGTCAACGGCATGAAGGCAGTCAGCGGACAGGTGATCAGTGACGCGAGCCAGATGACCGGGCCTTGCCCAAGCCGTTTAGCGACCGTGGTTGCCAACAGGGCGCCCAGCAAGGCACCGCACCCCATCCCCGACAGAATGAGGCCAATGCCGAAGGACTGGAGACCTATCTCCCGCTCTAGAAAGACCAGCAACATGGTTTGATACATGACCAGGAAGAGGTTGAATATCGCGTCCCCCAGGATGATTGCACGTAGGGCGGGGTCCCTCAGGACGAACTTCAGCCCCTCCTTGATCTCTCGATCCAATCGAGGGTGTTCACTTGGCTGCGGCTTCTGTTCGCGTTTCCGGATAGTGATCGCGAGCAGCCCGGACACAGCCATCCCGGCTGAACTCACCAAGAGCGTTGCAGGGGCTCCGAACAGACCGACCAGCGGCCCTGCCACCGTCGGCCCGCCGACACTGGTCACCGAGCGTATCGCCGACAGTTTTGAGTTTCCTTCCAGGAGATTGGCGCGTCCCACCAAGTGCGGGAGATAGCTGACGTACGCGACATCGAAGAAAACAGTCAACACTCCATGAACCAAGGCAACCGCGTAGAGCCACCAGAGAGTGAGAAGGTCGGCCCACCACGCCACGGGTATCGTCAGGAGGACCAGCGCACGACCGAGATCAGTGCTGATCATCACCGATCGCTTCCGCCACGCGCCGGCAGGCAGCCCGACCAGGAGCGAGCCTGCCGTAGTCATCGCGGCCAGCAATCCGACCTGGAATTCGTCGGCCTGCAACGCCGCGATAGCGACCAGAGGCAAGGCCAGGAAGATGACGCGGTCACCCAATTGACCGAGCGCGGTGGCGGCAAACAATCGCCCGAAGTCCCGATCGCGTAAGAGGCCGAGCCGGGAGGATTTTGGCATTCGAATACCCTACTGTCGAATTGTGTGAGGTTTCATCAACGACTTCAACGACTACGGACGGTCGACGCCGAACTCGTAGACCACTTCCCGGCGCACGTCCGGAATGACCATGTCGGCCGTTTCGACCGGACGTCCGTCCGTGTCATAGATGGTCCGCTCGATCTGAAGTACGAGGTCCCCCACGCTGATCCCCAGGAGGTTCGCCTGGGCCTGGGTGGCACGAGCCGGGCGCGGCACCTCGACCACAGTCGAGATGGCCACACCGATGGAGCGCATGCGCTCGACCACCCCTTTTCCCGCCAAGGGGCCCGTCTCGGGCAGCACAATCGGCGTTCCACCCGTGATAGCCATCGGCTCCCAGGATTCGGAGAGCTGGACGGGTTGCCCGTCGGCGAGGAACTCGTAGTGCGTATTGACGCAGAGGTCTCCGGGACTGATGGCGAGCCGCTCGGCGATTCCCTCGGGGGCGGGGAGGCGCACCTGGCTGTGTGAATCCCAGGCGTTGGCCCTGCCCCGCTCTCTCCTGTCGGGCCAGAGGGAAAGACCCTCCCGACGTTCGCGGTGCCGCGAGCGGACCAGCCGTAGGCGTTCGCGCGGCATGCGGACGTAGGTGCCCGAGCCGGCGCGTCCTTCGAGGAGACCGTCGATGATCAAACGGTCCATGGCCCTCTGCATGACGTTTCTTCCGACCCCGTACTCCTCGGCGAGCCGCGCCCGGGACGGCAGGCGCTCCCCGATCTCCCATTCGCCCGCGAGAATCCGTGCGCGCAAGACGTCGGCTACTGCGAGGTACGGCGCCTCTCGGGGCATGGGCGATCCTCCGGTTGTACTGCGCTACCGCAGCTGGTGTTCCCAGGGGGTGTTGGCAAGCTACTGCACCAGGTGAAAGCTGCTGGAGTAGAAATACGCTCAGCGCTCATGGGCCGACGGAGGAGGTATGCGGCATCGTGCCGGGGGTCGCCCGCCGCGGCACTCGGCGTCGAGTCGGGCCGGCACCTTCGCTGGATGATCGCTTCGCGGGAGAAGTCCTCGTTAGGGTGCGTCGTGCCTGCTCGTGGGGCTTCGCATGGGGCGGATGACCGCCTTGCCGGAGTCGAGGTCGACAGAGCTGGGCGGTGCACCGGATTCGGCGTCGTCTCGGAGGATGAGTTGGCGTTCCCGCTCCTGTTGGACGTGCCGCTGTGATGGATGGAAGAGCTCACCCCACGCCTCGACGGTTGATGCTCCGCCGCCGCCATGCCTGCGCCGACGCCAGCCGACCCACGCAAAAAGGACCAGCCACAGGGCGATGACGGCACTGCCAATCGTCAGCAGCAAAGGATTCTCGCCTCCCGGGCGCCGATGTTTCCTGCTGACAGTCTGCTGACCAACACAGCTCGTCCGGCCACACGATGCCCCTTGGTAATGTGCGGTGGACGCTGATCATCCGTCCTGGGGGGAACAGAATGACTCGCGCACGTACGGCACTTGTCCTCATTGATCTGCAACGGTGGATCGTCGACATGCCGTGGCAGCCGGTCGGCGGCGATGTCGTGACCGAAGCCTGCGGAAGGCTGCGCGAGCACTTCGTGAACACCGGCTCCTCGACCGTGGTGCTCGTCCGGTACGTACGAGCCGACGGCACCGACGGCGGGATCGGCGCCGCCCCCAACCAGTTGGTCCCCGGTCTTGAACCGCGTACCGGCGAACACCTGGTGACCAAGCACGGCCTCGACGCCTTCGAGGGCACCGACCTCCACGACCGCCTGCGCCGCGAAGGCGTCACCCAGGTCGTGGTCGCCGGACTGTCCACCGCACACGGCGTCGCGGCCACCGCAACGACCGCGGTGCGCCTGGGCTACGAAGTGGTCGTCGTCTCCGACGCCACCGCCAGCGTGGACGAGGCGCAGCACCGCGAGGCGCTCGACCGGCTCACCGCGCTCGGCGCGCGCACCGCCCTGGTCTCGGACCTCGTGGCCGCAAGCGTCAGCGGGAACTGACCTCGCGGCGGCTACCGGGGCCACCGAGGGCCGGAAGCTTCGACCAAGACGGCACTCTTTGGAGAGGCTGCCGAGCGGGTATCGCAGTGAAACCCGCTCGACCTCCTCAACCCGGTGACGAGAACATGGACAGATGCCGTCGACCGAATCAGCAGCCCGCGAGCTTCAGGACCTTGCCGTTCTCTGGAGCATCGGCGAGATCCGTGCGGCAGACGTCGTTGCTGGTGCCTGTGATGCACTCGTGGCAGGCCTCGACAGTCCTGCCCTGCGGATGTTGGCCGCGTGCACACGCGCGGAGGCGGATTACGACGTCCCCGAGCTCCTACCCCCGGCACTCGATGAACTGGGCCTCACCTTCTACCCGGCCGGCAGCGTCGCCGGACGGCAAGCCGTCGTACGAGCACTTGCCGCCCGGATGCTGGCCGGCGAGCTGACCCCACGGGAGCTGGCCTTCCGGATCCACCAGCGCTTCGGCCACGATCTGCCCCTGGCCGAGCGACTCGCCGAACTGGACGACGAGTACGACATCCTCGAATACAGCGACAGGACAATGGCACAGCTCGACGCTGACGTCACGGCCGAAGCCCTTCGGCTCGCTCAGCATTCTCGTGTCACACCCGAACCCATGGATTCGTCGGCCCGGCAGCTCGGTCTACGCGGCGACCAAGACCGCGCTGGAGCTGCTGACCCGCGGCTGGGCGGTCGAGCCGGCACCTCGCGGAATCCGCGTGGTCGCAGGCCGGCGGGCGCCGAAGATCTGTGACCTCGTAGGAGATCCAAGGCCGGGCCCTCGATGACTACGGGCAGTCGTAGCGGTATGTGAAGGGACGCCCTGGGCAAGTGTGGCATTCGAAAAGGTACACACCGCCCAGGTCACCCAGCACCAGACCCGGCCCCTTGTCGGGTGTGGGGCCCTCTTCGACCGGGGTCCAGGCGTGCCGGGACACGGCATCGGCTTCGGTGCTCGCCACTGTCAGCAGGTGTTCCATGCGATTCCCGCATCCAGTGCAGTTCGGCCATTGCGGGTCCTGACACCAGCCGGGGTATCCGACCATCTTTGTGCCGGGCGCGGTGGAGAGGTGGCTCTGGTAGTCCCAGCCCGTCTCCTCGTCCAGCTCCAGGAAGCGGAACTCCAACTCGTCCCACATGTCGTCATGCAGGTCCCAGTAGGGGTACTCCGTCACCAGCTCCGGATGTACTCGGCAAGGACGCGGGACGTAGTTCTCCCGCCTCTCAGCTGGGCTTGGCGGCGCCTCCAGCACCTTCCGGACCGCGCCGGCGTTCCGCCATTGGACGTGAGGAACGACCCAGCGGTAGCCGCTGTGCTTCCGTGGACACCACAGGACTTGGAGCAGATCGCGCCCGTCGGGAAACGGGACGATGTCAGGAACGCTACTGCGGTAGATCTGCACGACCGGCACCATCGGCGACCCTTCGTGCTCGGGACACAGCGGCCAGGCCTCCTCGGCCGGCCACAGCAGCGGGCCTCCGACCGAGCTGTCTCGGCACGTCGGCACACCCGCTCGCGGGTGAAGCCTCACGGTCTCCTTCCGGAGGGGCGCCACCTCGGGAAACAACTGTTCAACATCCACTGGACGCGGCGGTGTATGTCGGGTCACGTCGCCAGGCTACGAGAGAACGGCGCGCCCGAACCGGCCGGTCCCGCGCGTTCCGCGGAGGAGGCTGCTCACCCCTCACCAAGGCCATGAGCTCGCGTGGGTGGGTGATCGAGGAGAGACTGGAAGGGGTATCTGCGCCAGGTCGTGCCGTGGTCCCTGACCGTGGAGAGCGGCTGGGCTGGACTGAGAGCGCCGTCGTTCCTGCCGCGGTTCGAGGAGCACCGGCGTGAGCGCGGGGAGGAAGAAGCATGACTGCCTCGTACGAAACCATCAGCACCAGGTTGGAAGGCAACGTCCTGTCCGCCACCTTCGACGGCCCCGCCGATCAACCTCATCGGTCCCGAGGTCGTGCGCGATCTGGTCGGACTGCTTGGGGAACTCTCCCACCCGGCCTCTGCCCGGGTGGTGGTCTTCGACAGCGCGGATCCCGACTTCTTCTTCCGCACGTCGACCTGACCAAAGTGCCCGAGTACACCGCTGAAGCCGCGAAGGCCGGAAGCCCGGGCGATGCCTCCTTGGGGATGCTGTTCCGCAAGCTGAGCCAGATCCCGGCCGTCACTGTCGCCAAGCTGCGCGGCCGAGCACGGGGGGCGGGCAGCGAGTTCCTCCTCGCCTGCGACATGTGCTTTGCCTCTCGGGAGTACGCCGTCCTGGGCCAGCCCGAAGTCGGCATCGGCGCCCCAGCCCGGCGCCGGAGCGATCCAGCATCTCACCCGTCTGCTGGGCCGGGGCCGAGCGCTCGAAGCCGTACGGACGTCGGCCGACGCGCGGCAGGGCACCGGATCCGGCCTGCCGACCGACGTGTTGCGTGCCTGTCGCCGCCAGCCCGGGGCGGCTGACGTCTAGGTCGTGTTCGCCCGGGACCAGGTCGACTTGGTGCGCAACGGTTCGGCGGACATCGCGCTGACCTGCGACCACAGCGGTCTTAGAACCCCTGACGGAATACCCCCGTGCTGCCCTCCGTTTCCTGGTGGCTCGGTCCGGCCGCGTATGCCAGCGGAGGCGCGATTGCCTGGGCGTCCGCTCCCTCGCCGACCCACAGGGCGATGAACAGCGCGGCAGTAGCTTCCAGGAGTACCGCACGTTCGAGACCGCCGCCGGCCACGGGTTCACAACCCACGTCCCGCACCAACTCACGCACGTGTGCGAGGGCCCTCTCGTCGTCCCCGCAGACCGGAACAGCCAGCGGTCGCCCGTCGAAGACGGGCGACCGCATGCGCCACACGTCCTCGTGGCAGAGGTTGAAAGCCTTGACCACGTGGGCTCCCGGTGCCGCCGCGGCAAGTTGCTGCGCGGCTGAGGGGCCTCCTTCCGTCAGCAGCCGAAAGCCCTGTCCGACTGGGTTGGAGCAGTCGAGCAGCACCTTGCCCTCCAAGGCCGCGTGCAGGTCCCGCGCCACGTCTACTCCCGCCCCGAAGGGCAGCGCGGCCAACACCACCTCCTGAGCGGACTCGGCCGCCGCGCGCAGGCTGGCATGCTTCGCGCTGCCTCCGATGCGCGTCGCGAGCCGCTCCGCCTTGTGTGGGTCCCGCCCCCCGATGATCACCTCGTGCCCCGCCCGCACCCAGTGGGTGGCGAGAGCGTCGGCCATGTTGCCCGTGCCCAGTACACCGATTCTCATCACGCGGTCCCTCTCCGTACCTGCTTCGACCGTTCACACCCACGCTAGACAGCCGTCCGGGCACCATTTGGTACGTGACGACCGACGCCTTCCTCGCCGACTGCCGCGCCCGACTCGCCTTCGACCTGCTCTCCAACACCTGGAATGCCGTGGTGCTCTGGGCGCTGCGCGACGGCCCCAGGCGCCCGATCGAACTGCGGGAGCGGATCGGGGGCATCAGCTCCAAGGTCCTCACCGAGACTCTGCGCCGGCTGCAGTTCAACGGGCTGGTCGACCGGCAGGCACACCCCGACGCACCATCACGGGTCGAGTACCGACTCACCGCCCTGGGCCGGACCTTGCTGGCGCCCATCGACGCCGTCGGCGCATGGGCCTTCGAGCACGGCGATGAGGTTATGGCAGCCCAGGAAGCGGCCTGCACTTCCGCCCCGCAGCCCCCTCCTGCTACTTGCTAGACCGATCAACAGCGTGAACGCAAACGTCGCCAGCAGATGAGCGCACAGCCCAGAGTGAGGAAAGCTTCGTGGATGTCGTCACGGATCTCCCAGCGGATCCGCAGGCGGCGGAACCAGTGCAGGTTGACGAACGCAGCAACGGCTCGATCCGCCCCCACAGGTCATCCGTCACCATCCACGGAGGACCGTTCCCCTTCCCCATGACTCGTTCAACGAGCCAGCCAGGAAGGGGATATGGCTACGACCAGGCTTTCCATTAGGTGCTCTGACTCCCGCAGCTGACGGCCTGGAAAATAGGGTGCGGTCGACTGAGCTGGGGTGATAGGTAAGCGATGTGACAGAGAGTCTTGAGTTTTCCGCCCTGCTGCAACTGATCGACGAGCGGTCGGCCGCGTTCCGGAGTGCGGTTGCCGCCGCGCCCAGCCTTGACGCGCCGGTGCCGTCCTGCCCCGAGTGGACGTTGTTCGATCTGGTGCAGCACCTGGGTACGGGCCAGCGCTGGTGGGCCGCGATCGTCGCCGCGGGCCCGGCCGAGGCTCCGCCGGCCAAGGATGCCGCGGAGGCGCCGCGCGAGCTCGAGGCGCTGCTGGCCTGGTACGCCGAGTCGAACGAGCTGCTGCTGAGTGCGCTGCGCGAGGCGGGCCCGGAGCACAAGTGCTGGACGTGGTGGGGCGCCGGCGTGTCGCCGGCGAATGCCTGGGGCGTTGCCCGGCGCCGGGTGCACGAGGTGCTGGTGCACACCTACGACGCCCAGCTCGCCGCAGGCGCCGTGCAGCCGATGCCGGCGGACATCGCGATCGACGGCGTGGCCGAGTTTCTCGACACCTGCAACTCCACCCCGGCGGCCTGGCCGCACGAGGCCGCCACCATCCACTACCACGCCACCGAGGGCCGCTCCTGGCTCCTCGCGTTGGACGGCACCGGCGCCTGGCCCGCACCCCTCACGGACGACGCCGCGCCCCCCTCCGCTTCGGCCACGGGCACGGCCGAGCAGCTGCTTCTCTTCGTCTGGGGCCGCCTCACGCTGAGCGACCTGCAGATCGAGGGTGACCAGCAGGTGTTCGAGCAGCTGATCGCCTGGGAGCCCGAGGAGTAGCCAGTCAATACCGCCAGCGGACGGCCTTGATGACGTCCGCCTCGGTGAACATCGCGAACAGCGCCGCGTCCGCGCGGCGGACGGCCAGTACGGCCTCGTACAGCTCGGGCCCGAGCGCCTCCCGCAGCACTGCCGACCCAGCCAGGAGGGGGATATGGCTCGTCCGCCGCGCCGTCCGCCCTGGCAATGCCGCCCCGTTCGGCGGCACCGTGCATCGGCCCCGGTGTCCGGCACCGCCGTTGGTCAGTGCCCGAGCGCCCGGCCTATCGTGTACGGCTGCGGTCCACGCCGGGACGGCCCGACAGGAGGGGATGTGGAGTGCCGGACGCGTACGACTTCATGCTGAACGCTGAGCTGGGCAAAGCGTTCGACGTGTGGTCCGGCTATCTGAACGCCCGCACCGGCGAGGACCCTCAGGTCCGTGCCCGACTCCGCGCCATGCTGGAGTCGGCCCGTGCGGCGGTGGACGAGGGGGATCTCGCGGCTGCGCGCGCCTTGGTGGCGGACATGTACGACGAGGCCCGAGAAGCCGGTCTTTCCTGTGCTCCCGCACGCCCCCACCCCTGCGAGGCCGACCGGCAGGCGCGTGACTACGCCAAGGACGAACTGCGGCACGTGTTTCCTGTGGACCTGCGCGAGGAGCTCGAGAGCGTAGCGATCTATCTGCGGGTTACGGGCCGCCGCCTCCAGACCGCTCCCGGGCTCGATGCCGCTACCCGCGAGGACATCCTCTACATCACCGCCCGCGCGGGGATGGCCCTCGACCTCGCTCACCCGGCAGCAGCGCGTCGCGAACTCCAACGCCTCGAGGCAATTGCGCGACGCTGCGACGTGGAGCCCTGAGCATCGAGGACCCTGACGAGTTCCTCGTCTGACGTGGTGCATCCCCCCTCGCGCCCAACACGCTTGCGGGGGCAGGCGCAGTGAAGGCTCGCAAGCGGCTCCGTGACGCGGTGAATGAGGCGTGGGTTACATACCGGCCGCGGGGTGATGAGAAAGCCGCGCGGCCTACGTATTGCCTCCGAGAGAAGAAAAGTGGCCCGTCAGAAACAGGACACGCTGAGGAGGATGCGGTGGGATGCAACGACGCCGACCCTGAACGGACTCCCGCCTCAGACCCTGACATCGCGCAAGAGGTCAGGGATTCCTTCCAAGCCGTGCTGGACGCCTTGGACGCCGCACGCGCAGAGCTCCGCCTCGACGAGCAGCAGGAACTCGTCGAGGGCCCGCCTCAGCCCCGGAGCCGACACGGATCCGGCCGGACACTGCCCGTCAGACATGTGTCGTCAGGTACGCAACCAGAGCGTCCGGGGCCTCCCAGGCCAACTGCCGCCGAATCGCTGCGGACTGACGGCCGACGCCAGGCCGACACCCCGCAGGCTGACGTGGCGGAGCCGACGGGGTTGCCCAGGGGACTGGAGGTCGTCCCGCCTCCGCCGATGGGAAGGCCGCCGACGGCCCCTGGACCGGTCCCGGAGGCCGTCACACCACCAGCGGCCTTCTCAACTCCGGCGCCTCAACAGGTAAGCGCGCAAAGCAGGAGCCCCCAGCCGGACACCTCATGGTCGGACATCCCCCAGCATCCGACCGTCCCGTTCGACCAGCCCGCCACCGCGTCCTCAAAGGGGTCTGCGTCATCCGTCCGCGCGCACGGGAGGAAGGCCAGTGGTAACCGGCGGCGATTCACCAGCCGCAGGGACCTGCGCGTCGCCGCAGTCTTCGGGCTGGGCGCAGCGAGCGGATTGGCCCTCGCCTCTTGGCTGCTGATCTACCACAACGGCGAGCCGACGGCCTCCTCTCCGTCTTCCGGGCACAGGGAAAGCCCCCTGCCGGCGAGTTCCGCGCCGGAGGACCCCTCTCCCCCGGCTCCTGGGCAGACCAACCGGCCGCAGCCCGGAACACCGGATCCGCCGCTCCCGGAAATCCCGGGCACGGGCCTCCTGCGCCAAGGGGACACCGGCCATGGAGTCTACGAGTTGCAGGTACGTCTCCTGCAGATCCCGCACATCTACGACGGCGGGGCGATCGACGGCCGCTACAGCGCGGAGGTCCGAGCGGCCGTGACTCTGTTTCAGGATCGGTACGGTGTCCGCGGCGACGAGAGCGGGGTCTACGGCGACAACACGCGGTTCGCCCTCATGCTGCGGACCAAATAGCAGGCTGAGAAGGTCGGGGTCCGCTCATGACCGGCGTCCTGATCCTCATCTTGTGCGAACCGGCGCTCCACTGTCACGACCATGAGCGGGTCCCAACATCAGTGCTGAGTGGGGCGCGCCGGGCGGTCGCGGCCGACCGTCAGCTGTGCCGGGCGGTACGGGACGTACGCCGCTCCGTCCAGACCGAGAGCGGTGGCGGACCGCTGGAGCGCGGCCGAGGTAGCGACGTCGTCCCAACGGCCGGTGCTGACGCGGTGTTCGAGCGCGTGCAGGGCGGCCACGGTCTCGGCGGTGGTGAACGTGCAGTGACCCTGCCGCTGGACGTACGCCTGCCGCAGCAGAGCACCGTCGCCGGAGGCGCGCACGCGGGCGGCGAAGCGGTTCTCCTGTTCCACCGGAACGAGGCTGTCGGCTGTGGTGTGAATGTCGAGCAAGGGTACGTCGAGTCCCTGGCCGGCGGAGGATGTCTGCTGTGCGGTGCGGACGGCGGCGGGATCGGCGGTGATCGTGGCTCCCTCGGTCAGCGCGTACAGGTCGGCGCGCAGGTCGAGGCCGGCTGCCTGGTAGAGGGCGTGGACCTGGGGTGCGTGTTCGGAACCGGCGAGCAGACGGGCGTAGTCGACGCCCCGGTTCCAGGAGTTGTTGCCGCCGACGGACTGCTCCACGGCGTACCGGCCGCCCTCGACGAACGACAGGATGCCCTGCGCGAACCAGTCGTACTGCTGCTCCTCCTGGCCCGCCCAGTCGGTCGGGGCGGGGCGGTCCTTTCCGGGCGCCCAGGCGGGCAGGTTGAGGAACGCGGCGGCCAGCGCGATCCGGGCGCGGCCCTGCGGGGTGCCTTGGGCGGCGGTGACCGCCTTGGTGAGCAGGTCGGCGGTGGCGGAGGCTTCGGCGGAGCTGCCGAACCGCACGAGTTTGACGTCCTGTCCGGGCAGCAGCAGGTGGGCGATGGTGTACTCGGCGTCCAGCTGGTAGTTGTCCAGGTCCGTGCCGCCCGCGACCAGTCCGCACTGACCGAGCGCTCCGTCGATGCGCCCGCCGCCGTCCCGGGCAAGCTGCGCGTTGACCAGCCCGCCCATCGAATTGCCTATGGCCAGCGTGTGCCGCGGGGTGCCGATCTGCGCGGTGACGGCGTCGAGAGTGGCGAACTGGTCGCGTTCGGCGCTGTTCAGGGCCCACATCGAGCCATGGGGGTCGTACGACGACCCGGCCATCGCATAGCCCTCGGCGAGCAACTCGGTGCGTACGGCGTCGGTGGGGGCGTCCCTGGCGACGGTGGGGCCGAAGCCGTGGCTGAACAGCAGCAGGGTGCCGTTCCAGTGGTCCGGGACATCCGCGACCCAGGTCGCGCCGTCGGAGAGGGTGCCGGTGAGGTGGGTGGGGGCCGCCGTGTCCGCCTGGGCGGCCGGCACGGAGAGAGTGGCGAGGGCTACGGACGCCAGCGTGGCCAGGGCGATGCGCAGACGGGTGCGGGGGGTACGGGGATGGGTGCTGACAGGCATGGGGGCGGCTCCTTGAGGGCGGCGACGTGGGGGTCGGAGCAGATACTCAGTGCACTGAACGAAGGCGTCCCGGAATGTAGGGCATTTTCGTGGCGACCGTCAAGAGAGTGCACAACGTTGGTCGCTTGGAGGCGTGACACGCGCGGCAATCCGCCCCGGCCGAAGTCCCGGTGGCGGCCGATCAGTTCGCGCAGAAACCTGGTGCCGTCAATCAGCGCCTCGCTGGAGGCCGCCCGGCCCCGGCCTGAGCTCGCCACGGTGAACGGCCATGGCCGTTCACGGGGAATCCCCTACAGGGGAGAATTCCCTCGCCCTCACAGCGCGCCCGTCCGCTGCCCTGCTGGCAGCCATGTCTCCGCGATCTCCTTTTCGAGGAGGACCATCACCATGTCCGATTCCGGCCGCCCCAGCGTTGCCGGGAAACACCGCTACAGGGTCCAGAGGTGAAGGGCGTTCTCGGTGTCGGAGACGGTGTACCAGGTGCCGTCGCCGAGGGCCTTGGGCAGACCGGTCACCTCGAAGGGGTAGGTGAGCTGGTCGGTCAGCCGCATGCGGACCGTGCCGACGAGCCAGTGCCGGCCCGTGCCGAACTCCTCGTCGCTCTCGACTGTCCCGACGATGACGGTGTCCTCGTTGAGGAAGCCTCCCTCGTAGTCGAAGAACGCCTGAGTCCCGTCGTCTTCGTAGGTCTCGTCGTCTTCGTAGGTCTCGTCGTCCTCGGGTTCGACCGCGGGATGCCGGGGAACCGCGGACGCGCTCAGCTCCGCTTCCAGCGAGCCGTCGGTGACCCGATGAACGGCAAGAGTGTCCTGGTCGTGGGTCACGGTGAGCAGGCGGTCACCGGTGGGGCTCACCGCCAGCAGGACACGGTCCTCGTCGTCGAAGCGATCGACGGCAAGGGCGTGGCCGTCCCAGCGTCCCCATCGCAGCGGGGAGCCCTCTTGTCCTTCGCCGATGCTCAGACCCATCTGGCCGGGGTCCGGGTGTGGAACGTGGACGGAACCCGCGGCCGCCGTCCGTGTCCGGGCCCGGGCGAGCACCGTACCGTCCACGGCGTTGATGACCAGCCACTCCTCCGCTCCGCGGCCGCGGTCGGGCTCCTCGTGCGCCAAGGGGCCGTGGATGTGGGCCCACACGAGCGCCCCGTCCGCGGAGAAGGCTGCCGAGCCGCTGCTCGCGTACCGATGGTCCCGGTCGTCGCCGTACTCGGTGAAGGCCGCGTGCCCCACGCAGCCCGCCCAGCAGCGGTGCCGCAGCTCCCACCGCACGCTCCCCGCCCGGTCGACGGCGCGCAGCGCGTGCGCTCCCGCGAAGACAGCCAGATCACCGGCGGGAGACACCGCGTATTCCCCGAACCGGCGCGGCCAGGGTGCCGGAAAGCGGACGGTCGAGGGCGCGGCCGACGGCTTGAGTTCCTGCACGATCAGCTCCGTGTCCCCTCGCTGTACGAGCAGCCGCGTTGCGGGCCGCCGCTCCAGGTACGGGGCATCGTCGGCTCCCGAGAAGGCCAGAGGGGCGGCGATCGTGGTCACGAGTCGAGCAAGCTGCGGCACGTAGGACTCCGAAGGGCGGGGGACTCTTGCCGGGACCCTACGGCAAGCTGCTGACAGTGCCGATTCGATGAGTGCCCATGGCGTACCTGGGCCGGGGTGCCCCGGAAGCCGGTCCAGGACGAGCAGCAATCACCCGCCTCAAGCGGCACAGGGCCGTGGCGACCCGGTACGACAAGCTCGCAGTCAGCTACGAAGCCACCGTCCGGATCGCCGCCATGCATGACTGGCTCTGAGCCCGTGAGTCTAAGGGACCCTGGGCCGGGTCAGTATCCGATGGCCTCCCGGAGAAGCAGCACGGTGCCGCGTCCTGGGTGGGGTTCCGCGTTGAGGATGAGCAGGCGGTTGACGGCGCTGGGCATCCCGTACACCGCCTGGGCGCGGGCGTTCTCCAGCGGGAGGGCGTGCTCCTCGACGCGGCGCAGCGCTGTGCTCAGGTCAGGCACCACCTTCTGCGCGCCGACGATCCAGACCGCGTGGGCGGCGCCGCCCGCGTTGGCAGGGAGTTGGCTGCCGCTGCCCGAGGCAAGAACGAGCGAGCCGGTCTCGGTGACCGCGGCGACGCTGTTGACGACGAAATCGGGGCCGGCGAGCAGCTTTCGGATCTCGTCGGCGCCGGTGGCACGGTCGATGGTCTGGACGCGCGGCCTGATGGCGTCGTATCGGCCGCTGGCGTTGATGTCCTCGTCGATGCCGGACAGTCGGAGGGTCTCACTGGCTCCGGTGAGCACGCTGGCGCCCTCGGGGACCAGGTCCTTGATGCGGACGCGCGCTTCTGCGGCGTCGTCGAGGATCTCGGCGGCGAAGCCGCCCGCACGCAGCGCGGCGGCTGCCCGCTCCAGTCTTTCGGGCGATGCCGGGTCGGCGAAGGACGCGGCCGGAGCCGGGGTGTCCGTGGCGTCTGCCGCGCTGGTTCCGGAGCGCCGCGCCGCGTGGGGCGCCGTGCCCGCCAGCGGGGAGGTGTCGAGGTACCTGACCTCGTACACCCGCTCGGCGAACTTCCAGCCCTCCACGGTGCGCTGGTAGCGGTCGTGGTAGACGGCGTAGTTCAGACCCTGGCGTCCGTCCAGGGTGCGCGCGAGTTCTTGGATGTAGGCGCGGCCGGTCGCGGTGTCGCCGTCGAGCAGGATCGTGCCGGGGTGTGTGGTCTGTACGAAGAAGTCCCACTGGCTCTGCAGCCACTCGCCCCCGGCACGGATCTCCTCGCGGCCGACCTGCTCGGCGGGGATGTTGGGCATGCGCAGGGCACCGTCCGGTGTGAACAGCGACGCCAGGCGGGGCCGGTCGCGCATCATCGCCGCGTCGGTGAACTCGCCCCGCAGTGCCTCGATCTCGACGCGGTCCGCGATGGCCTGGAAGTCGTTCATCGGAGTCCCCTGTTTCTCTTGTTGTCATCCTCACCGGTACGACAACGCAGCCCTTCGGAATGTGAGGCGGCGCGTCGGCCTCACATTCCGGTGCGCTGTCTTGTCGTAACGGGTAGAGGCACAAACGCGAGCGAGGGAGACGGCCACACCATGACCACCAGAGCCGAGACCGGCGACGATCAGAGCGATCCGGGCCTCAGCGCGATCAGGAGCGAGCGGCGCCAGCTGATCAACCTCGGCTACCGACTCCTCGGGTCCCTTGCCGACGCCGAGGACGTCGTGCAGGAGACCTACGCCCGCTGGTACGCCATGTCCGCACAGGAGCAGCAGGCCATCGAGTCGCCCGCCGCCTGGCTGATGACGGTCGCCAGCCGCATCTGCCTCAACCTGCTCGGCTCGGCGCGGGCCAGGCGGGAGACATACGTGGGCGACTGGATCCCGGAACCGCTGCCCGAGCCCACGGAGTGGGTCACCGGGCGCTCCGGCGTCGGCGGGATCGACCCGGCCGATCGGGTCACCCTCGACGAGTCAGTGACGATGGCCTTCCTGGTCGTTCTCGATTCGATGACCCCGGCCGAGCGCGTCGCGTTCGTCCTGCACGACGTCTTCCGCTACCCCTTCGGCGAGGTCGCCGAGATCGTCGGCCGCACTCCGGCGGCGTGCCGCCAACTGGCCTCGTCCGCACGCCGTCGCATCCGCACTGCGCAGACCCCGGCGGGCCCGGCTGCCGGGCAGGCCGGCATCGTCAGGCAGTTCAAAACGGCGTGGGAGGCCAAGGACATCGACGCCCTGATCAGCCTGCTCGACCCCGACGCCACCGCGACCGCCGACGGCGGCGGGCTGGCCGTCACCCACCTGAACCCGATCGTGGGCGGTGAGCAGATCGCACATGCCTACGCCGAGATCGCCCGTGTCGCGGGCGAACGCACGTTCCTGGAGTGCACGGTCAACGGCCTGCCCGGCTTGGTAGCGCAGCAGGACGGCCACATCGCGACCGTGTTCGCGTTCGAGATCGCGGGCGACCGGATCAGGCGTATCTGGGCGGTGCGAAACCCCGAGAAGCTGCGTTCCTGGCGGATCAGCTGAGACGCGATCCGACACACCGCAACGATCGGATGCGCCCAGCACCAGCCCGCACCGACGACGGCACACGGCTGCGCTCGCGCTTCCTCGTCGGCTGCGACGGCGGCCGCCGTGGGGTGAGCAAGCTGCTCGGCGCGGGCTGCTGCTCGTCACGTGGCGTGGGTCGGTGAAGACCAGCAGGGTCTGCTCGGTCAGCTGCCCAGGTGGTTCGGCGCTGCCGTCAGCTGAGCGCGCAGTCGCGGCCCGAAGGGACGGGGCCTTGATCGAGACGCTGGGGTGCGCACGGCCTAGGTACGTCCCCGCGTCACAAACGCAACGACCGTCCCGATCCCCGCGATCACCAGCCCGATCCCACCGAAGACCAGCGGCAGCAACCACAGCTCGGCGAACCCGTTGATCCGCGCGTCCTCGGGGGAATCCGCACGGTAGAGGACCTCGACCCGCTCACCCTCCTCGTACGCCGGTGGATTGGACCCCATAGAGCCCCGGAACGTCCTCGGTGTGCCGTCCACCGACGTGAACTCGACGATCGGGTACGCCACGGGCTCGTCGTTCACCCGCTTCTTGCGAGATGCGCCGTCGTGGTCGTCCCGCCACACGAGGGACAGCACCGTGCCCTGGGCACGCTCCGCGTCCGCCAGGAACGAGACCGACATCCCCGCAAGGATCAGCCCGATGACCAAGAACAGCCCCCCGAACGCGATCGCCCCGAACGTGATCCACCGGCGAGCACCCTGCCCACGCACCTTAAGCTGCACTACATCCCTCTCACTTGTCCCGAGTGAGAGGGACGCTATCCCAGACAGCCCGGTCGCCGTGCTCCCGCCCCGGGCGGTTGGACACCGGGCCGCCGTTCAGGAATCGTCCACCCCGGCACCGGAATGGCCGACTACGACGCTCAGGAGGGCAGGGTGGACGCGAGACGTTCGTCGGGAGTACGGCCATTCGATGAGACGACCTGGTGGTGGATTCCGCTCGGCGCCCTTGTCATGCTGGCCTTGAGCTGGGGGATCGCCGGGCTCATCGAGGGCGGTTGCGAACGGGGCCCGAGAGGCGGCTGCATTGCGTCGAACGGCTACAAGTGGCATGGCTGGATCGTTTTTCTCGCGGTGCTGCCCTCGTACGTGGTGGTGATCACCGGGCTGGCCACTGACCGCTGGCCGCCTACGCTTGGCGTCGTCGTAGGCGGTACCGCTGGTGGGACGTATGCACTCACGCAAGGACAGACGATGCCGAGCACGGTCACTGGGGGCGTCATGTTCGCCCTCGCCGTCGCGTCCCCTGTGTTGACATGGCATCGCCGCCGACGTGGAGCTCACTCCCGCACCTAGGTATCCGTGCGCCCGCCCCGGCCTCTCACAGTCCGAACAGCTCGGCCGCGTTGTCGTGGCACACCGCCCGCAGCCACTCCTCTCCGAGGCCCAGCCGCTCCAGGGCGTGGAGCTGATGCACGTACGGGTAGGGGATGTTGGGGAAGTCGGTGCCGAGCAGGATGCGGTCGGCGAGCCCGGCCAGCCGGGGCAGGGCCCGGCGGGGGAACGGCATGAACCCCTCGGAGAAGTCGGTGAACGCCATCGTGGTGTCCAGCCGCACCTCCCCGTACCGCTCGGCGAGGCCGAGGAACTCCTCGTACTCGGGCATCCCCATATGCGCGACGACCAGCCTCAGCCGGGGATGCAGCGCCAGCACCTGTGCGATCGGCTCGGGGCCGGTGTGCTTGCCGGGCGCGGGACCGGAGCCGCAGTGGATCACCACGGGGATCTGGGCCTCGGCCAGCAACCCCCATGCGGGCTGGAGGAGTTCGTCGGCCGGGTCGTACGCCCCCACCTGCACATGCGCCTTGAAGACGCGTGCGCCCGCCTCGACGGCCTCCCGGACGTATGCCTCGACGCCCGGCTCGGGGTGCAGGGTGGCGGTGTGCAGACAGTCGGGGGTGCGGCGGGCGAAGTCGGCCGCCCAGCCGTTCAGCCACCGGGCCATGCCAGGCTTGTGCGGGTACAGCATCGCGGTGAAGGCCCGTACGCCGAACTCCCGGAGCAGAGCCGCTCGTTCGGCCTCCTCATGCCGGTAGGTGATCGGCCACTCGAGCCCACCGGTCAGCGGTCCGAGCGCGTCGAAGTAGTCCCAGACTTTGCGCAGGACGCGCTCGGGCATGAAGTGCGTGTGGACGTCGACCAGCCCGGGAAGACCGAGCCGACCCCAGAACCGGCGCACCTCACCGGCCTCCTCACCCAGAGGGACCTCACTCATGGCCCCCCGCAAACCCGTGGCTGCGCTCGACCTTGGTGACCTGCGTACAGGTACGGTGATCGTTCATGTCGCCCACGATCGGCTGTGGTGAGGTGGCGGGTCCACTCCTTTGCGCAAGGTATCGGTGAGGGATCCATCACCTGGGCCTCCGGCTGTGAGAAGTTCCGGTACGGCGAATAGGTCGGGCGGCGGCGGGCGTGCGGGCGCAGGAGCCTCCAGTGCCGCATCGCCCTGCGTACGTGGGAGCGTCCGTCCTTGTCCTCAGCCGTGATCCCCCGGGCTGTCTGTGACTCCGTGGCACGGCGGGTCCGTTGTCGTACCGCTCCCGGATCCGAGCCTCAGCGGGTGGAGCGGCCGTGCAGGACCAGCGCCCAGGCCAGGCAGCCGAAGGCACTGGTGGAGGCCACGGCGCGGACGATGTTCCAGCCGACCCAGGTGGATTCGAAGCGCTCGCGGACGGTGGCGAGGTCGCCGATACGGTCCGGCCGGCCGGCGTCGGCCAACTCGTCGTTGAGCGGGACGTTGACCGCCGCGGTGATGACGAACATCGCCAGGTACAGCACCAGCGCGGCGATGACGAACGCGAAGACCCCGCGATCGCCGCCGGTCCACTGCGCGGCGGCGGCGAGTCCCAGCGCGACGAGCGCTCCCAGGAAGCAGGTCATGAACCAGCCGTTGAGGATCGCCTTGTTGATCTGCTGCATCGCGGTGACGAACGTGTGGTCGTCGCCGCGGTGCAGGCCGGGCATGACGGCGTAGGAGAAGGCGGCGAACAGACCGGCCATCAGGCCTGTGGCCACTGTGGCCGCCAGCAGGGACGGGGTGGCGAGTACTCTCACGTCATTTCCTCGTGTAGGTGACGATGCTGACGCCGGAGTCGAAGTCGCGGCGCGCGGTCGGCAGAAAGCCGGTGGGGGCGAACGGGCCGTCGAACAGCGGGATGCCGCTGCCGACGACGACCGGATTGTGCTTGATGATCAGTTCGTCGATCTCCTCGCGGAGCGCGGCGGCCAGCTTGCCGCCGCCGGCGAGCCAGATGCCCATGCCGTCCCGCTTCTTCAGGTCGCGCACCAGTGCGGCCGGATCGTCGGCGACGATCTCCACCTCCGGGTCGGCGGAGTCCAGGGTGCGGGAGACGACGTACTGCTTCAGGTGGGCGTATGGGCTGGTGATGCCTGCCTTCAGGGCCGGCTCGTAGGTGCCGCGACCCATGATCACGGTGTCGAAGTGCCGGTGCGGGGTGGCGGTCAGGCCCAGCGGCCCGCGGACGTGCACCGGCATGGTCTCGGGATACTCGGCGAGGATCGCTTCCCGGACCTCCCCCTCGAAGGGGAGGAAGTCGTAACTACCGTCCGGGCCGGCGATGTAGCCGTCGATGCTGGCAGCGACGTAGTAGGTGAGTTTGCGCATTCGGTCCCTCTTCCCTGCGACGACGCGGTGGGGCGGCACCTGTCCGGCCCCTCGATTCCACGTCATTTGATGTACTGTACTTGAAGTGGTTTGAACGTAGTACTGCATCCGCAGTGGTGTCAACGAGATTCTCAGGAGCTGTCGATGCGTCAGAACCCGGCCCGCCGCACCGTCTTGCTCGATGCCGCCATCGAGGTCCTCGCCCGCGAGGGCTCCAGGGGCCTGACACTGCGCGCCGTCGACAAGGAGGCGGCCGTGCCCACCGGGACGGCGTCCAACTACTTCACCAACCGTGCCGACATGCTGGCCCAGGTCATGGGACGCACCCGCGAGCGTCTGACCCCCGATCCGGCCGAGCTGGCCGACACGATGACCGCCGAGCCGTCGCACGAGCTGGTCAGGACCCTGCTGCTGATGCTCGTCGATCGCACGCGCCGTGAGCGCAGCAGCCACCTGGCCATGCTCGAACTACGCCTGGAGGCCACCCGGCGACCCGAACTCCACACGGAGCTGACGCGGTTTTTCACCGCCGAGCTCGACGCCAACATCGACTTCCACCTGCGTTGCGGCCTGCCCGGCGACCGCACCGGGGTGGTCCTGCTCTATCTGGCCATGCTGGGGTTGATCGTCGACGACCTGACCGTCCCGGAACTCCTCACGCCGCACCGGCTCGACGCCCTCATCGACGCGATGGCAACACGCCTCCTCCCGGCAGAAGCCGCCTGAAAAGGCCGCCCAGCAACCCCTGCCCCCGAGGCCGCGTGACCGCGAGCCGCCGGAGCCTTGCCGAATCGGCAAACGCACTCGTCTCGTCCACAGGGTCTTCCGGATGATCGGCGTTGGGCCGACGGAACGGCGGCAGGGCGTCGTCCTGAGGCTCAGCAGACCAACGGTCCTGGAGGAGACGCATGCCGCAGCAACTCACGGAGATGACACATCGGTTCGTCCCGTCGCCGGGAGGCCGGGTCCACCTCGTGGAGCAGGGAGCCGGGCCGCTGGTGCTGCTCGTACACGGCTTCCCGGAATCCTGGTGTTCCTGGCGCCACCAGCTGCCGGTGCTCGCGGCGGCGGGATACCGCGCTGCCGCCATCGACGTCCGCGGCTACGGCCGCTCCTCCAAGCCGGCCGCGACGGATGCGTACCGGATGATCGACCTGGTGGAGGACAACGTCTCGGTGGTGCACGCCCTGGGCGAGGAGTCGGCGGTGATCGTCGGGCACGACTGGGGCGCGGCCATCGCCGCCAACTCGGCTCTGCTCAGGCCGGAGGTGTTCCGGGCAGTGGGGCTGCTGAGCGTTCCTTACACCCCGCGCGGCGGGCTCCGCCCCAGCGACGTCTTCGCTCAGGTGGGCGGGGACGAGGAGTTCTACGTCTCGTACTTCCAGGAGCCGGGCCGCGCCGAGGCCGAGATCGAACCCGATGTACGCGGCTGGCTCGCGGGTTTCTACGCGGCCCTGTCCGCCGACACCATGCCCGCACCCGGCGCTCCCGACCCGCACTTCGTCAGCAAGGCCGGGACGCTGCGTGACCGGTTCCCCATCGGGCGACTGCCTGCCTGGCTCAGCGAGGACCACCTCGACTTCTACGCTGAGGAGTTCGAACGGACCGGTATGACCGGGGCGCTGAACCGCTACCGGAACATGGACCGCGACTGGGAGGACCTCGCCGCCTTCGACGGTGCTCCCATCACTCAGCCGTCCCTGTTCATCGGCGGCGGCCTGGACGCTTCCACGACATGGCTGGCCGACGCGATCAAGGCGTACCCGGTCACGCTGCCGGGCCTGATCTCCTCCCACCTCCTCGACGGCTGCGGCCACTGGATCCAGCAGGAACGCCCCGACGAGGTCAACCGCCTCCTCACCGAGTGGCTCACCCTCCTGCCCGCCTGACGCCACTCGCGCGACATCGCCCCGGACACAGCTGATGCCCGCCAAAGGCGCGGCGGGCATCAGGGGAGGCAGGGGTGTCAGCGGTGGGTGAGCATGCCCTCGCGCAGCCGGGCGAGTGTGCGCGACAGGAGGCGGGAGACGTGCATCTGTGACACGCCCAGGCGCTCACCGATCTGGGCCTGGGTGAGTTCCTCCACGAACCGCATATGGATGATCTGCCGGTCCCGTTCATCGAGCTCGGCGATCAGCGGCGCCAGAGTGTGGAAGTCCTCCACCAGCTCCAGGGCCGTGTCTTCTGCGCCGATGAAGTCCTGAAGGACACTCTCGCCGTCCTCGCTGCCGCTGATCGCGGCGTCCAGGGAGGAGGAGTTGTAGCCGTTGGCGGCCAGGCGGGCCTCCCGCACCTCTTCCTCGGGCAGGCTCATCAGCTCCGACAGTTCCTTCACCGTCGGGGTGCGGCCCAGACGGCTGCGCAGTTCCTCCGTTGCGCGCGCGAGCTGGACGCGGGCTTCCTGCAACCGGCGCGGGACGTGGACCGCCCAGGTCGTGTCACGGAAGAACCGCTTGATCTCACCCACGATGTAGGGGATGGCGAAGGAGGTGAACTCCGCCTCCCGCGACAGGTCGAACCGGTCGATCGCCTTGATCAAGCCGATCATGCCGACCTGGACGATGTCCTCCATCTCCTCCGGCCCGCGACTGCGGAACCGGCCGGCCGCGTAGCGCACCAGGGACATGTTCATCTCGATCAGCGTGTTGCGGGCGTAGCTGTACTCGGGCGTGCCCTCCTCCAGCACCGCCAGCTGATCAAAGAACAACCGCGACAGTTCACGGGCATCCTTCGGCGCCACCTTGGAGGGATCGGCGACCTCCGGCAGCTCAGCTGTCTGCGTGTCCATCGCCGTCGCGCTCATAAGCGCCATGCTGTTCCCCTCCCGAAGTCGATCCCACCGCTGACTGAAGCGGTCGATGACGCACCGCCTACCCCCTCATCCTGCACCCACGCCTGCCATCTGCGTGAATATGCCGGCGCGGGCGAGCCGGGCCATGGACAGCACATCGAACAGCCCGTCTCCGGTTTCCACCTCTTGACGGTGGTGATGTGACCGGTCACAATCCTCACATGGATGTGACCGGTCACACAGGCGGCAGCCGCCCGGGGCACGGACAGGAACCCCGGAAGGCCGCCAGCATTCGTGACGTCGCTCAGGCGGCGGGCGTCTCCTACCAGACCGTTTCGAGGGTCATCAACGACCACCCGAACGTCCGCGAGGAGACGCGCAAGCGGGTCGAGGAAGCCATCGAAACACTGGGCTTCCGTCGCAACGCCACCGCGTTGGCACTGGCCAGCGGCGTGACCAGGTCCGTCACCGTACTGACGTCGAACACGACCCTCTACGGCTATGCGGCCACCCTGCAGGGCCTGGAGGAAGCGGCTCGTGCCGCGGGCTACGCACTCGGGGTGAAGGTGCTGACGCCCGAGGACGACCTGGGCCGCACGATCTCCTCGGCCGCGGCCGACAGCGGTGGCCTGATGGTCATCGGCTTCGACCGGCTCGGCGCGTCGGCTCTGCGCCGGGTCCCGGCGGACGTGCCGTGTGCCGCGGTCGTCGAAGCGCCCCTACACGGCCGGAGACCTCCCCGCCCGGCCGTGTGGGCCGACGACCGTGAGGCGGCCCGCGCCGCCACCGCGTACCTGCTCCAGCTCGGCCACGAGAGCGTTCACTACGTCGCGATCCCGACGTCGGTGGGCACCCGGCGCTCCGAAGGGCCGCGCGCCCAGGGCTGGCGCACGGCCCTGGAGGAGGCCGGCATCACCCCGCCCGACCCCCACGGCGGCAAGGGCTGGGACGCGCAGGCCGGCTACGACGAGGGACGACAACTCGCCGGCGACCCGGGCGTCACGGCGATCCTGTGCGGCAACGACGACCTGGCGCTGGGCGTGCTGCGCGCCCTGCATCACGCCGGGCGGTCCGTGCCCGAAGACGTCAGCGTCATCGGTTTCGACGACGCCCCGCACGCGGGCTTCCTCACGCCGGCCCTGAGCACGGTCCGCATGGACTTCCAGGGACTGGGCCGCGACGCGTTCGCGCTCCTGCGCGGCCAGTTGGAAAGCGGCTACCAACCTCCCGCGCGCACCTTCGCCGGTACCGACCTCGTCGTCCGCGAAAGTACGGGGGGCACAGCGGTATGACACCGACGGCACGATCGGCCACCGGTCCCCGGCCATCGCCCACCTTCACCGCACGGCACTGCCAATGGCCATGCCCACCCGGCCGGTTGCGTCAAGGTTCCGCGCGGGGTCTTGCTCCCTCGGTGGCCCATGTGCACGCTCGCGAAGCTCGATCGATCATCTGGGCTACTTGACCAGCCGGAAGGCGGGGTGCCCCACCCAGGCCCGCAGGAACTCCGCCGTTCCCAGCGCCATCCAGTCGTCGTCCGCGATCCCCAACACCCCCGGAAGGCCGGCGACGACCGACTCCTGTCCGTCCAGCAGCTCGGCTTTGGCCACGCCCCCGATGACGTCCATGACAGCGGCGGTCAGCAGGGCGGTGGCCACGTGGTCGATCTCGCGATTGCAGCCGGCGCTGACATTGACGGCATGGGTCGGCCTGAAGCCGAGGATGGCCTCCACCTCGGGCTCGTCCGCGTGCTCAGCCTCGAAGACGCTCTCGTCGCCGACACCCGGCCCCATCAAGTAGACCAGGAAGGGCCGACGCCAGTCCTCGCGTTGCGGATTGAATCCCACCAGGGCCGTGAGCTCCTCGTCCGCGGAGGTGTTGCCGAGGAGTGGAAGCGGGAACGGCTTTCGCCAGTCCCCGTCTCGCCTGTCCTCGACGCCCAGTCGCTCTGCGGGCACGTTGACGTCGAAGAACCCGGGCCGCTTCTCGTCGAAGTGGGAGGAGAGCTCCACCATCAACGCGCGGAACTCCCGCAGAGCAGCCGGAGAGAGCGGCTCCGCCAACTCGATCACCAACGTCGGACCGGACATGCTGGAAGCCTAGTTCGATCGGCTCCCCACCCCAGTGAACCTATGCGGTCAGAGCACTAGGCAGCCAGGAACCCCTCGACCTTGTGTCGCAGATCAGGCGGCAGGTCGGTCAACCGCGAGACGATCGCGCGAAGCTCTCGGCAGAGCCCAGAAGCCTCGGCCCAGACTGCTGGGCTCCTGGTGAGGACCGCGGACAGCAGATCGCCCTCGTACATGTCTCCCTCTGCCATCGGGTCGTCCCGCAGTACCTCCAGGGCCAGGGGCAGGAGATGGGGCAGCCCCACGTCCTGCCCGATCAACAAGCGAAGGTCCTCGACGGTCAGCTCGCCGACCGGTCGACGCCGCAGGGCGTGCGCGGTGGTAACGAGACGGCTCGCGTCGGCCGGCGGAGCCGGCCAGCGGTCGCGTTCGAGTTCCTCGAGGGAGCGGTCACGATTCAAGGGGCGCGTCACCAGGCGATTGTCCTATGCGGAACAGACTGGGCAGATCGAGGGGGAGATCGAGGGGGGACACCTCCTGGCATGATCAACGGAAGCCGGATCCAGATGCCAGGTGGGAGCCGCCGATGGATATGACCGAGTCAGGACATGCCGTGCGAGTCTCCGCGTACGCGGCCGCGGGCACACGGCTGTCCCTGTTCAGTGACCGTCAGCTCCACAAGGCGGTGGCCGCCGCTCCGAGTCTTGGTTCCGGCATCGGCGGCAGGTCGGCGGAGATGGAAGTCGACGGGATACCGGTCTTCGTCAAACGGGTTCCGCTGACGGACATCGAGTTGCGGCCGGAGCACGTACGGTCGACGGCCAATCTTTTCGAGCTTCCCCTCTTCTACCAGTACGGGGTGGGATCGGCGGGCTTCGGTGCCTGGCGTGAGCTGGCCGCGCACATCATGACCACAGGCTGGGTACTGAAGAACGAGTACGCGGGGTTCCCGCTGCTCTATCACTGGCGGGTTCTGCCCGACACTCCCCCGGCCGGTTTCGTGGACGCGTTCGGGGGCGTTGAAGGGGCCGTCGCGCATTGGGAGGGGGCACCGGCCGTGCGCCGTCGGCTGGAGGCCGTAGGAGGGTCCTCCCACAGCCTGGTTCTCTTCCTGGAGCACCTGCCCCGGACGCTCGCCGCGTGGCTCGGCGACAACCGTGCTACGGCTGGTCCGGAGTCAGGAGGCGAGTCGGCCTATCGCTGGGTCGAGGATGAGTTGCTGCGGGGGACACGGTTCATGAGCGCGCGCGGACTGGTCCACTTCGACGCGCACTTCGCCAACCTGCTCACCGACGGCCGGCAGGTCTATTTCGCGGACTTCGGGCTCGCCCTGAGCCGCGACTTCGAACTCTCGGCGGAGGAGGACGCCTTCCTGACCGATCACCTTGTGTACGACCGCTCCTACGCACCGACGCACCTGCTTCGCCATCACCTGCCCGACGATGTGCGCGGTGGTACCGAACCCGGCACCCTCCTGCGAGCATGGGTCGACGGCCACCGACCCGACCGGATCTCGCCCGGCATCAGCGCGATCATCGACCGCCACGCCCCGCACGCCGTCGTCCTGGACGACTTCCATCATCGACTGCTCACACAGAGCAAGCGCACTCCGTTCCCCGCGGCAGAGATCAAGCGGGCCCTGGCCGGCGCGGCAGACAGGCCTTGAACGCAGGGAGGCCCCTGTCCCACCCGGCGTGAACTGGGTGGGGCAGGGGGCCTCTTTGTGCGGGTGCCTGCGAGGGTCTGGAAGGGCGCCGTCTCCTCACACGTGCGGGCGGCGGCCCTTCTCCTGGTGCGGGAACGTCTGGTCCGCGCCCGGCGGCGTCGGCTTCGGCAGCGTTGCCACCTCTTCCTTCGCCTTCTCGAGCTGCTCCGCCGTGTCGTCGGGCAGACGGGGCGGGCGGGGGCGGGCGTACTGGCCGGGACGCGGAAGCCGCCGCCTATCGGGAGGCCCTCGTCGGCATGATCCACGACACGGTCGGCAAGCGGTCGTTGCCGGCGTCGTCCTCGAAGGTGCCCTCCGGCTGGGGGCGTACGCCCCGCTCGTAGAGGGCCGAGCCCGGCTGCGCGTTCTTGAACGTCGCGAACTGCTCCGGCATGTTGCAGCCGGGTCGTTGCCCCGACTTGGGAGGGGAAACCTGGGAGAGACCCGATGGTCTCACTGCGATGGACACGGCTGATCGCCAAGCGTCCGATCATCATGGCCCCGGCGATCGCCGTCAGCCGGCGGAGGGTGAGGCCGTCAGGTCCTGGTCGGCGGCCCAGGACGACAGGATGCGCAGCCGCTCGTGGGTGGCGGAGCCGGGCAGGGCCGTCCACACGGTCAGGTGCTGGTCGGGGTCCGTGCTGGCGGTGAGGGTGTCCCAGTCCAGGACGAGTTCGCCCACGACCGGGTGGTTGAGGGTCTTCGTCCCGACGGTGCGGGCGGCGACGCGGTGATCGCCCCACCACCGGGCGAACTGCTTGTCCCGCATGGACAGTTCGCCGACCAGCTCGATGAGGCGGGGGTCCTCGGGGTATTTCGCCGCTTCCATCCGCAGCTGGGCCACGGAGATCTGTGCGGAGGTCTCCCAGTCGGCGTACAGGGTGCGCATGGCCGGGTCGGTGAACTGGATCCGGGGATAGTTGCGGTGCTTTTCCGGGATGCGGGAGAAATCGGTGACCAGCGCGGCGGCCAGCGCGTTCCAGGCCAGGATGTCCCCGCGTCGGCCCTGCACGACGGCCGGGGTGGCGGTGAGGTCGTCCAGGACTCGCTGCAGCTGCGGTTGGACCTTCTGCCGGCCGCGGCGGCGGCGCGTGGTGGTCTTGCCGGCGAGCTGGAAGAGGTAGCCGCGCTCGTCGTCGTCCAGGTGGAGCACCCGGGCGAGCGTGTCCAGCACGGGAGCGGATGCCTGCATGCGGCCTTGTTCGAGCCGGGTGTAGTAGTCGGTGCTGATGCTGGCGAGCTGGGCGACCTCCTCGCGGCGCAGTCCGGCGACCCGGCGGGGCCGGCCGGTGTCGGGCAGTCCGACCGTGCGCGGGCTCAGCTCCGAGCGGCGCTTCTTAAGGAATTCTCCCAGTTCGTTGAGGGGGACGTTGCTGGTCATGCTTCCCAGCATGACACCGCTCGCACCCGGGAAAGGGGGGGAGAATTCCTTCCCAGGATGTTCTGTTCCCAGGATGTATTTCTCCGCTTTTCGCGCCCGCTCTCGCATGCAAGGCTCGATTGTGAGCAGCTGTTCCTGACCCAGGCTGCGGTACACGGACCCTCGCACGGAAAGAAGCACCCTCATGCGCGGAGCAGTCATCTACGCCCCCGGCGACGTGCGCTTCGAGAACCTCGACGACCCGAAGATCGTCCAGCCGACCGACGCCGTCATCCGCACGGTCGCCACCTGTGTGTGCGGCTCGGACCTGTGGCCCTACCGCGGCCTGGAGCCCATCGGCGATCCGCACCCGATGGGTCACGAATACGTCGGCATCGTCGAGGAGGTCGGCAGCGAGGTCACCTCGGTCAAGCCGGGCCAGTTCGTGGTCGGCTCCTTCGCCACCTCGGACAACACCTGTCCGAACTGCCGTAACGGCTGGCAGTCCAACTGCCTGCACCGCGAGTTCATGAGCACCTGCCAGGCAGACTACGTCCGCATTCCCAACGCCCACGGCACCCTCGTCGCCACCGACGAGCACCCGGACGGCGACTTCGTGCCCAGCCTGCTCGCCGTTTCCGACGTGATGGGCACCGGCTGGTACGCCGCCCTCGCCGCCGAGGTCAAGCCCGGATCCACCGCCGTCGTCGTCGGCGACGGCGCGGTCGGCCTGTGCGGCGTCATCGCCGCCAAGGAGCTCGGCGCCGAGCGGATCATCGCGATGAGCCGTCACGAAGCCCGCCAGAACCTCGCCCGTGAATTCGGCGCCACCGACATCATCAGCGAACGCGGCGAAGAAGGCATCGCCCGCGTCAAGGACCTCACCGGCGGCATCGGCGCCGATGCCGTGCTGGAGTGCGTCGGGACCGCCGAGGCCATGCGGCAGGCGCTGCACTCGGCCCGGCCCGGCGGCAACGTCGGCTTCGTCGGCGTCCCGCACGAGGTGTCGATCGACGGCCAGGAGCTGTTCTTCTCCCACGTCGGCCTGCGCGGCGGCCCGGCCCCCGTCCGCCGCTACCTCCCCGACCTGATCGACCGGGTCCTCTCCGGCCGGATCAACCCGGGCAGGGTCTTCGACCTCACCCTCCCCCTGGAGCAGGTCGCCGAGGGGTACCGGGCGATGGACGAGCGCCGTGCCGTCAAGGCCCTCCTCACGCCCTGATCGTCGAACCTCCCGTAGCCGGGGCCGGGTGGCGGAAGAGGCGTTCAAAGCGATGCCGCACCTCACGGACGAGACGTGCTCGGCCGGCGATCCTCGGGTCGTCGAGCGGCTCCGTCTGGAGTACGAGGCCTGCCTGGCCGCCGTACACGCCCGTGGCACCGGGGCCGCGGGCGATGATCCGGCGCTGTGCCACGACCATTTCGCGGGGGCGGCGTCGATCTGTCCGCCTCGCGGGGCGCAGTGATCCGGCCGGAGGCGCCACCATGCCGGTCCGGGGTCACGACGGCTCGGACCGTACGATCACGACCGGGCAGCTCGCGTGCTGCGACACGTGCTGGCTGACGGAGCCGAGCAGGGCACGCGCGAATCCGCCCCTGCCCCTGCTGCCCACGACCAGGGCCTCAGCGCCCTCGGCGGCACGCAGCAGGATGTCGGCGGGATTTCCGTGCGCCAGGCGGGTCCGGACCGAACCGGCCGCGTCCGCGCCGAGCACGTCGGTCAGCTCCTGCCGCATCCGCTGCTGGGTTTCGTCCTTGTCGACGTCCACGTCCACGGCGGGCCCCGACCAGCCGTACAGGCCCGGAAGCTCCCATGCGGCCACCGCGTCCACGGTGCCGCCCACGAGACCGGCGTAGCGCACGGCCCAGCGCAGGGCCGCGTACGAGGACGCCGAGCCGTCGATCCCGACCACGATCCTCGGCGTGGAGACATCCCTGTCCATGCGTCCCACCTCTCCTGCGGTGCCTGCGCTCGCCCGGCCGGTGCACCTCTCCTCTCCACGCTGCGCGAGGCATCGCCGGAGCGCCAGAGAAGAGCGTCCAGCGGCATGACGGACCCGATCCGACCGTCTACGACCTCCCCGGCCGGAACATCTAGTCCGGCTCCATGTAGGGGCGGCGAAAGACCGGGGCCTGGCTGACGGCGCGCGGGCGAATCGCTGCCAGTGCCTGGACGACCGCTGCCTCCAGGGAGCCGCTGGTGTCGACCCTGACGGCTTCCGGCCACGGTGGCTCCGTCGCCGCCATGGCCGTGGCCACGTCGCGGTCGGCGTCGGACGCCCCGGGGGCGCGGGTGGCGAGACGGGCGGCCATCGTCCCGCCCGGTACCTGGCAGTGCAGGGCCACCAGGTCGGCGTGGGTGCGTTCGGCCATGCGCAGGGCGGCTTCGCGCTGTCCCGCGTCGTGCCAGGTGGCGTCCAGGACGACGGACTCACCCCGGGACAGCAGGGCTGACGCGCGGTCAAGCAGGGCGGCGTATGTCTTGCCGGTCCATTCGGGTGAGTACAGGCCCTCGCCGTAGGCCGCGGCCGCCGACTGCTCGGCCGGGATGCCCGCCAGCTCCTTGCGGACACGGTCGCTGCTGAGCAATGTGACGCCCAGCCGATCGGCGAGAGCGCCGGAAAGCGTCGACTTGCCGCTGCCCGGAAGACCGCCGACGAGCGTCAGGCCGACAGCGGAAGCGCGCAGGTGACGCGAGGTCGTGGTGATCAGCCGGCGGGCCGCCGCCGCTGCTCCGGGTGTGCTCTGCCGAGCCTGGATCATGGAGACCTTGGCACGGACGAACGCGCGGTAGGCGACGTAGTGGTGACGCAGGGACGGCGGTGCCGGATCCCCGGAGTACTCGCTGTATGCGGCGAGGAAGAACACCGCTGACTCCGGGGCGCCGAGCTGTTCCAGGTCCATGGCCAGGAAGGCGGCGTCGTCGAGGCCGTCGACGTAACGAAGGTGGTCGTCGAACTCCAGGCAGTCCAGGACGCGCGGGCCGTCGTCGAGGCAGAAGATGTCCTCGGCGAGCAGGTCCCCGTGACCGTCGACCACCCGCCCCTGCTCGATGCGCATGTCGAACAGCGACTCGCGGCCGGCCAGATAGCGGCGCACCAGACGCTCGATCTCCGCCACGCCGTCGGGGGCGCCACCGTCTTCGGACAGCGCGCGTACCTGGGCGAAGCTCGCTTCCCAGCGCGACGACAGCGCGTCGCGGGTGCCCTGCTCCACCACGTCCGGGCTCCGGGATGCGCGCGCGTGATGCGCGGCGAGCAGCCGGGCGACGGCCCGGAGAGCATCGTCGACGGCCACGCCTTCCCGCACCAGCTGGGAGAGGCGGCGGTCGATGGGCATGCGGCGCATCACCACGACCGGTTCGGGTACGTCCGTGTCCGGGCTGCGGAATTCGCCCACGCCGAGGTAGACGTCGGGAGCGAAACGGCGGTTGAGGGTGATTTCCCGCTCACACGCGGTGCGCCGCGCCGTCACGGTCGTGTAGTCGAGGAACCCCAGGTCGACCGGCTTCTTCAGCTTGTAGACGCGGTTCCCCGCGAAGAACACCACCGCGGTATGGGTCTCGCGCACCTCCGCGCGCGGGTACGGCGGAATCCCCGGGGCGGTACCCGACTCGGTCATGAGGGACGACGGCGACAGGGCACGACGACCGCGGCGGGGCCGCTCCTGGCCGCACGCACCAGGGTCACGACGTCTCGGGGCATGGGCTCTGCGACTGTGCGGTGATGCATGTTCGCCTCTCGTCCAGGTGGAGAAAGCCGATGATGGTCACCGGTCAAGGGCGTCACGCGATGCGGAGGCATCCCGCGCGTGTCACGGTGACTACAGCAGCATTCTGAGGAAACGGGGGCGATCATGCGAGCTCAACTGGGCGATCTACTCGTTGTCGAAAGCCCTGCCACCGGTGCCACCAGGCGCGACGGTGAAATCGTCGGACTCCATCACGCCGACGGTTCGCCTCCGTACGACGTCCGCTGGTCGGACACGGATGAGGTGACCCTCGTCTTCCCCGGTCCCGACGCGCACATCCGGCATGTCGAGCACGGACCCGCGAGCCCGAGTCCCTCCCGGCCGGACACGGCCGGCGGGACCTCGACGGGCAGGACGCGCAATCCCGGGGACATCGGCCGACGTGTCGCCGCCGAGCGCACCCGCCGGGGTCTGTCGCGGGCCGAGGCAGCCCGCCGCGCCGGAATGGCGCCGGAGTACCTGGCATACCTCGAAGAGCAGCCGGCCGACCCGACGACGGCTACTCTCATCCAGCTGGCCGACGCTCTGGGCACCAGCGTCACAGCCCTTCGCGGGGGCGGCGTCGATCTGCCACCCGGCCAGGGCGAGGCGCTCCGGCACCCCCGGCTGCGGGACCTCGGCACCGACGAGTGCCGCGCCCGGCTCTCCGCGCACGGCGTGGGGCGCGTCGCGGTGTCGACGCCGGACGGCCCGGCGGTGGTGCCGGTGAACTACGACGTCATCGACAACGCGATCGTCTTCCGGACCGCACCGGACTCGGTCCCGGCAGCCGCCGTGGGATCGGAGGTCGCCTTCGAGGTCGACCATGTGGACGAGGTCATGAGCCAGGGCTGGAGCGTGCTCGTCATCGGAACGGCGCGGGTGGTCACCGAGCCCGAGACGGTGCGGAAGTACGCCGACCGCGCCCACACCAAGCCATGGGCCGGGGGCGAACGCGAGATGTGGGTCGCGATCCAGCCCACTCGCATCACGGGACGCGGCATCACTTCGGCCGCGGAGTGAGCGAGGGCGCGCGCCAGGCGCACGGCGGCCGGGACGAGCGAGGTGTCCGACCTTCAGCAGATCGCCACGGCTGACGGTGAGGACGGCGGATGTCGGAGTGGACCTGGGAGTACGAGGGCTACGACCCCGCTGCCGAGCGGCTGCGGGAATCACTGTGCACGCTCGGCAACGGCTACTTCGCCACCCGGGGCGCGGTGCCCGAGAGCAGAGCGAGCCTCGTCCACTACCCGGCCACCTACGCGGCCGGGATCTACAACCGTCTGGAGTCGACCGTAGCGGGACACCGGGTGGTGAACGAGGACCTGGTCAATCTGCCGAACTGGCTGCTCCTCCGGTTCCGCCTCCGCTCGGCCGACGGACGGGCGGGTCCCTGGTTCTCTCCCGACAGACGGCGGCCGTTCGACCACCGGCACACGCTGGACCTGCGCCGCGCCACTCTGACGCGCACGTTCCGCATCCAGGACGAAAAGAGGGGTGTGCTGCGCGTGGAGCAGCACCGGCTGGTGCACATGGCGGATCCTCACCTGGCCGCGCTACGGACCGTCTTCACCGCCGAGGAGTGGTCGGGGGAGATAGAGGTCGAGTCCGTCCTCGACGGTGAGGTGACCAACGGCAACGTGCACCGCTACCGTTGCCTCAACCGTCAGCACCTGGCCGAAGTCAGGACCGGAGTGGCCGGGGCAGGCACCACCTGGCTGCGGTGCCGCACCAGCACGTCCGACATCGGCATCGCCATGGTGGCGCGCACGGTCGTCGTCGGGCGGTCGGCCACCTCGTCGGAACTCCGTCCGTCCGGGCGCCGTGCGGTGCACCGGCTGGTGATACCGATCGCTCCGGGGCGGCCCGCCGTCGTGGAGAAGACCGCGGCCCTGCACACCTCGCGTGACCCGGCGATCAGTGACCCGCTCGGGGCGGCGCTCGACAGGGTGAGCGCGGCACCCTGCTTTCCGGAACTCCTGGAATCCCACGCCGCGGCATGGGCGCGGCTGTGGCGGTGTGCGGACGTCCAGGTGCCCGGGGAAGCGGGCCGAGTGCTGCGCCTGCACCTGTTCCATGTGCTGCAGACGCTGTCGCCGCACACCGCCGAACTGGACGTCGGGGTCCCGGCCCGCGGGCTGCACGGTGAGGCGTATCGGGGGCACGTCTTCTGGGACGAGCTCTTCGTGCTGCCATATCTGAACCTGCACTTTCCGGAAGTCTCGCGGGCGCTGCTGGACTACCGCCACCGGCGCCTGCCGCAGGCGTGCCGCGCGGCCGGCGCGGCGGGCAGGTCGGGGGCCATGTATCCGTGGCAGAGCGGCAGCGACGGGCGTGAGGAAACCCAGCAGCTGCATCTCAACCCCCGTTCGGGTCGCTGGCTGCCGGACAACTCACGGCTTCAGCACCACGTGGGGTCCGCGGTGGCGTACAACGTGTGGCAGTACTGCGAAGCGACCGGCGACACGGAGTACCTGCACACCAAGGGCGCCGAGATGCTGCTGCAGATCGCCCGCTTCTGGGCGGACACCGCGCGGTTCGCCCCCGAGCTGGGCCGCTACCGTATCCGAGGTGTGGTCGGCCCCGACGAGTACCACGACGGGTATCCGGACGCCGAACGGCCGGGCGTCGACGACAACGCCTACACCAACGTCACCGCCGCCTGGGTCCTCGGCCGCGCTCTGGACGTCGTACGGCGCCTCCCCGTATGGCGTCGCCAGGAGCTGTTCGAACGTATCGGGCTGGACGGCGGTGACCTGCCGAAGTGGGACGACATCTCCCGCCGGTTGCTCGTACCGTTCCACCAGGGCGTCATCAGCCAGTTCAACGGCTACGGCGACCTCGCCGAACTGGACTGGGACGCCTACCGCGCCCGCTACGACAGCATCCGGCGGCTGGACCGCATCCTCGAGGCTGAGGGCGACACCGTCAACCGGTTCCAGGCCTCCAAGCAGGCCGACGTCCTGATGCTCGGCTATCTCTTCTCCCCCGGTGAGCTCAGGGAGGTGTTCCTCCGTCTCGGATACGAGCTGGACGACGAGCTCTGGCGCCGGACCGTGGACTACTACCTGCGACGCACCAGCCACGGCTCCACGCTCAGCAGTCTCGTCCACGCCTGGGTTCTCGCCCGGGTCAGCAGGTCCGAGGCCTGGACCTACTGCCAGGAAGCCCTGGAACAGGATGTCGCCGATCTCCAGGGCGGCACGACCGGCGAGGGCATCCACCTCGGTGCCATGGCCGGGACGCTGGACCTGGTGCAGCGCGGCCTGACCGGCCTCGAGACGCGCGAGGATGCCCTGTGGCTGGACCCGGCGCCGCTTCCGGAGCTGTCCGAGTACGGATTCTCACTGCGCTACCGCGGTCATTGGGGCGTAGGTGTGCGGTTGCGGAACGGAGAACTGCGGATCGGCGTCCCCGACTCGGAGGAATCACCGATCCGCGTAGTCCTGACCGATCGGGTCGTGACGATCGCACCGGGGCAGACCCATGTGGGTTCAGGCCGGTAGTCCGCGGGACCGCTGGGAGCTGTTCGTCATGCGCCGCGCGATTGGCCGGACTGCGCGGGTTCGGCGGCGTCGGGCACGGACAGAAGGGACTCGGCACCGCCGTCGAGCATGCGGGCCATCTCGGCCGAGCGCGGGAGCATCGACTTCTCGTAGCTGAGCACGGCGTCGTCGACGGTGGAGGAGTGGACGAGTGCGAGGGCGAGTTCGCTGGCGTCGAGCATGGCGAGGTTGACGCCGACGCCGAGCGGTGGCATGAGGTGGGCGGCGTCTCCCAGAAGTGTCACGCTGGGCGAGTGCTCCCATGTGTGCGGCACCGGCAGGGCGAAGAGCGGACGGTCGACGTAGGCTCCGTCGTTGTCGGTGATCATCCGGAGTATCTGTGGTGACCAGGCCGCGTACTCGCTCAGCAGGTGCGCGCGGATGCCCTCGGTGTCCTCGGGACGGAGTCCGTTCGCCGTGAGCCAGTCCACGGGGACGCGCCGCATGACGTAGACACGCATGTGGTCGCCGCTGTTGCGCTGTGCGAACAGGCCGCGCCGGCCGTCGGCGACGTGGGTGCTGCCCTTGCCGACCAGTTGGGAAAGCTCGGGGTGTGCGGTCTCCATGTCGTCGAACCATGCCTCGAGGAAGCTGACGCCGGTGTAGCGCGGTGTCGCGGGCGACACGGCGGCGCGGACGCGGGAGGAGGCGCCGTCCGCACCGATCACGAGATCCGCCTCGACGGCCGTCCCGTCGGTGAACGTCAGCGTGCGCGGCCCGTCGGCCGGTCCGCTCACCGATTCGAGAGTGCGTCCCCACTGAACCGTCCCCGCCGCGAGTGAGCGCAGCAGAAGATCGCGAAGCTGTCCGCGGTCGATCTCGGGGCTTGCCGTTTCACCCTCCTCCGGCAGATGGTGGGCGAGGACGCGCCCCGCGGAGTCCATGCGGCGCATCTCCTGGCTCTCGAGCCTGGCGAGCGCGAAGAACTCCTCCAGCAATCCCGCTTCACGGAGTGCGAGCTGGCCGTCTTCCTCGTGCAGGTCGAGTGAGCCTCCCTGGTTGCGGGAGCTCGCGTCCGGATCGCGGTCGTACACCGTCACCGCGATGCCGTGCCGCTGCAGGATGCGTGCGCACGTGAGGCCTCCCGGGCCGGCGCCGATGATGCTGATCCGCGCGTTCACGGGCGTCGGAGAGTCCACGGTGGATTCCTTTCGTCGGTGGGGTGCCCGGTGCCGCCACGGCGCGGCGATGCCCGGTGCCGCGCCCCCACGGGGCGGCAACCCCTGCGGAGACCACCAAAACAGAAACGAGTCCATAAGTGCAACCGTTACAGTTTCTGCTCCATTCCACTTGTGGGATAGAGTGGCGGCATGCCCGACTCCCCGCCCATAGGCCGTCGCGAGCGCAAGAAGGCCGCGACGAGGCAGGCCATCGCCGACGCCGCCCTGGAGCTCTTCCTGGAGCACGGTTTCGATCGAGTGAACGTCCGCGACATCGCCGAAAGAGCCGACGTGTCGACGACGACCCTCTTCGCCCACTTCCCGAGCAAGGAAGCACTGGTCTTCGACCGTGAAGAAGTCGTCGACGCGGAACTGGCCGCCGCCGTCCGCGAACGGCCCGCCGGCCAAGACGTGGTCGAGGCGCTCCGCGCCCACGCGCTGAAGTCCTGGGTGCCGATCGCGTCGGACCCACGTCTGGAGCGGTTCACCGCACTGGTGGACCAGACGCCGGCTCTCCGCGAGTACGCGGAGCGCATGTGGATGCGGCACGCGGGCACCCTCAGCGCCGTGATCGCGGAGGAACTCGGCCGAGAAGCGGATGATCTCGCATGCTCGGCACTCGCACGGTTCGTCCTGGAGATCCCGACCTTGGCCAAGGGCCGGCATGATCCACGCGCGACTGTGGAGACGGTGTTCGACCTGCTGATCCACGGTTGGCGGTCGCAGAACGATGCCGGGGGTGCGAACACGGGCTCCTCCTAGCCCGGTTCCGTCGCCATGGCCGACGGAGGCTGCCCGAGCGCAACCGGTGCTTCCGCCCAGTTCATGGCCCCCTCGCGTCCGTACTGTCAGACTGGCCGCATGGCACGTGAGCAGTCGAACGGCAACTGCGGCATGGAACTGGGTGCCTTCCTGCGCGCCCGCCGCGAGGGGAATCACCCCCGAGGAGGCCGGGCTGCCGACCGGGCCGGGAGTGCGGCGCACGCCCGGCCTTCGCCGGGAGGAACTGGCCACGCTCGCCGGCATGAGCGTCGACTACTACGTCCGTCTGGAGCGCGGCCGGGAGACCAACCCCAGCCCCTCCGTCGTCGACGCGCTCGCCCGCGCGCTGCTGCTGGACTCTGCCGAACACGAGCACTTGCGGGCCCTGGTCACCCGGGCCGCGGGCGTCTCCGCGCCGGAGCCGCCGTCGGCGGTTCGTGACCGGGGCTGCCCAGGGCCATGATGGAGACCATGCTGCCCGCCAGGCTGGTGATCTACCCGAACCCAGACCTGGAGATCCGTTTCTCGTGGGCGACGAACACGATGCGCGCGTTCAGGGAGCGGCGAGGCATCGTGCCGGTGCTGGCACTGTCGGTTGGTGGCGATGCACGAGCCGACGCGCTCCTGTCCTCCTCAGGGATGAGCGCTGAATGCTGCGTGGGTATGACAGCGCGGCAGGTCTCGGCGCCGGGCCGCGGCTGCCCCGGCGGTTGGTTCCCCTACCGGTGTTCGGGGTTCTCGTAGTCGTGGCGGCAGCCGGCGTCCCAGGCGGTGCGCTGGTTGCCGTGGGCGGGGATGCCGCCCAGGTCTTTCAGCGCCCGGGCCAGGTGGAGCAGGTTCCAGGTCATGAAGGTGGTGTTGCGGTTGGTGAAGTCGTTGTCCGGGCCGCCCGAGCCGGGGTCGAGGTAGGAGGGGCCGGGGCCCGCCTCGCCGATCCATCCTGCGTCCGCCTGGGGCGGGATGGTGTAGCCCAGGTGCTGCAGGCTGTAGAGGACGTTCATGGCGCAGTGCTTGACGCCATCCTCGTTGCCGGTGATCAGGCAGCCGCCGACGCGGCCGTAATAGGCGTACTGACCGGCTTCGTTGAGCAGGCTGGAGCAGGCGTAGAGGCGTTCGATCACCTGCTTCATCACGGAGCTGTTGTCGCCCAGCCAGATCGGGCCGGCCAGCACGAGGATGTCGGCCGCCATGACCTGCTGGTAGAGGTCCGGCCAGGCGTCCGTCTCCCAGCCGTGCTCCCTCATGTCGGGCCACACACCGGTCGCGATGTCGTGGTCCACCGCCCGTACGACATCGACGTGCACTCCCTGCGCGTCCATGATGGCGGTGCTGCGGTCGATCAGCCCCTGGGTGTTGCTCGTCTCCGGGGAGCGTTTGAGGGTGCAGTTGAGCACGAGGGCACGCAGGTCGTCGTAGCGGGCGGGGGGCGCGTCGTTGGCGGGCGACGAAGCGGTCACACGGTCCTCCCATGGCCCGGCCGCAGCACGGTGCGGCGGCGCGTACACATCCAGACCCACCGTGCGGGACGACTGCGGCGGACGCTATCGCGATGCCTCCGAACGGCCCCGGCATGGCCCCGACGCGACTGCTCGGGCCCGGGTCGATACGGCTGGGGGCGGGGAGGTCGGGTCAGGGTTCTCGCCGCGGAGGCCGGGGCTGTGGGTGGGCGGGGCCGACCGTGTCCGCCGTCCCTGGTGACGGCGTCGGACCGCTCTGGTCGGTTGCCGGGGGCGGGGCGAGTGCCGCAGGGGCCGCGGGGATCAGGCGGTGGGCGGCGAGGCCGCCGAGGACGGCCCAGAACGGTGCGCTGATGCCGAACGCTGTGATCCCCGAGGCGGTGATCACGAAGGTGATGACCGCTGCCTCGCGGCCCTCCGTGTGGGTGAGGGCGGAGGCGAGGGCGGAGCCCAGGGTCGGGAGGAGTGCCAGGCCGGCGATGGCTTGCAGGAGGAGTGGGGGTGCGGCGGTGAGGAATGCGGCGGCGAGACCGGCGCCGAGGCCGAGCACGATGTAGACGATTCCCGTGGTGACGGCCGCCAACCAGCGCCGCTCGCGGTCCGGATGAGCGTCGGGGCCCGCGACGAGAGCGGCTGTGATCGCGGCGAGGTTGACCATGAAGACACCGCCGAGGGAACCGACGGTCGTGGTGAGCCCTGTGCTGACCAGGATGGTGCGCATCTCCGGTCGGTAGCCGAAGTGGCGGAGCACTGCGTGCCCGGGGATGTTCTGGGAGGCCATCGTGATGATGTAGAGCGGCACCGCGATCCCGACGACCGCACCCCAGCCGAAGGCGGGTGGCGTGAGGACCGGGGCGGGTAGCAGATCGGCCGCTGCGCCCGACGGTCCGGAGGACCGTATGAGGAGGCCCGCCACGGCGGTGAGGAGCGCGCCTGGTGTGGCCCAGCGTCTGGCGTAGCGGGTGAGCAGGGCCCAGACCCCGATGACGGGCAGGGCCAGCGCGGGGAGTTGGGCAGCGGCACGTACCGGGGCCAGGCACAACGGAAGCAGGACGCCCGCGAGGAGGGACGTCGCCAAAGGCACGGGTATCGCTGCGATCAGGCGGCCGAGCCGCCCCCACACTCCGGTGAGCAGGACCAGTACACCGCTGATCAGGAAGGCGCCGACGGCATACCGGTAGCCCCCGGCCTGGTGGCCCGCACCGACGAGGAGCGCCGCGCCGGGTGTGGACCAGGCGATGCTGATGGGCTGCCGGTAGCGCAGACTCAGCCAGATGCCGAGCCCGCCCATGGCGAGGCAGAGCAGGAGCAGTCCGGAGACGGCTTGGTGCTGGTCCGCACCGACGGCCCGAAGGCCGCTGAGGACAAGCACGAAGGAGCTGGCGAACCCGACGATGGCGCTGACGAGACCGATGACGAGGGGCTGGCTGCTGGCGGGTAAAGGCATCGAAAGCTCCGTTCCATTTATGGAACACTATGCCTCGTGTTCCGTTTACGGAACAGGGCCTTGGAGGAATACTCGACGCCATGGACAGATCGTGGACAGACGACGCCGCGGAACGGACCGGGGTACGCCTCCGCCAACTGCGCGCCGCTCGGGGGCTGAGTCTGTCCGAGCTGGCCCGCCGGGCAGGGATCGGCAAGGCGACTCTCTCACGACTCGAAAAGGGGACCCAGAACCCCACCGCCGAGACGTTGTACGCGATCGCGGGCCAGCTCGGTGTGCCACTGGCCGCTCTCCTCTCCCCGCCCGGCGCCGACCCCCAAGCCGTTCCCGAGGTACATGGGACAGCAGTGTCCGCGACGCTGCTCGAAGTCTTCCAGGACGCCGGTGTGAGCACAGAGCTCTACCGCTTACACATCAGACCCGGCGCCGTTCAGACATCCCCCGCGCATGCGCCCCGGACAGTCGAGTACCTCACCGTGTTCACCGGCACCGCACGCGTGGGCCCCGCCGACTCACCGCTCACCGTCCGAGCCGGAGAACACACGTCCTGGTCCTCCGACCGCCCGCACATCTACGCGGCACTGGGTGAAGAGGAAGTCGAAGCCAGCCTGCTGATCAGACACCTCCTCAGTGACCCGCATGGCCACTGACGTCGGCTGCGCGTCCCCGGCATCCCCAAGGGCAGGCGCGGACTTACGCTGCGGTCCGGTCAGGCAGTGCGGCCGAGACCGCACGACGGGACCGGCGCACGGTCACATCCGCCGCACATACGCGGCCCGCCACTCCGGCGACGGGTCCGACCCCAGCTCCGTCCAGTACTCCCGGCCATCAACGATCTTCCCGCCCCGGACCGTCCAGAACGACACCGCACGGTGGACCCCCAACGTGTCATGAGGGACTTCCACCTCGGAAACCACCACCTCGCCGTCGGCCACGAGCCGCAGAACCCTGATCGCCCACCCCTCCGGATACTCCGCGTTGACCTTCACGAAGTTTCCGCGGCCCTCGATCCGCTCGCCGCTGACCGGCCACTCCACCACCAAGTCCTCGGCCAGCAACTCACCAAGCCCCTTCCAGTCCCGGGCCTGCATGCGATCCCAAAATCCCTGAACGACCTTCGACGGTTCCATAAACGCATCCTGGCAGGCCCCACTGACAAGCGCCGACCCGTGGGGGCCCGACCACTTCCTGCCTGGGGCGGGATCGCCCACAGCGTGCCGTGCGGTTATGCGGGGATGAAACTCGGCCACCAGGGTGGGACATTCCCCGGGCATCGAGGGGCGGGGTAGGAGTCCGCCATGCCGAGCCACGTCACCAGGAACCACGAGACGCACACGGTGAAGACGAGCCCTGCGGTCAGTGCCGCGCTTCGGTGACGTCTTCCCAGGGTGCCGTACAGGACGGCCCAGGAGACGGCTACGGCGATCCATATGAGAGGGGCGAGAAACAGCAAAGTCATGCTGTTGGCCGATGCGTTGGCGCCGACGTCACACGCCGCCCACACCCTCCCGATCGTGGCGATGGAGACCACGGAGGCCAGCCCCCCGAAGAGGACGCCGCACCGAATTCCTCTGGACCAGGGTCTCGGAGGTCTCGCCGACCCAGCTTCCACCATCGCCAATCTCCCCTCGTCGAAAGGGTGGAGACTACCGAAATGCTTGAAGCGGTGAGTACGCAAGCGAGGGGGGCGCTCGGGCCGACCGGCGACGGTGGGTATGCCGTCGATGCACGGCCTGGTCGAGGAGATGGCGGTCGAGGCCCCGTGTCGGCGGACCGTCGACGGGTCGCCGCGGTCGCTGCCGTCACTGTCCCCGACCGTCCGCTTCTCCCTCGACCGGTTCTCCAGAGCCCGGCCGTTCAGGACGAGCCCGTGGGCCGCGTTGCGGGGATCAGGTCCCTCAGCGGCGTCCCGCTTCCCCAGCGTTCGAGGAGCGGGCCGTCGATGAGCCGGATGTCGTCCTGGCGTCGGGCCCAGTGGGCGTCACGGCGGCTGAAGGTGCCGCGATGCACCACCAGGCGCCAATGAGGGCCAGGCTTCGGCCGTCCCGCGGCGCCCGCGCCGGCCGGAGCGGGTGTGTCCTCGTCCGGCAGGGGCTCGGCAACCGGGCGGAACGCCACTTCGAGACGGCGTCCGCGGGCATCGCGGGCGCACAGCCGGGGCCGGTCCGCCGCCGGCAGGGGCAGCACCCGCCAGCCGTCCCGGCGCAGCATCCGGGAGACGGCCAGTACCAGCCCGGGAGTGTCCAGTTCCGCGATCTCCTCGGGGGTGTAGTAGCCGAGACGGCGACGGGCGAGCGGGCGGTGCCGGCGCCATCCGGCCGCGACCATCACGGTGACCAGACCTACGGCCACCACGAGTCCTCCGATCCCCAGGACCCGGTAGACCGCGGCCAAAGCGGCGACCACGGCGCACACGAGGGTCACGAGAGCGACGAGAGCCGGCAGCACCTCGCGCAGCTCGGGTCCGTACCGTCCTTGCGCCCGCAGTTCCCGGACCGTACGACGACGCCGTGAGAGCCAAGACCCACCCGCTCCGGCCCGCCCCCGCCTACGCGACACCAGGTCCAGCCCCCCAAACCCCCGCGCACCTCGTTTTGAGGGGATGGATACCCGCTCCGGGCGGGCCATCCGCGGCATGGGAGGGATCCGGCCACACTCCGGCCGAACCGCTACCCACCCAGGAGGACTTGGGGTCCCGCCGGGGCGTTCGGCCGTCGTACGGACGTTTCTGCGGGGCATGGTCCGGAGCGGGCCGCCGGAGCGGATTTCGAGGCGCCGCCCCGCCGGTCGCGGGCCCGGGACGCGCCGCTTAGCGTGGAAGTCAGGACGCGTCCGGGCGGGCGACGGCACGGCGGGCGCGGGGCCCTGCTCTGAGAGGTCTCCCAGTGGGTACCGTCTCGTTCCTCCTCATCGTGGTCGTTGCGACGGCCTTGGCCTTCGACTTCACCAACGGGTTCCACGACACGGCCAACTCGATGGCGACGTCGATCGCCACCGGGGCCCTGAGACCGCGCGTGGCCGTCGCCGTCGCGGGGCTGCTGAACCTGGCGGGCGCGTTCCTGTCCACGGCGGTCGCCAGGACCGTCTCCGGCGGCATCGTGGACGACGCCAGAGTGTCCCTGGTGATGATCTTCGCCGGGCTCGTCGGCGCCCTCCTGTGGAACCTGCTGACCTGGCTCGCCGGGCTGCCGTCGAGTTCGTCGCACGCGCTGTTCGGCGGGCTGATCGGCGCCGTGTGGGTCGGCGCCGGCGGATCCGCGGTGCAGTTCGGGGTGATCGTCGAGAAGATCGTGATCCCTGCCGTCCTCTCACCGCTCGTCGCCTGCGCCGTGGCCGTGCTGGCGACCTACTTCGCGTACGTCATCACCCGGCGGGCGGCACCCGGCCAGGCGCGGCGCGGATTCCGCAGGGGGCAGATCGGTTCGGCGTCGCTGGTGGCGCTCGCCCATGGCACCAACGACGCGCAGAAGACGATGGGTGTCATCACCCTGGCCCTCATCTCCGCCGGGGTGCTCACCCACGACGCCGGGCCGCCCTGGTGGGTGGTGGCCACCTCCGGGCTGGCGATCGCGCTCGGTACGTACACCGGCGGCTGGCGGATCATCCGCACCATGGGCAAGGGACTCACCGACATCGAGGCGCCGCAGGGCTTCGCGGCCGAGACCAGCGCGACGGCCGTGATTCTCGCCTCGTCCCACATGGGGTTCCCCCTGTCGACCACGCAGGTGTGCACCGGCAGCATCCTGGGCGCGGGCCTGGGCCGCAGGATGGCCCAGGTGCGGTGGGGCGTGGCTGGGCGCATCGCACTGTCCTGGCTGCTCACGCTGCCCGCGGCGGCGGCCGTCGGCGGCGCGGCGGCCTGGCTCGCCGGTCGTGGCACCGTGGGCGTGGCCCTGGTGGCCGCCGCCGCGGCCGCCTCGGCGGCCGGGTTCTGGGCCCTGTCCCGCCGCCGCCCCGTGACCCCGGACAACGTCAACGAACTGCCCGACCGACTGCCCGAGCCCGCGGCGCGGACCAGGGCGTGAGGGCCGGGCGGCCGTCGCGTCCTGCGGCGAAAGGAGGCGGGACGATGAACATCCACTGGGACACCCTCGGCGGTGTGTTCGGTGTGAGCCTCGGGATCACGCTGCTCACGGTCGTGCTGTTCTCCCTCGGCATCGCCGCCTGGCCCCGCGGCGACGGCGGCGAAGGCGCCCGCGGCTCCAGCCGGTCGGCCGCCACCGTGGCGGCGGTGCTGTGTTTCGGCGCGTGCCTGGCGGTCGCCGCCTACGGGCTCGCCCTGATCGTCGGCGGTTGAGGGGATCACCGCCGGGACCGCAGGACCTGGCAGACGGCAGTCACCGGCATCAGAACCGGCAGCGAAACCGGTCTGCGAGGATGGGGCGTATGGCCGTGCGAAGCAGGAACCAGGTGATGGTGACCGGCCGGGCCGGGGGGCCGGTGGTGATGCTGGCGCACGGGTTCGGGTGTGACCAGAACATGTGGCGGCTGGTCGTGCCGCTGTTGGAGCGCGATTTCACCGTGGTGCTCTTCGACCATGTGGGGGCCGGGCGTTCCGATCTGTCGGCGTGGAGCGCGGAGCGCTATTCCTCGATGGAGGGCTATGCCGAGGATGTGCTGGAGATCTGCCGGGAGCTGGCGCTCGGCCCGGTGACGTTCGTGGGTCACTCGGTGAGCGCCATGATGGGCGTGCTGGCGGCGGCGTGGGAACCGGAGGCGTTCGCAGGACTGGTGCTGCTGGCCCCGTCTCCGTGTTTCATCGACGATCCGGCTGCCGGCTATCGGGGCGGCTTCAGCGCCGAGGACATAGATGAGCTCCTTGACTCGCTGGATGCGAACTATCTGGGCTGGTCGGGCGCCATGGCGCCGGTGATCATGGGCAATCCCGAGCGTCCGGAACTGAGCGAGGAGCTGACCAACAGCTTCTGCCGCACCGACCCGGACATCGCCCGCGTCTTCGCCCGGGTGACGTTCCTGTCCGACAACCGCGAAGACCTCGCCAAGGTCACCGTGCCCACTTTGGTCGCCCAGTGTTCCAGAGACGCGATCGCTCCTGCGGAGGTCGGCGCCTTCGTCCACGCGCGGATTCCCGGAAGCCTGCTGGTCACGCTGAACGCGACCGGGCACTGTCCCCAGCTTGCCGCCCCGGAGGAAACGGCCGCCGCCATCGCCGCCTTCGCTGGAGTGGCGCGATGATGTGCAAGACCAGCGGCGACGAGAGCGGCGAGAGGCCGGGCCCCGAAGAACGGGCTCGTGACGGCCAGGCGGCGTTCTCGGCTCTGCTGGAGGACAGCGTCGAGGAACTGTACGAGCACGCGCCGTGCGGCTACCTCTCCACACTGCTGGACGGCACGATCGCGAAGATCAACTCGACGCTGCTGGGCTGGCTCGGCTACGACCGTGGCGACCTGGTGGGCCGCAAGGCGTTCTCCGACCTGCTCACCGTGGGCGGCCGCCTCTACCACGAGACCCACTTCGCCCCCCTGCTGGGCATGCAGGGCGAGATCAGTGGGATCGCCCTGGAGCTCAAAGCGGCCGACGGCAGCCGCCTGCCGGTGCTGGTGACCTCCAAAGTCAAGAACGGCAGCGACGGGCAGCCGCTGCTGATCCGCACCACCGTCTTCGACGCTCGCGACCGCCGCGCGTACGAGACCGAGCTGCTGCGCGCCCGGCAGGAAGCGGAACGTGAACGCGAGGAACTCAAACGCCTCAACACCGTCCTGCAGCAGACTCTGCTGCCCCCGGCCCTGGCGAATGTCCCCGGCCTGGACGTGGCCGCGCACTATCACATCGCTTCCAGCGACATGGTCGGCGGCGACTTCTACGACCTCTTCCCGCTCGCCGCCGGAACGTGGGGACTGTTCCTGGGCGATGTGTGCGGCAAGGGAGCCGCCGCTGCGGCCGTCACCTCCCTGGCCCGCTACACGCTGCGCGCCGCCGCCGTCTACGATCCCGACCCGGCCGCCGTCCTGAGCAACCTCAACACGGTGCTCAACCACGAGTACAACGGTCACGACCCGCGGTTCTGCACCGTCATCTTCGGACTGCTCACCCCCGACACCGATCAGGGCGGCTTCCGCATCACCCTGGCCAGCGGCGGCCATCCCCCGGCTCTGCTGATGCGCGCCGACGGCAGCGCCGACTACCTGCCCACCCCCGGCGGCCAGCTGATCGGTGTACTGTCCGACGCCCACATCGCCACCACCACCGTCCGCCTCGATGCCGGAGACACCTTGCTGCTCCACACCGACGGCCTCACCGAAGCCCACATCGCCCAGACCGCACAGGCCACCGACGGCACCCGCTACGGCGACGAAGCCCTCCTCGACTTCGCCCGTGCCCTGGCACCGACCACCGCCGCCGACGCCATCACCGCGATCATCGACCTGCTCGACACCTTCGGCACCGGTGTGGAAGACGACACCGCCGTCCTTGCCATCAACGTGCCCCGACCCACCAGTGAAGAGCAGCAGTGAACCAGCTCACCATCCGCACCCGCGCCACCTCCGCCGGGCCCGTCATCGAACTCACCGGAGAGCTCGACTACGACAGCGCCCCCGAAGTACGCGCACTGTTGCCCAGCCTGACACTCCGAGCGGGTCAGCAACTCGTCATCGACCTGGCCGGCATCACCTTCTGCGACTCCAGCGGCATCACCGTCCTGATCGCCGCCCGCAACCACACCCTCGCCGCCCAGGCAGGCATCGCACTGGCCGCCGTACCCGACCGTGTCAGCCGGATCTTCCACCTCGTCGGACTGGAACAGGTCTTCCCCACCCACCCCACCGCACAGGCAGCCGAAGCCGCTTGGACAGCCTCCATCCCCCACCCCTGAACAACACGAGCCGTATGGTCGTCGCCGGGTAGGTCGTCAGGCACGTTCAAGGCGCCGCTCTGGACACACCGTCCTCGCTGAGCCGGGCCGCGGAGATCCGGAAAGAGGCAGGACATAGCCGAAGCGCCTTGACCTCAAGTGAGGTTGAGTTTTTACGGTCGGTCTCCTCGAACCAGCGCAAGCGAAGGCGAAGGGACCAGCCGTGGAGTACTCGCACAGCGACGCCGAACTGATCCAGCAGCCCATCGGCTACTGGAGTTGGGCCGCTTTCCATGCCGTCGTCACCCGCACCCGGGCCGCCCTCGCCGAGATCGGCATCACCCAGCCGCAATGGTGGGTCCTCGCGCAGGTCGCACGAGCCGACACGGTCAAAACTCGCCACGAGGTGTCCAGCCTCCTCCGGAACTACCTCGACACGGGCTCGGCGACCATGGAGTCGGAGATCGACAGGACCATCGCCCAGGCCTGGATCACCGAGGATTCCGAGGGACGCCTGAACATGACGGCCGAGGGCAGGGCGTTCTACGACAGGGCCGCGGCCCTCCAGGACGAGTTGCGGGCGGAACGGAACATCGGCATCTCCGACGAGGAATACCTGACCACCCTCAAGGTGCTCCAGCGATTCATCCACAACACGGGCGGCCAGGCCTGGCACCACTAGGTTCTCGAAGGCCCGTCCAAGGCGAATGTGGCTTGATACCACCGCAGTAAACCGGAAACAGAGGCAACCCGCGCGGACGGCGGCGGCGACTGACAGGTGAAATCCCGACTCCCATCACCATCAAGGGAGTTCACCATGCGCACACCCCTCGGGCGTCTGGTCACCCTCCTCGCCGCCCTGATCGCGTTGGTCGCCGTGCCCGTCACGACGGCGTCCCCGGCGCAGGCCGCCGACGAGTGGAACCCGCCCGCGAATCTCGTGCAGCCCCTCTACGAGGTGTGGAGGCACGTCGAGTCGACATATCCTGACCTCTACGGCTTCCGCAACTACGGCTGGGACCAGGTCATGGCCACCAAGGGAAGCATCAACTACTGCGTCCGCTGGGAGTCCGAGGCCCCGGTCAGCGCCGCCCTGCGCGACCAGATCCACGCCGCGCTGATGAAGCAGTTCGCCAAGTGGACGGCCGCCATGGTGGACAACGGCAAGGGCCACAACGCCTGGCCGTACACGACGGTGCCGGTCAACATCGTCGGCTGGGCGGTGAAGAACCGCTCGACCCTGCAGTGGACCGACAACTCCGTCGACATCTACGCCGGAAACCTGGACGGCGGCGGAGCACCGCAGTGCGCTCCGGACTGCGGCCGCTCTTCCACCAGGAAGGCAACTACGCCAAGTGCCCGGGCGGAGCGGCCCACCACTACGACCAGTCGCTGTGGCTGACCAAGGGCTTCCAGGGCGGCGCCGGCGGGGACTGGGGCCAGCGCGTGGGCCAGGAGTACTTCACCGGCGCGCTCAACCAGGACAACATCCACATCTACCTGCACGAAGTCGGCCACACGTTCGGCCTGGACGACTTCTACGACTGGACCCCCACCGGTCAGTGCTGCTTCCTCATGAACGCCGGCACCGCCACCCGGATCACGGACTTCGACACATGGATGCTCCGCGACTTCTGGCGCCATGTGAAGAACCGCTACGGCCTCTGACGACGGCCGCGGCCGGCCGCGGGTGACCGCGGGCAGGGGCGGCGACCGGAACGCCCCCGGACCGGGAAACCCGCAGCCGCCCCACCCAAGAACCGGAGCACGTCCGGCAAGTCCCCGGCTGCCCCGTACACGCGGACTTGCCGATGCCTTGACGATCCGTTCCATGGACGTTCAACCGGCTGTCCCTGCCTGCGCCGTGTACCGCGCCTAGGTTCCTTCACTGTTGCGAAAGAAGGGACTCATGGACGCACTCCTCGCCATCCGGGCTCGCGGGATCACCAAGTGTTTCGGCGACGTCGTCGCACTCGACGGCATCGATCAGGATGTGGCGCAGGGGCAGATTCACGGCCTGGTCGGGCCGAACGGCGCCGGCAAGACGACACTGCTCGGCCTCCTGCTGGGCCTGGCCGTCACCGACAGCGGCCGTCTCGAAGTCCTGGGTACGCCGGTCGGGCGGGCGCTCGCCGCTCCCGACGGTGTCGCCGGCTTCGTGGACGGCCCCGGACTCTACCCCTCGCTCACCGCCAGGCAGAACCTCGCCGCGCTGGCCGCTCTTCGCGGCAGTGACGCGCGGACAACGGGAATTGACGACGTGCTCGACGAGGTCGGGCTCACCGATGTCGCCGACGACCGGACCCGCGGATTCTCCCTCGGCATGCGCCAGCGGCTCGGGCTCGCCGCCGCCCTGCTCACCAAGCCCCGGCTGCTCGTGCTCGACGAACCCGCCAACGGCCTCGACCCGGCCGGCAAAAGCTCTCCAGCGACCACACCGGTGGCCCGGCGAACGCCACCGCCCAGGTCGCGGACAACGATCTCGCCACCGGCAGGATCGTCGACGAGATCTCGCACAGCAAGTACTGGAAGAACTCGGCGATCTTCGTGGTCGAGGACGACTCCCAGGCCGGCCTCGACCACGTCGACGGCCACCGTGCCCCGATCCAGATCATCAGCCCCTGGGCCCAGCACGGCGCCGTCGACAACCATTAATACTCGCAGATCACGATGATCCGGACCATCGAGCAGATCCTCGGGATCCACCCGATGAACCAGAAGGACAGCGCGGCCAGTCCCATGCGCGGGGCGTTCACCCAGCACGCGGACCTCACGCCGTTCCAGGCGCTGCCCAACCGGATCTCGCTCACCGCGGGCCTGTCGACCCCGCCCGCCTGCGGTGTGGACACCCCGGCACCGCAGGACCCCAGCGCGGCTGCCGTGCCGTCGGCGAAGGTGCCCGCCGACAAGCAGGCGCTCGCGGCCCAATGGGAAACCTGGAAGTCGAAGCAGCGACTGACCGGTCCGGGCGCCGTGCCCGACTACGCGAACCCCGCCCAGATGAACCACTTCACCTGGTACCAGACACACGACTGGAAGAAGCCGTACCCGGGCAAGGACAAGATCCTCGCACCGAAGGACGTGCCCGGCGCCTACATCCCGTCGTCGGAGTCCGACGGCTGACACAAGCTGATCGCGCCAAGGGGTCCCTGGCAGGCTTCACCGCCGGCCGGGGACCCCTTCGAACATAAGCATCGCGAAGTGAGTGTGCGGATGCGGTTGTCACGGGAACATCAGGTGCCAGCCGTGCTGAGTGGTGTCGACGGTCAACTTGCCGACCATGTCAGCGTCTTCGACATGGAAGGTCCAGGTAGGTCGGCTGCTGTTGAAGAGCGTCAACACCCGGCCCAAACCCCTCGACAGCCTAGCCCACACACGGACGACCCAACCCGAATCGCAACCAGTGAGCAGCTCCATGACCCATGTAGTGGGTAGCATCCGGCTCAACACCTCAGGAACAAGGAGTGTGAACCGCCGTGGCTGATGCAAACCCCAGCGCCGCCATCCAGGACAGGTACGCGCAACAGGTCGCAGCCGACCTGGACAAGAACCGTGCGGAACAGCGGGAACTCAACGAGGAGGTGGCAGCCCTGCAGAAGCGGCTGGAGCAGCTCCGCACAGACGAAGGGTGGCTGGCCGACATCCAGGACTCCCTGTCTGCCGCGAAGCCGGCCGGCCCGAACACCGATGTCCCGCAGCCGAGGCAGGAGCAGTCCGAAAGCCCGGCGCCCGCGCGGAAGAAGGCGGCACGGGCGGGAGGAAAGGGCGGTAAGAAGACCACGCAGAGCAAGCCCGCCGCCAAGGCTCCGGCAAAGGCACCGGCAAAGGCACCGGCGGCCAAGAAGACGACTGCCGCAAAGACCCCCGCGGCGAAGGCAACCACGGGGCCTGCTCTCGGTGATCTGCTCAAGGCCATCCTGGACAGTCACGCCGGTCTGCCGCGCACGGCCGGTGAAGTCCGTGACGAGTTGGAGCAGAAGCACCCGGACCGTGCGCGGGACGTCAACGTCGTACGCAACACCCTCGAACGACTCGTCGCCAAGAGCGAAATCGAGCGGACACGGCAGAAGCGCACCGTGCTCTACACCAGCACCCACGGGCCTGAGTCGGCCACCGGTGAGGGTGGAACAGCCGCCCAGGCAGCGGCGACCGACGCAGTCGACGCCAACAAGGCTGCCGCGTCGGCGTAGTTACCGTCACTGTACGGCGGAGCCGAGCACGGGGGTGGTCGTGGCCGGGGGGCCACGACCGTCGGCGGCGTCACATCTTGGCGCCGAAGTCCTGGGTCCACCACGGGCCGCCCGAACCCCTGTGGACACCCACGCCGATGTCCTTGAACGAGCAGTTGAGGATGTTGGCGCGGTGCCCGGGGCTGTTCATCCAGGAGTCCATCACCGCCGCTGGGGTCTGCTGGCCCTTGGCGATGTTCTCCCCGTACGTGGACCAGCGGTAGCTCGCGGCGGTGATGCGCTGCCCCGGGTCGGCGCCGTCCGGATTGCTGTGGTCGAAGAAGTCACGGGCGGCCATGTCGTCGGAGTGGCCCTGCGCGGCCTTCTCCAGTTGCGGGTCCTCCGTGAGCGGACCGCACCCGGCTGCCGCCCGTTCCTTGTTCACCAGCGCGACCACCTGCGCCACGGTGCCCGAGGGCGCCGACTGCGCCGACTGCGCCTGCGGCGTGCTGGACGGACGACGGGTCGGCTGGGCGGATCGTTCGGGGGTCGACGGGCTCTTGCCTGCGGGGCGGGGCGGCTTGGAGACGCTCGTCTTCCTCGGTTTCGACGCGGTCGGCGACGGTGATGCCGACACCGACGGAGAGGTCTCGGCGGCACGGGTTGCCGAGAGGTCGACGACGGGGTCGCCGACGGTTCGCGCGGCGGCCGCCCCCTCGTTGCCGGTCCCGGAGTCCGTGCCGAAGTACCAGAGGCCGCCACCCGCCACACAGGCCGCCACGACGGCGCCGCCGACGGCCCTGCGCCGGATGCGGCGGCGTCGACGGGCCTCGCCGCGGGATGCCGCGCGGCGGACTTGGGCGCGGGTCCCGGTCCGCGGGCCCGGTCCGGCTTGGTCCCCGGTCGCGTCGAGCCGTGACGCCGAGCCGGCCGGGGCCATGTCACCGGCGGCGGAGCGTACCTGCGCGAGCAGCGCGGACGAAGCCGCGACCAGCGCCAGTCCGGCCAGCAGTCCCTCGGCGGGCATCAACCCGCTCCACAGGCCGGAGCAGCGCACGCAGCCGCGGGCGTGCCGGGCTATTCGCTTGCGCCAGAGCGCCGAGGGCCTGCCGTCCCACGCGGCCACCGCATCACGCAGTTCGTCGCACGGCGGCTGTGCGTCGAGCGCCCGCACCACCACCCGGGCCGCCTCCAGCTGTGCCTTCATCCGTTGCACCCGGACCGCCGTGTGCTGGGGCGACAACTCCAGGGCCGCGGCGACCTCGGCCCGGGTCAGCTCGCCGGCGCACTCCAGCCACCACAGCGACAGCAGCCCCCGGTCGTCCGGGTCCAGCCAGCGGGTGGCCCGCGCGGTCTCCTGCCGCTGGCCGGAGAGTTGGAGCCGCAGCATGGTCAGGTCCACGAAGTCGGCGCCCGGATCCGCGAGGTCTCCGGCGTCCTCCACGGCGTCCGGCGCCGGCTGCCGGTCCTGCCAGTGCGCCCGGACCTCGTTCATCGCGATCGCCACGAGCCAGGAGCGGAAACTCTCGGGAGTACGCAGACCGCCCAGCGCGCCGAGGGCGCGGAGCATGGTCTCCTGCACCACGTCGTCGACATCGACCGAGCCGTTCAGAGCCCGCCCCACGATGTTGTAGACGAGCGGGAGGTAGGCGCTGACCAGTGCGTCCTGGGCCTCCGGGTCGCCTGATCGGGCAGCCTTCACCAGTGCCGCCGTGTCCACCGTGTGCTGTGTACTCATCAAAAGCGTCCCTGTCCCTCGACTCCGAACGATGGTGTCCGACACCTGGGAGATCGCTCGGTGAGTCTCGGATAACAGTTCTTCGGACTCCTGTTTCACGAGAGGTTCACCGCACCGACGCAGCGATCACAACGGAGGAGGTTACGTGAGGGGGTTCGTCCGCCGGAGCCGAGGTACGGCGTCCGGGCCGGTATCGGCGGCCGGCTGTGAACGCCGGGGCGGAATGGTCCCGCGCCGTCAGGCGCCGCTCGGGCCGGTGCGGTGGTGGAGGCGGCCGGAGAGCCTGCGGTACGCGGCGCCGAGCACCGCTGCCTGGAACAGGGCGCCGATGACGACGCCGGCCCACGGGAGCGCGTCCGGCAGCGCCAGGAACAGCCAAGAGGTGGGAGCCGTGACCACGAACGCCCACACACCGGCGAAGCTGGCGTCCTGGTGCTCGACGAACAGCAGGTCCACGCCGACCCAGCACAGGACGGCGGCGACCACCGCCAGATAGCCGAGGGCCGCCGGATTGAGCAGGTGATGACGCACGGCTGTGCCGAAGGAGCGCTGCGAACCGTTCATGTCGAACCTCCTGGGATCTCGTCTCCGGTCTCCCACGATCTCGCGCGCCTGCCACGGCGGCGTGAGTAGCCGTACTCATGTTCGCGCGCACGGCTACCCAGCCGAACGATCGTCCCGGTCAGCGGGTGGCCAGGAACTCGAGGGTGTCGATCACACGGTTCGAGAACCCCCACTCGTTGTCGTACCAGGCGACCACCTTCACGTGACGGCCGTCGACACGGGTGAGGGCCGAGTCGAAGATCGACGAGGCCGGATTGCCCGTGATGTCGGAGGACACGAGCGGATCGTCCGAGTACTCGAGGATGCCGGCGAGCGGCCCCGCCGCGGCGGCGCGGTACGCCGCCAGCACCTCGTCGCGCGTCACCTCGCGGGCGACGGTCGTGTTGAGTTCGACGATCGAGCCGACCGGGACCGGTACGCGGATCGAGTCGCCCGACAGCTTGCCGTCGAGGTTGGGCAGCACCAGGCCGATCGCCTTGGCGGCGCCCGTCGTGGTCGGCACGATGTTGACGGCGGCGGCGCGTGCGCGGCGGGCGTCGCGGTGCGGACCGTCCTGCAGGTTCTGCTCCTGCGTGTAGGCGTGGACCGTCGTCATGAAGCCGTGTTCGATGCCGGCGAGTTGGTCGAGCACCGCGGCCAGCGGTGCGAGCGCGTTGGTCGTGCACGAGGCGTTCGAGACGATGGTGTGCAGGGCCGGGTCGTACGCGTCGGTGTTGACGCCGAACGCGAGGGTGACATCGGCGCCGTCCGACGGCGCACCGACGAGTACCTTCCGCGCGCCCGCGTCGAGGTGGGCGCGTGCGGCCTTGGCCGAGGTGAAGCGGCCGGTCGCCTCGAGCACGATGTCGACGCCGAGTTCGGCCCACGGCAGCTGGGCCGGTTCGCGCTCGGCGAGCACCCTGATGCGACGGCCGTCGACGACGAGGGTGTCTCCTTCGGCGGTCACGGGGCGGCCGAGCCGGCCGGCGGTCGTGTCGTAGGCGAGCAGCCGGGCGAGGGTGGCGGACTCGGTGAGGTCGTTGACGGCGACGACCTCGAGATCGCTGTCGCGTTCGAGCAGTGCCCGCAGCACATTGCGTCCGATGCGGCCGAATCCGTTGATGGCGATACGAGTCATGAGTGGTTTTCCCCGTCCTTTCGGTTCACCACCAGGTTCGCGCGCGGCACCCGGCCCTGACAGCGGCGTGATCGCCATGGTTCAAAAGGATCGCGCCACGTGGTGGCGGGCTACTCGCCGTGGGCGAAGGTGCGCCGATACTCGCTCGGTGTGGTGCCGAGGATGCGCTGGAAGTGCAGCCGCAGATTCGCGCCGGTGCCGAGACCGACGTCGGCGGCGATCTGCTCGACGCTGCGCTCCGAACGCTCGAGCAGCTCGCGGGCCATATCGATACGGGCGCGCATGACCCACTGCATCGGCGTGTACCCCGTGTCTTCGGCGAAGCGCCGCGAGAACGTGCGCGGCGACACCGCCGCATGCCGGGCCAGCACCTCCAGGGTGAGCGGCTCGCGAAGCCGGTGCAGCGCCCACTCGCGGGTGGCGGCGAACCGCTCACCGAGCGGCTCGGGCACGCTGCGCGGCACGTACTGCGCCTGGCCGCCGCTGCGATAGGGCGCCGCGACCAGGCGCCGGGCCGCGTGGTTCGACGCGGCCACCCCGAGGTCGCCGCGCAGGACGTGCAGGCACAGGTCGATGCCCGAGGCGGCACCGGCCGACGTCAGCACGCTGCCCTCGTCGACGAACAGGACGTTCGCGTCGACGTGGACGAGCGGATGCTTCGCCGCGAGCGCCCGCGTGTAATGCCAGTGCGTGGTGGCGCGTTTGCCGTCGAGCAGGCCCGTGGCGGCGAGCGCGAAGGCGCCTGTCGAGATGGCGGCGAGCCGCGCGCCCCGGTCGTGGGCGGCGATCAGTGCGTCGATCACGGCCCGCGGCGGGTCGTCGCGGTCCGGGAACCGGTAGCCGGGGATGAAGACGATGTCGGCCCACGCGAGCGCGTCAAGGCCGTCGGCCACGTGGTACGACATGCCGTCGCCGCCGGTCACCGGACCGGGTGCCGCGCCGCACACCCGTACCTCGTACGGCATGCTCGCCCGGGTCGTGAACACCTGCGCGGGAATGCCGACATCGAGCGGCTTCGCTCCCTCGAGCACAAGGACGGCGACACGACGCAGACGGGTGGATGACACGGGGAACAGGGTACGAGGCCCCACGTCCGGCGCGGTGAACTCCCCCGTCGGGCAGGTGCGGTCAGGCCTCGGCCTTCTTCATCAGCTCCACCAGGCTGGAGAAGCTGTCCGTGGCGTGGCCGGCGTCCATGCCGCGCCGGACGAGGTCGACGACCGCGGCCGGAAGGGTGGTGTCGACGCCCGAGTCGGCGTTGGTGTGCAGGACATGCTCGACGCCGGCCATCCCCATGGCCAGTCGGTCCACGTCGCCCAGGTGCTCTCCGGCGTCGATGCGTTCGGCGTAGAAGGTGAAGAACCCGGGAAGCGAGTTCGCGGTGTCGGTGGCGTGCTGCAGGATGTCGGCCGCTGCCAGACCGTTCGCGTGGGCGAGGGCGATCGCCTGCCAGTAGCTCAGCATGGAGGTCCAGAACATGACCATGCCGATCTGGTAGAAGAGCGCGGCCAGTCCCGGGTCCTCCCCCCGGTAGTCGGTCCGGCCTGTGACGACTTCGAGCACCGGCCGGTACTTGTCGAAGGCTTCTCGCGAACCGCTGTAGAAGGTGGACGACGCGGGTCGGCCGATCCCGGAGGGCGGCACGGTGACGCCTCCGGTGAGCTGTACGGCACCTCGCTCGGCCGCCCAGCGGGCGGCGGCCCGGGCCCGCTCGGGGGTATCGGAGCTGAGATTGACCAGGACCCGGCCGGAGAGCGCCGTCGCGGCCGGCTCCAGCACGTCGTACATCGCGGCGTAGTCCGTGAGACTCAGGATCACGACCTCGTTCGCGGCGAGGGCCTCCTCGACGCTCGACGCGAGGACCGCGCCGCGGGCCACCAGGGCGGCCGCGCGAGACGCGGTGCGGTTCCACAAGGTGACCGCGTACCCACGGTCCAGTAAGGCCGCGGCCATGGCCTGGCCCATGGGCCCGAGTCCGACGACGGTGACCGACTGCTTGGTGCTGCTCATGACGAGTTCTCCACCCCTCACTAAAACGATCGCTCTATTTAGAGCGCGACGGCAACGTATCACAGCGCTAGAACGAACGCTCTACCCAGTCGACCGATACGGTGTCCGCATGCAGAACAGCACCCGGGACCGGATCGTCGTCGCCGCATCACGCCTCGTGCAGCGCCAGGGCTACGTCGGCACGGGAATCAAGCAGATCGCCCAGGAGGCACAGGCCACCCTCGGCTCCGTCTACCACTTCTTCCCGGGCGGCAAGGAGGCCGTCGCCGTGGCCGGGATCAAGTACAGCAGTGAGGAATTCGCGACGCTCCTGCGGAAGGCGCTGGACAGCGTCGACGACCCGGCGGAGGCGGTGCTGACCTGCGCCCGGCAACTCGCCGTAGAGCTACGCGAGTCGGGCTGGATCGACGGCTGCCCCGTCACGGCGGCAGCCCTGGAGACGCTCGGAACCGACTCGGAGATCCAGCGGACGTGCGCCGAAGCACTGCGCAGCTGGGAGCAGTTGGTCTTCGACAAGCTGATGCGCTGCGGCTTCCCGGCCGAGAGCGCCCGCGAGCTGGCGACCACGGTCATCGGCGCCCTGGAGGGCGCGGAAGTCACCGCCCAGGTCAACCGCAGCGAGGAACCGCTGCGGGCCACGGGCCGGCAACTCGCCCGCCTTGTGCGCTCGTACGAGGTCTAGCCGGTGACTCCGTCCACGACGGCGGCCGTCAGCCGCCTGCTGCTGCACTATCTGAACGCACCTGTTGCCGCGTACTGCCGCCTGCGCGGAGTCCTGCCCGCCCCCGGCGCCGTACGGATCGCCATCCGCGCCGGAGACGACGAGACCGGCATGAGCTTCCTGTACGAGATCCCCGACAACACGGTGGCCCCCGACCGCATCCCCGGCATTCTGCGCACCGTCCTGACCGGACCCCAGCTCTACAGCAGCAGCGACGTCGGCGAGGCCATGGGGATGACGCTCATCCGCCTCCGCCCGGCGGAGATCACCCCGGCCCCGGAACCCGAGGAGGGCCGGGCACTCACCGTCCTGCGCGCCCTGTCCGACCCCGGCGACGACGAGAACCCCTTCCTGGTCGGCTTCCTGCTGCACGGCGACGGCCTGATGCGCCTGTACGTGCGGCGCCCCGACCGCCCCGGCATCATCGGCACGGACATCCGCCTGGCCCACACGGGCACGGCACTGATCGCCGCAATCCCCACCCTCATCGGGGAAGAGCGGCACCGGCAGCCGGCACCGGACGACCCGCACTGCGATTTCCTCGTGGACCTGACCGACCGGTAGGGCGGTGACGGAGGCGTGGCCGGCCACCGCGCGGGTCAGGTCAGGGACGCGGGGCGGGCGGCAGGTGGACCGTCATGATCAGGTGGCAGGTGTCGGCGCCCGCGCCGCGGTAGGTGTGCGGGGTGTCGCCGTCGAACGTGGCGGTCTGCCCGGCTTCGACGGTGTGCTCGGTGCCGTCGACGACCAGGGTCATCCGGCCGGAGGTGACACTGACGGTTTCGACGACGCCGGCCTGATGGGGGTGGCTGGGGTACTCCTCGTCGGGCTCCAGTCGCCAGCGCCAGACCTCGACCGGGGCCGGGCCTGAGGTCGTCAGCATGAGCCGGGCCTCGCCGCCCCGCTCCCCCGTCCACAGCGGTGCCACGGCGTCGGCGGCCACGACGCGGACGCGGCCTTCGGCGGGCCCCTGCATCAGGGCGGACACCGAGATGCCGAGGGTGTCGGCCAGCCGGACCAGGGTGGCCAGGTTGGGATTGCCCTGGGCCTTCTCCAGCCCCACCAGGGCGCCCTTGCTGACCTGGGCGCGTCGGCTGAGCTCGTCCAGGGACAGGCCCGCGCGGGCGCGGGCGGCCTTGACGTTGTTCGCGACCGTCCGCAGGGCTGCGGCTGCCTCGCCCACCTGATCACCTTCCTCACTGCTGGACCATTCGATTGCACCGTTCGGTCGTTCGGTTGTAACGATCGGTCGGTTCAATGTACGGTGCGGTCGTTCCGTTGAATGGTAAGGGATTGTGCTGTGATCGCTCTGCTGCTGGCCCTCGGTAGCTCACTCGCCTACGGATGCGCCGACTTCCTCGGCGGGCTCGGTGCCCGGAAAGCCCATGTGCTGCGCACCGTGATGGTCGCCGCCCCGGCCAGTCTCGCCGTCGAACTGCTGCTGTGGCCCGTACTCGGTGCCTCGTTCAGCCCCGCGGCCCTGGGCTGGGGCTCCGCGTCCGGGGTCGCCTCGGCCGCCGCGTTCGCGCTGCTCTACAAGACCCTGGCGATCGGTCCGATGAACGTGCTGTCGCCGGTGACCGCGCTGGTGTCCGCCGCGCTGCCGGTCGCGGTGGGGCTGCTGCAGGGCGAGCACCTGGCCACCGCCGGACTGATCGGCCTGCCGCTGGCGCTGGTGGCGGTGGTGCTGGTCAGCGCCGGACACGGCACGGGCTCGGCGCGCCCCTCCCGTACGGCGCTGCTGCTGGCCTTCGGCGCGGGCGCCGCCATCGCCCTCCAGCTCGTCTTCCTGCACCAGGCGCCGTCCGACAGCGGGGTGGCCCCGCTGGTCGTGGGCCGGGCCGTCTCCTCGGTTGTCACCCTGGCCGCGGCCGGGCTGATGCGCCGCAAGCTGGGCGCCGAGCGACCCGCGTACGCCATGTCGGCCGCCGCTGGTGTGCTGGACTCGCTGGCGAACCTGCTGTTCCTGCTCGCCGCCCGCGGCGGGGACCTCACCGTCGTCGCCGTGATCACCGCTCTCTACCCGGCCGGCACGGTCCTGCTCGCCCGCGCCGTGCTCGCCGAACGCATCCACCGCGGTCAGCTCGTCGGCCTGGGTACCGCCGCCGTCGCCGTCGGCCTCCTCGCCCTGACCTGAGCAGGCCCGCAAGAGCGAGGAGAAGCACATGCTGGTCCACCCCTGGGACGCCGGCCTCGACGAAGACGAACGGCAGACCTGGATCGCCGACGGCCATGACTTCGGACAGCTGAGCGTCAACGGCCTGCCCGGCCACCCGCCCACCGTCGTCCCCACCCACTTCACCTGCGACGACCGCCACCTCCTCATCCACCTCGCCCGGCCCAACCCGGTCTGGAAGGCGATCGAGCACGACCCGAACGTCGTCCTCACCGTCATCGGCGACTACGCCTTCATCCCCGGTCCCTGGCGCGCCAGGGCCGACACCCCGCCCACTGACGGCGTACCCACCAGCTACTACGCGGCCGTGCAGTTCGCCTGCCGCGCCGACATCGTCGACGAGCCCGAGGCCAAGGCCGAGCTGCTGCGCCGCCAGCTCGCCCACTTCCAGCCCGACGGCGACCACGCTCCCGTCGCCGTCGACCGGCCGCCCTACGGCCGGACGCTGCCCGGCATCCGCGGTCTGCGCCTGGAAGTCACCGACGCGGTGGCCAAGTTCAAGTACGACGACCACAAACCCGTCGAGCACCGCACCGCCGTCGCCGGCCGCCTCACCGCACGCGGCCGGGGCCTGGACGTACCCACCGCTCGCCAGCAGCTGCGCCGCCTGGACCGCATCGGCCCCTGGAAGCCCTGACTCCCGCACTCACCTAGGGAACGGAAACCCGCTCATGCCCGCCTTCCGCATCGCCCCCGCCGTCGCAGACGCCTTTCCCGACACCCTCATCGCCCTGGTCACCGCCACCGGTCTGCGCGGCCGTGAGCCCTGGTCCGACACCGCCGCCGCCCTTGAGGACCTGGAGCAGCGGCTCGCCGACGGCACCTGGCAGCCCGCCGACGAGACCGATCCCCGTATCGAGGCGTGGCACACCGCCTACCGCTCCTTCGGCACCAACCCCCGCCGCATCCGCCCGAGCGTCGACGCGCTCGGCCGCCGCTTCGCGAAGAAGGAGACGCTGCCGCGCATCAACCCGGCCGTCGACTCCTACAACGCCGTCTCCGTCGCTCACGGCCTGCCCGCCGGCGCCTTCGACCTGGACCATGTCACCGGCGACGTCGAGATCCGCCACGCGGACGGCACCGAGTCCTTCACCCCGCTCGGCGAACCCGACACCGTCGAGAACCCCAAGCCCGGCGAGATCATCTACGCGGACACCACCGGCGTCCTGACCCGCCACTGGAACCACCGCGACGCCCACCGCACCCGCGTCACCGAGGGCTCCACCCACGTCGCCTTCGTCCTCGAAACCCTCCACGCCACCCGTGACGGCGACCTCCTCGAGACCGCCGCGCACGAGTTGCGGAGCCTGCTCATCCCGCACGCCGAACAGACCGCCGTCCACTACCTCGACCCGGCACAACCCCAGGCCACCGCCTGAGGGACCGTCGATGCCCACGGGACCGGCTTCAGGACCCGTGTCGGGAGGGCGGCCGGGCCTGAACGGGACATCGACGGCTTGGCTACGCTTGGCACAAGCGCCCATTACGGGGTATAGCGGACAGTTTGCTAAGGAACCACAGATGGGTCTCGGTACCAGCCTTCCGGCCGTGAAGCGTAGGTCCCTCACCCGTGCGTCTGTGGCGATCGCGGTTGCCGCCTGTGTGACCCTGGCCGGGGCCTGCGGCGGGGACGGCAAGGGCGGGGGTGACAGCCTCACCGTCGGCGTGCTGCTCCCGGGCGGCGGGGCCTCTCGCTTCGGGCAGTTCGACGGGCCCCTGATCGAGAAGAAGCTGAAGCAGCTGTGCCCGCACTGCCCGGCGGCGACCCTCGCCGCCACGCCCGACCCGGCGGTCCAGCGGCAGCAGCTCGAGTCCATGATCACCAGAGGTGTCGATGTCCTGATCGTCGCCGCCATCGACCCCCAGCTGCTGCGCCCGTCGGTCGAGGCCGCGCACCGGGCCGGTATCCCGGTCGTGGCCTATGACCGGCTCGCCCAGGGCCCGATCTCCGGTTACATCACCTTCGACGGTGCGCAGGTCGGCAGGCTTCAGGGCGAGGCGCTCCTGAAGGCCATGGGCGCGAAGGCGGACGGCGGCCAGATCGTCATGATGAACGGCGCCACGATCGACCCCAACGCCGACTGGTTCAAGCGGGGAGCGCTCTCCGTCCTCAAGGGCAAGGTGAAGATCGGCAAGTCGTACGACACCGTCGGATGGCGGCCGGAGAACGCCTTCGTCGACATGAGGGGCGCCATCGCCGCTCTGGGCGCGGGTGCCATCGACGGTGTTCTGGCCGCCAACGACAGCCTGGCCGGCGCCGTGGTCTCCGCCCTCAACGCCGCCGAGGTCAGGCCGCTGCCCCCGATCACCGGCCAGGACGCCGACCTCGCGGGCGTGCAGCGCATCATCCGGGGCGACCAGTACATGACCGTCTACAAGCCTTTCAAGCCCGCGGCCGACGCCGCCGTGGAGATGGCCGTCGCCCTGGCGCGCGGCAAGGCGGTCGGGTCCATCGCCACCGGCACCGTGGACAGCGCCACCACCAAGGACATACCGGCGGTTCTGCTCCCATCGGTCTCGGTGACCGTGGGCGACATCAAGAACACCGTCATCAAGGATGGTATGTACACCATCAATCAGATTTGCACCCCGACGCTCAGGTCCGCCTGCGACAAGGCCGGACTCACCCGATGAGCTCCGCTCGGCCGAAGGAGGTGGCCCCGTGCCGGTTCAGCCCGTGCCGGCGCCGTCCGCGGGCCGGCGGAAGGCCGTCGCGGTCCCCCGCCCGTTACTCGGCGCGCCCGAACCGCCCCTCGGCCGCGGCGACGACAACGGCCTGTTCGACGTGAACACCACCTCCGAGGAACCGATCGTCTCCTCCCCCGCCGGCGCGGCGGACCCTGCCGCCGATCACCGCCCGACACGCCCGGAGACAGCATGGCCATGAAGGCGAGGGGGACCGAGGCACGCACCGCTGACGCCGCGCCCGTCCCCGACAGACGCCTCGACGGACGCCGGTCGTACGCCGGACGTCTCAGGGCGTACGTCGGCGCGGTACGTCACAGAGTGCACGAACGTGAACTCGCCTCGGCCCCGGCCCTGCTCGCCCTCGCCGTGACCTGGATGGTCTTCCAGGGCCTCAACGACCACTTCCTCTCGCCGCGCAACCTGTCCGTGCTCAGCGTGGACATCGTCGGAACCGGCATGGTCGCCGTCGGCATCGTCTTCGTGCTGCTGATCGGCGAGATCGACCTGTCGGTGGGCTCGCTCGCCGGCCTGGCGGGTGCCCTGTTCGCGGCGCTGAACGTGAACCTCGGGATGCCGGAATGGCTCGCCGTGCTCCTCGCGGTGATCTGCGGTGCGACCGCCGGGGCCTTCCAGGGGTTCGCCTTCGCCAAGATCGGCGTACCCGCGTTCGTCGTCACCCTCGCGGGCCTGCTGGCCTGGAACGGCGTGATGCTCTACCTGCTGGGGCCGGACACCTCCGTCAACTTCAGCGAGCAGGGGCTGGTCGCCATGCTGACCAGCCGCTACTTCAACGCCGCCGTCGCCACCTACGGCCTGGCGGCGCTCGGAACGGCCGCCTACCTCCTCGTCTCCTACCACGACCACAGGCGCCGCAGCGCCGCCGGGATGCCGTGCCGGCCGGTGCGGGAAATCTGGGCGCGTACGGCCCTCCTCGCGGTGGCCGCGTTCGCCACCGTCTATGTGCTGGGCCAGTTCGAGGGCCTGCCGCTGGCGCTTCTGCTGTTCCTCGGAGTCATCGTCGCCTCGGACGTCCTCCTGCGCCGCACGCCCTACGGCCGGCAGGTCCTGGCGCTGGGCGGTGACGTGGAGGCGGCCCGGCGGGCCGGCGTCCAGGTGGCACGCGTGCGGATCTCGGTGTTCATGGTGTCGGGGACCTTGGCCGCGGTCGGAGGCCTGTTCGTCGCGTCGCGGCTCACCTCGGCAAGTCAGGTTCCGGGCTCCGGCATACTGCTGATCAACGCCATCGCCGGTGCCCTCATCGGCGGCACCAGCCTGTTCGGCGGACGGGGCTCGACCTGGTCCGCGCTGCTGGGGGTGCTCATCATCCAGTCGATCGCCTCGGGCATGGCGCTGCTGGGAGTCGAGCCCCCGGTCCAGTTCATGATCACCGGCGGGGTGCTGTTCATCGCGGTGGTCTTCGACTCGTTGACACGGCGCGCCGCGGAGTCGCACGGACGGGCCTGAGGGACGTCAGATCACCGGCCACCCGGCCAGGGGTCCGGCGACGACCGAGTGACGAGCTTTCCGGCCCGAGCAGTACCGTCCGGAGTCGGTGTCTCACCCAGAGGTGGGAGCGAGGCCCAGGTCGGCGAGCGCCGCTGAGCCGGCGGCGGCGTGACCGTTCCCGGCGAGCAGCAGGGTGCGCGCCGACTGATAGTGGCAGCCCGCCGCGTCGAAGGCCGCCGCGGCGGCGAGTTGCCGTGTCAGGTCGCCGTCGAGCAGCGCCTGCGCCCGGTCCAGCTGGGCGGTGGCGATCGGGTTGCCGGCGACCATGCTCCGGGCGGCGTCGACCCGGCCTGGGGCGTCGGGGTGCCCGGCGAGCACCGAAGCCTCCGCCCGGAGCGCCACGTACCAGTGCAGCCAGATCCAGGAGACCCACTTCCACACCTGGTCCGGCTCCGGCGAGATCCGCTCCAGGGCCGCGTCCGGGTCCCCGTGGTGCAGCAGGACCATGGTGTCGAAGACCGCACCGTAGCCATGGCGGTACTCCGACGCGGTGCCCGCCTGGCCGACGATCGCGAGCCAGCTTGCCCGGGCGTCGTGATCACCGCGCAAGCCGTGGATCATGGCGACCGAGGCGGCGGCCGGGCCGAGCGAGAACGACCGCTGCCGGCCGCTCCGCTTCCACGCGTCGAGGAATCTCACGCTGCCGGTGAGTACGTCCTCGGCGTTTCCCGCGAACGCATCCGCGACCAGGAGCCAGGACGTGGCGTGGTGGCCCACCTCGGCGAACAGCGGGTGGTCGGCGAGCTCCCTGCCCCACCGGCGGGCCCGCGGCAGCTCACCCACGCCGAGCGCGGTTCCGGCGGCCATGGCGAGGGCGTCCATCCGCTCGTGGGTACTGGCGGGGGTGCGCGGTACCGAAGCCAGGATGTCGATCCGGCGCCGGGCGGCAGCCGCGGCGCCGAAGGGCTCACCGGCCCAGGTCCGGGCGCCGGAGAGCGCGTCGAGGGCGGCGGACTCGGCCACCGGGTCGCCCGCCCGCCGGGCGAGTTCGACGGCCCGTTCGGCGCGCCCGACCGTCTCCCGCACCGTGTTGTCCGAGGCCCCCTGGACCGCGCCGAAGGCATCCGCGATCACCGCCGCCTCGGCGAGCGCGACGGCCGCCTCGGCCGCCGGGTCGTCGTCGCCGGAGAGCTCTCGTGCCTCCGCGAGTACGGCGGTCACCTCCTCCACGGTGGGGATCAGGGTGAACTCACTGGAGAAGCGGTACGCGACGGTGGCGGCGGCCGCCAGGTCGCGGCCGGCGCCGGTGGTGTCGCCTGCCCGGCGGGCGGCCTCTGAGGCGGCGCGGTGCAGGCGGAACATGTCGTCGCCGAGCCTGCGGCAACCGGCCACCCCGGCGGCCTCCCGCAGCGCCGCCGCCGCACCGGCGACGTCACCGGCGAGCGCGGCCGCCTGCTCGAACCGCTGCTGGGCCTCGCCGAGCAGGTTGCGGGTGAAGGTCAGCTCAGCCATGGTCAGGGCGAGACGGTAGGCGTCCACGCGCATCTCCAGCTGGTCAGTGGCCCAGGTCAGGGCGGCGCGGAGGTCCTCTGCCAGCGCGTCGAACCGCGCGCGCCAGTCCCCGCCTTCGGACGCCGTGAGGGCGGTCGCGCCGGCCAGGCACCAGCCCAGGTGACGAGAGCGGACGTCCTTCAGTTCACCGGCGTCGGCGAGCCGCTCCGTACCGTACTGGCGGATGGTCTCCAGGGCCTGGTAACGGGTGCCGCCCGTCGGGGACGGTGTCGCGGTGAGCAGGCTCTGTTCGGCGAGCCTGCCGAGCCCGTCGGCGACCGCGGCCGGATCCAGCGGGGCGAATCCGGCCACCGCGGTGGCCGCGTCAGCGGTGAACGGCATGACGAACCCCGAAATCCGGCGCAGCAGCGCCCGGTCCTCCGGCTGAAGCAGGTCATGGCTCCACTCCAGCGCCGCCCGCACCGACCGATGTCTGTCGTCCGCGCGGGGTCCGCCGGCGAGGATCCGCAGTTGGTCGGATAGGCCGGCCGTGAGCCCGTCCAGTCCCAGCGTGGGCCACCGTGCCGCCGCAAGTTCGATCGCCAGGGCCATGCCGTCGAGCCGTTCGCAGATGGCCGCGATCCGGTCGCGTACCGCCGGTTCCGGCGGCCGGCCGACCGCCGCCGCCCGTTCCATGAACAGGGTCACGGCCTCCGACTCGCCACCGCCCGCCCAGGACAGCGGCGGCACCGGGAAGACCCACTCGTACGGCACCATCATCCGGGCCCGGCTCGTCGCGAGCACCCGTACCCGCGGGCAGGCCACCAGCAGCCGCTCCAGGAACGGCGCCACCCCGTCCCGTATCTGCTCGCAGTTGTCCAGCACCAGCAGCGCCTGGCGGTCCGCCAGCGCGGCCGTCACCGCCTCGTCGACACCGCGTCCGGGCTGCTCGCCCACCCCCACGGCCGCCGCGACCGCGGCCCCCACCCGCCCGGGATCGGTGATCGGGGCCAGGTCGACGAACCACACCCCGTCGGCGAAGTCACCGGCCGCTTCCGCCGCCACCGCCAGCGCGAGCCGGGTCTTGCCCACCCCGCCCGGACCGACCGCGGTCACCTGCCGACGCGCCTTCACCGCCTCGGCCAGCTCGGCGCGCTCCCGTACGCGGCCGACGAACGCTGTCAGCGGTGCCGGGAGGGCGGGTGCCGGACGCGACTGCTCGGCGCGGGCGAGTTCGGCCGCGCGCCGGGAAAGCGCCCGCCGGTCCGGCACCGCGAGCTTGCGCAGCAGCGCGGAGACGTGTGACTCGACCGTGCGTACGGAGATGAACAACTGTGCGGAGATCTCCGCGTTGCTGAGGTGCTCCCCGAGCAGCGCGAGTACTTCCGCTTCCCGGGCCGAGATCACTGGACTGGACACCAAGTCATTATCCGTGGCGGATCCGTGGTGGTTTCCGTGGTCGGCACGGAGGCGGACCGTACCCCGGCCGGGAGAGGCTGTGACCACAGCGACCAAGCCCCGCAGCACACACCGGGGCGATCGTGGCCCACGACCCCAGGAGTGCCCGTTGCAGGACCGAACGAGTACCGGCCCGCGCCCCCGCGCTCTGCGCCGCCGTGACACCGAGCACCGGCTCACCCATGACGTCGATGTCTGGGTGGCCAGTGCCTCGGCGGACGGCGTGCCCTATCTGGTGCCGCTTTCCTTCGACTGGGACGGCGAGACGCTGCTGGTGGCCACCCCGGCCGACAGCCCGACCGGCAGGAACCTGGCCGCCACCCGGACCACGCGGCTGGCGCTGGGCCACACCCGCGACGTGTCCATGATCGAGGGCGAGATCGAGGTCCTGGAGATCGACGCGCTGCCGCGGCGGCGGGGTGACCGGTTCGCCGCACGCACCGGCTTCGACCCGCGCACTCCGGCCACGCCGTACCGCTGGTTCCGTATCACCCCCCGCCGCGTCCAGACCTGGCGCGAGGCGGACGAGTTGCCGGGCCGAGAGCTGATGCGCGACGGCCGCTGGCTCGGCTGACCGCCGTACGAGATTCCCGATCGACCATGCGAGCAAGGAGACATGCCATGACGAACGCGCAGAAGTCCGCCCGGAGCACCGGCACGGCCGACAAGAAGTTCGACGGGTTCACGGCCGAGGAACGCGACGCGATGAAGGAGCACGCCCAGGAACTGAAGGAGTCCGCGCGCCGCAGTCCGCGCACCGCCAAGGCGGACGGGGAGCGCGATGTGCTCGCGAAGATCGCCGAGATGGCGGACGCGGACCGTGTCCTCGCCGAGCGGCTCCACGAGATCATCAGGTCGGCCGCGCCGGACCTCTCGCCGAAGCTCTGGTACGGGATGCCCGCGTACGCCAGGGCCGGCAAGGTCGTCTGCTTCTTCCAGAGCGCGCAGAAGTTCAAGACCCGGTACGCCACGCTGGGCTTCAGCGACCAGGCGAAGCTCGACGAAGGCGCCATGTGGCCCACGGCGTACGCCCTGACGGAGCTGACCGCCGCCACCGAAGCACGGATCGTCGAGCTCATCGGGAAGGCGGCGGGCTGAGTCCGGCCCGGCGGAAGGGGCTCTTGGCGGGTCAGCGGCACGGGCGGGCGTTGAGCCGGGCGGCCTGGCGGGTCAGGTGGTCGCGCTCGGCGAGGTTGGGTGCCTTCCGGGCCGCCTCGGCGTACAGCCGTGCCGCCGTCACCAGGTCGCCGTCGCGCTCGTGGAGGTAGGCCGCCACCGCGGCGTGGCGGGGCAGTGAGGCGTCCAGCTCCGCGAGCGCCGCCAGGCCGGCGCGCGGTCCGTCGGCCTCGCCGACGGCCACCGCGCGGTTGAGCCGGACGACCGGGCTGTCGGTCAGGCGCGCGAGCTCGTCGTACCACTCGACGATCTGCACCCAGTCCGTCTCCTCGGCGGTGGGCGCGTCGGCGTGGAGCGCCGCGATGGCGGCCTGGGCCTGGAACTCGCCCAGCCGGTCGCGCGCGAGGGCCGCCTGGAGGATCTCGACGCCCTCGGCGATCGACTCCGTGTCCCACCGGCCGCGGTCCTGCTCGGCGAGCGGCACCAGGCTGCCGTCGGGCGCGGTCCGGGCGGCGCGCCGGGCATGGTGGAGCAGCATGAGGGCGAGCAGCCCCGCCACCTCGGGGTGGTCGATCGCGGCCGCGAGCTGCCGGGTGAGCCGGATGGCCTCGGCGGCGAGGTCGATGTCGCCCGAGTAGCCCTCGTTGAAGACCAGGTAGAGGACGCGCAGCACGGTCGCGACGTCGCCGGGCTGGTCGAACCGCACGCCGGAGACGGTGCGCTTGGCCCGGCTGATGCGCTGCGCCATGGTGGCCTCGGGCACCAGATAGGCCTGGGCGATCTGGCGGGTGGTCAGCCCGCCGACGGCGCGCAGCGTGAGCGCGACCGCGGACGACGGCGTCAGCTTCGGGTGGGCGCACAGGAAGTAGAGCTGGAGCGTGTCGTCCACCGCGGGCGCGGGCCCGGGCGCCGGTTCCTCGTCGACGAGGTCCTCACGCCGGCGGCGGGCGGCGTCCGCGCGGGTCGCGTCGAGGAACCGGCGCCAGGCCACGGTGACCAGCCAGCCCTTCGGGTCCCGCGGCGGGTCGTCCGGCCAGACGCGGACCGCCTCGACCAGCGCGTCCTGCACGGCGTCCTCGGCCGCCGCGAAGTCGGCTCCGCGGCGGACGAGGATCCCGAGCACGCCCGGTGTGAGGCTCCGGAGCAGGGCGTCGTTCATCGATGAGGTCACTCCGTGATGGTGGGCGGCGCGGCCAGGAACGGACGCACCTCGAGCCACTCGTGGATCGGCTTCCCGCCCGCCCCGGGAGCGGCCGACAGCTCCCCGGCCAGCTCGACGGCGCGCTCGTAGCTGTCGACGTCGATCACCATCCAGCCGGCGATGAGGTCTTTGGTCTCGGCGAACGGGCCGTCGGTCACCGGCGGGCGCCCCTCACCGTCGTACCGGACCCACGCCCCCTCGGGGGCGAGCGCCTGACCGTCGACGAACTCGCCGGTCCCCTCGAGCCGGGCCGCGAAGTCCTGCATGTACTTCACGTGGGCCGAGATCTCCTCCGGCGCCCACTGGTCCATGGGCACGCAGTTGACCGGAGCCGGGGCACCACGGTAGTGCTTGAGCAGCAAGTACTTGGCCATCGTGTTTCTCCTCGGTGCTGGTGCGACCCATTGTGGTCGCGTTCACTACGGGGACGGAGCCGGGCACGGGTTCTCGACATCGCCGCCGAAATTTTTTTGGCCGCTCGATGCCGTGCAGGGTCGCGGGGTCTGCGGCGCCACGCCTGATCGGCGTGAACCGATGTGCGAGGCACCGGCGACGGCACGCTCGCGACAGGGGCCCGCATCGACCCCTCCCAGGGCATGCCGCACACTTTCCGGGTGATCGTTCTGCAGCCCGTCCTGGAGATCCACGCCTGCGAGGGCTTCACACTCTGGCCTGTCGCCGAGTTGGAGCCGTACGGCTTCCTGCCGCTCAGCGGCAGGCTCGATCCCGCCGAGGTCGGCACAGCGGTGATGAGCATCGCCGACTGCAACACCATCGATCCCGAGAACGACGGTGGCCCACCGCGGCCCGCCGACCTGCTCGGGGGCTTCCTGCACGGACTGCTCACCATGGACGACCTCTTCGCCTCCGGCGGCCTGCAGATCACGGACACCGCGACCGGCACCACGCTGCTGCCGGGCTGCTGCAACGGGCTGGACGAGAGGCGCGACTGGCTCGAGGTCGTCGACGGCGACGGCTGGGCCTCCTTCGGTCACGACCCCTCTCCGCTCGCCGAACGGCACGGCGACGTCGTCCGATTGACCGTCGACGCCGAACACGACGACAGCCCGGTGATCGAGCTGCCCGTCACCGACCTGCGTCGCCTCCTCGCCGGCGCAGAGCGCGACCTGAACGACTTCCTCCACCTGGCCGCCGCTTGGGCCGCCCTGCGCCTGCCTGACTACGCCACCCCTGTGACCTCCGCCCTCGGCCGCGCTCTGGACCTGCCCGCACCGGATCTTCACTGGACAGTTCTGGACGGATAGCCGATGCCACCACCTGCAGAGCTCGGAGGTGCGGCGGACTGGGTGGGGCCCCGTTGTTACGGTCGCCGGATGGAGAGCTGGGACGCGGACGGCGTACGCGCGCGGATACGGGAGATGGCGGCACGGGACCCGGGGCGGGAGCGCTTCGGGGCGGACACGCACCGGTACGAGCTGGCGCCTGCGCTGCCCGAGGCGGAGATCCGGGCGTTCGAGGATTCCCACGGCATCGAGCTGCCGACGGAGTACCGGTCCTTCGTCGCGCAGGTGGGCGACGGCCCGGCCGGTCCCTGCCGCGGGTTGATGCCGTTGACCGTGCCCCGCCGGGAGGCCGGCGAGGAGTGGGCCGTGGACGACGAGTGGGAGGAAGACCGGCTGCCGGGCCGACTTGCCCAGCCGTTCCGACTCACCGAACCCCTGCCCGGCCGGATCGGCGCACTGGCCGATGTGCTGCCCCAGGGCACGCTCATGCTCGCCGAACAGGGCTGCGGCATCTTCCTCCGGCTGGTGCTGAACGGCCCGCGGGCCGGCGAGCTCTGGCAACTCGATCCGGACTGGGGCGGCTTCGTCCCGGTGAGCCCGGGTTTCCGCGCCTGGTACACCGAATGGCTGGAGAGCCCGTGAACGCGGGCCCCCTACGCAAAATCGCGCTGACGCGCCCCTGACAAGACAAGATTTCCGTGGCACGCTGCCCCACGCACGTCTATCCGCACCGCTCTTCGTTCCCCCACCCTGCCCGGACCCGACCAGTCCTGGCACGGCAGAAGGAGACATGCGTGAGACGCCATCGCACTGCCGCGGGCATCCTGCTGGCCGTTGGTTCCCTGTTCGCAGGCGGTCTCGCCGCTGCCGGCACGGCCGACGCGGCACCCCACGACACGGCTTCCGGAACATCGGTAGCGGCCCGTACGGTCTCGACCGCCGCGCAGCACAAGTCCCGCACCTTCTGGACCGCCGAGCGGATGCGCGGCGCCACTCCGCTCGATCTGCTGCTGACCCGCAAGGGCGCCCAGAGCCTGAAAGCCCCTGAGAACGGCGGGCGTTCGACGACCGTCGCACCCACCGCCGCGCCCGCCTCATTCCCGCAGGCCGGTGGCCCCTGGACCGGCGGCGGCGCGGTCGTCACGACCTCGGGCCGGGTGTTCTTCACGTTCCAGGGGCGTACCGCCTCCTGCACCGGAAACGCCGTGACCAGTCAGAACGCCAGCACCGTCATCACAGCCGGACACTGTGTGAAGTACCAGGGCAGCTGGCACACCAACTGGGTCTTCGTGCCCGCGTACAACAACGGCACTGCTCCGTACGGCCAGTGGACCGCGTCCACGACACTCACCACCCCGCAGTGGGAAGCGAGCGAGGACATCAACTACGACGTCGGCGCGGCCGTCGTCGCCCCCCTGAACGGCCAGAAGCTCACTTCGGTCGTCGGCGGGCAGGGCATCCAGTTCAACGGTGGTTACAACAAGCAGATGTACTCCTTCGGCTTCCCGGCCGCCTCGCCGTACGACGGTACGAAGCTCATCTACTGCAGTGGGAACAGTTCGAAGGACTTCCTCTTCTCGCAGGACCACAGCCTCGGCTGCAACATGACCGGCGGCTCCAGCGGCGGACCGTGGTTCACCGGCTTCAGCGAGACCACCGGCACCGGTCTGCAGGTCTCCGTGAACAGCTTCGGCTACACGTTCCTGCCGAACCGGATGTTCGGCCCGTACTTCGGCGACGTGGCGAAGGCCCTGTACGACAAGGCCCAGGCCTCCTAGTGACCTTGTCGAAGGACCGTACGATGGCGTGATCGCCCGGCTCACCGGCCGGGGTCCCTTCAGCGGGCCCCGGCCGCGACCGTCTAGCTCGCGTTCCGCCGCTCACGTCCCCAGGCGGCGAGCGGTTCGAGCGCGTCGTTGAGGCGGGCGCCGTTCTCGGTCAGGGAGTACTCGACGCGGGGCGGCACCTCGTCGTAGGAGGCGCGGTGCACGATGCCGTCGGCTTCCATCTCGCGCAGATGGGAGGCGAGCACCTTCTCGGTGATGCCCGGAAGCTGTCGGCGCAGTTCACCGAAGCGGCGGTGAGGGTGCTCGTGGAGCGCCCAGAGGATCAGCACCTTCCACTTGCCGCCGATCACCTCCATCGCGGCGTCGATCCCGCAGATGTGTCCGTCCGGAGCACCCGGCCGGTTCAGCGTCGTCATGAGCCACCCTTCTTCTGACCTGGTCGCTTGCTCAGGGGTAACCACCCACTGGAAAGTGCGTACTTGATCGACTTTGGTCCTCGGACCAGCCTAATCGGCATGACACACACCCCTGTTGAGAAGACCGCCGTCACGCTGCTGGGCCTCGGCGCGATGGGCACCGCACTGGCCCGTACGTGGCTCGCCGCAGGCCACCCGCTCACGGTGTGGAACCGCACTCCCGCCCGTGCCACGGCACTCGCCCCCGAGGGGGCGCGGGTCGCGGAGGACATCGCGGAGGCAGTCGCGGCGAGCACCCTCGTCATCGTCTGCCTGCTGGACGACGCCTCGGTCGACGAGGCACTGGCCGGCGCCGACTTGACCGGAAAGGACCTGGTCAACCTGACCACGAGCACCCCCGCACAGGCGCGTGCCCGTGCGCGGTGGGCCCGCGAGGGCGGTGCCCGCTACCTGGACGGCGGGATCATGGCCGTCCCGCCGATGATCGGTGTCCCCGAGGCCGGCGGCTACGTCTTCTACAGCGGCTCCCGGGAGATGTTCGAGCAGCACCAGCAGACGCTTGGCGTCCCCGCCGGCGCCACCTACGTCGGCGAGAACGCGGGCTACGCGGCACTGCACGACGTGGCCCTGCTCAGCGCCATGTACGGGATGTTCGCCGGCGTCGCGCACGCCTTCGCGCTGATCCGCAAGGAGGACATCGACCCCGCCTCCCTCGCCCCGCTGCTCGCCGACTGGCTCGTCGCGATGACCCCGGCGGTCCATCAGACCGCCGAGCGGCTGCGGAGCGGCGACTACACCAAGGACGTGGTCTCCGATCTCGCCATGCAGGTGGCCGGCACGCCGACCTTCGTGAGCACCGCCGAGCAGCAGGGCGTCAGTCCCGAACTGCTCAGCCCCTTCTTCGCGCTGATGCGCCGTCGCCTGGCCGAGGGCAGCGGCGAGGAGGATCTCACAGGCGTGATCGACCTGTTGGTGCGCTGACCGGCCACTCCCCCGGCGGGGCCTGTCTCTGGCCTTGCGCCCCGCCTAACCGTCCCACGCAGGTCGACAGGTTCATGACCTCCAGGTGTACGCCCCGTGAAGAGGGCGTGCACCTGTACAGCGCGCAAGTATTTGTCACGCACTCCCCAGCATATGGCTGACCTGGGGAAACTCTTGAATGCGAGGGCTTGCTGTATATGCCACTCATGTAGAACACTCTTCAACCACCACGGTGGCGCGGGCACAGCCCGAGGGGGGCACGAGGCCGCCGCGACACCGCTCCATGTCATCCCAGGGGGGATCATGAATCTGTCCAACCGTCCGCAGCGCCCGGCTGACAACCGGCCGATGCGCAAGCGCAAGCGTGTCTGGGTCGCCGGCCTGGCACTGTTCACTCTCGGAGCAGTGGGTGGCACCCAGTCCGCGCACGACGACACAGTCGCCGCACAGGCGGCGGCAGCGAGACCCGCCCCGACCGTGACCGTCACCGCTACGGCCACGGTCACGGCCACCGAAACCGTCCGCCCCAAGCCGGCGCGCACCGTCACCAAGACCGTCAAGACGCCCGGCCCGACCGTCACGGTCACCAAGGCCGCCGCCCAGTCCGGAGGGAACAGCACCAGCCGCAGCAGCGGAACCGGCACCGGCACGTGCTCCATCGTCTCCAACGCGGGCAACTGCTACCAGGCCGGGCAGTTCTGCCGCAACAGCGACCACGGCGCATCGACCACCACCGCCGGCGGGGCGAGCATCACCTGCAGCTACCGCTCCAACGCATGGCGCTGGAGCTATTCCTGACGCCCCATCGGGCATCCATGGTCGAGCCGGATCGCTTGCGGATCTGACCGATACCGTCCGATCTCTTGCGCGCGACGCATGTGCATGTCCGAGTTGCCAGCCATCGTGAACTTCCCCCTCTTCTGCCCGAGCCAGGGACTACGTTCGGGATGCGGCACGGGTGACCGCCGCCGGGACGTGTGAACGAGGGGGAGCGATGGGGAGTCTCGCGCGTATCGCGCTGGACGGTGGTGGGGGTTGTGTCCTGGTGGAGGCCGCGGACGCGGCCGAAGGGCCGGTGAAGGCGTCGCGTTTCGGTGACACCGTCCGGGATCTGCCGCAGAGCCTGCGCACCGCTCTGGTCCCGGTGACGGAGATGGCCCGGACCGCTCTCGATCAACTGCGGCAGGCGGGGCCGGACCACGTCCAGCTCGAGTTCGGGGTCGATCTCTCGGCGCAGGCGGGCGCCGTCATCGCCAGGAGCCAGGCTGCTTTCCATCTGAAGGTCACCGTCTCCTGGGACGCCGAGACCGACCGGCACACGGCCTGACCGGGACGGGAATGTCATACATGTCTTTGGGCAAGGCCGGTGACGACAGCGTCGGCGTCCGAGGCCGGGCGGGCATCCAGTGCGCGGTGGCCCAGGTCGTCTCCGTGGACGGAACGGCGGTCGGCGCCGGGTTCATGGTCGGGGAGGACGTACTCATCACCTGCGCGCATGTGGTGCATGCGGCAGGCAGCGGCCCTGGTCGCCCGGTCACACTGCGCTTTCCCCGAGCACACGGTTCGCCTTCCGTCGAGGGTGTGGTGCTGGAGGACCCCTGGCGGGATCCGCACCGCGAGGACGTCGCGGTGGTCCGGCTGCACGCCGCCCCGGCGGCCACGACCGTGGCGGCCCTCGGCTCGGCCGACGGCTGCCACGGCCACAGCGTGCACTCCTTCGGCTTCCCCGACTCGGCGCCGGACGCGGGCCATTACGGTCATGCCGTGGCCGGACGGCTGCTCGCGGACGCCGGGGACGGTGTCGGCACGCTGCTCCAGCTCACCGCGTCCAATGACCTCGCGCAGGGTTTCAGCGGCGGCCCGGTGGTCGACGATGTGTCCGGGCTCGTCATCGGCATGGTGACGGCGATCACCGCCCCCGACTCGCAGCTGCGCAGCCAGGGCATCACCTACGCCACACCCGCCCAGGTGCTGCGTGAGGTCTGGCCCGAACTGGTCGAGACCGACGCCTGCCCCTACCGGGGACTCGAGCCGTTCACCGAGGAGCACACGGCCCTCTTCCACGGCCGGGACAGCGCGGTGAACGAGGTTCTCACCGCCCTGAGCGGCGCGGGACGTGGCCTCGTACTGCTCGGGCCCTCCGGGTCGGGCAAGTCATCCCTGATGCGGGCCGGAGTTCTGCCCGCCGTAGCCGACGGCAGTCTGCCGGGCAGCGACCAATGGCTCACCGTCCTCGTCCCCAGGCCGGGACAGGACCTGATGGCGGAGATCGAGAGCGCGGGACTCCCCGGTGCGTGCGGCGACGGGCTGGCATCCGCGGTGCACCGCAGACTGGATGCCGAAACCGGGCGCCGACGCGTCCTGCTGGTGGTGGATCAATTCGAGGAGCTCTTCACCCGGCCCCCCGGCAAGGGCAGCGGACCCGTGGCTCCCGGTTCCGCCGCCACCGCGCTGGAGAGACTGACCGAGGCGATGGTCTCGTCCGCCCCGTTGACCGTGGTCCTGATAGCCCGAGACGACTTCTATCCTCAGATGGCCGCCAGCGCGCCGGAGTTGCTGAAGGCCGCCACACTGCTCAACGTACCGGCCACACTCAGTCGGCAGGACCTCCGCGCCGTGATCACGGCTCCGGCACGTGCCGCAGGTGTCTCGTTCGAAGAAGGCCTGGTCGAGCGGCTGGTCTCCGACGTGCTGGCCGCGGACCACAAGTACACCGGAAGCCTGTGCGCCCCCGTCACCCTGCTGGCGCCGTTGGAACTCGCCCTGAGCCAGCTCTGGGAACGCCGCGCGCAGGGCAGACTGCTCCATCACGAGTACGAGAAGATCGGCCGCATCGCCGGAGCCCTGACCACCTGGTGCAACGCCGCGATCGACGAGCTCGGGCCGGAACACCGCGACATCGCCCGGCGGATCCTCACGGCTCTGGTCCGCCCGGCCGACCCCGAACGGCAGGTCCCCGCCACCCGCCAGTCGGTTCTTCTGGCCGAGCTGCGTGAACTCGCCACCACTTCGGCGGCCGACGATCACGCAGCCCCGGGGCCCGCCAGCACCGACAGCACCGACCTCGTCATCGCCTCGCTGATCCGCCACCGGATCGTCACCACCCACGCCCGGGAACCGGCACCCGCGTCGGATGGTCTGATGGCGGAACTCGTGCACGACACCCTCACCCGCGACTGGGCGTTGCTGCGCAAATGGGTCACGGAGGACCAGCAGTTCCAGCAGTGGCTGCTGCGGGCCGACGGTCAGCGCAGGCGCTGGTCGGAGACCGGCCGGCCGGACGACCTCCTGCACGGCACGGACCTGGCCGAGGGTCTCGACTGGGGCCGGCAGCGCGGACTGCCCAGCTCGGCGGCCTCGTTCGTGTCCGCGAGCCACCATCAGCAGCAGGCCGCCCTGCGGCGCACCCGCAGGTTCAACGCCGTACTCGCGGCGACACTGGTCCTGGCGCTCCTCGCGGCAGCCGGTGCCTTCTGGCAACGGCAGACCGCCGTCACCGCCCGGGAGGAAGCCCTGTCGGGGCAGCTCGCCGCCCAGTCGGAGTCGCTCATCAGCACCGACCCGGACCTCGCGGGACTGCTGGCGGTGAAGGCGTACCGGACCAGCCACACCGACGAGGCCCTCGCGAGTCTCTACGCCGCAGCCGCACTCCCCGCACGTCGTACGCTCCCAGGAGGATCTGCCGCGTCGGTGGCGTTCAGCCCCGACGGCCACATCGTGGCCACCGGCGGCTGGAACGGCACCGTCCGGTTGTGGAACCCCGCCAACCGCCGGTCTCTCGCGGTGCTCACCGGCCACCGGGAGTCCGTGTGGGCGATGGCCTTCAGCCCGGACGGCCGGACGCTGGTGACGGGTAGCTACGACGGCACAGTGCGCTGGTGGGACGTGGCTGCCCGGCGACTGGTCAGGAAGACGAAACCCGGGGGCCTCGTCCAGGCAGTGGCGTTCAGCCCCGACGGGACCTCACTGGCCGAGTCCGGCAGCGACGGCAGGATCCGCCTGTACGCGGCGACGACCGGACGCGTGGTGGCCGAGTTCAAGGGGCATACCAAGCCGGTCACCACCCTGGCCTTCAGCCCGGACGGCAAGCAGTTGGTCTCCGGCAGCCAGGACATGACCGCCCGGGTGTGGGACACCGCCGACAGGAAGGAGACCGCTCGGATCAGCGGGAAGGCGCCCGTCTCGGCAGTCGCTTTCGGCCTGGACGGCCGGACACTGGTCACGGGCAGTGGAACCGGCGCGGTGCAGTTGTGGAACCTGGCGACCGGAAACGCGCTGGCCACCGTCACAGATCACACCGGAGTGGTGTGGTCCATCTCCCTCCACGCCGCCGACAACACCCTGATCACAGCCGGGAACGACGGCACTGTCCGCTTCCGCGACCCGACAACCGGCCGCACCCGCGCCACGGTCACCGTCGGTGAAGCGGTCACGGACGCGGAGATCAGTGCCGACGGCAGCACTCTCGTCACCGCCGCGGGAAGCAGCGACGGCTCCGCTCGTCTGTGGGCCACCGGCACCGGGCGGCCCCAGTCGACCCTGACGGACCATGAGGGCCCGGTCGACGCGATGACCTTCAGCCCCGACAACCGCTTCCTCGCCACCGCGGGCTGGGACGGGACCGTCCGTGTGCGCCGCGCCGACGACGGAAGCACCCGGTACACCTTCACGGGTGACTACGGTGCCGACGCACCTGTAAGCATCGCCTTCAGCCCGCACGGGGACACCCTGGTGACGAGCGTGCCGGGTCGGATCGCCCTGCGGGACGCGGCCACGGGGCACACGCGCACCACGATATCGGTCCGCACCACGCTGATGGGTCCCCTGGCCTTCAGCCCCGACGGCCACACGATCGCCACCCGGATCCGACCGCGCAAGGGGAGCAAGGACGACGGTGTGCTGCTGCTCGACGCGACGACAGGGCGCACCCAGGCATCGCTGGGCGGCCATCAGGGCAGTGTCAGCACCCTTGCGTTCTCACACGACGGACGCATGGTGGCCGTCGGCGGCGACGACAGCACCGTACGGCTGTGGGACCTGGACCATCCGAAGAAGCCACGGACCGAGCTGAGCGGACACACGGGGGCCGTGACCAGCGTCGCGTTCGGCCCTCGGGGATCGACGCTCGTCGCCGGCACCACCGACGGCACCGTGCGGCTGTGGGACGTCGGGACCGGCCGGATCCGCAGCTATCTGACCGGTCACACGGGCGTCGTCACCCAGCTGTCATTGAGTCAGGACGGCAGTACGCTCGCGACCGGCAGCTTCGACGGCACGGTGCGGCTGTGGGACACCGCCACGGGCAGGACCCGGCGCGTCCTGAACGGTTCGGGCACCGTGTGGTCCGTCGCACTGAGCCCGGACGGACACAAGCTCGCCGCCGGCAGCGGCTACGGCGTGGTGCGGCTGTGGGACGTCACCCTGCCCTCCCAGCAGGACGCGGTGACCAGCATCTGCCGTTCCGTGGGCCGGGACCTCACCGAGGAGGAGAGACGGCTCTACCTCTCCGACGACTCGTCCGAGCCGGTGTGCTCCAGGTGACGCGCGAAGACCGGGCCGTCCCGGGTATACGTACGCCCACGTGGCGAGCGCTGACAGCGGAGGTCGTACATGGTGCAGCGGTTGACGGAAGCGGACACACGCGTCGAGGACAAGGAGGCCGGGGGCGGCACGGACGGTTCGAGTGCGCGCAAGCAGCGGCTGCGAAGACGCTTGGAGCGGCTCATAGGCATCGCCGCGACGGAAGGGAACGAGCTGAAGCCGTTGCGCAACGGCGATGCGATCTTCCCGGCCATGCTCGACGCCATCCGCTCGGCACGGCACACCGTCGACATGATGACCTTCGTCTACTGGCGGGGCGAGATAGCCCGCGAGTTCGCCGGTGCCCTCGCCGAGCGGGCACGCGCCGGGCTGCGGGTTCGCCTCCTGCTCGACGGTTTCGGTGCCAAGGAGATCGAGCAGAGCCTTCTCGACGCGATGTACGCCGCGGGCGTGCAGGTGGCCTGGTTCCGCAAGCCCGTCCGGCTCTCGCCGCTGAAGCAGAACCACCGCTGCCACCGCAAGGCCCTCATCATCGACGAGACCACCGCTTTCACCGGCGGGGTGGGCATCGCGGAGGAGTGGTGCGGGGACGCCCGCGACCCCAGCGAGTGGCGGGACACTCACGTCCAGGTGCGAGGACCGGCCGTCGACGGCATAGCCGCCGCCTTCGCCCAGAACTGGGCCGAGTGCCACGACACCCTCTACGACGATCGTGACCGTTTCACCGAGCACGATCAGCCGGGCCGGGCCACCGTCCAGGTCGTCCGGGGCTCGGCCAGCTTCGGCTGGCAGGACATGCAGACGCTCATCCGTGTCGTCCTCACGTCGGTGGAAGAGCGGTTCCGGCTCTCCACGGCCTACTTCGCCCCCGACGACTACTTCATCGACCTGCTCGCCGCAACCGCCCGGCGCGGTGTGCAGGTGCAGATACTGCTGCCCGGTCGGCACACCGACCAGCGAGCCTGCCGACTGGCCGGGCAGCAGCACTACGAGAAGCTGCTGCGGGCCGGCGTCGAGATCCACGAGTTCCAGCCGACCATGCTGCACACCAAGATCATGACGGTTGACGGTGTCGCCTCACTGATCGGGTCGACGAACTTCAACAGGCGTTCCCTGGAACACGACGAAGAGGTCATGCTGGCCGTGCTCGACGAGGAGTTCACCGCCGAACTGGACCGCGACTTCGACCGGGACCGGGAGCGGAGCACACCGATCGACCCTGCGCGCTGGCGCAAGCGGTCCCTGTTCCAGCGTGCTCGCGAAGCGTCGGTCACGCCGATCCGCAGGTTCCTTTAGCCGCAGGGTCGATGATGAAGTCCCCCAACCTCGCCCAGGAGTTGACATGGTGCTTACCAAGCGTGCCGCACTGATGACCGGAAGCATCGTCACAGCCGCCTCGGCGGTCATGGGCGCCGCCGCCATCGGCCACGCAGCCGACCGCCCGGCGGCGCACTCGTCCGCCCATGCCCGCGGCGTGACGGTTCCCCCGGAGCTGCGTGTGCCGGACGGCAACGAGAAGCTCGTCGCGCTGGACGCACAGGGGGTGCAGACCTACAGCTGCACCAACGGCGCCTGGACCTTCCTCGAGCCCGCCGCCACCCTGTGGAAGAGAAGCGACCGACGGCACCGCCCTGTGGCCCTGCACAGCAAGGGCCCGGTGTGGATCTCGACGACCGACGGCAGCGCGGTCAACGCCGCAGCCGTGCCCGGCGCGAGCGTCCCTCATCAGGACGCGGTCCCGGAACTGCTGCTCAAGGCGACGGCCACCCGAGGTGACGGACTGTTCGGCTCCGTCTCCTACATCCAGCGCCTCCACACCGCAGGAGGGCTCGCCCCGACCGGATCCTGTACCCAGGGCGCACAGGTCGGTGTCCCCTACTCGGCCACGTACGTCTTCTATGTGCCCGCGCACTGACCGAGAGGACGCGTAGGTGCTGCCGGGGCCGGTGTCGATCTCCGCCCTCCGAGCACCGGTCAGTCGATGACGAGGCGTTTGTCGTCGGCCTGTTCGGTCTGGCGGCGGACGAGGTAGGTGCCGGGGGCGTGGCCCATGGCGCCGTGTTCGGGGTGCAGGACGTAGGCGACGGCGCCCTCGTGGACGGTGAAGCAGCCCACGTCCGCGCCTTCGTCGATGGGTGCCCATGTGACATGGCCGTCGGCCACGAGGAGATGGGTGTGGCCGCCCTGTCCGGCGGAGACCAGGGGGACGCCGGTGGCGGGCACCGGCTCGCCGCCCCTGGGCGGTGCGTAGCCGATGAGGCCGACGGGGATGAGCCCGATGTCGCCCTGGCGCTGCAGACCGGACGAGACGGGGATGGTCGCCTGCCGGTCGAGATGCTGGAGGACGTCTACGCCCGCGAGCGTGGTGACGTCCTGGAGGGTGGGCTGACGCTGGTCCATGGTCTCTCCTTGTTCAGGTGGCGCGGGTGACGGTGAGGTACTGGTCCCGGGTCAGGCCGAGGAGCCCGGCCGCCGCGGTGATGGGGTCGGGGCTGTCGGCGGGCACCGTGAGCCCGTACCGGCGCCGGGTGCCGTCGCGTTCCACGGAGGCGTTGGTGCACAGCAGGACGCGCACGGGCACGTTGTAGAGGCGGGTGGGCACGTCGTACAGGGACAGGTACTGGCCGGGATTGCCCGGGTCGGGCTCGCTGGCGCCGACCTGCCGCAAGCGCGCCGCGGCGATGAACTCGGGCCAGCCCATCCGCTCGATCGCGCACCGGCGGACCTCCGCGTTGCGCTCCCTCAGGATCCTGTCGGTCGTCCAGGCGCCCTCGATCAGGGCGGCCGGGACCCGTACGCCGTGCCAGGCGTGGACCGCCCAGCCGTCCGGCCACAGCGCCGCCGGCCCGTCGGCACAGTGGGGCCGCCCCTCGGCGTCCCGGAGGTAGACGTCCGGGCGGCGGGTGAGGACGGCGTAGTCGCGGAAGGCCCACCACCAGCCGGCCTCCAAGAGGGTCTGCCGCTCACCGTGGCACAGCTCCAGGCCGCGCACGCCGATGCGTTCCATGGCGTCGTCCAGCACGTGGCCGGCCAGGCCCCATTGGCCCAGGGGATTGGCACGCCACCACCGCGAGGGCAACTGGCGCGGTGGCTTCAGCGTGCTCGCGGGGACGCCCGCCTGGGCTGCCACTTGAGCCACGAGCTGAGCGTGCACCCGGGGCCGGACGTCGGGGTCGAACATCACCTGCGCCTGGGTGTACCCCTCGAACTCGCCGTCCGGCTCCCAGACGACCGGTTCACACTGGGCACGCACCTGGTCGGCCACCGCCTCGCGCGCGAGGAGGCGCCAGTCGGTCCGGCGGAGCGGGGCCGTGCGCGCCAGCTCCGTCACCCGGTGCAGAACGGCGTCGGTCACCTGCGCCTCGAACACGGTCCGGCTGCCGGGGAAGAAGCCGCCCAGGCCGACGACCTGGTCGCGCCGTCGGCGGGGCAGCCGGGCCCGCATCCGAGCGGTCCGTCCTCCGGTCACGGCGGCGATGACCCCCGGGAGCAGGGACTGCCCGACCAGGCCCGCCCAAGGAGAGTCGAGCCACACGACGTACCGTGGGGGCGGCACACCCGCGTCCCGGTACGCGACGACGACTCCCTCCTCGGCCGCCGCCCGGTCACCGGGTCCGGTGGCTCCGCCCGCGACCGCCCACTTCGCGCCCACCTCACGCAGCAACGTCTCCTGCTCCGCCGTCAGTTCGGCGATGCGCCCGCCCTCCGCCACACCGTTCCCCCCTCGCACGCCTCGCCACAACGGACGCCCACCGCAAGGGGATCGGTTGCCGTCGCGGCCACATCAGCGTCCTGTTGGCGACGAGCGTCCGCTGTCCGTCCTGGACGCCGAACACCCCCGAACTGGCAGACGGTCAGACGGACTCTCCTTCGACGGAGGTCACTTCGGGTGGGCGGGTGCGAACCTGAAGGTCTTTCGAGCGGTCCGGCCGCGGCGACAGGCGTCGATCACGACTGGCCCCTGCCGACGCGACAGGATCATGGCCGCCATCGCACGCCACCTACGGTTGACTCAGTCCGGCGATGAGGAGTTCGACCAGTCGACGTGCGTCGTAGCGGGGATCGCTGTCCGCGCCGACGCAGAGGTTCCCGACGCCGCGCATGAGTGCGTAGGCGTCCATGTCGGAGCGGATCTCGCCGGTGGCGGCCGCGGCTTCGAGCAGTTGGGCGCACACGGGCACGAGCCGGTCGAGGAAGTAGGCGTGCAGCGTTTCGAAACCGGCGTCGTCCGACTGCAGCACGGCCGCGAGTCCGTGCTTGGTGACCAGGAAATCGACGAAGAGGTCGACCCATCGCCCCAGTGCGGCGTGCGGGGTCGCGCAGGTGGCCAGCAGGGCTGGACCGGCCTCGGCGCAGGCCTCCACCTGATGCCGGTAGACGGCGATGATGAGGTCCGCTCGCGTCGGGAAGTGGCGGTAGATCGTGCCCAGCCCGACGCCGGCCTTGGCCGCGATGTCGCGTACCGGCGCGTCCACGCCCGACGTCACGAAGACCGCGGCGGCGGCGTCGAGCAGAGTCTCCTTGTTACGCCGGGCGTCCGCCCGCTTGGACTGGGCCGCGCGCCCTGCCCCCGCGTCGCTGTCGTTCACCGCGCCGCTCCCTTCACTACCGAGCTTGCCAAACGGAACAAGGTTCCGTATGTTTCCGGAACAAGGTTCCGCTTGCTCATGATGCCAGAGCAGGGGGCCGACGACCAAGTTATGCGTTTTCACCACGCTTCATCCGCAATGGAGGAACACGGTCATGCAGTACCGCACCTTGGGCCGCACCGGTGTACAGGTCAGCTCCCTCGCGCTCGGCGCGATGAACTTCGGCGAGATCGGGCGCACCACCCAGGACGAGGCCACCGCCATCGTCGACGCCGCCCTGGAGGGCGGGATCAACCTCATCGACACCGCCGACATGTACAGCCGCGGCGAGTCGGAGGTGATGGTCGGCAAAGCCATCGCCGGCCGCCGCGACGACATCGTGCTGGCCACGAAGGCCGGCATGCCCATGAGTGACGAGCGCAACCACCAGGGCGGTTCGCGCCGCTGGCTGGTCACCGAGCTGGACAACAGCCTGCGCCGCCTCGGTGTCGATCACGTGGATCTCTACCAGATCCACCGGTGGGACCCGAGCACCAGTGACGAGGAGACCCTGTCGGCCCTGACCGACCTGCAGCGCGCGGGCAAGATCCGTTACTTCGGCTCCTCGACCTTCCCGGCGTACCGCATCGTGCAAGCCCAGTGGGCCGCCCGCGAGCATCACCTGGGCCGTTACGTCACCGAACAGCCCAGCTACTCGATTCTGCAGCGCGGGATCGAGACCCACGTGCTGCCCGTGACCGAGGAGTACGGGCTCGGTGTGCTGGCGTGGAGCCCGCTGGCCTCGGGCTGGCTTTCGGGCGCGATCCGCGAGGGCCGGGAAATCACCACCAGCCGCTCGACGTTCATGCCGCAACGCTTCGACACCACCATCCCCGCCAACCGGGCCAGGCTCGACGCCGTCGAGCAGCTGGCCACGGTCGCCGACCAGGCCGGCCTGACCATGATCCAGCTCGCCCTCGGATTCGTGACCGCGCATCCCGCCGTGACCAGCGCGCTCATCGGTCCCCGCACACTGGACCACCTGCACTCGCAACTCGCCGCCGCCGACACCGTGCTCTCCGCCGACGTGCTCGACGCGATCGACACGATCGTCGCCCCCGGCACCGACCTGGCCGCCCACGAGAAGCACGACACCCCGCCCGCGCTGCTCGACCCGTCACTGCGGCGCCGCTGACCGTCCGAGGGACAGCCTCCACGTCAGCTGCCACGGCTCGTCGCGGGTGAATGCCACGTCTTCGCCTCAAGCGACGCGCTGCTGGGGTTTTCGGGGTCGTGTGTGCCTGAGTTGGGATTCAGGGAGGTGAGGTTGATGACCGCGCTCAAGACCACTGCCGTGCGCGGCGCCCGGTCGATTCTCACGTCCTGGGCGATGGTCTGACCTCGTCCGGATTCGCCCTCGCCGGGAGCGTGAGCTCGCGAGGTGACACCTGCACGAACGCGACCATGAAACGGATCCGTATCCCGTCATGAGCACTCGTACCGACTGGATCACGCGCGCCGAGACCGGCGCCGACCTCTCCGCCATCCGCGAGATCGATCTCGCGGCCTTCGAGACCCCGCTGGAAGCCGACCTCGTGGACGCCCTGCGTACCGACGCCGCCTGGATCGATGGCCTGTCCATCGTCACCGCCGCCCAGGACGGCATGGTGGTAGGCCACGCGCTGCTGACGCGCTGCCATATCGACGACGTCCCGGCCCTGTGTCTGGGCCCCGTCGCCGTACTTCCCGAGCATCAGAAGACCGGCGCCGGATCCGCGGCCGTCCGTGCTTCGCTCGAGGCCGCCAAGGGCATGGGCGAGCACTTCGTCACCGTCCTCGGGCACCCGCCCTACTACCCGCGGTTCGGGTTCACCCGCGCCTCCACCCACGGCATCGGTGTCACCTTCGACGTCCCGGACGAGGCTCTGATGGCGCTCGCCCTCGACGCCGGCCATCCGCTGCCCAGCGGTACCGTCCGCTACGCGGCACCATTCGGCATCTAGCCGGACCCACCGGATGGGAAGGAACTCGCCGCGCGCATCGCCGAAGGCCGTTGTCCGGGCCGCCCGTTGATCTCGGGAGTGATCCCGATCGGGTTACCAAAAGACGTTTTTGGGCAAGTTCGGCCAAATCTGATGCAGTGGCATGTCCTGACCTCCACAAACGGGATCATCCCCACACAAGAACTGCCCATGTGGGAGGGGGAAGGGCTGTGTCGCCACCGGCTCTTGAACATGTGATCGACTTCGTGCAAGCCCTCGACGAACTGGTGACACGGCCGAGCGGCGGACGGGAGCCGCCCGTACTCGTCCTCTGGGACGAGGGGACCGGACCGCGACACGCCAAGGCCTTCGTCTCGGGTTACGGCGACCGGCTCGTGGAGACTCGCGACGGCGACGCGGCCTACCTCGCCCCCCGTGCTGTCGTCGAGTCCCCGCCGACGGCCTCGGATGCCAGGCCGGACGTAGAACTGCTCGACCTCCTCGTCGCGGAGTGGAAGAACACCATGCCGCGACGCACGGGGGCGCTGCGTGTGCCGGCCTTTCAGGTCTGCCGGGACGTCCTCGACGTATGCATGCCCAGCGATGAGCTCGACGACGAGGAGACAGGTGTTCCCCGGGATCCGCACCGCGCCATGGCGCTGGGACTGTGGACTCGCTGGGAGCAGCGCACCCCGGTTCTCAACGCCGTGCGGCAGGCGTTCGACAACGCCGCGATGCCGCGATGGGTGGCGGGCATCTGGACCGTGGTGCTGTCGTGGCCCCTTCAGGTCTGGCACCGGTGGAGGCTCAATCGCACCATGCGGTGGTACCCCCGCCGGCTGACCAATGCCGGACTGGCCTCCCGGGACTTCATTCAGGCCGCGACCCGGTTGCGCGCGGCGGGGACGGAACAGCAGAGGCTCTTGAGGCTGAACCTGCTGCTGGAAGCACTCTTCACGGATCTGTCCCGGGCCGTCGCGCCCAGCCGGTTCCGGCCCTGGCGGCGCCGCAGGCTCTGGCCCTTCGTGCTGCTGGTGCCCGATCTCGGCGGCCCCTGGGCCGCGGTGGTACGGCAGTTCCTCCAAGCGCACCGCGAGCTCGTCGGGCAGGGAGCGCGTCCCCCGCTGGTCATTCTCGCGGGACAACGCGGCGAACCGGAGGACACCGGCACCGGCACCATTCAGTCCGTCGGCCTCGAAGAGGCTGCCACCGTGCTGAGGCGCCCGGGAAGCCGGGCGGCGAACACGCCGGGACCCCGGCGCATCGCCGTGCTGCTCCAGGACGGCCCCGAGCAGCAGGATGTCGCCAGATGGCTGGCGCTCAACGCCAAAGTGACACCCCCTGAGGTGGGCGCGGTCCGGGCCCACGCGGGGTGGGCGGTGCCGGCCCTGCTGCTGGCGATCCTGTGCTCCGCGGGATTCGCGTTCCGGAACGACGCCCCGGCGATCGGCCTTCCCTGGGACGACACGGACGGACGTCGTGTCACGAAGCCCTCCCCCGCACCCGATCCCTGCCCCGGCACCTGGCGGGAGGGAAAGGAGACCGTGGGTGTCGACACCGAGGCGAAGGGCTGTTATTTCACCGGCGCGAAGTCGCAGTCCTTGCTGCGTGATCTGCAGGACCGGATCCGCAGCCAGAACGCCGCGGTGAAGGGAACCCATCGAACGGTGGTGTTCCTGGCACCCCTGACGGCCGATCCCAACGCGCGCAGCGAGCAGATCGTCCCGGCGGGCGTGCTGCAGCTCCAGGGCGCCGTGGCGGCACAGAAGACCTGGAACGAGCGGGCGATGGTGGACCACGACACGCCCATGCTCAAGATCCTGGTGGCGAACACCGGCTTCGCCTTCGGTGAGGGCAAGGCGGTCGCGGACCGGGTCCGGGAGCTGGCGGCGAAGGACAGCAGCGTGTCCGCGGTGATCGGCATCACCCAGAGCCGTCAGGAATCGGTCGACGCCATCAACCGCCTGGGCGACAGCATGCCCGTGATCGGTGCCTCCGTCACCGGCGACTTCATGGCCGAGGAGGCGCGCAACTTCTTCCACACCCAGCCGACCAACGAGCGAATGGCCGAGGTCATGGTGCGGCACGCGGTGGGCCAGGACAGCCAGAAGGCGCTGATCGTGTACGACAGCAAGGACCGCTACAGCCGCGAACTGCGCGACAGCCTCGCCCGGCGGCTCAGAGCCCACGACATCGCCGTCGAGGACCCGTGGTTCGCGCAGGTTCCGGCCCCCAGGCCCGGGAACGGCAGCGCCACCGCGCTGGGGCTGCCGGACCTCGCCGAGCGGATCTGCGCACTGCAGGCTGATCACGGCACGACCTTCTACGCCGCCCGGGGCACCCAGCTCCCGAAGGTGCTCGCACGGGTGCAGGACACCTGCGGCGGGGACGGCGAAACGAGGTCCTCCCCCATCCCGGTCATCGCCTCCGACGTCAACACGCTGATCGAGTACCAGGACGTGCCCGAGTGGGCGCGGCTGCACAAATACACCGCGGTGGACCTGTACTACATCTCCTTCTCCGGCCGGCCGGTCCTGCACAGCCCCGAGGGCGGGAGTGACTACTCCACCGGAGCGGACTCGTTCCGGGCGGCAGCCGCCGCCATCGAACAGGCATCCGCGCAGTCCGGCGGCTCCGCCTCACCGTCGAACGTGCTGCAGGCCCTGCGCAACCACGTCACCGTCCGGGACGGCATCGCCCCCGACCGGGAGTTCACCCTGCCGCTCAGCGAGGAGGAGCGGGCCAAGCGCCCCCTCTTCCTCTGCCTGGCCCCGCACAGCCCGGACGTGGACAGCCATGCGAAGTGCTCGCGGGAAGGCCGCTGAGGGAGTGCCGACCCTGCACAGGGCCGTCAGGGGCGCACGCCGTCGATGCTGATGTTCAGATGGCGCGGACCGCGCAGAACCGCGTTCTTCCGGTACGGCGGCGGGTCCTCGGTCAGACGGGGGTTGTCGATCCTTCGGGCCAGTTCGGCCAGGGCGATCTGTGTCTCCAGGCGGGCCAGCGGCGCGCCGAAACAACTGTGGATGCCGCTGCCGAAGCCCAGGTGCTGGATGTCACGGCGGTCCGGGTCGAACCGGTCGGGGTCCTCGAACCGCTCCGGGTCCCTGTTGCCCGCGGCGAGCACGAGCCAGATCCTGGACCCCTTGGGGATGTTGATGCCGCGCACGTCGATGTCCGCGATGCAGGTGCGCTGGGGCACGAGTTGCACCGGCGGCTCGTAGCGCAGGAGTTCCTCCACGATGTTGACGGCCAAGCCGGGATCGTCGCGCAGCCTCTGCAGGATTTCCGGGTGGCGCAGCAGGGTGAGCATGCCGTTGGTGATGAGGTTGACCGTGGTCTCGTGTCCCGCGATCAGCAGGAGCACGGCGGTGGTGAGTACCTCCATCGTCGTCATGGGGCCGTCCGGTCCGTGGCCGGACACGAGCTGGGACAGCATGTCGTCACGAGGGTCCTTGCTCCGTTCCTCGACCAGCCCGGCCAGGTACATGCCCAGTTGGACCCGCGCCTCCTGCGCGGCCTGCCGGCGCTGGGCGTCGTCCTGCCCCGTGTCCGGGTCCAGGCCGGCCACGAGCGGGTCGACCCAGGCCCGGAAGCGCGGCTCGTCCTCGCGTGGCACGCCGAGCAGCCGGCAGATCACGGTCACCGGGAAGGGGTAGGCGAACTGGTCGACGATGTCGATCTGCCGGGCGTCCCCGAAGCCGTCGATCAGGCCGGAGACGATCTCGGCGAGTTCCTTGCGCATGGAATCGATCCGGTGGGGGCTGTGCGGAGGGCCGAAGGGGCGGTTGGCGATCCGCCGCAGCCGGTCGTGCTCGGGCGGGTCGAGCCGGATGAAGCTGGGCGGCAGCCCGGTGGCCTCCGGCTCGCCCAGTTCGTCGGTGCCCGCGGCGGCGAGATTGGCGGCGTCGGAGCTGATCCGCGGGTCGTGGAGCAGGCTGTGGATGTCCCAGTAGGAGCTGACGAGGTAGGGACCTCCGTCCTCCTCGTGCAGCACCGGCGTCTTGCGGAGCTCCTTGTACAGCGGATACGGGTCGGCGCGGTTGGCGTGATCGGTGATCTGGCGCAGGAGCGAGACTTGCGTCATGAGGGGGTTCCTTGGGGCGTGAAGGGCGCAGGAGGACGCGCCGGCCGGTGGTCAGTGGCGGGCGGGGGCGAAGACCAGCCGCCGGTCGGCCGGTGAGTAACCGCTGAGGGTCACGGTCGGGCCGTGGCTCGGCAGGGACGGGTCGGGGAAGTCCGCCGGGACCGGCCGTCGGCCCTCGGGACGGCGGTCCACCGTCGGGAACTCCAGCGGGAAGGGCGCGGCCGTCTCGATCAGCCGCTGGTAGAACTCCAGCCAGCGCGTGTTGTCGAAGCTCACGGCGCCGATGACACGTCCCTGGTAGCCGTACGCCCCGATGAACCGGCATTCGGCCAGCGACCCCTGCGTGATCATGATCTCTTCGCCCATGGAGGGGACCCCGACCGATTTGATGTTCACGCCGAACTGTGAGGACCAGAAGGCGGGCACCCACATGTGCGGGCGCCGCTCGGCACTTGCGCTGATCATGTTGTGCGCGGCGATCTCGGCCTGGGTGACCGCGTTGCCCCAGTGTTCGAGCGACAGGAACTGGTAGCCGAACAGCGGGTGCGGGGACCGGGCGACGTCACCGGCGACGAAGACGTCGTCGGTCACGATGCCCCGGAAGTCGAAGGCCCGGCAGCCCGCGTCGCAGGCGATGCCCCGGGGGCCCGCTCCGAGCCCGGATCCGGCCAGCCAGTCGGTGTTGCGGAGCGCGCCGAGCGAGACGACCACGATGTCCGTCTCGACGACGGAGCCGTCGGACAGGTGGGCCGCCCGCACCCGTCCCCCGGAATCCCCCTCCAGGGCGGTGACCATGACACCCGTGCGCAGGTCCACGCCGTTCTCGCGCTGCAGCTCGGCGGCCACCGCGCCGACCACCCCGCCGAGGGCGCCCACCAGGGGTGCGTCCGCCCGCTCCGCCACGGTGACGGCGACGCCCTGATCCCGGCACGCGGAGGCGATCTCCGAACCGGTGAACCCGGCGCCGATGACGCACACCCGGCGGGGTGAGGCCTTCAGCCGGCGGTGCAGGTTGACCGCGTCGTCGCGGGTCCGCAGCACGAACACCCCGTCCAGCTGGGCCTCCGCTTCGTTCGGCCAGGGTCGCGCGCGGACGCCGGTCGCGATCAGCAGCCGGTCGTACTCCACCTCGTCCCCGTCGGCCAGCCGCACCCTCTTGGCCGCCAGGTCCAGGCCGGTCGCCGCGACACCGAGTCTCCACTTGGCGTCGATCTCGCGGCGCCGGGGCAGCTCGGTGTGCTGAGGGGACGCCCTGCCCAGCAGGACCGCCTTGGACAGCGGCGGACGGTCGTACGGCTCGTGCGGCTCGTCACCGATCATGGTCAGTGATCCGGCGAAGCCCTCGGCGCGCAGGGTCTCGGCAGCCCGCAGACCCGCCAGCGAGGCTCCGACGATCACGATCCGGCCCTCGCGCCTGAGCCAGTCCAGGAAGGCGTCACCGGCCATGGGCCGCCTCCTGCCCGGTCAGGACGTCCAGTTCGTCGGCCGTGATCGCCTGCACCGGGCAGGCCGCGACGGCACGCGCCACCCTTTCCCGGTGCTCCTGCCCGGGGCGTGGGTTGTAGACGAGCGACTCCTCGCCGTGCATGGCGAAGACATCCGGCGCGAGAAACGCGCACTGGGCATATCCCTGGCACTTGTTGAGATCGACGACAAGCCTCATCAACGTTCCGCCCCTTCGGCGGCCAGGTCCGTCGGCGCGCCGACCGCTAGGGGGGCACCCGCCGGACGGCGGTCATCTCCCCCGGACAACAGCATCGAAGACCGAGCCGGACCGCGCTCGCCGAGGCGCGCCGCAGGGGTGACGGCACGCACCCGCGCGTCCGCGCGTACGGGTGCGGGGTCGGCGTGCGCTGATGAGGCCGAAGGCGCGCCCGAAGGGGGCGCGCGGTTGTAGCGTGACTGGGTGACGGGGAGCGACGTGTACAGGGAACTGGGCGAGGCGGCCTGGTCGTGGGTGCTGAACCAGGTGCGCGAGGACGAAGGACCATGGCTGCCGGAGGTGGTACCGGAGCACGGCCAGGACACCGTGCCGGAGAAGGACCGCGACACGCTGTACTCGGGAATCGCGGGTCTGGCCCCGGTGCTGGCGGAGATCGCGCGGTACCGGGACCTGGACGAGCGTGAACAGACTCTGGTGACGGGGATCGTGACCAGGCTGTCGGCCCAGGCGCGGCACAGGACGGAACCGTCGCTGTACGACGGTCTGGCAGGTGACGCCATGGCGCTTAGGCTGCTCGCCCCGGGCAGGGAGTCGGTCGCACTGCGGCGGCTGGCCGACCTGGCGACCCCCGAGGGCTGGAAGACCACGGTCGAGTTCGTTCCGGGGTCCGACGCACCCCTGAACGACATCATCATGGGTACCGCCGGTGTGGTGATGACAGCGGTCTGGGCGGGCGGTGAGTACGCGGAGGCGATCGCGACGACCGGCTGTGAGGCGCTGCTGCGCGTGGCCGACCGTACGGACGCGGGCCTGGACTGGGGGATCGCGGCGGACACGCGGTGGCGGGCGCCGAACTACTCGCACGGCACCGCCGGGGTGGCGGCGGCACTGGCGGTGGCGGGCGCGGCGCTGCACCGGAAGGACTTCGTCGAGGCGGCGGTGGAGGGAGCCCGACACGTACTGTCCGTGGGCTCGCTGGAGGACGGCGGCTTCATCGTCCCGCACACGATCCCGCCGTCGAAGCGGGAGGTGGAACCGGTGACCTACACGTGGTGCCACGGTCCGGCCGGTACCCAGCACCTGTTCGCGGCGCTGTCGCACGCGGGCGTGGCCGAGGTGGCGGGCCTCGGTACCGACGAGCTGCGGCACCGCTGCCTGACCTCGATCCTGACCTCGGGAGTTCCGCGGCGCCTGCGTCCCGGCTTCTGGGACAACGACGGCCGCTGCTGCGGAACGGCGGGCGTAGGGGACGTACTTCTGGACGCGGCGCAGGGTTGCGGGGCGACGGCGACGGCGACGACCCTCGTGCGGGCGGCGCGCGGGATGGGCGATGCGTTGGTGGAGCGGGCGATCCGGGACGAGGCCGGTGCCCGCTGGCGTTTCCTGGAACACCGCGAGGATCCACCGCTCCTGCCGCCGGGCACGGCGTGGATGCAGGGCGCGGCGGGCATCGCGGCGTACCTTCTCCGCCTCGGGAGGTTCATCGAGACCGGCCCGGACGCGCTGGTGGTGGACCGCCCTGACCAGTGGTGGGCAGTGCCCGGGTATCTGCGCGGTACGGCTTCGTGACAGGGCGGCGGACGGCTCCGGCACGGAGTTCGTGGGCCTCGGCGAGGAGCAGATAGCTCGCGGCGGTCCAGGTGTAAGCGCGGTCGCGCAGGCCCGTGCCAGTGAGGGCGTCGAAGTTCTCCGCGAAGCCGTTGGTCTCGCACAGGGACCGGAAACGGGCGCTGACCTCGTCGGCGAGTCGGTGGTGGCCGCCGCGGCGCAGGCCGTCCTCGACGAGCACGGTGGCGGGCGCCCAGATCGGGCCGCGCCAGTAGCCGTCGGGGCGGTAGTGCGGTGAGGTGGGCAGTTCGGTGGCCAGTCCGTACGGCGTCAGGTGGGCCTCGATCCGGGCGCACAGCGTCCTGGCGACCTTCTCGGGCAGATGCTCGCCCAGGACGATCGGCATCAGGTCGAGCAGGCTGGAACTGCTCCGGGTGTCGCCGCTGTCGGTTCCCCGGGCGACGAAACGCTCCCCCGTCCACAGCTCGTCGAGCATCGCCGCCTGAGTCTCCTCCGCGGCGCGCCGCCACTCCCGGGCCTCCTCGGCGCGTCCGAGTTCCGTTGCCACAGCGGCGAGTTCACGCAACTGCAGGACGAGGAACGCTGCCAGGTCGGCGGTGACGACCACGCGCTCGGGATCGAAGGTCGTGGCGTTGTCCCAGCCGCTGTCGTTGCCGTGCTGGTAGTGGGGCAGGGCCGCACCCGGGGCCTGCCGGGCGGTGCGCCAGAAGTCCGTCCAGCGTCGCAACCCGTCGTAGACCTCCGTGAGTTGGGTGTGTGTGAGCGGCTCGGGCAGGCGCCTGCGCAGGTGGGTGAGGGTCCAGCCGTGGATGGGTGGTTTGACGAAGTTGTACAGGACCTCCGAGTGGGTCACGGAGTCCGGCAGGGCTCCGCGCTCGTCCTGGTGGTCGAACGGCAGCGAGAACTGGTCCCAGGCCAGCGCGGGCGCTCCGGGGGCCAGGGCGAGGGCGTTGAAGCAGTGGTCCCAGCTCCAGACCTTGTCCATCCAGTGTTTGGACATCAGCACCGCGGGCCGGGTGACCAGGCCCGCGGGGCCGGCTGTCGCCGACCACAGGACGTACGCGGCGAGTTCGGCGGCCGGGGTGCCGGAGGAGCGCCAGGGGGCCACCGCGTCGGCGAAGGCGGCGAAGGCCCGCTCCGCCGCCGCCGCGACCTGGCCGAACGTCGACGAGGCGGTGTAGGGGCGGCGTGCGCTGCCGATTTCCTCGACGGCGGCCTCCCAGGTTCCGTCGGCATCCGCGGTGATCGTGAGACCTCGGTCGGCGGCACTCAGGGCCTGGCTGCCGCAGGCCTCTGCCACGATGCCCGAGAGGACGGTGATCCGGTAACGGCGGCCGGTCTCGTACGAGGTGAAGACGTATGCCCCGTCGACCGGGTCGCGGAAGAAGTACGTGCCCGTGAAGGGCGTCAGGGTCCACGCCGCCGCGGCGATGCGCAGGCCCGGTCCTTCCCCGCGCAGACGCACGGTGTCCGGCGACTCGTAGGCGAGGTCGATCCGGCCGCCCGTGTGGGCCCAGCTGAGCAGGCTCGGTGTCGCCGTGATCCGGGTCTCGGCCCTCTCGCCCGTGGTCGCGTCGACGGGGACCAGGCGCAGGACGGCGTGCATGCCGTTCTGGTGGGAGACCAGGTGGAGGTCCTCGGCGTACGTCTTCTCCGCGAGCACCGGGGAGATGCCGAACCAGGAGCCGTGCGTGCTGAACGGGATGTCGTGGACGGAGAAGGCCGGGCCGGGCGGGGCAACGGTCATGAAGGCTTACTCGCTTCTTCTCGGGGGCGCCGGGTACGTGCGGGGTCAGTCCTTCACGGCTCCCGCGGTCACACCGGCGGCGACGTAACGCTGTGCCAGGACGAGGATCACGGCCGCGGGCAGTGAGGCCACGACGGCGGTGGCCATGATCGCGTTCCACTCCTGGTTGTTGTTGCCGATGTAGTGGTAGATGCCGAGGGTGATCGGCTCGTGTGCGCCGCCGCCGGCGAGGGTGCTGGCGAAGACGAAGTCGGACCAGGACCACAGGAACGCGAAGAGCGACACCGTGACGGCGGCGTTGCGGCTCATGGGCAGGACGATCGACCAGAAGGTGCGGACGGGTCCGGCTCCGTCCGTCCTCGCGGCCTGGAGCAGTTCGCCGGGGATGCCGGACATGAACGCGGTGAAGATCAGCACCGCGAAGGGGACGGCCAGCGTGGAGTCGGCGATGATCAGGCCGGGCACCGACTGGAGCAGACCGAGGCTCAGGTAGATGGCGTAGAAGCCCATCGCCATGATGATGCCGGGGATCATCTGGGCGGCCAGGAGGAGGAAGCTGAGCACGCCGCCGCCGCGGGGGCGGAGTTTGGCCAGTGCGTAGCCGGCGGGTGCGGCGAGCGCCACGGTGAGGATCACGGTGCCCAGGCCGATGACGAGGCTGGTGCCGAGGTAGGGCAACTGCTGGTCCAGGACGGCCCGGTAGCCCTCCAGCGTGCCGTGCACGGGGAACAGGTCCGGCGGGGTCTTGCGCATGTCCTGGTCGCGGGTGAAGGACACGTTGAGCATCCAGTAGACCGGGAAGAGCATGACGGCGGTGAGCACGAGACCCGTGGCCGTCTTCCACCAGGTGGTCCGTCCTCGGCGCGGCCGGGGTGTGCGGTCGACGGTCATGAGGCGTACTGCTTTCGCTGGACCCTCAGATACACCAGGCCGAAGAGCAGGGCGGCGACGACGAGCAGGTTCCCGACGGCGGCTCCGGGGCCGAAGGCGGGGAGCAGGTTGCCGAAGCCGAGCCGGTAGGACCAGGTGGCGAAGGTGGTGGAGGAGTCGGCGGGGCCGCCCTTGGTCATGATCCAGATGATGTCGAAGACCTTGAGCGTGTAGACCAGGCCCAGCAGCAGGGTGATGGCGGAGACCGGGCGCAGCAGCGGGAAGGTGATGTGCCAGAAGCGCCGCCAGGCGTTCGCGCCGTCCATGGCGGCGGCCTCGTACAGGCTGCCGGGGATCGACTGCAGACCGCTGTGCAGCACGACCAGGTTGAACGGGACACCGATCCAGATGTTGGCGATGATCACCGAGGTGAGCGACCACGACGGTGACGTCAGCCAGTTCACCGGGCCGATGCCCACGATGTGCAGGGCCGCGTTGACGACGCCCGAGTCGGTGTTGAGCATCCACGACCAGGTGGAGGCCGACACGATCAGCGGCAGCAGCCACGGCACCAGGAACAGGGCGCGCAGGGTCGCGGAGAGCCGGAAGTGCTGGTTGAAGAAGACCGCGAGGGCCAGGCCGATGGCGTACTGGAAGAACAGGCAGACGGCGGTGAACACCACGGTGTGGGTGAGTGCCGGGCCGAACGTCGGGTCGTCGAGGGCGGTCCGGTAGTTGGCGAGGCCGGTGAAGGGTGCGTCGCCCTGGACGAAGGAGCGGACGGTGTAGTGGCGCAGGCTCAGGTCGAGGTTGCGGTAAAGCGGATAGGCGTAGAAGAGGCCGAGGTAGAGGGTGACGGGTGTGAGGAAGGCCCAGGCGGCCCACTGCTGCGAGCGGGGGCGGCGGCGTGGCGCCGGGCGGGCCGGGGGCTGGGCGGCGGTGGCCGTCCCGGTCCGGTCGAGCGCGGGCCGGTGGTCCGGCAGGTGTGTCGTGTGGTTCATCAACGGCCCTTGTGGTCCGGCTACTTGAGGGCGTTCTGGGCTGTCGCGAGGGCGTCCTTCGGGGACTTCGCCCCGCTCAGGGCGGTCTGGACCGCCTTCCACATCTGTTCCGAGATCTTGGGGTACTTGGTGCCGAGGTCGTCGCTGGTGCGCCCCTTGGCCGCCTTGACCGCCTCCACCCAGGGCTTGAGCTTGGCGTCGGCCGCCACCTGCTTGGCCTGCACCTCACCGGTGGGTGCCACGTAGGACAGGGTGGTGTCGGTGTCGTACAGACTCGCGGTGCTGGTCAGGCAGGACACCAGCTTGCGTGTGGTGGCATAGCGGCCGGTGTCGCCCTGCACGGGGACGGTGACGAACTCGCCGCCGGTCGGGGCCGCGGCGTTGCCTCCCTCGGCGCCGGGGACGGGGACGACACCGTACTCGAAGCCGGCCTTCTCGGCGTTGGCCAGCTGCCAGGTGCCGTTCTCGGCGAACGCGTAGTCGCCGGTCGCGAACTCCTGCCAGCTGGTGGTCTGGGTGTTGTTGAGCACCGAGTTGGGGGTGTAGCCCTTCTTCGTCCAGCCGGTCCACAGGGACAGCGCCGACTCAGCCTGGGCGGAGTCCAGTCGGGTCAGTTCGGCGCCTGCGCCCCAGAACCACGGCAGGAACTGGAAGCTGCCCTCCTCCGTGCCGATCGCGGAGAAGGTGATGCCTTTCTTGCCCGCCTTCTTCACCTTCTCCAGAGCCGCCGTCAGGGACGCCCAGTCCTTGACGGAGGCGATGTCGACGCCCGCGGCTTCGAGGACCTTCTTGTTGTAGTAGAGGGCGAGGGTGTTGGCGCCGATGGGGGTGCCGTACGTCTTTCCGTCCGACTGTCCGGCCGCGAGCAGGTTGGGGTCGGCCTTGGAGGTGTCCACCTTGTTGTCGGCGGTCGTGGTGAGTACCCCCGCCTCGGCCAGGGTCGACACCACGGGGTTGTCGACGATGAGCACGTCCGGGGAGTTGTCCTGCTGGGCCGCCAGCAGCGCCTTGTTCGCCAGGTCGCTGGTGTCGAACGCCGTCCGCTTGATCTTGACCCCGGCCTTGTTCCCACAGCCGTCCAGCAGCTTCGTCCAGGCCGAGCCCTTGGCGAACTGCGGGTAGGGGTCCCAGATGGTGTAGGTGCCGTTGTCCGCGCCCTTGTTCGACGTGCTGCCGCTCGACGAGCAGGCGGTGGTGCCGGTGGCGAGGGCTACGACGGTCAGGGCCGCGGCGGTGAGTCGCCGTGGGGTGGATCTGTTCATGGCGCGTTCCTTAGTGGTGTGGGCGCGGGCATGCCGAGGAAGCCGTCCTGCTCCGGGGCATGCCGAGGAAGCCGTCGGGCGAGGAAAGAGGCGGTGACGGGTGGTGTACGGGGCTGCGGGACACGCGGGACCGCGCGCCGTGTCAGGTGGTGGCGCCGGGATCGGGGGCCGGGTGGGAGTGGGCGGGCCCGGTGCTGGCCCGGAGGGAGATGGGCGGGGCGAGAAGGTGGTGGCGGGGTGCTGCCTCGGGGTGGCCGAGTCGCTCGACGAGCAGGTCGACGGCGAGCCGCCCCAGTTGCTCCGCCGGCACGTCGGCCGCCGTGAGCTGCGGGGTCACCGTCTCCGCCCAGCGGCTGGCCACGATCCCGGTGACGGAGAAGTCGCGCGGCACATGGCGGCCCGCCATGGCGAGGCCCCGGTAGAGGCCGCCCAGCGCGGCCTCGTTCAGCGTGACCAGCGCGGTGGTGGCCGGGTCGTCGTGCAGGATCTGCTCCAGGCAGACCTGTCCGGAGGGGGCGTCGTCGCCGCAGCAGTACGTCCGTACGGTCAGCCCGCGCTCCGCCGCGGCCTTGGTGAAACCGTCCAGCCCGCGGTGCGCCGACTCGTACCCGGCCCGCAGGAGGCGCTCGGGCCGGTTCACGAAGGCGATCCTGCGGTGGCCCAGGTCGGCGAGGTGATGGACGCAGGCCGCCGCCAGCGCGGTGTGGTCCAGGCCGACCCACCAGTCACCGTCCGGGCGGGCGGTACGGCCGATGCAGACTGCGGGGAAGTCCTCGGCCACCAGATGGTCGACGCGGTCGTCCTGAAGCCTGATCTCCATCAGGATCGCGCCGTCGACCCGGCGCTCGGCCAGCAGCCGCTGGAACGAGCGGTCGCTGTCCACACCGCTCGGCGAGAGCAGTACGTCGTAGTCGTAGGCCGCCGCGGCCTCCACCACGCTGCCGATGAAGTCGAGCTGCATCCCGGTGAAGTGGTTGCCGGCAGGCGGGAAGACCAGACCGATGGTGCTGGTCCGGCCGTTGGCCAGGGCACGGGCGCTGGCGTTGGGCCGGTAGCCCAGTTCGTCGATCACCCGTTGGATCTTCTGCCGGGTGTCGTCCGACACCGGGCGCTTGCCGCTCAACGCGTACGACACGGTGCTCCGCGAGACACCGGCCCGCTTGGCGATCTCACCGATGTTCACGGGGACTCCTTCGTCGAACCGGTTCGAGAGCGAGCCGATCGTCGAACCGGTTCGCGTGAGGGGAAAGTAGGAGCGAGTCGGAGCGGGTGTCAATGCCTTGCGCGCGATTGCCCAAGTCTTGCCTCCGATCCACGTCGTGGGTGTTGCTGACCCTTTCCGGCGGTGCTAGCTTCCGGCGAACCGGTTCGACGAAGCCGTAGAAGTCCCTGAACTCCATCGAGCAGACCCCTTACAGCTCGGGGCCGATGTGAGCCGGGCGCGATCGAACCGGTTCGTCATCCTGGGCAACCCTTCGACCATCGGGAGAGCCGCCGATGCACCTGCGATCACCACGCCCGCTGTCCAGAGCCGCCGTCCTGCTGGCGGCCCTCGCGGCGAGCCTGCTGCCCGCCACCACCGCGCACGCCGCCGACACCAGCGTCACGGTGGACTTCGCCACCGCGGGAGGGGCACCGACGTACCACGCCTCGGGAACGATCTACGGGATGACCCCGGACGGCTCGCTGCCCCAGGACCACTTCTTCAAGGACGTCAAGTGGCACTTCATGCGGGCCGGCGGCGCCCAGCTCAACAGCGGCGGCTACGCGACCAGCCTCGCCGACTACCAGACCCGCTGGAAGTCCACCCTGGCCCAGTACAAGCGGACCGTCGCGCTCGGCGGCACGTTCGTCCTGCTCCCCCACGACCTGTGGGGCGCCGACGGCACCACCAGCCAGGGCTGGCCCGGCGACAACGGTGACTGGACGCAGTTCGACAACTTCGTCACCCAGCTCGTCAACGACGTACGCGCCAACAACATGTCCGTCCAGTGGGACCTGTGGAACGAGCCCGACGGCAGCAACTTCTGGGGCGCCTCGCAGAGTCAGTACCTGCAGATGTGGTCGCGGTTCTACGCCCGGGTGCGGGCCGCGTTCCCGAACCAGCTGATCGTCGGACCCAGCACCGCGAGCCAGCCGAACTCGTCCAACACCTGGTGGACGACCTTCCTGTCCTACGCCAAGACCAACAACGTGGCGCCCGACATATGGAGTTGGCACGACGAGCCGGGTGACCCCGTCACCGACGTCGGCCGCGCCAACTCGACCCTCGCCGCGGCGGGCCTGGCCAACACCCGCCCGTACCAGATCAACGAGTACGCCACCCTGTCCATGCAGTCCCCGGGCGGCGGCGCCTGGTTCATCGGCCGCCTGGAGCGCGCCGGCGCCGACGGCTTGCGCGGCAACTGGGCCTCGGGCACGAAACTGCACGACTACGAGGCCAACCTGCTCACCAAGAACAGCGCGGGCCAGTATCTGCCACTCGGCGAGTGGTTCATGTACCGCTACTACGGCTCCCAGACCGGCAACATCGTGAACCTGGTCCCGGGCACCGGCACCGACGGCCTGGCCACCAAGGACAACACCGCGAAGAACGCCAAGGTGCTGCTCGGCAGCAGCGGCAACACCGGCACGGTCACCGTCAACCTCACCGGTCTGAACACGACGTCGGTGGTGGAGAACGGCCGGGTCCGCGCGGTCGTCCAGCGCGTCCCGTACAACAACGGCGCCGCGGTCACCGGCCCGGAGACGATCTCCGACACCACCCTGACGGTCGGCAACAACGCCACCTCGCTGTCCCTCCCCTGGTCCAACGCCAAGGACGGGTACACGGTCACCCTGCTGCCGCCGTCCAACACCACCGTCTCCACGGTCGCCGTGAGTGAGAACAGCGGCCAGTGCCTGGACGACACCGGCCTCAGCACCGCCGACGGCACCCAGTACCAGCAGTACTACTGCGAGGGCGGCTACCAGCAGATGCTCGACCTCAAGCCGGTCTCCGGCCGGACCAACACCTACACCGTCGTCAACCAGCTCAGCGGCAAGTGCCTGGACGTCTCCGGTGCCTCCACGGCCGACGGCGCCGCCGTCGACCAGTACACCTGCAACGGCCAGACCAACCAGATGTTCACACTCAACCCCGTCACCGTACTCGGCAACAGCCACGACTACCAGCTCGTCGCCGTCCACAGCGGCAAGTGCGTCGACGTCTCCGACGTCTCCACCCAGCCCCGGGCCCTGATCCACCAGTGGGCCTGCGACCCCGCCGGCGCCCTGGGAACCAAGAAGAACCAGATCTGGCGGCTCCAGGGCAGAAGCTGAGCCCGTCGCCGACGCCTCTTCGTGGGCCGGCGACCGGGACGTCGGCCCATGGCGCACACCCAGCTCGCACACATGGCGTCCATGGCGAACGGAGAGAAGGTCTACTCATGTCTGGCGCCTTGGATACCCGTGCGGACACGGTTCGCGTGCTGATAGTCGACGACGAGCCCGAGCTCACCGAGCTGCTGTCCGCGGCCGTGACCGAGGCCGGGTGGCGGCCCTTCCCGGCGGAGGACGGACGCAGCGCGCTGCGCATCGCTCGTGACTGCGTCCCGCATGTGGTCGTCCTCGACGGGATGCCGCCCGATGTGGACGGGGTGCAGGTACTGCGCAGGCTGAGGAGTGAGAACACGAGACTGCCCGTGCTGATGCTGACCGCCCGTGACGCGCTGGAGCACCGGATCGACGGGCTGTCGGCGGGCGCGGACGACTACGTGACCAAGCCGTTCTCGCTGGAGGAGGTGATGTTGCGGCTGCGCGGCCTGCTGCGCCGTGCCGACCCGGCCGAGACGTCCGACCGCGGACCCGTACGGGTGCTGGGTGACCTCGTACTGGCCGAGCGGACCCGCGAGGTCCGGCGTGACGGGACGCCGATCGCGCTGACCGCCAAGGAGTTCGACCTCCTGATGTTCCTCATGAGCCATCCGCACCAGGTACTCAGCAAGGCGCAGATCCTCGAACACGTCTGGAACGCCTCGTTCGACGGCGAGGGAAATCTGGTCGAGGTCTACATCTACGGCCTGCGCGCGAAGATCGACAAAGGGCGTGCGCCGATGATCCGCACCGTCCGCGGCGTGGGATACGCGATCAGAGCCGCGGACGAATGGACATGACGGGTCAGCCGCGCGGCGCGGCCCGGTCCGGCTCCGGCCTGGGCCGGCGCTCGCTACGGGTCCGCCTGGTGCTCTTCGTCTCCGTGACCATGGTCGTCGTGTGCGCGGCCATGGCGCTCACCACGGTCTTCGTCCAGCGCGTCTATCTGCTCGGGGATCTGGACCAGCGTGTCACCGACGCCGCCGAGCGAAGCCAGGGCGGGCTGCAACGCCGAACGGGCGGCGCGACCGACCTGGGCTTCCTGAACGAGCGCGGTCAGCCGACCGGCACTCTGGCGGCTCGTTTCGCCGACGGCGAGGTCATCGCCGCGGAGGTGGTGACCGAGGACGGCCACCAGCAGGGCCTCACCTGAGTGCGGACCAGAAAGCCCTGGGCACCGCCCTGTTGAAGGCCGCGCTGAGCGCCGACGGCCTGGAGACCACCGAGAAGATCCGCCGGATCAACCAGGCGGCCGGCGAGGCGATCGACAACACCACGTCCTTCAACGAGGACGCCTACTACTGGACCCTGATGGGCACCCCGTCGGCGACCGAGCCCTGGGGCTTCCAGTTCGACGGCCACCACCTGGTGATCAACTACTTCGTCCTGGGCGACCAGGTCGTCATGAGCCCCTGCTTCTGGGGCTCCGAGCCGACCTCGATGGAGATCGACGGCGAGACCGTGACCGTCTGCCACGAGGAGGTCGTCGCCGGCCTCGCCTTCATCAACTCCCTCACCGAGGCGCAGCAGAAGGTCGCCATCGAGTCCTCGGCCAAGTCGAACGAGTCCATGAAGGCGGGCGCGTTCTCCGACAACACGGTCCAGGCGTACACCGGCATCCGCGGCAACGCCTTGACTGCCGTCCAGAAGGCCAAGCTCCTCGGCATCGTGGAGGCTTTCGTCGGCCGCGCGAAGGCCGATGTGGCGAAGGTGAAGCTGGCCGAGGTCCGCAAGCACCTCAAGGACACGTACGTCACCTGGGCCGGCGGAACCGGCGACGACGACGCCTTCTACGTCCGCGTCCACAGCCCGGTCGTGTGGATCGAGGTCGACTGCCAGGCGCCGGGACCGCTCGCCGGCGCGTACGGCGCCAAGCAGGGCAGCGGCGCCACGCAGAAACACGTCCACTCCATCATCCGCACCCCCAACGGCAACGACTACGGAAAGGAGCTCCTCAGGCAGCACTACCTGACGTCACCCCACCACCGGTGACACGGACGAAGTGACCACCGAGCCGGTTCTCCCGTCATCCCGGCTCGGTTTCCCGTCACCGTGAGGGGCGCACCTGCCGGGTGCGTCCCTCACTCGTCGGTCGTTCGGCGGGCACGTCCAGGCTCGCAGGCGCGCCTGCCTGGTGGGGGGTCGCTCCGGCCGCCATGAGGAGAGCGACGGTTTCCGGATGGGGGCCCTCGTGCGCCCAGTCCAGCGGGGAGCGGCCCGTGCCGTGATCTTCACGGAGGTTCGGATCGGCGCCGTGCGCCAGCAGTGCGCGCACGGTCTCGGTGTGCCCCCAGCACGCGGCAGCGCACAGCGGTGTGCCCTCCGAGCCGAGTCCGCCGCTCTCCGCGTCGGGAGGGGCCCCGGCGGCCAGGAGCAGGCGGGCGATCTCCGCTTCTCCGTTCACGGACGCCACGTACAAAGGCGTGGCGCCCTCGCTGTCCGCTCGCTCCGCGTCGGCTCCGGCCCGCAGAAGCGCCTGCACGCGGGCGGCGTCACCCAGCAGAATCGCTCCGAAGACACCCCGGGAGAGCTTTTTGCGTCGCCGCTGGTTCATGGGGCTCTACCTCCTGGAAGCGGCGTCGGGCATCAGATCCGACATCACGGAAGGCGGTAGTGACGGATTGGCGGCCGCTGCTTCCACCACCTGCCAGTCGGTGTCGTCGAGCAGTTCCACGATGACCGGCGCCGGGAGTCCGGGATGGCCGGCGGCCATGGGCCTCGCTCGTCCGTCCGCCAAGCAGGCGAGCAGCGCCGGGGGTGTCGCGTTGCGGTGCCGGGCGATCTCGCGGAAGGCTTTACGCACCGGTGGTTCGTGTCGGGCCAGGTCCTCCAGCAGTGCCGCGGTCGCGTCCGGGTTGGCCGCCACCTTGGCGAGGACCTGGACCGCGTGCCGTTCGACCATGGCGCGCAACTGCGCGTCGGACAGACCCGGGTGCGCGGCGACGGACTTGACCACTTTCGCGTCGGCGTCGGCGGCCAGCGCGTCGCGTATCCCGGCCGGCAGATCGCGACGCTGGGCCAGGAGCATCCGCACGGCCGGGTTCGGTGACTGGGCCAGCTCCTCGACCTCGGCGGGAGAGGCGGCGGCGATCCGCGGCAGCAGGGTGGCGCCGATCCTGGTGGTCCCGGCCAGGTGGGTGAGCACGTCGAGCGGCACGCGCGGGTTGTGGGCGAGGCCGCGCCGTACGTCGGGGTCACGGTCGTCGGCCAGGAGGCGGATCAGGGCGTCGTCGATCGCGGGATTCCCGGCGAGGTCGGCTCGGACACCGGGAACGGGATCTTCAGCGAGCCGTCCGTACACCTCGGGGGGCAGATCCGGGCGGGCGGCGAGTGCCCAGCGCAGATGCATCGAGGGATGGCCGGCGTAGGCGACGACCGCCTCGGTGGGTGTGGCCGGGTTGCGGAGCGCCGCCAGTCGCGTGTCGTGCAGGGTGGACTCGTGGGAGCCGTCGCAGGAGGCGCCCGGCAGCAGATCGCAGTCGAGCCGCGGGCACTGCCGCTCGTGCACGAACGGCGTCTCTTCACGGTCGCAGACCAGGCACCGCCGCGCGGGAGGCAGCCCCTGGCCGGTGATCAGCGCGGCCAGTACGGCTGGTGGTGTCGCCTCGTTGACCGCCACCGCTCGGCGGACCTCGGCATGCGGGTGCCTCGCCAGCTTGGCGGCCACGTCCGGCCCGGTCCACAACGCGAGTTCCGCGACGACCCGGATGTCCGCGTCCGCGGCGAGCGTTTCCACCACATCGGCCGGGAGACCGGAACAGCCGGCCAGCTTCTCCCGGCGCTCGGGGACCGGATCCGCCGCGAAGTGGCGCGCCAGTTCCGGGCTTCCGGCACCGGCGTCGAGCAGGGCGAGGGCGGCATCCGGCCGTGCCACGGGATCGATGTCGTCGGCGGTCAGCCGGCCCTCCCACGCCAGCGACACCGCGCTCTCCTCGACGCGCGAGGAGAGCGCGACCGCCTGCGCGTGTGTGAGGTCCGCACGACGAGCGAGGTCCTCGGCGAGGTCGGCGTCCGCGATCGCGATCAGCCGGTCGACCAGTTCGGAGGGGAGGGCCGCATTCGCGGCGAGGCCGCACAGGACATGGTTCACAGGCGCCATCGTGCCTGGGCCTTGGGGGGAACTGCGCGTGGATTTTCGGCGTCGGTTCCGTCCCCGTGGTCGAGCTCAGCCCGACGACATCTCCCGGCAGTCCGACGACATCTCCCGGCTGCGACCGCCCCGATCGGCGTCCGGGTCACCGCGCCCCCTGAGAGTCGCCCTCCCCCGGGCCCGGCGGGGCCAGGACCGCGGCGGCCAGGTGGTCGCGGAACCAACGGTGCCCCGGGTCGGCCGAGTTGCGGGGGTGCCAGGCCATCCCCAGGTCCAGGGGTACCAGGTCGAGGGGGATCGGGAAGGTGCGCAGTCCCAGTGCGGAGGTGGCGTCGGGGAGCCAGTCGGCCAGGGTGAGGGCGACGAGGTCGGTGTCCCGGGCGAGCATCATCGCGCTCGTATGGCTGGGGACGACGACCGCGATCCGGCGCCGCAGCCCGAGTTCCGCGAGCGCGCTGTCGATGGGCCCGAGGCGTTTGCCGAGCCGGGAGATGCCGATGTGGTCGGCCGCGGCGAATCGGCGGGCGTCGATCCGTCCGTCGAAGAGGGGATGACCGCTGCGGGCGACGCCGACCAGCGTCATGCGGGTGAGCCGTCGGGTTCGGATCTCCGGGTCCAGGTGTCCGAGGACGCCCAGTTCGACGTCCACCCAGCCCTGCCGCAGCGCGGGGCCGCCCTCTACCGCCTCCGGCAGGAAGACCACGTCCACGTGCGGTGCCTCCGTGTGGATCCGGTCGGTCAGGGTCCCGGCCAGCCCCGCCAGGAGCAGGTCGGTCGCCTGCACGGTGAAGGTGCGCTGGAGATGCACGGCGTCGAAACCGGCTCCGGGCCGCAGGACGTTGTCGCAGCCGCGCAGCAACGCGCTGACCTCGTCGCGGAGTTCCAGGGCTCGCGGGGTCGGGACCATCCCCTGGCCCGCGCGGACCAGCAGCGGGTCACCCACGGCACGGCGCAGCCGGGCCAGGGTGCGGCTGACCGCGGCGGGCGACGTGCCGAGTCGCTCCGCGGCGCGGGTGACGCTGTTCTCCTGGAGCAGGGCGTCCAGGACGCGCAGCAGATTGAGATCCATGACACTCCTGAGCTGCGTTTTTACGCCTGAGTCAATGATTGGATGCCGATCTTTGCATTGTCGCGGAACTCGCTGGTGCCGAGAGTGGAGGGGTCCGCAGGACGCGTGACATTCCCCTCCCTCGTTCAAGGAGACCCCTGTGCATCAGTCCCCCCGCGCCGGTCGAGAAGGCGATGTTCTGGCCGTGGTCAGCCAGAGCGGGCCGACGGTCTCGTTCTTCGACGCCGCCTGCGACCGGCACACCGGTACGGTGGAGATCCTCGCCGAGCCGCACGAGTTGTGCTTCGACCCGACGCAGCGACTGCTGTGGTGCACGACGACGTATCACTCGGGCTACTACCACGCGAACAGCGGGCGCCGCACCGAGCTGACCGTCATCGACCCCGACACCCGCCGTATCGTCGAGGTCGTCGACCTCGCCCCGGAACACGGGCCGCACGGGCTGGCGCTGGACACGGCACGTCGTCGCCTGTACGTCAGCGTGGAGAGCTCGGCGGACCGGCCCGGCGGTGTCGTGGTGGTCGACACGGAGACCCGTCGGCCGCTGGGCAGGATCGACACGGACGCGCCGGGCCCGCACTGGTTCGCCATCGATCCGGCGGGCAGGAGGGGTTACGCCACCAACAAGGAGGCGCCGTTCGTGTCGGTCGTCGACCTCGAACGGGGCACCCTGACCGCGAAGATCGAGGTGCCGGGCAGCGAGGGCCTCGCCGTGTCCGCCGACGGCACGCACGTCTACGTCGCCTCGCCCTACGGTGGTTCCTTCTTCAACGTCGCCGAGGAGCGGCCGGCCACCGGAATCCGGGTCATCGACGCCGGGACGGCGTCCGTCGTCGACACCCTGCCCACGGACGACCTCGTCCTGCCGGTGCACCTGACGTCGACGGGAAAGCTGCTCGCGGGCCAGACGCGCGTGGAGCCCGACCCGGTGTCCCGGCTCGGACGCAACGCGCCGGGCCGCCTCACGGTGTTCTCCACCGACACCGGCAAGCAGCTCGGCGAGCTGGAGGTGGGGCTCTTCCCGCTGACCATCACCTCGTCCCCCGACGGCCGGATCGCCTACGTGGCCTGCGCCGTCTCGTCCACCGTCCACATCGTCGACCTGGAGACGCTGCGGGGCCTGGCCCGGCTGGACATCCCCAAACTCGGCGAGCCCGGCGCCCACGGCATGGCCTACATTCCACGCCCGTCCTGAGCGGTCCACGACGCGGACGGGGCGACGACGTCATCATCACCGGCATCCCGGGTAGTCCCTGCGCTATGCGTCCGGCTGCTGCGACTTCTCCGTTACGGCACACCCTGGTACGGCGGACGGGAGGTACCGGTGGGTGAGGCTCTGGCCCTGGCCTCCGCGCTCTGCTTCGGCGTGACGCACTTCGCGGGCGGGCTCGTCTCCCGCAGAGCCGACGGCATCGCCGTGGCCTTGCACGCGCAGCTCGGCGGCACGGTGATCGCGCTGACCCTGGCCTGCTGGTCGTCCTCCGGCGCGGGCACGGTGGCCGACTGGGTCTGGGGGGTGCTCTCGGGCGTCGGCACCGGGGTGGGGGTCGCCTTCCTGTACCGGGCGATGTCACAGGGCCAGATGAGTGTCGTCGTCCCCGTGAGCGACGTGGGCGCCGTCGCCCTTCCCGTCCTGGTGGGTGTGGCCTTCCTGGGCGAGCGCCCGGCCGTCTTCGTCTGGGTCGGCATAGCCGCCGCCGTACCGGCCCTGTGGCTGGTGTCGCAGGCCTCCGGTGCGGGGACGGGGCCGCGGTACGGCGCGCCGGTGACCGCGGGAGTGCCCGTGGCGTTGATCGCGAGTGCCGGTTTCGGTGTTCAGTTCCTGGCGATGGCCCAGGTCGGGAGGGACGGCGGTCTGTGGCCGGTGGTCGTCAGCCGGGTCGCCTCCGTGCTGGTGATCGCCGTGGTGCTCGCCCTGTACCGCGGCCGCGCGGCGATGCCGTACCGGCTGTCGGCGGCGGCGGCCGGGGCCGGCGCGGTCGGGACGGTCGCCATAGGGCTGTACCTGGCCGCCACCCGTCAGCAGTTGATGGCCGTGGCCACCGTGCTGTCGGCTCTCTACCCGGCCGTCCCGGTCCTGCTGGCGCTGGTCTTCCTCCACGAGCGGCTCAGCAGGCGGCAGGCGGTCGGGCTGGTGTGCGCGGTCGCCGCCATGGCGCTCATCGCCCTGCGCTGAGCATTGCGGCGACGGCCCGCTGGATTCCGCGTCGAGCAGATCCGGGGGCAGACCGGACCAGACAGGTCCAGATGCGTGGGATTGGACCTTAACGATCGTCCGCCCGGGCTTCTAGCTTCGGCATGTGACGAGGACGGGCAACTCCCCATCACAGGCTGCGGTCAGCGGTCCCTACGGCCATCTGATCGAATTCAGCGACGAGACCGCACACACGGCACAGGTCTCCCGAGTACAGGAGCGGCACATGACCACACCCACCATGACGGTGGCCATCCTCGGACCGGGCGGCGTCGGCGGCCTGATCGGCGCGCTGCTCGCCCGCGACGGACACCGCGTCATCTGCCTCGCGGGCGAGGAGACCACCGGTGTGCTGCGCCGCGAGGGTCTGCGCGTACAGAGCGTCCAGCACGGTGAGTTCACCGCCCGGGTCGAGGCCGACACCGAGCTGCGCGAGCCGGTCGACGTCGCCTTCGTGACCGTCAAGCAGACCGTCCTGTCCACCGCCCTCGACCGGATTCCGCCGGAGGCTCTCGGGGACGGGATCGTGGTTCCGCTGCTCAACGGGCTCGACCACCTCGCGGTGCTTCGCCGACGGTATCCGGCCGGTCAGGTCGTGGCCGGAACCATCAAGGTGGAGGCCACCCGCACCGCGCCCGGACGGATCGCGCACACCAGCCCCTTCGCCGCCGTGGAACTCGCCGCCCCGCTCGACGACCTCGCATCCCGGCTCCGGCACGCCGGACTCGACGTGGCCCTGCGCTCCGACGAGACCGCGATGCTCTGGGACAAGCTTTCCTTCCTCGCTCCTTTCGCTCTGCTCACCACTCGTTACCAGACCGCAGTCGGCACCGTCCGCGACGAGCGGCGGCCCGAACTCATCGCCGTACTCGACGAGATCACCGCCGTCGCCCGTGCCGCGGGGGCGCCGGTGACCGCCGAGGCCGTCCTGTCCTTCTTCGACCGCGCCCCGGAGACGATGAAGTCATCGATGCAGCGTGACGCGGAGGCGGGCCACCCGATCGAGCTCGATGCCATCGGCGGCGCGGTCCTTAGGGCCGCGGACGCGTACGGGATCGAGACTCCGGCCACCGCGCGCCTGATCGCGGACCTGGCTCCCGCGGCGCAGCAGTAGTCGGCGGAGACCGGACGCGGGCGGCGCCGACGACGAGGCGGGCACGACGGAGGCTTTGCATGATCATGCGAGATTATGCATACTCTTCCTATGTCTAAGGTCCTCACCTCCCTCCCCGCCGGCGAGCGCGTCGGCATCGCCTTCTCGGGCGGCCTCGACACCTCCGTCGCGGTCGCGTGGATGCGCGACAAGGGCGCCGTCCCGTGCACCTACACCGCCGACATCGGCCAGTACGACGAGCCCGACATCGCCTCGGTGCCCGGCCGTGCGAAGACCTACGGCGCCGAGATCGCGCGGCTGGTCGACTGCCGCGCGGCGCTGGTCGAGGAGGGCCTGGCGGCGCTCACCTGCGGGGCGTTCCACATCCGCTCGGGCGGGCGCGTCTACTTCAACACCACGCCGCTCGGCCGCGCCGTCACGGGCACCCTCCTGGTCAGGGCGATGCTCGAGGACGACGTACAGATCTGGGGCGACGGCTCGACCTTCAAGGGCAACGACATCGAGCGGTTCTACCGGTACGGCCTGCTCGCCAACCCGCACCTGCGGATCTACAAGCCCTGGCTGGACGCGGACTTCGTGACCGAGCTCGGCGGCCGCAAGGAGATGTCGGAGTGGCTGCTCGCCCACGACCTCCCCTACCGCGACAGCACGGAGAAGGCGTACTCCACCGACGCCAACATCTGGGGCGCCACGCACGAGGCCAAGACCCTGGAGCACCTGGACACCGGCGTGGAGACCGTGGAGCCGATCATGGGCGTGCGGTTCTGGGACCCCGAGGTCGCGATCACCGCCGAGGACGTGACGGTCGGCTTCGACCAGGGCCGCCCCGTGACGATCAACGGCAAGGAGTTCGCCTCCCCCGTCGATCTGGTGATCGAGGCCAACGCCATCGGCGGCCGCCACGGCATGGGCATGTCGGACCAGATCGAGAACCGGATCATCGAGGCCAAGAGCCGCGGCATCTACGAGGCGCCCGGCATGGCCCTGCTGCACGCGGCGTACGAGCGCCTCGTCAACGCGATCCACAACGAGGACACCCTCGCCCAGTACCACAACGAGGGACGGCGCCTGGGCCGGCTGATGTACGAGGGCCGCTGGCTGGACCCGCAGGCGCTGATGATCCGGGAGTCGCTGCAGCGCTGGGTCGGCTCGGCCGTCACCGGAGAGGTCACCCTGCGGCTGCGGCGCGGTGAGGACTACTCGATCCTCGACACCACGGGCCCGGCGTTCAGCTACCACCCGGACAAGCTGTCGATGGAGCGCACCGAGGACTCCGCGTTCGGCCCGGTGGACCGGATCGGCCAGCTCACCATGCGCAACCTCGACATCGCCGACTCGCGCGCCAAGCTGGAGCAGTACGCCGGGCTCGGCCTGATCGGCACCGTGAATCCCGCAATCGGTGCCGCCCAGGCCGCCGCGACCGGGCTGATCGGCGCCATGCCCGAGGGCGGCGCCGAGGCCATCGCCTCACGCGGCGAGGTCTCCGGTGACGACGAGCTGCTGGACCGGGCCGCGATGGAGTTCGGCACGGACTGACCGGCCCCGTCGGCATCACGGTGGGGGCCGGCTCGGCGCCAGGGCGTCGGGGCGGCCCCGCCGCCGAGGTCAGCCGAGCCCGAGCGCGCTCAGGGTCTGCTCGGCCATGCGTGACTCGCCGAGGGCATTGGGGTGGACGGGGATGACGTTGCTGCCGAAGAGGAGGGGCTCGATCCACCGGGTCCCGGCGGCCTTGCAGGCGTCGTGACCCTCGGACGCCTGGGAGAAGTCCACGAAGGCGGCACCGGTCTCCGCGGCGGCGCGTTCGACGACCGCGTTGAGGTGTGCCTGGATGCCGCGCAGGTAGGGCACGTCCCCCGAGGCGATCGGCATCTTGGCGTAGCAGGACGCGTCGGCGGTGGCGGGCACGATCCACGGGTAGCCCAGCACTGCCACGCGGGCGGCGGGCGCCTTGGCCCGGACACCGCGCAGGGCGGTCTTCAGCGCGGGGTAGGTGTTCGCGTCGATCTGGTCGTCGAAGGAGCTGCCGTACTGGTCCTTGCAGGGGCTGCCCCGCCCCCCGCTGAGGACCCCCGCCGAGCCGCAGGCCAGCAGGGCGTTGATGAAGGTGCCGTTGTCGTTGCCGCCGATCGTCAGCGTCACCAGGCCGGTGTCCGGCTCGACGGCGTCCGCCTGTGGCGGCACTCCCGGGTACTGGGCCTCGGTGAAGTCCTTGGTCTGCGCGGCGCCGCAGGTGACGTCCGTCAGGCGGGCGCCGGTCCGGGACGCGATGACGTGGGGGTAGTTCACCGTGGAGCGCAGGCACAGCAGGTTGGAGATGTCCACGGGCAGGACTCCGGAACCGGCGCTGTAGCTGTCGCCGAGGGCGGCGTATTTCAGGGGTGCGGTGGCGTGTGCGGTGGGGCCCGTGAGGCTGAGGGCCACGGCACTCACCGCCATTGTTGTCGCGGTCATGACACGTCGAAGCGCGAACATCGGCATATGCTCTCTTCTCGGAAGCGAAAGCGGACGCGGCGTGAACGGGCACGGCGGTGCCCGGAGGCGTGCTTGTTGCGAGAGTTCAGCGGCTCGAGCAGGGAGGTGCCGGCGGGCGCGCGCACCGAGCGGTCCTACTGGTAGGTAATGTGCGGCTGCTCGGACACCCCGTCAACATGGTTGACCGCACTTCTTGAATCCCTCACGAAACCGGGTCGAGACAGCTCCAACGGTGTGCCGCTCGACGAGGCTGCAGGGGGGTCGGGTCCCTGCGCACGGGGGCGAGCAGTCACAATGGCTGTATGAGTAACTCCCGCGTTTTCTTCGACATCGACATCGACGGCCAGGACGCCGGTCGTATCGTCTTCGAGCTCTTCGAGGACGTCACCCCCAAGACCGCCAGGAACTTCCTGGAGCTCGCGACCGGTGAGCACGGCTACGGTTACAAGGGCTCCCCGTTCCACCGCGTGATCCCGCAGTTCATGCTCCAGGGCGGTGACTTCACCCGGGGCGACGGCACCGGCGGCAAGAGCATCTACGGCGAGAAGTTCGAGGACGAGAACTTCCAGCTGAAGCACACGGGTCCCTACCTGCTCTCCATGGCGAACGCAGGACGGAACACCAACGGTTCGCAGTTCTTCGTCACCACCATCCCGACCCCCTGGCTGGACGGCAAGCACGTCGTCTTCGGCAAGGTCGTCGAGGGCACCGAGATCGTGGACAAGATCGAGGGCTACGGCTCCCAGTCGGGCCGCACGTCCGCGAAGATCACGGTCCGGGACTCCGGCAAGCTCTAAGCGCCCGTCCGCCTGCCGGGCAGGCTGAGGGACACCGGAGCGTCCACGCGTCAGTGGACGACGAGCGATCCGCCGCGTGGCGCCCGCGGGGCTGGAGGAAGTCCAGCTTCGCGGGTGGCCGCGGCCGGGGCGGTGCTGGGCCGGCCGCGCTCGACGGGCGGGGAACCGCCCCTGACCGTGATCCCGGGGCGAAGAGCCGCACCTCGCCCCGCGCTCTGTCGCTGTGGGCGGGCCCCCTAAGGTGCGGGCATGACCTCGCAGACCTATCTTTCTGAACTGTTCTCGCTGGACGGCCGGGTCGCCGTGGTGACGGGCGGCAGTTCCGGCATCGGCCGCGCCATCGCCGGGGCCCTCGCGCGAGCAGGGGCGAGCGTGGTGATCGTGGCGCGCCGGGAGTCGGAACTGGCCGCCGCGGTGGACGAGTTGACGGCGGACGGCTGCCGTGCGGCCTGGGTGAGCGCCGATCTGAGCACCCGCGCCGGGGTCCGCGCGGCGGCGGAGCGGGCAGCCGAGGTGTTCGGCGAGCCGGACATTCTCGTCAACAGCGCCGGGATCAATCTGCGGCCGCCGATGGGCGAGCTGGATGACGACGTATGGGACGCCACGATGGCGGTGAACCTGGAGGCGCCCCATCTGCTGGGCCGGCGGTTCGGGCCCGGCATGGCCGCACGGGGCTTCGGACGGATCATCCACATCACGTCCCAGCAGGCACACCGGGCGTTCGTCCAGAGCGGTGCCTACGGGGTCTCCAAGGGGGCTCTGGAGTCGCTGGCCCGCTCACAGGCCGAAGCGTGGTCGCCGCATGGTGTCACCTGCAACACGCTGGTGCCGGGCTTCGTGCTGACCCCGCTCAACACGCGGCTGTCGTCCGACCCGGAGAAGGTGGCGGCGCTGGCCGCACGCACGATGGTCGGGCGCAACGGTCTGGCCGAGGACTTCGCGGGTGCCGTCGTGTTCCTGGCCAGCAAGGCCTCCGCGTACGTCACCGGTCAGGCGATCTTCGTGGACGGCGGGTTCTCCGTGCACTGAGCCCAACGCCGCACGGGGCGGCCTGGTCGGGCGCCGCGTTTCGGGCGCCCGACCAGGCTCTCCCCGGGTTACAGGTAGGGGCGGGTGATCAGCTCAATGGCGTGACCTGCGGGGTCCTTGAAGTACACCCCTCGGCCTCCGTGCTCGTTGTTGATCTCGCCGGGGCGTCGCATCTGCGGATCGGCCCAGTGCTCGACGCCGCGATCGCACAGCCGCTGATACGCCCGATCGAAGAGCTCGTCGTCGATCAGGAACGCGTAGTGCTGCATCTGGATCTCCACCGGCGGCTCGGCGAACTGGAGCAGCACGCCGTCGTCGAGCTGGATGTTGGTGAACACGCCCCAGGACGGTGCTTCCGCAAGTTCCAACAACTCGCGGAAGAACCGGGCCGATTCGGCGCGGTCCTTGGCGGCGATGATGGTGTGGTTGAACGTGACTGACATTCGGCTGACCTCGTTGTTGTTCGACACGAAGAACGGACTCACGGTGCGCGAGCGCGCGGCGGTCCACGTGCCGAACCAAGGGGGTGCCTGCTGCGCACCCGTCGTGCGATCAGCCCTCCACCGGGTGGCCAATCCGTGTGTGGCGTAGCGCCGGTCCGGTGTTCACATCGGTGACCCTACTTGATCGGGTGTACCTCGACAACGGGATTTACGTCCGCGGTGGCATGCGGCCCGGACGGCCTTCCTTACTCCACTTCGGCGTCGCTGATCGTGATCTGCGGTGTGGTTGCCGGGAAGTGCGGGGACATGCCACGTACTCTGTGTGAACGGCACGGCCGAGCACTGCTGACTCAGTATCACTGCGAACCAGCCCAAGCCAATCGAATCCACCCAAGCCGAGCGTCGGCTCTCCAGGGACCGAAGTCACGTTGGAGGCTGTTCGAAAGGGGATCAGATGGAGTGGTGGCATGCGGCTCTATGGGGGGCGCTCGGTGCCGGACTGACAGAGCTTGCCGACCTTCTTCGAGTTCTCGAGGACAAAAGGCAGCTGCCGTGGAAAGTCCAGCACGGGCCTGATCGGAGAATGTACCTTCTGATGGCGCTTGCCCGGATCACGCTCGGCCTGGGTGTCGCCGGAGCACTCGGCGCATGGGGTCAGGTGTCAGGTGGCTTCGGCGCGTTCGTCGCGGGCATCGCGGCACCGAAGACCATCGACGGCCTTCGCAGGCAGGCTGTCGCGTCTCCCCTGGAAGCGCGGGCAGGAAGAACGGGAGCGTGATGCGAGCTGGCCCCGCCATCACCGAGTTCTGGTCGCTTCTCACCCGGACCCACCCCGTCTTCTCGGACAGCCCTGCCCCGAAGGCGGCCGCAGGGTGCGCGCGTTTCTGGCAGCTCATGACGCGGACGGATCCTGTGTTCCTGTCGTCCCGGAAAGGCGGAGGGGTCACCAACGGCCCCGGCTGGAATGCGGTTCGGGCATGAGCTGCCTGGTGACGGTCAGTTGGGGTTGCCGGCGTGCGTCAGGGTCGTCCAGGCGTTGAAGTAGTTGTCCGTGCCGGACGGCCGGTGTGCCTCGGTGTACTTCTGGGTGTTGGACATGCTGATGCCGAGGCGGTTGTGGAGGGCGTTGAAGCCGACCTCCGTGACCCGGCCGAGGCCCGTGCTGACCGAGCCGCCGCACAGCCAGGAGGGTGCGGCGGTGCCGTTCTCGTAGGAGGTGTGGAAGCCGAGGGCGTGGCGCAGCCGGTCCTGGATCTTGGGATAGAGGTCCTGGCCCTGGATGCGGCTGGTCTCCGCGATGTCCGCGATGGAGGCGATGCCCCAGCCGGTGTGCCCGAAGTCGCGGCAGGTCTCCTGGGCGAGACCGTCGGCGAAGGTGCTCTGGCCCTGCCAGTACTTGATGATCTCGGCGCTGGTGTCGATGCTGCTGTTCGCGGGCGGCTCGGGCAGGTCGCCGTCGCTGGTCAGGTAGACGTACGCGGGGACGCGGGCGAGGTAGGTGCCGACCGCCTTGTCGTAGCCGGCGCGGTCCTCGATGAAGACGGAGATGCCGATCGCCGCCTCGGTCATGACCAGTTCCCAGTTGCCGTTCTTGGTCGCCGCGCCGTTGATCACCTCGGGGAGGTACACGGTGCGCAGCATGGTCGCGAAGCGGCCGGCGCCGGGCCAGCCGCCGTCGTAGGTGTACTTGATGATCTCGGCTGCGCGCGGCCAGGTGGACCCTGCCCAGCCGGTCTGCAGGGGGGCGTTGCTGTTGGTGTGATCGGTGATGGTCGCGGACCAGGCGTCCATGATCTCGATCGACTTCTCGGCGTATCTGCTGTCCCGGGTGAAGTACCAGGCGAGCGCGTCGGTGTAGGCCGCGATGGCGTCCTGGCGCTCGTCGGTGCAGCCGTGGTTGGGGTTGGACGACGAGCCGCACTCAACGACGGCCCGTGGCTTGGCGGTACGCGACAGCGAGGCGTAGGAGCTGGCCATCATGGCGTCGTACGCGGCCTTCCACGGTTGCTGACCGGTCTGCACCTTCGATCGGGTGTAGTCGAGTTGGGCCCGGCTCACCAGCACGCCGGGGTGGGTGAAGGCGGCCGGCGCCGCTGTCGCCCGCGGGGCGGGGCCGGTGAACTGAAGGCTCAGCAGGCCGGCCAGCAGCGCGAGGACACTGAGCAGCGCGGTTCTGGTTCGTGCCATCCGACGACCCCTCCCATTCACAAATGAGAACACGGTTCCGAATACGGCAGATTGGTCCGGACCATAGAAGCGCTTTGTGAACATGTCAATACGGCTTTCACCGGCGGGCGCCGATCACCACTCGGTCTCAAGAGCCTCCGTCAACCGGGAGACCGCGGCCAGGTCCGGCAGGCGCCGCAGCGAAGCGACGACCTGGCCGCTCGCGAACTCGCGCTGCTCGGCGGTCACCGTCGGATCGATCGCGCACTCGGCCTGTACGTGGACGAAGTTCAAGGCCGTCGCGAAAAGCATCGAGAACGAGCCCAGGTCCTTGACGGCCGCGCGGCCTCCGGCATCCGCATACGCCCGCACCAGGCGCCGGGCGGAATCGGCATGGAAGTGGTTCCCGCCCGCCCACACGTACACGGCACGGGCGAGCTCGCGTTCCGCCGATACGGATCCGGCGTTGTCCCAGTCGAGGAGAACCGGGCCGAGCGGACCGACCAGAACGTTCTGGGGCTGCATGTCGAGATGGGACGTCACGAGGTCTCCGGGGCCGGACGGGGTGACATGGTCCGCCAGCTCCGCCGCCGACGTCTCGATGAAGCGGCCCAGCGCGTCCGCCCACGGCATGCCCGCTCGGCGGACCTCGTGGTGCAGCCGCGCCCAGTCGGCGTCCTGGGGACACCGTTCGTACCAGGAATCCGGTGTCTCGGTTGTGCCCTCCCCCGCCCTGTGGAGGAGGGCCAGGGTCCGGCCGCACCAGCTCAGGATCTCCGGATCGGAAGGGTCGGCCTGACTTCCCTCGACCCAGTCGTACAGCTTCACATAGGACCCGCCCATCGAGGGGCTGAGCTGTGAGACGTGCTTGTCGCCGCCATTGGGGATGAGCCGTGGCGAGGAGATCCCCAGCTTCTCCGTGGCGTTCCGCAGCGCGGCTTCCCGGTGGACCTGATGCTCGTCGCAGCCGAAGAGCAGCTCCTTCACCGCCCAGGACGAGCCGTTCCCGGACAGCTTCCAGATCTGCCCCAGAGCGCCGCGGGTGACGGGTGTCATCCTCCACGGTCCCGCGCCCAGCCCGTAGGTGTCCGCGATGAAGTCGGCCGCGTTCTGCATACGGGGAGCCTCTCTGGCTGCGGGACCGGTGCCACGGAGCCAGGCGAAGATCCTCTTCCCAGGGAGTCCTGTACGTCAACCGCTGTGGCCGGGGACCGTTAAAGATGACGCATACAACCGTTTGGCGGACTTCGTGGTCTGGTATGCGGAATCAGAAATTCAGCGCCAGTTCCTGGCCGGCACAACCACCATCCGGAGCACTCCTTGAGCCTCGCCGAGCGACACATCACCTCCCTCATGCGCCAGATCGCGACGAAGGACGTCGTCGAGCTCGTCCACCCCTTCGCCGAGTGGCCGACGTTCGGCGCGCTGGCCTACGTCGCCGAGTGCTACGGATTCCGTTACTCGGACGTACGACTGGTCGGCAAGCACAAGACCCTGTTCGTGTATCTGACCCGCGACACCAGCCCGTGGGCGCAGCAGCGCGCGGCTGCCAACGCGGCGGCCTTCCCCGACCCCGGCCCGGGACGCCCGGTGCCGGGCATGTACCTCGGCTCGCTCACGCCGGTGCCCGAGGCGCAGCAGGACGTCGACCTGATCACCACCCTCATCCGGTACGACGCCCTCGGCGCGGCGGCCAACCGCAAGCAGTTGCTGGCCATGGCCTGGGGCTCGGGAGTGCTGTTCCTGCTGATGGCCCTGCTCACCGGCGTGTACGCCGTCCTGCTCCCGCTCGCCTTCCTGCTCCCGGCGTTCCTGGTGGGCTCTTTGCGGATCAACGCCTCCCGGCGCGCGAAGCTGGCGGAGCGGCTCACGGCGGCGGGTTGCACACCGGCGCGGGACGAGACGGGGCGGGAGCGGTTCGTGCGGCCGGTGCCGTACGGAGTGTGACGCGTCGGCACGAAGCCGAGACCGGGCCGCGGGCCCGACGGTTCGGACGGCCGCGGGTGGCGGTCCGGCGTCAGTGACCCGCGACCGGGCCGCCCCGCGTCGTCGCGGAGACAGGGCGTGCGCGCATCCAGCCGAGCAGCACCATCGAACAGATCGCCGCGAGCGCGCACCAGGTCGAGACGAACTCCCGCCGCCACAGCGCACAGCAGGCCGTCGCGCCCACGGCGACCAGGATCCCCAGCACCAGCAGGCGCCGGTCGCCGGACAGCAGAAGGGAGCCGACGGTGGCCAGGAGGTAGCCCGCCATGAGCACCGGGGCCGCGGACAGGCCGATGGCGTAGCCGACCGTGTGACCGCGGATCTCGGCCGACACCGGACCGGTGGCAAGGGCGTACGCGAGGACCGCGGCGGTCACGGTTCCGGCGGCCAGCGGGACGATCAGCCGGCGCCGGGCGTGCCGTGGGGCGGCACACAGCACGCCCACCGGCACCCATATCGCCAGCAGCGGCAGTGCGATGACGGCCCAGACGACGGTGGCGGGTCCGCCGCCCCCTCCCCTGTCCCAGACCACCGACTCGACGAGTTGGTGGGCTCCGAGCAGCAACGGCAGTGCGGCGAGCGGGAGATCCCGGCCGCTGCGCAGCCGCGCCACACAGGCCACCCCGATGGCCGCGACACCGGCGCCCGCCACGAGATCGGCCGTCGCACTCCAACACATCACGCCACCATGGGATCCGCCATCGTGTGCCTCCGTCTTCGCCGCCGACCAGGCTACGTCCCTCTCCCGCGACGGCCCGGCCGACACTACAACGGCACACGGTGCCCCGTGGCACCGGGCATGATTGGCTGGCCGCACCACCCACAACCCGGCCCGGCCGGCTCGCAGGAGGGCTCCGCACACCATGAGCAACGCCTACACGTACGAGTACAAGGTCGTCACCTTCCGGGAGTCGCTGATCGGTGACGCGCTGGACAGCGACAAGCTGGAGAAGGTCCTGAACAAGCACGCCGAGGACGGCTGGGGCCTCAAGGCCATCACCTCCGCCGACGTCAAGGGCCGCGTAGGCCCCGGAGCCGTCGAGGGACTGCTGCTGACCTTCGAGCGTCCGCGCCGGTAAGAGCCTCAGTCCGTGCCACGCAGCGCGCTCCAGGTCTCCTGGCCGACGACTCCGTCGGCGCTCAGCCCCTGGTCGCTCTGGAAGCTCCGCACCGCGGACTCCGTTCCGGGGCCGAAGTCGCCGTCCACGCCGCCGTCCCCCAGGCCGTACCCGCGTTTCGTCAGCATGCACTGCACCTGCAGCACGCGTTTGCCGCTGTTCCCCTGGCGCGTACGCCCGTTGCCGGAGTAGTACGTGCAGTCGGAGATCCAGGGCGGGGACGCGGGTTCGGAGGTTCGGCTGCTCGGGGACGGGGTGGCGTCGGCGGGGGCGCTGGGCTCCGCGGCGGAGGCGGAGGGAACGGCTTTCCGGCCGCCGGTGGAACCGGGGGCCGCGGGAGTCGAGGCATCGGCGGCGGTGCCGACCCTCTTGCCGGACACGCCCTCGGCGTAGGCCCCGTCCGAGTCCTCGGGCGCCGGTGTGGGCGAGGCATCGCCCGGCACGGCGGTGGCGGGGGCCGTAACACCGGCACGCGGAGAGTGTGCGGTGGCGGGGGCTTCCTGACGGACGAACAGGAAGATTCCGGCGGCCACCGCGCACAGGACGACACCTGTGGCGACCGCCGGCGCCCGCCTGCTCCGGGGGTTCGTCCGCTCGGGCGGCTCCGACGGCAGCGCCGCCGGCCGACCGCCCGGGGGCCGTAAGCGTGCCCTCCGTTCGGCGGGGAGGCGGTCCAGCACCTCGTACGCCCGCTGCCGGGCGAGGATGTTGCCGCCCAGCGGCTCGGGCCAGCCGGACGTCCCGGCGCGTGGCCCGGCCGCGTCCATCAGGTCCTGCGGGGTGGGGCGCCGCTCGGGCTCCTTGGCCAGGCAGGCCGACAGCAGGGCGCCGAGTGCCGCGTCCGCCGACGAGATCGCGCCGATCAGCTCCGGATCCGGCTCCTCGAACGCGACCCGGTGCATCACGTCGACACCGGTGCCGTCGCCGAACGGAGCCCGTCCGGCCGCCGCGTAGACCAGCGTCCCGGCCAGCGAGAACACATCCGACGCCGTGTCGGATCGGCCCGTCCTCAGGTGTTCCGGCGACATGTAGGCCGGAGTGCCCACCCGGTTGCCCGTGCCGGTGATCGCGCTCGCGTCCACGGCCTTCGAGATGCCGAAGTCGATCACATGCGCGCCCCGGACGGACAACAGCACGTTGGACGGATTCAGGTCCCGGTGCACGATCCCCGCCGCGGCCAGCTCGGCGAGCGCCCGCCCCAGTTCGGCCGTCAGCCGCCAGACCGTGGCCGCCTCCAAGGCGCCGCCGTCGCGCACGGCCTCCGCGAGATCCAGCCCCGGAAGGTACTCGGTGGCCATCCACAGCAGTTCGTCCCGGAAACCCGTGCCGCACAGTCTCGGTGTGCGCGGCGTACGGAGCCGGGCGTGCACCGACGCCTCGCGCTCGAACCGGCGCCGGAACCTGGCGTCCTCCGCGTACTCCGGCCTGATCACCTTCACCGCGACCAGGCCGGGGCTGCCGTCCACGGGACGCCCCAGATAGACACGTCCCATACCGCCGCTTCCGAGCAGCCCCAGCGGCACATAGGGGCCGACCTGGTCAGGATCACCGGGGCGCAGAGGTGAGGCACCGGTCCGCCGCAGCGCGGCTGCCTCGACCGTCGCCGAGTCCGGTGGCACCGGCCGCTGTTCTGACACGGTACCCCCGAAGTGATTTTCGACGTACGTCAGTTCGCCTCCAAGAGGACGAGGCTAACCCAGCCCTGGCGTACGTTCAGGGTTTCCCTCACTTCCGGGCCAGAACGACGCATCCACGGCCTTCGGCCCGACGAAGCTGCGGCGTCGGCGTGACGGCGGGCCAGGCACGTGGGGGCCCGCCGCAGGGCGGGAACCGCTGGACCTGCCCGACGCTCGCCCCGGCCTGTCGGTCGCGGGTGCTCGCGTCGTGCCGGCCGCCGTGCCCTGGGGTGTGCGGGCCGGCACCGTAGCTCCCCGGTCTGCTTGCGAACGCGTGGATCCGGTCAGGCCGGTAGCCTGCTCGTGAGGGCAGCCATGGCCGATGAGGTGCGCATCCGGCTCCTCGGCGGGTTCGCCGTGGCGGTGGAGGACCGCCCGGTCGCCGCCGGGGCCTGGCGGCTGCGCAAGGCCCGGAGCCTGCTGAAACTGCTGTGCCTGTCACCGGGCCACCGGATGCACCGGGAGCGGCTCTACGACCTGCTGTGGCCGGACCTGGACCAGGCGGCCGCGTCGAACAACCTGCACCAGGTGCTGCACGCCGTGCGGCGTGCGCTGGCCTCCACGGGGGCGCCGGGCGACATCGTGGTGCTCCGTGACGACATGGTGCTGCTCGGTCCCGACGGCGGCGTGCGGATCGACCTCGACGAACTCGACGAGGCGGCACGGAGGGCCTCGGACAGCGGCGGGGCGGCGGACTACCGTGCCGCGCTCAGCCTGGCCGATCCCGGGCTGCTGCCCGAGGACCGTTACGAGCCGTGGGCGGGCGAGGCGGCGGCGGAGCTGGAGACGCGGCGCACGGCGCTCAGGCTGGGGCTGGCCGAGGCGCTGGGGCGCGATCACCGCACGACCGAGGCCATTGACGTACTGCGGTCCCTGGTCGCCCAGGACCCCTTGGACGAGCCCGGCCACCGGGCACTGATGCGGGCGCTGGCCGACGCGGGGCGGCGCCGGGAAGCGCTCGGCGTGTACGAGCGTCTGCGGGACGCGCTGCGCCGTGACACCGGCGCCGATCCCGACCCGCAGACGCGTCGCCTCTTCCGTCTCCTGCTGGCCGACTCGGTCGACGCCGCGGAGCAGCGGCCGGACGCGCCGCGGCACAATCTGCCGACTCCGGTGACCGCCCTCGTCGGCAGGGAGCGCGAGATGGCCGAGGTGGAGAGGCTGCTCGGGCGGAGCAGGCTGCTGACCCTCACCGGGGCCGGAGGCTGTGGCAAGACCCGGCTCGCGCTCGCCGTGGCGGCCCGTCGCGGCGACCGCTTCCGGGACGGGGCGTGGTTCGTGGACCTCGCCGCGCTGACGGAGCCGCACCTCGTCCCCGAGGCGGTCGCCGCGGCCCTCGGGCTGCAACTCCCGCCGTCCGGCGGGACCCGGCAAGCGCTGCTGGCACAGCTCGCCGGCCGGGACATGCTGCTGGTGCTGGACAACTGCGAGCACCTGGTCGACGCGTGCGCCACCCTGGCCTCGGAGGTCATCACCCGCTGCCCGGACGTCGCCGTGCTCGCGACCAGCCGGGAGCCGTTGCGCAGTTACGGGGAACGCACCTTCAGGGTGCCGTCCCTGGGTCTGCCGGATCCGCGCCGGCTTCCGTCCGTGGCGGAACTGGGCCGTTTCGCCTCCGTGCGACTGTTCGTGGAACGGGCCGCCGACGCGGCCCCCGGATTCCGGCTGACCTCGGAGAACGCGGCGGCTGTGGCCCAGATCTGCTTCCGGCTCGACGGAATGCCCCTGGCCCTGGAGCTGGCGGCGGCCCGGGTGCCGGTGCTGGCCCCGCGCCAGATCGCCGAACGGCTCGACGACGCCCTGGTCCTGCTCGGCCGGGGCAGCCGGCGCGGCGTGACCCGCCAGGAGACACTCCTGGCCACCCTGGAGTGGAGCCACCGGCTGCTCGACGAGGAGGAACGGCGCCTGTTCCGCCGGCTCGCGGTCTTCGCGGGCGGGTTCTCGCTGGCCGCCGCCGAGGAGGTGTGCGCCGACGGCCCCCACCGCACCCCCGTACTGGACCTTCTCGGCCGGCTCGCCGACAAATCCCTGGTGTGGGTGGAGCCCCGGCAGGACGAGGCCCGCTACCGGCTGCCGGAGACGATCCGCCAGTACGCCGCGGAGCGCCTGCGGGCCACCGGGGAACTGGCGGCGACCGAGGCCAGGCACCGGCGCTACTACCTGGAACTCGCCGAGGCGCGGGACCGCGAGCCGCCCACCGGAGTCTGCGGGGCGACCTCGCTGGAGCTGGAGGCCGACTACGACAACCTCCGTGCCGCGCTGCGCTCGTTCCTGCGCCACGAACCGGACAGGGCGCTGCGGCTGGCGGTCGCGCTGCGCTCGTTCTGGCCCGAACGCGGGCGCCTGGCCGAGGGCCGGCGCTGGCTCGACGACACCCTGGCCGCCGCGCCGGAGCCCACACCGCAGCGTGCGAGGGCGCTGATGGGGCGGGCCGTGCTGGCGATCCGCCTGGGGGACGGATCCCCGCTGGAGGACATCGCCGCGCAGATCGTGGGGATCCATCAGCGACGGCCGGACCCGGCGGCGCTGGCGTACGCCTGCTACCAGCAGGCGGTTCTGCTCTGGATGCGCGGCACATGGGACCGCGCCCGTACCGCTCTGGCCCAGGCCCGCGATCTGGCCCGTGACACGGGCGAACCCTCGGTCCTCGCCGCCGCCGCGCACCTCGACGGCGTCTGGGCCGTCTGCCGGGGCGAGGGCACGGTGGCCCGCGAGGCCTGTGCGGAGAGTCTGCGCCTGCTGGAGGAGGTCGCGGCGGACAGCCGCCCGTTCTTCCCGGTCATGACACCGGGATACACGGTCGAGGAGGACGAGGCCGGGCAGGTTTCGCTGTTCTTCGAGGAGACGGTGCTCGCCGGACGCACGGTCGGCCCGTCCCGGGCACGCGGCTACCTCCTGACGAATCTCGCGTGGGCGACCCGTCTGGAGGGCGACATCGCCGCCGCCACGACAGCGGCCGAGCGCGGCGCCGACTGCTTCCGCACACTCGCCGACCCGCACGGGGAGTCCCTGGCCCTCAACACGCTCGGCAACATCCACCGCGGCCGGGGCGACCACGACGCGGCACGGGAGTACCTCGACGCGGCACTGGCGATCAGGCGCCGACTCGGCGACCGCCGGGCGGAGGGCATCACCCTCGGTTGCCTCGGCCTGCTCCACCTGGCCACCGGGGACACCGAGAACGCGCGGGCCACCATCGCCCGTGCCCTCGCGGGCTTCGAGGAGACCGACGACATCCCAGGCATCACCAACAGCCTGCTCCACCTCGGGCTCGTGGCCCGGTCCGCGGGTGCCCCCGCGCGAGCCCGCACGCTGCTGACCCGCGCCCAGCGTCTGGAGCACGTCGCCGGGTCGCCCTCCGCCGCCGGATGGGTCGCCCTCATGCTGGCGCGGCTGCTGCGGCAGACGGGCGAGCGCGACGCCGCCGAGGCGTCCGCCGCCCGGGCCGGTGACCTCTTCGCCCAGCTCGGCGACGTACGCGGCCAGGCCGCTCTGCGGCGCACGGTGTCTCCGGCGCCCACCGGCCGAAGCGGCTGCTGAGTGAGTGCTAAGAGGCACTGCCTACGGTCCTTGAACATAAGCGCAAGCACTCACACCGAGGAGCCGACCATGTCGATCGACGCGGCAACGGGCGTCCTGGGGGACGCCACCATCACCGAACTGGAGGCAGGCCTGCGCGGCACCGTCGTGCGCCCTGACGACGCCGCCTACGACCAGGCCCGGGCGGTCTGGAACGCGGCCCACGACAAGCACCCGGCCCTGATCGTGCGCTGCGCCGGGACCGCGGACGTGATCCGCGCCGTCGAGTTCGCACGCAGCCAGGGTCTGCTCGTCGCCGTGCGCGGCGGCGCGCACAGTATCGCGGGGTTCTCGACCTGCGAGGGCGGCATCGTCATCGACCTGTCACCGATGAAGGGCGCCTTCGTGGATCCCGTGAAGCGCCGGGTGGTCGCCCAGGCCGGCCTGACCTGGGGCGACCTCGACCACGAGACCCAGGCCTTCGGTCTCGCCGTGCCCGGCGGCCTGGTCTCCACGACCGGCATCTCCGGTTTCACTCTCGGCGGCGGCGTGGGCTGGCTCCTGCGGCGCCACGGACTGACCTCCGACAACCTGACGGCGGCCGAGGTAGTCACCGCCGACGGCCGCGTCGTACACGCGGACCCGCGAGAGCACGCCGAGCTGTTCTGGGCCCTGCGCGGTGGCGGCGGCAACTTCGGTGTCGTGACCTCGCTCGAGTACCAGCTGCATCTGGTCGGGCCGCAGGTGCTGGCAGGCCTGATCTTCTACCCCCTCGACGAGGCCCGGCAGGTGGTCATGGGCTGGCGCGAGCTGACCGGACGCATGCCCGACGAACTGACCACCATGGTCGTCCTGACGACCGCGCCCCCGCTGCCGTTCCTGCCCCCGGAAGTCCACGGCACCCGTGTGGTGGTCCTGGCCGGCATGTACGCGGGAGACCCCGCGGCCGGCGAAGCGGCCGTCGGCCCGCTGCGCACGCTGGGCACTCCCATCGCCGACCTGATGGGCCCGATGCCGTACACGGCCATGCAGTCACTGCTCGACCCGATGTGGACGGCCGGCGCCCACAACTACTTCACGTCGGCGTTCATCGAGCCGTCCGACGCCGCGATCGACACCGTGCTGCGGCGCCACAAGACGACACCCACGCCCTTCAGCGAGCTGCATCTGCACCAACTGGGCGGTGCCCACGCCCGCGTGCCCGCCGAGGCCACGGCCTTCAGCCAGCGGGAGCCGGGCGTCCTGTGCAACGTGATCGCGCGTTCCCCCGACGCGTCGGGCTTCGACTTGCATGTCACCTGGGCCCGTGACACCCGCAAGGAGATCGCGCGTCACGGCCACGGGGGCATGTACGTCAACTTCACCGGTGACGCCGCCGAGGACAAGGTGCGCGCCTCGTACCCGGACGCGGTCCACGAGCGGCTCGTGAGGGTCAAGGACACCTACGATCCCACGAACCTGTTCCGCCTCAACCAGAACATCCGGCCCTCGGCGGCCTGACCCGCTGATCCACACCAGCAGCGGAGTGTGGTTTCCGGATGCAGTCGACTGGGCGGATTGTCCGAAAAAGTCTGTCGGCGGTCTCGGCCTGGCCGGCGGAGGCGTCGCCAGCGCCAACGGCGACCACGACCACAAGGACCCGAACCCGTTCGGCATCACCATCGGCAACTTCCAGTCCGTGAAGTGCGACCAGTCGTTCCACGGCGGCGCCCTCTACGCTCCCGCCGTCGGCGCGGTCGGCGGCGACTACGAGTCGAACGCCGGCAACTTCTGCACGGTGATCGGGTCCATCGGCGACTGACGCCATCCCGATGTACACCGCCCGTACGAGGCCGAGGGCCTGGTTCGTCCGAGTGACGTTGGCTCATCCCCCGTGCCGACGTCTGGTCGGGTGGGCACACTCCTGTCGCCCGGCCAGTCGGTTCGGTGCGCTCCGCAGAGAGGTGTCAACGTGAATCGCTTGGCGATGGCGGCGGTTTCGGTTGCGGCGACCGCCCTATTCGGACCGCTCACTCCGGTACAGGCCGTTGCGGCCCCCGCCCCGGTGCAGCCGGCCGGACGAGAAGAGGCTGTGTCGCAGCGCGAGTACTACCCGAACGTCGACTGGATCGTGTGCGAGATCAACAAGGAACGGGCCGATGAACGCCTGCCCTTGCTGCTCGTCTCCGACGTCGCGTCAGATGTGGCCAAGAGCCACGCACGGGACATGGCCAAGACGGGCGAGCTCACCTCGACCGGCAGCGACGGCAAGAGCCAGCGGACGCGGCTCAGCGACGCCCACATCTTCTCCTCCTACATCATGGAGTACATGTTCCACGGCTACGACCACGACGGATTCTTCGCGGACATGGCCACCGACCCGGACCCGCACAACGGTTTCCACAAGGCCCTGATGAACCGGGACGTCGTGGCGCTCGGTATCGGCTACGACGACAAGTACTGGGACGTGAACCTCCTCGGTCAGCACCGCCGTCTGGTGACGAGAGTCCCTTCCTGCACGAAAGCAGCCCGCAACAGTGGCTGGATGAGCCGCGACGAGGTCTCCACCGGATCCCTGCTGGGGGACTGAGAGGCTTGTCGTCCCACCCGCCCGCCCCGGCAGACTCTTCCCGCCCGGGCGGGCGGGTGGCGTAAGGGGGATGCGGGGGTTGCGCGCCAACCGCCCTGGAAACACCGTGAGTTGAGGCTTAGATCCCCAACCTATTCACAGCCGCACATCAAGGCTTTCCTCAGATTCGCCCCTAACTTTCATGCCCATGACGGGAAACTCTGAGCACCACCAGCAGCACGAGGCGGGGAACCAGCCCGCCAAGCACCGCCGGGACAAGGGCGTCCAGCGGCGTCGCGTCCTCATCGGTGGCGGCACCATCGCCGTCGCCGGCGGCCTCGCGGCGGCCGGGCTCGCCTCTGCCGACACGGTTGCCGACACGCAGCCGCAGACCAAGGCCTCGGCCTCCGCCCCGGCGACCGCCACCACCACCGTGTGCACCCTGAACGCCGAGGTCACCGAGGGTCCCTACTCCCTCGACGGCGCCCTCGTCCGCGAGGACATCAGGGAGGACAAGGAGGGCGTCGAGGTCCAGTACACCTTCACGGTCGTCGACACCGCGAACGACTGCGCGCCGCTGGCCGACGCGCTCGTCGAGATCTGGCACTGCGACTCGCTCGGCGAGTACTCCGGATTCGTCGGCGGCAACGGTCACGACGAGGAGGACAACGGTACGTTCCTGCGCGGCGGGCAGACGACCGACGAGAACGGCCAGTGCTCGATCACCTCGATCTGGCCCGGCCACTACGTGTCCCGTGCGGTCCACGTCCATATGCGAGTGCACACGGACGTCACGCTCACCGACGACTCGTACACCGGCGGCGAGATCATCCACACCGGCCAGCTGTTCTTCGACCCGGACATCAACGCGGAGATCCAGGCCATCTCGCCGTACTCGGACAACACCACGAAGGAGACCCTGCTCGAGGACGACAGCATCTACGACGACGGTGGTGCCTCGTCCGGTCTGCTGGCCCTGACGGCGCTGGGCTCCAGCGTGTCGGACGGATACAAGGCGACCCTCACGGTCGGCGTCGACAGCTCCAAGTAGTCCACCACCGGTCGCCGTCCGTCGGGGCGGCGACCGGTTCGGCCGAAACCGGCCGGTGCCGGCCTGTCACATGTCGCCGATCCGTTCCGTCAGGGAGGTGTAAGCACACACAGCGCCACAGAGGAGTCCACCATGAACGCTCGCTTGAACCTCTTCGGCAGCCAGGTCGCCGCCAAGTTCCTGAGGTACATCAACTCGGCAGGCAAGGCGGTCTCGGACTCGACCCTGCCGGCCGCGACGCAGGAACTGGTGAAGCTCCGCGCCAGCCAGATCAACGGCTGCGGCTTCTGCACCGACATGCACACCAAAGACGCCGCGCACGCCGGGGAGACCTCGACGCGCCTCAACCTGGTCGCGGCCTGGCGGGAGGCCAAGGTGTTCACCGACGCCGAGCGCGCCGCCCTGGAGCTGACGGAGCAGGGCACCCGCATCGCCGACGCGGCCGGCGGTGTCACGGACGAGGCCTGGGCGAACGCCGCCAAGCACTACGACGAGGAGCAGCTCGCCGCCCTGGTGGCCCTCATCTCCCTCATCAACGCCTACAACCGCATGAACGTCATCGTCCAGCAGCCCGCGGGCGACTACCAGCCCGGCCAGTTCGGATGACGAGCAACACCTGACCGGCACCGCGCGTGCCGTCCGCGTCGCCGAACTGCCCGGCCGTCCGGGCAGTTCGGCGCATGCTCCGCCGCCCGTCAGCTGCCGAGTTTGTCGACGGCCTGGTAGTAGGTCCAGGCGAGTGCGTTGCACGAGGTCAGCTTGACGCCGCTGTAGGCCGCGCAGACTCTCTTCAGGTCGGCGTAGAGGGCGCTGTCCAGGCGTGCCTTGTTGGCGGCGAAGGTGCCTGCTTCCTTGTAGTTGCGGTAGCCGAAGTCGTGCCGGGCACAGGACATCTGGAAGGGGAAGCCGAAGGGGTTGTCGGGGGACGTGGAGCAGTAGTCGGTGCTCCAGTTGAAGGCGTAGGCGCTCCAGGAGCCCTGGTTGGCGCGGGCGGCGGCCCAGGTGTTGTAGCTGCTCGCGCTGGTCTGGGTCCAACTGGCCAGTACCTGGCTCTTGTCGGCGGGTACCGCCGTGGCCGGTGAGGCGGCCACGGTGCACAGAGTGAGAGCGGCGGACGTCACGGCCGCGGCGACGAGTGGACGACGCATGTAATGCCTCCTGCCGGTTGGTTCTGTGGTCGTCCACAGACTCGCCGGGGGCGAGGACCTGGCAGGGGCGTTCGGCGGCGGTCCGGGGGCCGGTGACCGCCGTGCAGGGGGTTGCTGGGGGAGCGGTAGGGGGTGTCGCGTCAAAACGCCTTGGCCGACTGGGGAGTTGGAGCCTATGATCGCGAGCAGGGCGGGGTCGTAGCACAGAGGTAGTGCGCCGCGACAGCATCTCGGAGGACGCCGGTTCGAATCCGGCCGCCCCGCCCCCTCAGGACGATGCCCGGCCGACCCCGAATCCGGCGGCGCCTCGCCCGGTCACGACGCGTTCCGCACCTCGGACGGCCCCGGTGCCGCCACGCTCTCCCGGTCATGGTGAATCGGCGAGTCGGAGCCGGTCAGCGGAACCCCCGTGCCTCCTCGCCGGGCCGCGATGACCTCCGCCACGATCGACAGGGCGGTCTCCTCCGGTGTGCGGGCGCCGAGGTCGAGCCCGATCGGGGACCTCAGCCGGGCCAACTGCCGTTCGCTCACCCCGGCTTCGCGCAGCCGCCGGTTGCGTTCCTCGTGGGTGCGGCGTGAACCCATCGCGCCGATGAACGCGGCCGGCATCCCCAGAGCCGCCTGGAGAAGGGGTATGTCGAACTTCGCGTCGTGGGTGAGCACGCAGAGCACCGTACGGCCGTCGGTGCCGGTGCGCCGCAGATAGCGGTGCGGCCAGTCGACGACGATGTCGTCGGCTTCGGGGAAGCGGGCCCGCGTGGCGAAGACGGGCCGGGCGTCGCAGACGGTCACGTGGTAACCGAGGAACTTGCCCGCACGCACCAGCGCGGCGGCGAAATCGATCGCCCCGAAGACGATCATTCGGGGCGGCGGCACGTTCGATTCGACCAGCAGCGTGAGCCCGCCGGGGCAGTACGAGCCGTCCCCCGAGAGCTCGACCGTGCCGGTGCGCCCGGTCTCCAGCATCGCCCGGGCACTGGCCCGTGCCGAGCGGTCCAGGTCCTCGTGGCCGCCGAGACCGCCCTCGTACGTGCCGTCGGGGCGCACCAGCACGGCCCTGCCCAGGAGTTCGGCCGGGCCTCGGGCGACCTGGGCGAGGGCGGTGGGCTCGCCCCGGACGGCGGCCGACAGCGCCGAGCGGAGCACCGCCCCGGCGGGTGCTCCGGCGCCGACCGGCGTGATCAGGACGTCGATGGTGCCGCCGCAGGTCAGCCCTACGGCGAAGGCGTCCTCGTCGCTGTAGCCGAACCGTTCGGTGACGCTCTCACCGGCGTGGAGTGCCTGGAGGCACAGGTCGTACACCGCGCCTTCCACACAGCCCCCGGAGACGGAGCCGACGACGGTGCCGGAGCTGTCGACGGCGAGCGCGGCGCCGGGGCCGCGCGGTGCGCTGCCGGTGACGGACACCACCGTGGCGACGGCGAAGCCGCGGCCCTCCTCCATCCAGCCGTGCAACTCCCCGGCGATGTCAAGCATCCGGTGCTCCTCCACCGGGATCGGCGGGCAGGACGCGACTCGGACGGATGGGCAGGCTCCGGTGCCGTACGCCGGTCGCGTGCCAGACCGCGTTGGCGATGGCCGCCGCGGCGCCCACGATGCCGATCTCCCCGATGCCCTTGATGCCGACCGGGTCGTCGGGGTCCGGGTCGTCCACCCAGTCCGCCTCGACGAGCGGCACGTCGGCATGCGTGGCCACGTGATAGCCCGCGAGGTCGGCACCGACCTGGCCGCCGAAGGCCGGGTCCCGGACCGCCTCCTCGTGCAGGGCCATGGAGATGCCCCAGATCATGCCGCCCACGAACTGGCCGCGCGCGGTGAGCGGGTTGATGATCCGGCCCGCCGCGAAGATGCCGAGCATGCGCCGCACGCGCACCTCACCGGTGGTGACGTCCACGGCCACCTCGGCGAACTGCGCCCCGAAGGAGTGGCGTTCCTTCTGCGTGAGGGCCCCGATGGCGGCGGTGGTGTCCGACCGCACCGTGATGCCCTCCGGGGGAATGCCGGTGTCCAGGGCGAGCCGCTCGCGCAGTTCGCCGGCCGCCGCCGTGACGGCCCAGGCCCAGGAGCGGGTGCCCATGGAGCCGCCGGCGATCATCGCGGGTCCGAAGTCGCTGTCCCCGATGCGTACCCGGACCCGGTCCGGCGTCACGTCCAGCGCGTCCGCCGCGACCAGAGTGAGGGCGGTCCGGGCGCCGGTGCCGATGTCCGCCGCGGCGATCCGCACGGTGAAGGTGCCGTCCGCCTGGGCGGTCACCGCCGCCGTGGAGGGCGCGGCACCGGCCGGGAAGGATGCCGCCGCCGTGCCGGTGCCGAGAAGCCAGCGTCCGTCGCGGCGCCGGCCGGGGCGTGGGTCCCGGTCCGCCCAGCCGAACCTGCGGGCGCCCTCCTGGAAGCAGGCGCGCAGATTGCGGCCGGCGAACGGAAGGCCGGAGACCGGCCCCTGCTCGGGTTCGTTGCGCAGGCGCAGTTCGATGGGGTCGACGCCGCATTGCTCGGCGAGTTCGTCGAGCGCGGCCTCCAGGGCGAACGACCCCGGCGCCTCGCCCGGCGCGCGCATCCAGGTCGGGCTCGGTACGTCGAGCCGTACGATGCGGTTGGCCGTGTGATGGGCATCGGCGTCGTACATGGTCCGTGGCACCCCGGCGGCGGGCTCGACGAACTCGTACACGGTGGAGGTCAGGCTCAGGGAGCGGTGTTCCAGTGCACGCAGCCGCCCGTCGGCGTCGGCACCGAGCCTGATCCGCTGGGAGGTGGGGCTGCGGTAGCCCGCCAGCGAGAACATCTGGCGGCGGGTCAGGACGACGCGGACCGGGCGTCGCAGGGCCGTCGCGGCCATCACGGCGGCCACCTGGTGGGCGCGGACGCCCTTGCTGCCGAAGCCGCCGCCGACGTGTTCGGAGCGTACGCGGACCGCGGCGGGATCGAGCGAGAAGAGGTGGGCGAGTTCGCCCACGACCCAGGTGGCGCCCTGGTTGGAGTCGACGACTTCGAGTCGGCCGTCGTCCCAGCGGGCCGTCGCCGCATGCGGTTCCATCGGGTTGTGGTGCTCTTCGGGGGTGGTGTACTCGGCGTCCAGGACGACGGCGGACGCGGCGAGTTCGGACTCGAGGTCTCCCTTGCCCGTCACCGCCGGCATATGGCCGTCCAGGGGGTAGGCGTCGGGGTGTTCACCGATGAACTCGACGTCGTGCGGCTGCTGTTCGTAGTGCACCACGAGCGCCTCGGCCGCCTCCCTGGCCTGCTCGGGTGTCTCGGCGACGACGAGCGCCACCGGCCAGCCCAGGTGCGGTACCCGGTCGTGCTGGAAGACGGCGCAGGTCGGGTCCGGCCGCGTGCCGAGCAGGGTGGTGTAGTCGGTGTCGACCCGCGGGGCGTTGCGGTGGTCGAGGACGGTGAGGACGCCCGGCATGGCGAGGACGGGAGCGGTGTCGATCGCGCGGATGCGCCCGCGGGCGATCGTGGACAACACCAGCCAGCCGTGTGCGAGTTCGGCGAAGGGTATGTCCGCCGCGTAGCGGGCCGTTCCGGTGACCTTGTCCCGGCCCTCCACGCGGGTGTGCGGGGTGCCGGTGGCGGGCCTCGACGTCCTGGTGCCGGTGGTCCCGGTGGTGAGGGTGGTCATCGGGTGGCCTCCTCGGCGAGTTCGGCAAGCACGGCCACGGCGAGGTTGCGCATCAGGGCCACCTTGTATCCGTTGTGCGGCAGGGGCCGTGCGGCCGCCAGCTCGGCGGCTGCCGCGGCGGCGAAGGTCTCGGCGTCGGCCGGCGCGCCGGTCAGTACCGCTTCGGCCGCGGTGGCGCGCCAGGGACGGGAGGCGACCGCCCCGAAGGCCAGGCGCACGTCCTGGACGACTCCGTCACGGACGTCGATCGCGGCGGCGACCGCGCCGATGGCGAACGCGTACGAGGCGCGTTCCCGTACCTTGCGGTAGCGCGAGCGGGCGGCGACCGGGGCGGGCGGCAGTGTGACGCCGGTGATCAGGGCGCCCGGCGGCAGGGCGGTTTCGCGGTGCGGGGTGTCGCCGACGGGCAGGTAGAACGCGCCGATCGGCAACTCGCCGGGGCCGTCGGCGGTTTCGTAGTGGACCACGGCGTCGAAGGCGGTCAGCGCGACGGCCATGTCCGAGGGATGTACGGCCACGCAGTGGTCGGTCGCGCCCAGGATCGCGTGGTTGTGGTGCTCGCCTGTTGTGGCGGGGCAACCGCTGCCGGGGACACGCTTGTTGCACGGCTTGGTCACGTCGGTGAAGTAGCCGCAGCGGGTGCGCTGCAGCAGGTTCCCGCCGACCGTGGCCATGTTGCGCAGCTGCCCCGACGCACCGGCCAGCACCGCCTGCGCCAACGCCGGGTAGCGGCGCCGGACTTCGGGGTGGGTGGCCAGGTCGCTGTTGGTGACGGTCGCACCGATGCGCAGTCCGCCTGCGTCGGTCGGTTCGATGCGGGCCAGTGGAAGGTCTCGTACGTCGATGAGCCGGTCGGGACGTTCGACGCCGGCCTTCATCAGATCGACGAGGTTGGTGCCCCCGCCGAGGAAGCGCGCGTCGGGATCGGCGCCGAGCAGGGCGACCGCGCCGGCGACGTCGGACGCCCTCGCATAGTCGAACTCCTTCATGCCGCGCTCTCCCCCTTCTCCGCGTCGGCACCGGCCCGCGCCGCGGCAGACCGGTCCGCCCCGGTCGCGGCCGCCCGGGCGACCGCCTCGACGATCGACACATATGCTCCGCAGCGGCACAGGTTGCCGCTCATCCGTTCCCGGATCTCGTCGGCGGACAGCGGTGGCGGACCTGCTTCGGGCCTGAGGTCGTCGGTGACGGCGCTCGGCCAGCCGGCCGCGTGCTCCTCGATCACGCCGATCGCCGAACAGATCTGTCCCGGTGTGCAGTAGCCGCACTGGAAGCCGTCCAGATCGAGGAAGGCCTGCTGTACCGGATGCAGTCGCTCGCCCTCGGCCACGCCTTCGATGGTGGTGATCTCACGCCCCTCGGCCGCCACCGCCAGCTGCAGGCAGGCCACGGCCCGGCGTCCGTCCACCAGGACGGTGCAGGCGCCGCACTGCCCCTGGTCGCAGCCCTTCTTGGTGCCGGTCAGGTCGAGCCGCTCGCGCAGAGCGTCGAGCAGGGTGGTGCGGTGGTCGACGGACAGCGGGTACTTCTCGCCGTTGACGTTCAGGATGATGTCGCTGGACGCCGATAACGCCATGAGCAGCTTCTTTCGCTTTCCGGAACAGACAGGACGGTCCGATGGCCGGACGGATCAGGTGTCGGAGGATGGGCGGCCGCACTGCGGCCCGGCCGCGTCCACGGCTATGGTGAACTCAACCGGACAGCTGTCCGCTACCAGCCCAACGTAACGGACAGCTGTCCGCTTAGCAAGGACGGGGTTCGGCCACGAGCCCTCGAGGAGGACGAGTGCAGCAGAAGAAGGACGCACCCCTGCGCTCGGATGCGCAACGCAACCGTGAGCGCATCCTGGAGGTCGCCCTGACCGAGCTGACACGGAACGCCGACGCCCCCCTCAACATGATCGCCAAGAAGGCGGGCGTCGGACAGGGCACCTTCTACCGCAACTTCCCCAACCGCGAGGCGCTCGTCCTCGAGATCTACCGCCATGAGATGCGGCAGGTCGCCGACAGCGCGGCCCAGTTGCTCGCGGACCGGGCACCCGATCAGGCCCTGCGCGCGTGGATGGACCGGCTCGCCGAGTTCGCCCTGACCAAGGTCGGCCTGGCCGACGCGATACGCCAGGCGACGAGCACGCCCGGGGGGCCCGCCAAGCCGCCCCACACCCCGGTGACCGCCGCGGCCGAACTCCTGCTGCGCGCCGGCCAAGAATCCGGCACCATCCGCCCCGGAGTGACCGCGGACGACTTCCTCCTGGCCATCGCCGGGCTCTGGCAGATCGATCCCCGCGACGACTGGCAGGAACGCGCCACCCGCCTCCTGGACCTCGTCATGGACGGCCTGCGCGCGGGGGCGCCGGGACGGTGACCGTGGGACAGTCCCTGTGCCCCCGCGTCCTCGGGGCCACAGGGACTGCTTCACCGGCTTCAGCGGCCGAGCAGCCGCTTCACCTTCCTGCCCTTCGCGGACTCGCCCATCGTGTCCCACAGCTTGGCCGAACCGGTGTACGTGTACACGCCGGGAGCGCCCTGCTCGGCGCAGCCGTCGCCGTAGGACACGACGCCCACCTGGTACACCCCGCGGCGGCCCTGCAGCTTGCGGAACATCGGTCCGCCGCTGTCACCCTGGCAGGAGTCCTTGCCCTCGACGCCCGCGCAGACGTTGACCTTCTTGTCGTAGCTCTCGTACGACGCCTTGCACTCGATGTGCGACACGATCGGGACATCCACCGTGCGCAGCCGGTCCGGGTAGTTCGTCACCTCGGTGTCGGTGTTGCCCCAGCCGATGACCGTGGCCTTCGCACCCGGGCGGATCAGCGCGTCCGTGCCCACGGTCGGCAGGTGGACCGGGGCGATGCCGGTGACGGGCTTGTCCAGCATCAGGAACGCGACGTCGTACGCCTCCTGCCCCCTGGTGTAACGGGGGTGGACGACTATTTCGGTGACGTTGCGCAGGTGGCCCTGGTTCTTCTTCGACAGCACGGTCCGGCCGACGACCGTCTCCAGCTGCCGGGGCTCCTCACCGACGACGCAGTGCGCGGCCGTCATGACGATCTGCGCGTCGAGCAGGCTGCCGCCGCAGAACTGCCGGTCCTGCGGCTTGCCCTGACCCTTCGACAGCAGGGCCGCCATGAACGGGTACGCGCCGACGGGTGCCTGGCTGCCGCCGATGATGGGGCTGGCCGGGCGGCCGGGGTGCGCCGACGGGGCCGCGTCGGCCGTCCCGGTCGACACGGCGGTGAGCCCGAGTGCGGCGCCGGCCGCGACGACGGCGGCGGCCGTGCGGCGCACCGCGGATCTGTGGGGGGTGAACAGGCGCATGGGGCTGTCTCCGATCTCCTGAGAGTCTGGTAGGTCGCCCTGGTAGAGGGGATCTTGGACCTGGTGGTTCACCCGAATCCGCGCGCCGCCTGTGCGTCACCTGTGCGCCCGGTGGAGTCCCGGCCGGTCATGACCCCTGATGCGCCCGTGTGATGGCCAGGGCTGCCGCCATGATGGTCAGTTGCGGGTTCACCTCGGGGCAGCCGGGGAGTACGGACGAGTCCGCGACCAGCACGCCGTGCACGCCGCGGAGCCGTCCGGCCGCGTCTGCCGGGAAGCGCTGCGGGTCCGCACCGGCGGCGACGGTGCCGGTGGGGTGGTAGGCCGACAGGTGGAGCTGCCGCGCGGCGGTGCCGGCCAGGACGGCGTCCAGTTGTGCCAGGCTGCGCACCCGGGGCGTGGCGGTGATGCCGGTGAGCACTTCCTCGGCGCCCACGGCGAAGAGCAGCTCGCCCATGGCCCGCACCGCCAGCATCAGACGGCCGGCGTCGCGGCGGTCGAGGTCGTAGCGCGGGAGGGTACGGTCACGGCCCAGCACGCGGCCGGAGGGCCGGTCGGCGATCATCGCGCCCAGGGTGGCGAGCCGCCCGGCGCCCTCCAGTTCGCCTCGCAGCTCGGCGCCGAGTCCCGGCAGCACGAAGGAGCCCATGCCGGGCGGCGTCGCAGTGGCCTCGATGAGCACGCCCGCAGGGTGGTGCTCCTCCACGCCGACGCTCTGCAGCACGCCCTCCCAGGCCGTGACCGGCTCGGCGAAGCGCCCGGCGACACTCGTGGCCGGGTGGACGCTGAGGTTGCGGCCGAGGCGGGGGTGCCGCCCGAGGCCGGAACGGCGCAGCAGCGGCGGCGACTCCAGAGCGCCCGCCGCGACGACGACCAGGGGCGCGAGGATCTCGATCCCGCCGCCTTCCCGGCGTACGCGCACCCCTGCCGCACGCGGCCCTCCGGGGCGGTCCGCGTCGACGAGGACGCGCTCCACCCGCGCTCCGGTGACGATGCGGGCGCCCGCGGCGCAGGCGTCGGGCAGCACGGAGAGCTGGACGCTCTGTTTGGCACCGGTCGGGCACCCCACGACGCACTGGCAGGAGCCCTCGCAGCCGGGCGCGTTGCGGCGCAGCGGCGCGGCCTGCCAGCCCAGTGTGCGCGCCCCGGCCAGGGCGATCCGGCCGTTGGCGCCGAGGACGTCCAGCGGCTGGGTGGCCACCTGGAGCGTGCGTTCGACCTCGTCCAGAAGGGGGCCGAAGCCGTCGGCGGGCGCGAACCCGAAGTCCGTGCTCCAGCGGGCGAGGACGTGGTCCGGAGTGCGGTAGCAGGTACCGGAGTTGACGACCGTGGTACCGCCTACGGCCCGGCCCACCGGCAGCAGCAGCGGCGGGCTGCCGAGGGCGAGGGTCGCTCCCCCGTTGCGGTAGAGCTCCGTGAACCGGTCGAGCGGGGCGCGCCGGCCGAACGACTCGGTGGAGTGGTGCCGTCCCTCTTCCAGGACGACGACGTCGAGCCCGGCCCGAGCGAGGGTGCGCGCGGCGATGGCGCCACCCGCGCCCGAGCCGATGACGACGGCGTCGGCCGTGGCACGCGCGGGCCACGCGTGGGCGGGCGTGCAGTCGAGCGGTGGGTCCTTCCGCGCGGGCCGGTGCGCCGCCAGGCCGTGGTCGAGCATCCGCTCGGTCCCGGCCGCGAGGAGGACGGGCACCTTGACCACGTCCAGCAGCGCCAGGAGCGCGGGTCGCGCGCCGAGTCCGTCGAGTACGGACTCGCGCTCGTCAGGGGTGAGCGCGGCCAGCCCGCGCCCGGTCCGTGCCCTGGCGTAGGCGTCCAGGCCGCGTGCCGCCGCCCGAACGCCGGTCCGGGCGGCGAGGGGCATCGAGGCGAGGACCGTCTCCAGTCTCGCGGGGACGCGTGCGGGCCAGTCGGCGGTGCCGTCGTCGGCGATGAGGGCGGCCACCAGGCCGGGCAGGCTCATCGCGTACCCACCTCCGCGTGGGCCGTGCCGCTCAGCGTCCACTCGGCCTCGGTGCGCCAGCCGCCGAACCACCAACGCTCCAGCAGGACGTGGGCGTCGGCGCGTTCGCTGTTGCGGCAGACGGCGTGGGTGCCGTCGGGATCGGTGTAGTCCAGGGCGAGGGTGCGGTCGGCGGGCTGGGTGACCTCCACGCGGATCCGGCGCAGACCAGCGCGGCCGGAGACCTGCCAGGTGGGCAGGTCGATGGCGGCGCGGAAGCGTCCCGGGCCGGCCCAGCCGACCGCCGGGCGCTCGGGGCGGCGCGGCCAGGTGCGGCCGTCGCGCAGCAGCCGCAGGAAGACCAGCGGGGGAAGCCTGCGCAGGCCCGGCCGTGTGGAGACGGCGGCGACGATCTCCAGGACGTCCCCACCGCCGAGGTCGGCGTGCAGCCAGGCCCAGCGGCGGGCGTTGCCGTGGCCGTAGATCCGGGCGGAGGCGCCCGGGGCCGCGGTGAGCGTCAGCGTCGTGCCGTCGTGCGTGAAGGTTCCGTCGTAGCGGGCCCGCGCGGCGGGGAGCATCTGGGCGGCGGGCAGCAGGGGCCGGCGCCAGGACCATCGGGGGAAGGTGAACAGCGGCTCGGCCAGGGGGCGTTCGGTGAGTTTCCAGCGCAGGGCGCCGCCCTCGGCCGCGCCGGTGAGGCTTCCGGGCCCGACCGTGACCCCGTCGGCGCTGAAGCCTGCCGCTTCGGGGGCCCACTCGGCGGGACCGAAGCGGGCGTGCCGTACGGGTCCGTCCTTGGGGAACACCGCGGCCCAGCCGTGGGCGTACGGCGCGGAGCCGTCGGCGGGTGCGGTGAGTTCGTGGTGGAGCCACAGCCCGCTGCCGGTCGCCGGGTCGGTGAGGGTGGTGTACCAGACCTCCGTACGGCCCGGCTCGCCGCTCCACCGGGGGGCCAGGAGCGCGTCCGGGTTCTCCCGGCGCGGGAAGCGGAAGCTCGCCAGGAACGGAACGAGCTGTGTGGCCAGGGGAAAGCGGAGGGTTCCGGTGCCGATCCGTGCGCCGTTCTCGTACAGGGTGTACGGCAGTACGGTCATCGAGGCCACGGGTCTGAGCGGGGACACGGACTTCCAGCCGTCGAGGGTCAGACGGCGGCCGTGGGCGGTGAACGCGATGCGGTAGCGGACACGGCGCCGCGCGAGCGGTGAGATCTCCAACTCGCCCTCGGTGCCCGCGTCGTCGGCCCATCCGGCGATCCGGGTCCGCCCGGTGGCGCGGGCCCGGGTCGTGCCGGTCAACCGCAGGACGCGGTCGGTGAAGACCCTGAGGTCCAGGCGTACCCGGCGGGTGTGATCCTCGTCGTCGAGGCGCAGCGTACCGAGCATCGTCTCGCTGAAGACGGTCGCGCGAGCGGAGGTCATGCGAGGCCCTCCAGCATGATGCGCTCGGTCGCCGTCAGGTACTCCTCAGCCGCCCGCCGGGCGGCGGCCTCGTCGCCGGCCGTGACGGCGTCGACCACCGGCTCCAGGCGCGCCCGGGCCGTCGCGGCGTCGGTGAACGGGCCGCTGAGCGCGGCGCGCACCGGCAGGTAGGCGTTGAAGAGGGTGTTGGTCAGCAGGACGTACACCCGGTTTCCGGTGGCGCGGGCCAGGGCCCGGTGGACCTCGATGTCCGCGAGCTGCACGGCGTCACCGTCCTCCGCCTCCCCCACCGCCTCCAGCAGGAGGCGCAGCTCGGCGTGTTGCCGGTTCGTCGCCCGGGCCGCGGCGCGCTCGGCGATCAACGCTCCGATGGCGCGCCGCACTTCGAAGACCTCACCGATCCAGTCGGGGCTGTGCCGTACGAGCATGGGCAGCAGGTCGGCTCCGCCCAGGCGCAGGTAGTCGCGCACACGGGTGCCGACACCGTGCCGGGTCTCCAGCAGTCCCGCCTGCACCAGGCGGCCGAACGCGTGCTTGAGGGTGGTGCGGGTGACGCCGTAGCCGTCGGCCAGCCGCCGCTCCGGTGGCAGGTAACTCCCGGCCGGGTGCCGCCCGGTGAGGATGTCCTCGCGCAGACGGCCTTCCAGGACATCGACGATGGTGTCGCGGGGCAGTGCCTCCACGCTGTCCTCCCAGTGGCTCAGTGGATGAGCCACTCAACCAATAGGTGCCGGGATAGTCAACGGGTAGGGGTGGGGCGGGTGTTTCGGCACGGACGTCCCGTGGCATGACCCGATGAGCAATCGACAAGGGGGAGTTGACATGTCTGAGATCTCAAGACGTTCACTGCTGGGATATTCGGGGACCGCGGCCGCGGGAGCGGTCTTCGCCTCGTCGGCCACCGCTCAGGCGGCCGAGGGCTCGGAGTCGGCGGACGTGAAGTTCCCGATGGACACCGAGTTCCAGGGTGCCTCATGGCCGGAGGGCAACGGGGTCGAGACCTATGTGGGGATCCGCTTCCACCTGGAGGTCGTCGGGGCGAACGAGAAGTATCCCGAGCTGACGCCCGAGGACATTGCCAACGCGCTCTCCGACTACGTGCGGTCGCGCGGCTGGGCCCCGATGACCTTCTACGGACGTCCGGCTCCGGTGGCGGTCAACTGAGGCGGGAGGCGGGGCCGACGACGTGACGGACCGCCAGTTCGTACTCGCCGGTACCCTTCCGTGGATCGGGGGGAGCCGCTGGGGTAGGGTCTCCCCCCGGCCCTCGACCACTCACCGGTGACGGGCCGTCGCGGGGAGTGTCGGAGGGCTTCAGCACGATGGAATCGCACCTGGTCGACGGTGGATCGGCGGACGTCGGCGACGCGCGGCTGGAGGACCTGGCCCCGCAGCCGCTGCTGACCCGGGACTACGAGACGCGCCCCGCGCTCGTCTACGAGCGGCTGCGCGAGCGGCACGGGCCGGTCGCGCCCGTCGATCTGCTGGGCGTGCCTGCGTGGCTGGTGCTCGGCTACCGCGAGGCGCTCCAGGTGCTGCAGGACGACCAGGGCTGGCCGAAGGGGCTGGAGAACTGGCGGGCCCGCACGGAGGGCCGCGTGCCCGCCGACTGGCCGCTGGCCCCTTCCCTGGAGGTCAATCACGTCCTGATCCAGGGCGGTTCGGGCTACCGCACCCTGCGCACGGCGTGGGACGCGGCGCTCCGCCCGTTCCAGGACCCGCGCCAGCCGCAGGCCAAGAGGCTGCGCGCGGCCGTCACCTCCTACGCCGACGAGCTCATCACCCTGCTGGCACAGGGCGGCGGCACCGGCATGGCCGACCTGTCGGCGCAGTTCTCGCGACCGCTGCCGCTGATGGCCGCGAGCCATCTCCTCGGCTTTCCCGGCTCGCAGGGTGACGACGCGCTGATGGACATGTGGCGGGTCCTGGACGCCGGTCCCGACGCGGAACCCGCTCTGGAGCGGCTGCTGCAGACGCTGGCCGAACTCGCCGCGGCCAAGCTCCGGGAGCCGGGCGACGACTTCCCCTCGCTCCTGCTGGCCGCCCACCCCGACCTCTCGGTCGACGAGCTGGCCCGCGAACTGTTCATGCTGCTCGGCATGACCTCCGACCACGTCGGCATCCTCATCTCCAACACCGTCGTCGAGGTGATCTCCGGCGAGGGCGAGGGCGGCGTGCGGACCGTGCTGTCCGCCGGGATGGTGCGGGAGACGATGAACCGGGTGGTCATGCGCAAGCCGCCGCTGGTCAACTTCGTGCCGCGGTTCGCGGCCGAGGACACCCGGCTCGGCGCCTACACCATCCGCGCCGGCGACCCGGTGTGGGTCTCCTCCGCCGCCGCCCACGCCGACCCGGTCTTCGCCGGTCAGATGGCCCCGGGCTCCACCATCAGCAGCCGGGCGCACCTGTCCTGGGGCGCGGGCCCCCGCCAGTGCCCGGCCCGCGAGCTGGCCTCCGCGATCGCCGCGGTGGGTGTGAGCCGCCTGTGCGAGCGCTTCGCCCACCTGGAACTCGCCCTCCCGGCCGACCAACTCCCCTGGCGTTCCTCCCCGTTCATGCGCGGCCTGCGTTCCCTGCCCGTACGGTACGAACTCGCCTCGCCCACAGTGCCCGCGGCCCCGCGGACACCGGATCCGCAGGAGGCCGAGGCGGCCGAACCGGTCGAGACGCCCGTCCCGGACCAGGCCGCCAAGCGACGGTCCTCGCTGTGGCGGTACCTGACGGGGCTGATCGGCGTGGGCGGCTGATTCCGGGTCAGCGATCGGTCGGCATGGGCGCCCCGTCGGCTGGGGCCTCGTCCTCGGGGTGGCCGCGGGCCCGGGCCCTCTCACGTGACGAGCGCCGCGCCCGTCCGACATGCCGCGCCGCGTCGCGCCGGCCGCGCGGGCGGACGGCGTCGCTTCCTGACACCGTGGGTCAACGGTCCCGTCTGCGGTCCCGGCCGAAGGCGCGGCGTCGTGGCACGGGCTTGGCCCGCCGGGGTGGGGCAGGCTCCTCCACGGAGTCGAGGATGTCCTCACCGTAGAGGTCCTGCAGCCAGTTGGTCTGGTAGATGGTGTCGAGGTAGCGCTCGCCGAGGTCGGGGGCGATGGCCACCGCGGTGATGCTCCGTGTGCCGTGCCGGGCCAGCCAGTCCGTCGCGCCGCTGACCACGGTCCCGGTGGAGCCGCCGAACAGGAACCCGCGGCGGGCCAGGCGGTGGCAGGTGCGGATGGTGTCCGCTTCCTCGACCCGGATGACCTCGTCCACATAGGACTCGTCCAGTAGCGGCGGGCGCATGCTCATGCCCAGGCCGGGGATCATCCGGCGGCCCGGCTCGCCACCGAAGGCCACCGAGCCCACGCTGTCCACGGCGACGATCCGCACCGGCCGGTGCCACTGCCGGAAGTACCGGGCGCAGCCCATCAGCGTCCCAGCCGTGCCCGTGCCGACGAACAGCACGTCGAGCCGCGGGAAGTAACTGGCGATCTCCGGTGCCGTGGTGCGGTAGTGCGCCCGCCAGTTGCCCGCGTTGGTGTACTGACTGAGCCACACATAACGGTCGTCGGACTCGCACAGCGCGCGGACGTAGTCGATCCGTTTGCCCAGGAAGCCGCCGTTGGAGTCCAGGTCGGCCACGATGTGCACCTCGCTGCCCAGCGCCTCCATCAGGAGCCTGGTCGACAGGTTGCAACGGGAGTCCGTCACACACAGGAACCGGTAACCCTTGCTCGCGGCGATCATGCTGAGCGCCACGCCCAGGTTCCCGGACGAGGACTCCACCAGGATCGAGTCGGCCGTCAGGATTCCGTCCCGCTCGGCCGCCTCCACCATCTCGTTCGCGGCCTTCAACTTGACGGAGCCGGCGAAGTTGAAGCCCTCGCACTTGAGGTGGAGACGGCACCCGAGGATCGGCTGGAGGTCGACGTAGAGGTGTCCTTCGTTGAAGGCGTAGGGAGCGGTGATGACGGGCACTGTGGGCCTCCGGGTGCCAGGGCCGAGCGGTTGGCCTCAGCCGTAGCGGCGCAGGTCGTGGAAGAAGTCGTCGATGAGGTGGAGGTGGCCCTCCCGGGCTACTTCGTCGTAGACGTACTTGCCGACGGCGAGATCGAGGACACCGAGTCCGAAGGGTGAGAAGACCACCGTCCGGTCGGGCGGCGGGGTGAGCCGTCCGGTCATGACGTCGTCGAGGGTGCCGTCCAGGAAGTCACGGTTGCCCGTGAGCTGTTCGGCCAGATGGGGAGAGGTGTCGGCCTTCAGGCAGTGCTCGACGTCGTCGACGATGTTGGCCGAGGAGAGCAGGATCTGTGGGGCCAGATCGCGCAGGGACACGTGCAGGACGACGGGGTGGTGGGTGAACCAGTCCGGGTCGGTGACATGGGGTTCGCCCGCGATGGTGGCGAAGACCACCAGGTCGCTGGAGCGGATCAGTTCCTCGGCGCTGTCGTGGACGGTGATCTGTCCGGGGTCTCCGGTCCGCTCCAGGTAGCCGCGGAAACCGGCCGCGCTGTCGGCGGACAGGTCGTAGACGCCGATCGTGTCGAACGTCCAGGCCGTGCCGGTCAGGAATGTGTGGATGTAGCGGGCGATCAGGCCCGTGCCGAAGAAGCCGATGCGCGCGGGACGGGCCCGGGTACGGCTGAGCCAGTCGGCCGCCAGCGCGGCGGAGGCCGCTGTCCTGGTCGCGCTGATGATGGAGCTCTCCAGGCAGGCGAAGGGGTAGCCCGTGTCGTGGTCGTTGAGGATGAGGACCGCGGAGGCGCGGGGCCGACCGGCACCGACGTTGGCCGGGAAACTGGAGATCCATTTCAGGCCGTCGACGTGGACCGGCCCGCCGATCGACGCCGGCAGCGCGATGATCCGGTCCGCGGGGCGGTCCGGGAAACGCAGGAAGTACGACGGGGGGTTGACCGAGTCGCCGGCGCCGTGCAGCCGGTAGGTGGCCTCGACGAGCTCCACGATCTGTCTCTCGCGCCCGCTGAGGGCCCGCTGGACCTGGGCGCCGGGGATCACCGCGAAGGTCGGCGTGGGGTCCGGGCGGGGCCCTGTCTGCTCGGTGGTGGTGGACAACAGGTCGGTCATCGTCGGCTTGCCTCCGGGGTCGGGCAGCGGTCGGGCAGGCGCCGGGGCTCGGCCATGGCCACCAGTACCTGGCGCTCTCCGCTGAAGGCTTCTCTGCTGTGGGCGGTACGGATGTTGTCGACGAGCATGAGATCGCCGGCCTGCCAGGGCTCCCGGCGGGTGTGCTCCTCGTAGGTGGCGTTGATCTGCTGGACGACGTCCTCCCCGATCGGGGTGCCGTCTCCGAAGAGGGTGTTGAACGGCAGTGCGTCCTGGCCGTATTCGTCCACCAGGTACTCGCGCACCTCCGGGGCGAGCGTCCACTCGTTGAGGAAGGCGATCTGGTTGAACCAGCAGCGCCGGCCGGTGAGCGGGTGCCGTACCACGGCGCTGCGCAGCTGGCGGGTGCGCAGGGATCCGTCGGGCTGCCAGGTGAAGTCGATGGCTTGGGCACGGCAGTAGTCCTCGATCGCCGCGCGGTCGTCGGTGCCGAAGGACTCCGCCAGGGAGGCCCCGATCTCGTCGTTGTAGGCGCGGGTCAGCAGCCACCCCTCGCGCTCGAACCGTTCGCTCAGTTCGGTCGGCAGCGCCTGGAGCACCTGTTCCGCGTCGGCCACCGCCGTGGCGCCGCCCTGGCCGGGTGGGGTCAGGCAGGCGAACAGCATCAGGCCGGGCACCTCCAGCGTGTAGCTCAGTTCGTGGTGCATGCACATCGGCTGGTTCGCCGGCCAGGTCGCGGAGGAGTACACCCCCGGGCCGTACGTCCGGCGCGGGGCGAAGGCCTCCCGCTCCGCCATCAGGCCCCCGGCCAGCCCCGCGAACACGGCACCGGCCTCAGTGGCGTCCCGCAGCCCCAGGCCCCGGACGATCAGCGCGCCGTGCTCGGTGACCTGGGCGCGCAGCGCTTCACTGTGCTCGGCCGCCCAGGACGGCGCGTCGCCGGGGGACCCGATGTGCAGGATCGGCGGTCGGTCCGGCTGGAGCCGCACGTCGGGCAGCGTTGCCAGGGGTGGTGAGGACGACATCTCCGTCTCCTTTCGGTTGCCTCGCTGGAGGCGACGGGAAGCTCAGGGGGAGGCCAGTGGTTCGACGACGCCCAGGACGGCCCGTGCCGCCTCGGCCGGACGGGTACGCGGGAAGTAGTGGCCGCCGTCGGCGAGTTCGTGCAGCTCCACTCGCTCGGCCAGCAGCCGCCAGTCGCGCCAGCGGTCGGCGTACCCGGCGGTGTGCGGGTCATCGGCGGCGACGACCACGGTGACCGGCGCGGACAGCTTCACCGCCGGTGGGGCTTCCAGGGCGGCGGCGAAGTAGCGGTGGGCGGACGCGCAGTCGTGCCGGTAGGCGGCACCGACGTGCTGGGCGTGCCGCGCGTTGAGTTCCCGGAGTTCGGTGTAGCCGCTGTCCGCGGTCAGCCGCGCGGCGATCCGGGCGTCGCTCCGGCCCGTCAGCTCGGCGAGGGCGGCGCGCCGCTCGGCGGCGGTGCCGAGCAGTTGCGCGCCGAGGAACACCCGGGAGACGTCCACACCGCGCTCCTGCAGCTTTCTCGCCGTCATCAGCGCCGGCGCGGCGCCCGACGAATGGCCCCAGAGCATGACCCTGCTCGCACCGCGTCCGGTGATCTCGGCGACGACCCGCTCCGCCACCTCCTCGACCGGCGCGAACGGCTCGGTGCGGGCGGCCAGGTCGTGGCCGGGCAGCTCGACGGCGTGCAGCGCCACCCCGCCGGCCGCCAGGGCACTGGCCATCGGCTGGTAGTTGACCGCGTTGCCGCCCGCGTAGGGGAAGCACACCAGTACGCGGTCCGGTGCGCCGCCCGCTTCCGACAACGGTTGCAGCAACTCCGGGCGCTGCCGGGCGGTGCCGTCGAGGAGGGCGGCGAGGTCGGCCAGTACGGGGTGCCGGGTGATGTCTTTGAGGGACACGGCGCGGTCCAGGGCGATGGTGAGTTTCACCGCCGTCAGTGAGGTGCCGCCGGAGTCGAAGAAGTGGTCCGTGCGGCCGATCCGATGCTCGGGGACGCCCAGCAGTTCCGCCCAGGTGGCCGCCAGCTTGCGCTCGGTCGGGGTGAGCGGGGCGCGGTCGTGCTCCCCGGTGACATCGCTCGGTGCGGGCGGTGCGGTCTGTTCGGCCAGGGCGGTCAGGGCCTTGCGGTCGGTCTTCCCGTTGGCGGTCAGCGGCAGGGTGGCCTGCCAGTGGAAGGCCGAGGGGATCATGTAGGCGGGCAGTTCGGCGCCCAGCGCCTCACGCAGCTCGTCCGCCCGCAGGCGCCGGCCGGTGTAGAAGGCGTTCAGGTGCTTGCCGTGGCCGGCCCGTTCGGCGACGACCACCGCGCCGTCGCGCACCCCGGGCACCCGCAGCAGGGTGTTCTCGATGTCACCGATCTCGATACGGAAGCCGCGGATCTTGACCTGGTTGTCCCGGCGGCCGAGGAACTCCAGCTTGCCGCCCGGGTGCCAGCGCCCCCAGTCGCCCCCGAGGTACAGCCGCTCCCCCGGCCGGTACGGGTCCTCCCGGTAGGCCTCCCGGGTCCGCTCGGGATCATTGACGTAGCCGCGCCCCACGCAGACGCCGGAGAACGCGATCAGTCCCGGGGCGCCCAGGGGCACCAGGGACAGGTGCTCGTCGACGACGTAGACACGTACGTTGTTGACCGCGCGCCCGAGCAGCACGCGCTCGGGGACGCCGTCCATGACCTCGTGGTTGGTGTCGTCCGAAGTCTCGGTGAGGCCATAGGCGTTGACCAGCTTGATGCCCGGCTGGACGGCGAACCAGCGCTGGACCAGTTCCCGTTTCAGCGCCTCGCCGGTCACGGACACGCACCGCAGGTCCGGCAGCGCGCGGGGATGCCGCTCCAGGTACGAGACGACCGCTTCCAGATAGGAGGGCACGACCTGCGCCACACCGGCCCGGCCCTCGACGAGGGTGTCGAGGAAGCGTTCCACGTCCAGGACCGCCTCCTGCCCGACCAGCAGTGTCCGTCCGCCCACGAGCAGCGCGGACACCAGCTGCCACAGCGAGATGTCGAAGCACTGCGGGGCGGTCTGCGCCACCACGGACCCTTCGGCGATCCCCAAGTCGTCGATCTTGGCGAGGAGATGGTTGAGCATGCCGGTGTGCTCGCACATCGCGCCCTTGGGCTCGCCGGTGGAGCCGGAGGTGAAGTAGATGTAGGCCAGCTGGTCGGCGGCGACCCGCACTCCGACGTCCCCGTCGGCCTGCTGCTCGTACGCCGTCTTGATCAGCAGCTTCTCGACGCCCGGCAGGGTGGCCAGGGCCTCGTCGAGGGTATGGGTGCTGCCGGCTTCGGTCAGCACCAGTCGGCACCCGGCTCGCGACAACGTTGCCCCGATGCGTCCGGCCGGGAAGTGCGGTTCGATCGGCAGGTAGACGCCGCCCGCCTTGAACACCGCCAAGGTCGCGGCCAGCCAGTCCAGATGACGTTCGGTGACCACCGCGACCACGTCTTCCCGGCCCAGCCCCCGCTCCAGCAGCGCCCGCGCCAGCCGGTTCGCGCGTGCGTCGAGCTCGCCGTACGTCCACTGCCGCTCGCCGTGCACGGCCGCCACCCGCTCCGGATGCGCGCGCACCCGCTGTTCGAACAGTTCGTGCGCCCGCGCCTGCGGCAGTGTGCGGCGAGGGCCGGCCAGTCCTTCGAGCTGCTCATGCACCTCGTCGGCGGACAGCAGACTCCGCCGTGTGTGATCGGCGTCCACGTCCGACGTGACCGACCGCAGGGCGGCCAGGTGGTAGCTCCCGATCCGGGCCGCGCAGTCGGTGTCCAGCACCTGGGTGCGATACCGCAACCGCACCACCAGCCGCCCGTCCCGGTCGCACCAGCCGACGACCAGCGCGGCGTCGTCGGCGAGCCCGGTCTCCTCCCCCGTCGGGTCGAACACGACCTCGTACAGCGGCCCCGACACCCCCAGCTCCTGCCGGAGTTCCTCCACCGGGAACCGCCGGTGCGCCAGCAGTTCCGCCTCGGCGCGGTGCGCCTCGGAAACGAGCGTGCGCCAAGGCCCGGGGGGAACGGTCAGCCGACAGGGCAGCGGTACGCCCCGCACCCCGGCGACGTACCCCGTCACGACCTCCTGCTCACCGGACAACGCGGCCAGCACCTTGGCGTGCGCGGCGAGCAGCACCGCGCTCACCGGGACCTCCGACCGCCGCGCCAGCCCACGCACCGCCGTCACCACGGCGTCCGGCACGGCCGTCTCGTATTCGGCCACTCCCGGGACCGGCTCCCGAACCCAGCGTTGCACCGCGGTGAAACCGCCGGTGGTCAGCACACGGCTCCAGAACTCCCGGTCCGCCTCCACGCGCGCTCCCATCGAATGGCCTTCCCTCAACTCAGCTTCGCCGCGGCGCCGCCCGCGGGAGCCGTAGCCGTTGTCGTCGCCGAGCCGATGCCGCGGAACTGGTCGGGGGCATCGGGCATGTCCGCGGCGGGGTTGCCACCCCACCGTGCGTTCGGGGGGACTTCCTCGCCTTTCATGAGGAAGGAGTCGGGTGCCAGCACCGCGCCCTCACCCATGGTCACGCCGTAGTGCACATGGGCGGCCACGCCGAGCGTGCAGCCGGCGCCGATGGTGGTGGCATCGGACTTGAAGGTGCCGTCCTCCTGCGAGTGGCACTGGATCTTGCTCCCGGCGTTGAGGGTGCACTCGTCCCCGATGGCGGCGAGTGTCCGCTCGGTCATGTAGCAGCCGTCGTCGAAGACCCTCCTGCCCATGCGCACCCCGAGCAGCCGCCAGACCAGGGGCTTGAAGGGGGTCCCGTTGAAGATGTTCAGGTACTCCACCGGAAGCTTCCACAGGCGCTCGTGCCTCCAGAACCGCGGGTCGTAGATGGAGCACAACTGAGGGCGCAGCGCACGGAACGACCCGGTGCAGCGCTCCACGAGGACGTAGTAGACGGTGGTGAAGCCGAGCGCGAGGGCCAGATAGCCGGCGATCACCACATGTCCGAGCACGCCGTACAGGTCGATGGAGGCGAGGGCGAACACCGTGAGTGCGAAGGTGTGCAGCCACCGCGCGAACAGCATCAGGGCCATCGAGCGAAGGTTGTAGCGGTTCTTCGCGGCGAGGTGGGTGCGCAGCGCGTCCCCGGTCCTGAGGTCGTCGAACCGTGCGTCGCGCTCCACCGAGCGCGGTATCTCGAAACAGGGCGAGCCGAGGAGTCCCACCCCCTCGCGGACCTCACCGTCGAGGGGAATCATCACCTTCGTCGCGAGCAGGCAGTTGTCGCCCGTCCTGCCCCCCGCGGGGTAGGCGATGTTGTTGCCGAGGAAATTGCGCGGCCCGATCGACGCCCGGGACACCCGGAACGACGTACTGGAGTAGTCCGCGTTGAGGACCGAGAGCCCGTCGGCCACCATCGTGCCGCTGCCGACGGTGACCAGGAAGGGATTCTCGTGCTGCACCTCGGTGCCGAAGTTCGACCCGGTCTGCTCGACCCGGGACAGGTCGTATCCGAGGCCGCGGAGGTAGTACACGATGTAGGAGCTGTCGCCGAAGAGCCAGGCGAAGAACTTCACGTTCGTCATGCGAGCCGTCGCCCGGTGCAGCGCGTAGTGGAAGCCGTAGAGCGGATAGACCCGGTCGGGTCTGACGGCCAGGGCCAGCAGCCGCGGCACGGTGTACAGGGCGACGAGGCCCAGGACGAGGAAACCTAGGAACAGTACGAGGGACAGGACCAGCGCGTCGCTGACCAGGACCGAGAACGCCAGCCCGGTCACGTCCGGGCCCAGTCGCTCACCGATCGCCGGCACCTCGGTGAACAGCATGTACACCCCGCCGAAGGCCAGCGGCAGGTACAGGAGGAACAACTGGAGCAGGGTGAGGAGCCCGAACCAGGCCCGGCGCGGGGTGCCGCACCTCGCCGGAGCGACCCGCACGTGCTCGGTCGCCGTGGGTTCGGCCGGGGATCCGTGCCGGTGCTCGCCGTCCGGTACCGTCTGGCCGCGGTACAGGGCGGACGAGTGGCCGAGCTGCGCTCCGTCGCCCATCGAGGCGTCGATGTCGATGACGGTCTTCTCGCCGACGAACACATCGCGACCGAGCGTGACCCGCCCGGTCTGGATGCGCCCCGCGTGCGCCCGGTAGCAGAGGAAGAACGACTCCTTGCGGATCACCGTCCCCGCCCCGATCGTGAGCAGGTCGGTACAGACCGGTACGGAGCGGGAGAGGATCGTGACTCCCTTGCCGATGCGCGCGCCGAGCGCCCGGAGATACAGCACGTACAGCGGATTGCCGACGAAGAAGATCATCGGATTGCCGTGGAGCAGCACCTTGACGAGCCAGAAGCGCAGATAGGCGAGACTCCACAAGGGGAACTCGCCGGGTTTCCAGCGGCCGACGAGTATCCATTTGGCTATGACCGGGAACAGGCACATGGCCGCGAAAGCGGCTCCGCCGAAGACGAGCGATCGCAGATAGATGTCGACCAGACCCGATCCGGCGGCGATCCACTCGTATCCTCGGGCCGCGACGAGCCCCGCGACAAAGGAGTAACTCAGGAAGAACAACAATTGGAAGGTTCCGCACACGACATGGTTCCGCCGGTTCGCCGGCATGACCGGCGCCGGCGCGGCCGTCTGCGTTTCAGGGGGAGCCGCCACCGCGAGAGCCGCAGCCAGGCTTCGTATCGTGGGGTGCCGGTACACGTCCTTCATCGACGCGGACGGCAGGTCCGGCCGTTTCCTGATCCGTGCACAGAACTGCGCCATGACCAGGGAGTTCGCGCCGAGGTCATCGAAGAAGTGACCGTCTAGCGGTATGCGTTCGACGGATGCGACATCGGCCAGTACGTCGGCGAGTCTCCTCTCCGTTTCGGTCACCGTGGGGCCGGCGTGCGGCCCGGATATATGGACCTCGGAGGACTGCTCCACTATTCGACCTCCTGGCCGTTTCCTGAAACGAACCGTGGACCTCAGTTTCGGTCGGCGATCGTCAGGCTGCCACTCCGGATCGACCACCGGAGACGGAAACAAGCACTCGATGAGCCTGTGTGCTGTGGTTTCCCGCACCATCGGTGCCGAGCCGGACATCACCCGTTCGGCTGCGGGTGAACATGCCGCCCGGTGGAGCAATCGCCGGAGTGCCGCGCCCCGGCACAGCAGGCTTGGATTTCTTGTCGAGATCGTGAGGGCACAGGAGCGACGGGTGAGGCACGGACGTACCGGTCAGGCGGCCACCCGCCGGGAGCCGGGGGCGAGCACCGCCGTGCGGACGCGGCTGCCCGCGCCTCCGGCGTGGTTGCGCTGGCTTCCGGTCTCGTACGTCGCCGCCGTGCTGCTGCTCGAACCGGTCACGCCCGTGGAGTGGCCGGTGAGCTTCGTGCTGATCGCCCTGCCTCTGGTGACCGCCTTCGCCCACGGGCCCGTCGTCGTGGGCGGCACCACGGTGCTCGCCGTCCTCTTCGAAGGGGTGCTGGCCGGTACCCCGTGCTGTGCGGGCCGGTCCGTCGGCTACCTGTGGGACCGCCACTACGTGGCCACCTATGTGTGCACCGCTCTGGTGGGTGCCCTGGGCACGATCCTGGCCGCTCATCGCACCCGCCGTGAGCGCACGCTCGCCGATGTGCGCTTCGTCGCCGAGATCGCGCAGCGCGTCCTGCTCAGACCGGTTCCGCACCGGATCGGCAGGCTGCTGCTGGAGAGCTTCTACCTCTCCGCCGCCGCGGAAGCGCGCATCGGCGGCGACCTCTATGAGGCCGTACCCACCGCACACGGGGTCCGGCTGCTCATCGGCGACGTCCGCGGCAAGGGTCTGCTCGCGGTGGAGACGGCCGCCACCCTGCTCGGCGCGTTCCGCGAGGCGGCGCACGACGAAGCCGGCCTTCCCGCTCTGGCGAACCGGGTGGAGACGAGCATGACCCGCAGGGCGGCGCAGCTCCCCGGAAGCGAGCTGGGCGAACGGTTCGTCACCGCGGTCTTCGCCGAGATCCCCGCCGACGGCCGTCTCGTCCGCGTCGTCAACTGCGGCCACCCGCCCCCGCTCCTCATCCGCGACGACGAGGTCCGGGAACTGGACAGGGGGCGGTCGGCTCCGCCGTTGAACCTCGGCATGCTCGTCGGGGACCCGTACCACGTCGACGTCTACCCCCTGCGGCCCGGCGACCAGCTCCTGCTGTACACGGACGGCATCACCGAGACCCGCGACCCGGCCGGCTCCTTCTACCCCCTTCTCCAGCGACTCCGTTCCTGGGGTCCCCTCCCGCCCCGGGAACTGCTGCAACAGCTCCACCGCGACCTGCTGGCCTTCAGCCACGACCGCCTGCAGGACGACACCGCGGCGCTCACCGCCCGCCTGCTCGCCGACGAGCCGTCCGCACCACCCGCGTCGCCGGCCGGAGCGGGCGGATAGCGTGCTGCCATGCGCGTCGACTACTCACCGGAATCCATTGATCCGGGTTCGTTCTACCGCCTGCTCACGGCCGTGATCGTGCCCCGGCCGATCGCCTGGGTCTCGACCCTCACCGCGGACGGCCGGACGGCCAACCTGGCACCGCACTCGTTCTTCACCGTCGCCTGCACCGATCCGCCCATCGTCCAGTTCACCTCCGTGGGGCGGAAGGACTCGCTGCGCAACGTGGAGGAGACGGGTGAGTTCGTCGTCAACTTCACTCCCGAGCCGCTCTTCGAGCAGATCAACGCGACCGCGACCGACTTCCCCGGCGACCAGGGCGAGTTCGAGGCGGTGGGTGTCGAACCGGAGCCCTCGCTGCGGGTGAAGCCGCCGCGCGTCGCCGCGTCTCCGGTCGCGCTCGAATGCACGCTCCACGCGACGCTGGGGCTGGGCAACTCGACGGTGGTGTTCGGCCGGGTCGTGCACGCCGTCGTGAGTGACGAGGTCCTGGTGGACGGCCGACCGGACATCGGGCTGCTGCGCCCCCTGGCGCGACTGGGCGGCAACGAATGGGGCACGGTCGGAGAGGTCCACGATCTGGCACGCATCCCCTACCGGGAGTGGTCCCCCGGGCGAACCCGCCGGCAACCGGACGAGCACCGGAGCTGATCACGCATCCGCTCCGCCCGGCGCGGCCTGGGCCTCCTGTTCACCGTCGCCGTCCACGGCCGCCGTCTCGGGCTCCGCTCCCCCGCTCGACGCGGGACGCCGCACCACCAGAGCGCTCACCTCGTACGACATCGCCGTCAATGTACGAGGAGGGGGTGGGTGGTAACGGCCCGCGCACACGGAGAGGTTGACGATGAGGTGTGCGTGCCAGTCGGCCCCCACTCCCCGCCCGTCCGCGAAGGCCCGGGTGCCGTTCACCCACCAGACGACCGAGCGGGAGCCGAACTCGACGCGCAGGTCCACCCAGGCGCCCGGGCGGACACGGGGGTCACGGAAGTAGAAGTAGCCGCCGTGTACGTGGTTGGTGAACTCCAGCAGATCCGGGTTGTCCGGGTGGTACTCGAAGACGTCGATCTCCTGGTCGCCGTCCCGCCAGGTCCAGATGGCAGGCCACGACCCGATCTCACGGGACAGCCGCACCCTGGCCTCGAGCACGTCTCCCGAACGGACGACGAACGCCTCCGCGCTGCCCTCCGTCGTCAACAGCCCGGTGCTCCATCTGCCGTCGGGCCGGCGAGTGGCCCGGAACACTCCCGTACGGCAGTAGGCGGCGTACGGCACCAAGTAGTCCAGCTTGTCGTCCCCCGGGTTCACGGGCCCGCCACCGGGATACGCCCACGAACGGCCCGCCACCCACTGCCGGGTGGAGGTGAAGTCCGCCGTGAACACCACATCGGACGCAGAGGGAGCACCCGGATCCGGGAGGGAGCCGCTCGATGTCGGTTTCTGCATGCCCGATGTCTCTCCGGCCCCGCCGCCGCCATGCGCGCATGCGGGGACATGGCCGCTGAAACAACCCGCCCGAGTGAGTCACGGTCCGGCACCGACCGGTGGCCGTCACCGGAGCCGCGGGCGTTGTCAGTGGTGGCGTGCAGTATGGCTGGCATGACAACACCCGCAGCAGTGATCGTGGATGCCGCCGCCTACGCGCAGGCGGTCGAGGACGCCGTGCAGGCGTCGGCCGCCTACTACACGGGCGGCACATCGGTGCTGGACGACGACACCTATGACCGCCTGGTGCGCCGGATAGCGGCGTGGGAGGCCGATCACCCCGGCCAGGTGCTGCCCGACTCCCCGACCGGGAAGGTCGCCGGCGGCGCCGTGGAGGGGGACGTCCCGCACACGGTGGCGATGCTGAGCCTGGACAACGTGTTCTCGGCCGAGGAGTTCACCGCGTGGACCGCCTCGCTGGCCCGGCGCATCGGCCACGACGTCACCCGGTTCAGTGTGGAGCCGAAGCTCGACGGACTCGCGATCGCCGCTCGTTACACCCACGGCCGTCTTACGAGGCTGGTCACCCGCGGCGACGGGACGGCCGGGGAGGACGTCTCGCACGCGATCGGCACCATCGAAGGCCTGCCGGACGAGCTGGTCGAACCGGTCACGGTGGAGGTGCGCGGCGAAGTCCTGATGACCACCGCCCAGTTCGAGCACGCCAACGAGGTGCGCACCCTGCACGGCGGGCAGCCGTTCGCCAACCCGCGCAATGCCGCGGCGGGCACCCTGCGCGCCAAGGACCGTGCCTACACGGTGCCGATGACGTTCTTCGGCTACGGCCTGCTGCCCCTGCCCGACACCGAGCCGGTCCTCGCCGCGCGGCTGCGCGAACTGCCGCACAGCGACCTGATGGGGCGGGCCGGCGCGCTCGGGGTGAACACCACCGCCACGACCGCCGTGCCCGGCGTCACCGCCGACACGGCCGAGCAGGTCCTGACCCGGGTGCGGGAGATCGCCGCACTGCGGGCGACGCTGCCGTTCGGGATCGACGGGATCGTCATCAAGGCCGACCTGGCCGCCGACCAGGAGGCCGCCGGATCGGGGTCGCGGGCCCCGCGCTGGGCGATCGCCTACAAGCTGCCCGCCGTGGAGAAGATGACCCGCCTGCTGGAGGTGGAGTGGAACGTCGGCCGCACCGGCATCATCGCCCCGCGTGCCGTCCTGGAGCCGGTCGAGATCGACGGCTCCACCATCACCTACGCCACCCTCCACAACCCGGCCGACATCACCCGCCGCGACCTGCGCCTGGGCGACCACGTGATGGTCCACCGGGCCGGCGACGTCATCCCCCGTGTCGAAGCCCCCGTCGCCCACCTGCGCACCGGCGACGAACAGCCCATCGCCTTCCCCGAGGTGTGCCCGCGGTGCGGCTCGGCCATCGACACCGGCGAGCAGCGCTGGCGCTGCGAGAACGGCCGCAACTGCCACCTCGTCGCCTCTCTCTCCTACGCCGCCGGCCGCGACCAGCTGGACATCGAAGGCCTCGGCCACACGCGTATCGTCCAGTTGGTCGAGGCCGGTCTCGTCGCCGACCTCGCCGATCTGTTCACCCTCACCGACGAGCAGCTCCTCGGCCTGGAGCGGATGGGGCGGACCAGTACCGACAACCTCCTCGCCGCACTCGCCACGGCCAGGAGACAGCCGCTGTCACGGGTGTTGTGCGCGCTCGGCGTCCGCGGCACCGGCCGCTCCATGTCCCGCCGCATCGCCCGGTACTTCGCCACGATGGACCACGTCCGCGACGCCGACGCCGAGACGATGCAGCAGGTCGAGGGCATCGGCACCGAGAAGGCCCCGTCCATCGTGGCCGAACTCGCCGAACTGGCCCCGCTCATCGACAAACTCGCCGCCGCCGGGGTGAACATGACCGAACCCGGCGCGACCCCGCCCGCCCCCGCGACCGACGGCGCCGACAGCCCTCAGCTCCCCGAACCGGCGGGCGGGCCGCTGGCCGGGATGACGGTGGTGGTCACCGGCGCGATGAGCGGAGTGCTGGACAAGCTCAGCCGCAACGAGATGAACGAGCTCATCGAGCGCGCCGGAGGACGCTCCTCATCCAGCGTCTCCAAGAAGACCTCCCTGGTCGTCGCCGGAGAAGGCGCCGGATCCAAGCGTGCCAAGGCCGAAACGCTCGGCGTCCGCCTGGCCACTCCCGACGAATTCGCCGCCCTCGTCGCCGATCACCTCAACTGACCCCCTCACCAAGGGCGTTCCGGACCGCGCGAGATTACGCCATCAGAGTGAACGTCGATCGTGTGCCCTTGTCACGCGAATGGCGCTATGGATCACTGGATGTGATGAACCGGTAGGCCGCCCATCCGTGCCGGACAAGCGTGGAGGGCGGAGCCCTGCCGGTTTGCGCGCATTCCGAACGGCAGGTGTGACCCCCGTCGGGATGCCCTCCTCGTCTGTCGGCAGACGGCACCCGTGCTGGTTCACGAAATTCCTCTGTCCCGGCGCACAGTGAGGAATGTCCCCGATGCCCATCTCTTCGATCCAAGGCACGGCGGCACCGAGGCGGGACGTCATGAGCGGCGTCTTCCCCGACCAGGGGCCGTCCAACGGGGGCACACAGGTGACCATCGTCGGCCGCCGCCTCAGCGGTGCGACGGCCGTGCACTTCGGCGCCCGTCCGGCCCGTGCGTTCACCGTCGTCGACGACCGGACCATCGTCGCGATCACCCCGCCGGGCACAGGCGCGGTGCGGGTGACCGTCACCACCCCGGGCGGGACCGCGCCGGTCGGCTCGTTCTTCTACGTGCCCGCGCCCCGCCTCACCGGCATCAGCCCCGGCACCGGTCCCCTGGCCGGCGGCAATGCGGTGTTCCTGTCCGGCAGCGGCCTGTTCACCGCCCGCACCGTGCGCTTCGGTGACGCGCCGCCCTTCCCCCAGGTGGTCACCGACCAGCGTCTGGTCGTCATCGCCCCACCCGACGCCGTGCCGGGCACGGTCCCGGTGTACGGCACCGCCGTCGGCGGGATCAGCAACTCGCTGCCCTACACCTACGCCGCGGCGCCGTCCCTCTCCGGCGTCAGCCCGGCGAGCGGGCCGCTCGCCGGGGGGGACCACGGTCGTCATCCGCGGCACCGGACTGGCGCGCGCCACCGGCGTGACGATCGGGGGCTTCGCCGCGACATCGTTCCGCGCCTACTCCGACACCCTGATCGTCGCCGTGACACCCCCGGGCGTGACCGGCCCCGCGGACGTCACCGTGACCACGACGGGCGGCACCGCCTCCCTGGCACAGGCGTTCACGTACATGGCGGCATCGGTCACCGCGGTGACCTCCGACCCGGATCCGTCCGTGGTCGGCCAGACGGTGACGTTCACCGCGACCGTGACCGGCGTCCCGGCCGGTGCCGGCCCCCCGGACGGCGTGGTCACCTTCGGCTTCGGTGACGGCACGCCGACGGTGACGGCGCCGCTCGTCGACGGCACGGCCGCCGTCACGCACACCTACACCAAGACGACGGGCAGCCCCTTCACCGTCACCGCTTCCTACAACGGCGACAGCGGCTACGCCGCCTCCACCGGTACCGACACGCAGAGCCTCAACAAGGCCGCCACCACCACGACGGTCGTCTCCTCACCCAACCCCTCGGTGCCGGGCGGCAAGGTCACGGTCACCGCGACGGTCACCGCCACCGCGCCCGCGACGGGAACGCCGACCGGCACGGTCACCCTCGTCCTCGGCGACCGCACCCCGCAGGTCGTCCCCCTCGTCAACGGAGTGGCCAGCGCGGCGTTCAACCCCATCACCCGTGGCGCACACACCTTGACCGCCTCCTACAGCGGCGACAGCAACCACGCGCCCTCGACGGGCACCGGAACCCACACGGTGGCCTGACGCCGGCCGTTGCCGGAACCCAGGACAACCCCCGATACCGTCCGCAACAATGGGGACGCACACAGCAGTGGGACGACGGGGGCGCGCCATGCAAGGCCTGCTGGAGTTCGGGACCGGTGCCGGCCGGGAGTACACCGCTTCGCCATGAAGAGTGCCGAGTGGCATGCCCGGATCGAGTGCCGGGGCCAGGTGGTCGGAGCAGGCTTTCTGGTGGCCCCGGACAAGGTGCTGACCTGCGCCCATGTGGTACGCGGCGGCGTCGGGACGGTGGTCGCCGTGTCGTTCCCGCAGCGGCCCACGGCCCTTCCCGTCGCGGCGCGCGTCGTCGTGCACGGCGGCTGGACCGGCGGCGTCACCGACCCCGGGGACCTGGCCGTCCTGGAACTGGACAGCCCGGTGCCACTCGTCCCGGCCGCCTTCGCGCCACCCGACGCCGAGCACGGCGCTCCGTCCCCCGAACTGGTCGCGTACGGCTTCCCGCAGGGGAGCGACGAGGGGATGATCGCCTCCTACCGTGCCCTTCCGGGTCTGATCTCCGGCGAGTGGGTCCAGTTGGAGGCCCTCACGGCGCACGGGCAGCCACTGGAGGCCGGTTTCAGCGGTGCGGCGGTGACGCTCGCCGACGGCACGGTGGTCGGCATGGTCTCAGCCGTCGCGCGTGCCCAGGGCGTCCTGGTCGGCCGGATGCTGCCCACCCGGGTCATGGGGCGCTACTGGCCCGAACTCCAGGGCCTGGTCCTGGCGTCGCGCAGGTCCGCCGCCGAACGGGCCCGGCTGAGTGAACTGGTCGAGAGGGCGGTCCGCGCGGGCCTGGAGTGCGATCCGGTGCGGCTCTACAACGCCGCGGCAGGCGATTACGATCCACCCGCGCCTCAGAACGGATTCGACTCGCTCCGGTCGGCGGAGCGGTTCGTCCTGGATGAACTCGACGGCCGGAGCGCCGCGGACACGGTGACCCGGTTCGCCGACCGGCTGGAGACCCTGCTGCACGGCGGAGCGCGGAAGTCCGGGCCCGACTGGTCGCCCATACTCGTCGAGTTCAGGCACAGCGGCGCGGGCGACGGCTGGGTGCGCGTCGAGGTGTCGGCGTTCAGCGACGGGCGCCGCCACCCGGTCGTATCGGACACGGTGCCGCATGCCCTGCTGCCCGCGTTCGTCCAGGACGGCATCGAGGCCGCCATCCTCCATCTGACGCCCGGAGCCAACCACTTGATCGCGTTCTCACTGCCCCGCGACTGGCTCGACTGGCCCGTCGACTCCTGGGAGAGCTGCCCCGACGACGACACCCCGCTCGGCTGCGTCCATCCGCTCGTCGTGACCGACCACGCGCGGCGCAGACCAACGGCCCGGCAGGTCCTGACCCAGGCGTGGAACCGGCTCGACTCCGCCACCGGCTCACGGATGGAGCGCGTCGAGTGCGGCAGCCCCCTCGGGCCCAAACAGCTCCGGCTCAGGCTGTGGCAGCCGGACGCGTGTCTCGCGGGCTTCGCCACGACCCCGCAGACGGCCCGCACCCGCCGCCACTTCGAGCAATCGGTCGTCACGGCCCCGGTCGTCGCATGGTCGCGCAACGGCTGCGGCGCCGGAGAGAGCGGCGAGGAGGACGAATGCGCGGGCTCGGAGGAGTGTGTCGGCACGACGTTCCTGGACCGGCTCGGCGAACTCGTCGCACGCGTACCACCCGCCGAACTCCCGCACCACATCCGCGAACTGCGCCGTGCCGCCTACGCGACGGACGACCCGGCCGGACACTGGGCCCGGGACATCCAGCTGTTGTGGGACGACCCGCGCTGCTTCACCGACCCGCACACCCCCACCCACGCCAGCTTCCCCGTGGCCTGACCCCACCCCCGGAGATCCGGAACCGGAGACCGCCCCATGCCGCACTGGTCCGTCTACACCGGCAACAGCGAGCCGCACGACGGCATCGAGCAGCTGCCCGACCCGCCGCCCTGGCGGGCGTTCGACGGCGGCCCCCCGCTACCCCCGCCCCGCGACTCGGACGACGAGACAGCCGTCTCGCCGGACCGCGTGCACCGCGCCCGGACGTATGTCGCCACCCCGGAGAGCGTCCAGCTCGTCAATGCCGCGCTCTGCCTGCGCCGCCCGCTGCTGGTCACCGGCCCACCCGGCACCGGCAAGTCCTCGCTGGCCTACGCGGTGGCACGTGAACTGCGCCTGGGCCCGGTCCTGCGCTGGAACATCACCAGCCGCAGCACCCTCGCCGACGGCCTCTACCAGTACGATCCGCTGTCCCGGCTGTACGCGGCCCGGCCCGGCGCGGACGGCGACGACCGGCCCTGCGGCGACCGGAGTCCCACGGGCGGTGTCGAGGACCACCTGCGTCTGGGCCCCCTCGGCACCGCGCTGCTCCCCCACCACCGCCCTCGCGCCGTGCTCGTCGACGAGATCGACAAGAGCGACCTCGATCTGCCCAACGACCTGCTGAACGTCCTGGAGGAGGGCCAGTACGAGATCCCGGAACTGGTCCGCGCGGCCCGCTACGCCGACGGCGGCGGCACGGTCGAGGTGCTGGCGGACGGCACGGACACCCCGGTCACGGTCACCCGTGGCCGAGTCCGCTGCCGCGCCTTTCCTTTCGTCGTGCTGACGAGCAACGGTGAGCGCGAGTTCCCGCCCGCCTTCCTGCGCCGCTGCGTCCGGCTGAAGCTGCGCCGCCCGGACCGGGCGCAGCTCACCGAGATCGTCCGCGCCCACCTCGGCGATCCGGACGACCGGGCGGCGTCCCTCATCCAGGGGTTCCTGGCCCGCGCCGGCAGCGGCGAACTCGCCACGGACCAGCTCCTGAACGCCATCTACCTCACCGGCGTCGCCGGACTGGACGCCGAATCCCGCGACCGACTGGCCGAGCAGCTGATGCCGTACCTCAGTGCGGCGGCGGACGGCGATGGCTTCTGATCCCGGGGGCGGCGGGGTGGCGGGCGACGGATCGGCCGTCGCCCGGCTCGCCGCCGCCCTGGCCGCCGCGGCGGAGGCCGACGTATCGGCGCCCGGTGGCGGGCCGACGCCTCGGGAGCTGGCGGAAGTGCTGTGGCTGGCAGGCCTGTTGGGGCCGGTGCGGGGCGAGGCAGGCGCGGCGGGCGAGGCGTCCGGGCCGGATGCGGAACCCGCCGACCGTCCGCGCGACGGCGACACCGGAACCCCGCCCGGCCAGGGCGCACCCGTCGCCGTACCCCCGCGGCCCGAAGCACCACGGCAGAATCCGCCACCCGCCACACCCCACGACGGCCGGGTCCCCCTGCACGTGCCCGCATCCCCGTCGGCGGAGTCCGGCGGCGGCCCGTCGCTGCTCGCCCCCGCGCCACCGATGCTGCACCGGCCGCTCGCGCTCCAGCGTGCCCTGCGGCCCCTGAAGCGGCAGGTGCCGTCGCCGCGCGCCCGGATTCTGGACGAGCGGGCGACGGCCGACCGGATCGCCCGGCTGGGGGCGCATCCCGAGGTGTGGCTTCCCGTCCTGCGTGCGGCCCCCGAGCGCTGGCTCCGGCTGAACCTCGTACACGACACGGGCCCTACGATGCCCGTCTGGCGCCCTCTGGTGCGCGAACTGCACACCGTCCTGGCGCAGTCGGGCCTCTTCCGCACGGTCACGCTGCACCCGGCCACCCCCGACGGCCGCGCTCGCCAGGTCCCCGCGCTCGCCGACTCCCGCACCGTCACTCTCGTCGTCAGCGACTGCATGGGTCCGCAGTGGCGGCCGGGCCCGGCGGGCATCCGCTGGTACGGCACCCTGCGCCGCTGGGCGGGCCGCATGCCCCTGGCCGTCGTACAGCCGCTGCCCGAACACCTGTGGCACACCACGGCGCTGCCCGCCGAGCCCGGCCTGCTCATGGCCCCGGCCGCGACGGCCGTGACAGCCAGGCTCGCCTTCACACCGTACGACGTGGACGCCCCGGCCCCACCCCCTCGCGCCGTCCCCCTCCCCGTCCTGGAACCGGGCCCGGCCTGGCTCGCCAACTGGGCCGGTCTGATCGCCGACCCGGGCGGCGGCCGGAGGCCGGGAGCGGTGGCCTGGCTGCCGCCCGCCCCCGTTCCGCCCACCGAACCCGCCCCGGACATCACCTCGTTGCCCCCGGAGGACCTGGTCCTCCGCTTCCGCGCCACCGCTTCCCCGGAAGCCTTCCGGCTCGCGGGCCATCTGGCGCTGGCCGTCCCCTCGGTGCCGGTGATGCGCCTCGTCCAGCACACCCTGCTCCGCGACCCGCGCCCCCAGCACCTGGCCGAGGTCATCCTCAGCGGCATGCTCACGGCCGTCCCCGAGCCACCGGACACCTACGACTTCCGTCCCGGGGTGCGGGAGCTGCTGTCGCGCACGCTGCCGCGTTCGGCTCGGGGGTGGACGCGTGAGTTCCTGGCGCGGGTCGGCGGGCTGATCGACGAGCGGGCGGGGCTCGCGGCCGGGGAGTTCCGGGCGGAGGCGGGCAGCCGTGTACCGGCGGGCGCGGCGTTCGCGACGGTGAGCGAGGAGACGGTGCAGCGGCTCGGCGGGGGTGCACAGGAGGCGCGGGGGCTGGTCGCCGGGCGGTACCGGCTGGTGGGGACCCGGGGGCCGGGCGGGCGGATGTGGGAGGCCGTCGACACGGAGACGGACCGGCCCGTCGTCGTACATCTGTACAGGGAACAGACTGCGCCCCACGAGCGGTTCCTGAGGGAGGCGCGGGCGCTTGCCGAGATCGACCATCCGCATGTGGTGCGGGTGCTGGACTACGGGGTGGAGGGCCAAGCGCCCTACCTGGTCGCGGAGTTCGTGGACGGGGTGACGCTGGCGGAGCTGCTGCGGGGCAGCGGACCGGAGGTGCCCTTCGGGCTGTTCGCCCGTCTCGCCTCCCAGGCGGTGACGGGGCTGCACGCCCTGCACGACGGTCTGGTACGCGGCCAGCTAAGTGAGGACGGCCTGCTGCTGCGACCCGACGGCACCGTGGTAATCATCCATTTCGCTCTGGGCGAGGAGTCCCAGGGCAGGGACGATTCGTCGGACTTTCGTCAACTCGACCGCTTCCTAAGACAGTTGGTCCGGGATGTGACGGCACCTCCGGAGTACGGAGAGCTACTCGCCCAGATGGGCAACGGTCAACTGTCGGCCGAGGCCGCGGCCCCGCGGCTCGCCACGGCTCAGGACCCCGATTCCTGGAGCTTCCGGCTGCTCGGCCCGCTGCGGATCGGCCTCCCCGACGAGACGGTGACGGTGCCGGTCTCCGAGGCCCAGGCACTGCTGTGCATGCTGCTGCTCAGCCATGGGAGGCGTGTGACCTACCCGGAGCTGGCCCAGGGCATGTGGGAGGAACCGCCCACGGGCCCGGAAGCGGTGCGCCGCATCGACCTGCTGGCCGGCGAGGTACTGCGGCGCCTGGGCCCGTGCACCCTCGCCGTCCTCTCGGACGGCTACGCCCTGCACGTGCCGAACGCCGACATCGACGTACTGCGCTGCGAGGGACTGCTCGGCGCCGAGCCCGCGGAAGAGGACGCCCGCACCCGCCGCGCCCGGATCCGGACGGCACTGGATCTCTGGTACGGCGACCCCCTCGACGGTGTCCCCGGCCCCGCCGCCGAGGCCAACCGCGCCCGGCTGCGCGCCCGGCGCCTGTCGCTGTGCGCCACCGCTGCCGAACTGGATCTGGCACTGGGCGACTTCGACCGCGCCGCGACCGATCTGGAGGCTCTCCTCCGAGAGCACCCGGACCGGCAGGACTTCCGCCGCCTGCACATGCTGGCGCTCAAGGGCCTGGGCCGCGTCGCCGAGGCCCTCGCGTCGTACGAGGCCCACGCGCGACAGCGGGAGCCCGACGGCTCGGCCGACCCCGCCCTCGACGAGCTCTACCGGGAACTGCGCGCCGCACCGGACAGCACCCGCCCCACGATCGTCTTCGAGGCCGACGGCCTGAGCGAGCGCCCTCAGGCCCGCGACGCCCTCGGCCGTGCCGTGACCCGGATCCTCTCCCTCGGTGACCTCACCGCCGACCGGTACGAGGTCCTGGCCCGCGACAACGGCTACGTCGTCCTCCCCGAGCCCGATGCCTCCGTGCCGCCGGTGCTGGACGCGGTCCTGCGCGACGGTCCGGAACTGCTGGCGGGCCTGGCGAACCGGCTGCGGGTGGCGTTCTGGCACGCCCCGTCGTTCGCCGCCGCCGACCAGCCGGTCATGCCGCCCGACGTGCAGGCCGTCCTGGAGGATTCCGACGCGGACGTCCTGGTCGTCGTCTCCCCCACGCTGCACGCACAGTACGCGGACAGCTCCACCTCCCCCGGAACGCCCCGTTTCGAGCCCCTGCGCGGGGGAGCGCCGGGCACCCTGCCCCTCGCCTGGTGCTGCCGGCTGGAGCAGGCGGTGCGAGAGCCCGAAACCGGGAGCGGCGAACTGGTGCGCGGCCCCCTCACGACGTTCGACCCGGTCCCGGAGCCCGGCCGCAAGGCGATCGTGCTCGCCCCGGCCGAGGGTGTGCTGACCCTCCTCGACCGGGCCGCCCCTCTCGCCGAAGAACCACCGCCCCGGTACACGGGGTACTACGAGGTCGACCTCGCCGTCCACAGGGCCGGCACCTCGCTGTTCCTGCCCAGCTCCGGCGATGGCCACTTCATCGCCGAGGCGGAGCTGACCTGGAACGTCGTCGATCCGGTCGCCCTCGTCCGCAGCGGCATCACCGACGTCACCGACGTCCTCTTCGAACACCTCGCCGAGGAGGCGGCCCGCATCACCCGCCGCCAGCAACTCCACGACGCGCTCGCGGCCCAGCACGCCGTGCACGCGGGACTGCGCACGTGGCCGGTGCCGGGACTGCTGGTGACCTGCTCGATGAGCCTGACGTCGGCGGCCGGACCGCCGACGGAGCGAGGCGCTCCGGGCGGCTCTCACGGGCTAGTCAACACCCGGCCCGCACTGCGTCAACTCGTGATCGCGTCGACCGTGCGTATTCATCACCCGGCTGCCGGGGCTGCGCCGGACGATCCCGCCACGTTCCTGGGAAGCGGCTTCTTCGTCGCGCCGAACTGGGTGCTGACCTGCGCCCACGTGGCAGACGGCGGGCGAGGGGACGAGGTGGCGGTGGTCTACGAGGCCGCACCGGGCCGCGGTACGTCCACCGTCCCCGGCCGGGTGGTGGCCACCCTCCCGGACCACCACGGGGTGCCGGTGCCGGGTAACTGGCCCGCCCCGGACCTGGCACTCGTGCGGCTGAGCGAGCCCGCCGACCACGAGTGCGTGTACGTCTCGGAACGCCTGGCGTCGTACCCCGGCGAGGGCCAGGTCCTCTACGCCGGCTGGACGGTGGTGAACGGCCGCTTCGAGCTCCTGGACGGCACACTCAGCGTGCTGGGCACCATCGGCGGCTGGTCCACCCCGGGCATGCAGCTGCGCCTCGGCGACAACGAAGTTCCTCCCGGCGTCACCGGCGGGCCTGTGATCGATCCCGAGCGCGGCGAGGTCATCGGCGTGCTGAAGGCGCACGCGACCCATGGTCCCGGTGGCATCTCCACGGGTATCGAACAGCTGCGGAGCCTGCCCGCGCCGCAGGGCCCGGTGAACAGCGAGTACGACGACCTCTACCAGGCCGTGTTCCACGCCCACGACCGCTACCACCGCGACCGCCAGCGCCGCACCGACACCCGCCCCAACTGGGCCGACGTGCAGGGCCGACTCGGCGCGGGGCCCGGCCGGACGCTCACCCCGCACGAGCGGGCGGAACTGCTCGGCCGGCTCGCCGACCTGCCGCCGCCGGTCAGCACCCGCGACCTGCTCGACCTCCTGGACTCCCTGCCCGACTTCCGGGCTTCCGCCCCGCTGCCCGCGCCGCGCGGCTGGCGGGACGGCCTCGGGGTCGTGTACGAGCACGCGCGGGACGACGGCGCCCGCGAGCTCGTGGTCGAGTACGCGATGCGGGCCGTGTCGGCCGAACGGCCCTTCGTCACGTCCGGCACCGCCGACGCCGAGGCAGCCCTGTGGAGGTGGGTGCGTGAGGCCTCGGAACCCCTCAACAGCCGCTACCGCGAAGACCTCTTCCGACGGTGGATGGAGCTCCGGATGCGCCGACAGCCTTCAGCGGCGCAGTTCACGCCGTGGCAAGACGCGGCCTCCGGATCGCAAACCCAGCCTCGCCCGCCTGCCGAGCCCGGACAAACCATCCTCTTGGAGATCACGCAGCGGGGCTGGGAGCCCGACCGCTGCGACTGGCGGGTGGGGATACACCGGACACCCGACGAGGTGGTGCCGCTGCACGAGGGCGAGCGCAGCCTGTTGCGGGAGCTGCCCGCCCACGTCGCAGCCCCGCTCGCCGAAGCGTTCCGCCACTGCGACGAGCCCGGTCGCCCCGCGACGCTGGAGGTCGCCGTCCCCCCGCGACTGTTGTCTCTGGATGTCGACATCTGGCGCCTGGGGGCCGCCGACGGCCGGACATTGGGTGCCACCCGCCCGGTCGTCACCCGCTGCGCAGACCCGGACCTCCTCGACGACCCCGACCCCGCGGTCGAGGAGGAACGTCTCGCACGCTGGCGCATCCTGCACAGCCACCCGCCCGTACCCGAGGTGCTGGACTGCGACGACTCCCTCGCCGTTCCCGTGCCCGAGGTGACAGCGCTGCGCGCCCTGACCATGAATGCCGTGCCGGTACTGTGCGGCAGCGGCGCGGGCGACGCCGAGGCTCTGGCCCGCCACCTCGCTCTCGCGGGCCACTCCATCGCGCTCTGGCGCCGGAAGCCGGCTCCCCGGGACGCGCCCTGCGGGGAATTCCACCGGAGCGTCCACCTCGCGGTGACGTCCACTCCCACGGCCGCCGAGCTACCCCGAACGGTGTTCGGGCTGCGCGTCGGCCTGGCGGAAGGCAGAGTGGAAACCTACTGGTCCGACGGGCTGATGTTGTTGTACGACGACCCCACCCGGCCCCTGCCCGGGGCGGGCGACCTTCTGGAACCACCCTGAGATGCCGAGAGCGTCTGCGATCCTGGCACGCATGCCGCCCGACCCCGTGCCCGTCACTCCAGACGCCCCTGTTTCCATACACCCCCCTCTTCTCACCCAGCAGTGGCTCGACCTCACCTTCATCCACTGGGCCGTCGAACCGGACGCCGTGGCGGGGCTGTTGCCGGCCGGGACCATTCCCGACACGCTCCACGGGATGACGTACGTCGGGCTCGTCGCCTTCCGGATGCACCGGGTCGGCTGGTTCCGGCTGCCGGGGGTGCCGTACCTGGGGAGTTTCCCGGAGACCAACGTGCGGCTCTACTCGGTGGACGGGCAGGGGCGGCGCGGTGTCGTCTTCCGCTCCATGGACGCCTCCCGGATGATTCCGGTGCTGATGGGGCGCGTCGCCTTCCGGCTGCCGTACCTGTGGTCCCGCATGGCGGTTCGGACCGAGGGGCGCACCGTCACCTATACGAGCTCCCGCCGCTGGCCCGGCCCGCGCGGCGCGCACAGTCGCCTCACCGTACGCGTCGGTGAACCCATCGAGGAACCCACCGAGTTGGAGCACTTCCTCACCGCCCGCTGGGGAATGCACAACGCCTTCTTCGCCCGCGGGGCCGACTCCCTCGCATACCTGCCCAACGATCACCCGCGCTGGCCGCTGCACCGCGCCGAGCTGCTCACCTGTGAGGAGAACCTCGTCGCGGCCGCCGCTCTCCCCGCGCCGGGCGACGCGCCGGTGAGCGTCCTGTACTCCCCCGGCGTCCCGGTCCGCCTCGGCCGCCCGGCCCGCCCGGCGGGCATTCCCACGCCCTGAGCTGAGCACCGGGTCAGGCGGAAGGGGTCCCGGTGGCCGCCGGCAGTGCCAGCTCCGCCCAGATCACCTTGCCCTGGGGTGTGTACCGGGTGCCCCAGCGCTCGGTCAGCTGCGAGACCAGGAACAGGCCCCGGCCGCCCTCGTCGGTCGTCGCGGCATACCGCAGATGCGGCGACGTGCTGCTCCCGTCGCTGACCTCGCAGATCAGCGTGCGGTCACGGATCAGCCGCACGTGAATCGGCTCGCCACCGTAACGGATGGCGTTGGTGACGAGCTCGCTCAGCACGAGTTCCATGCTGAAGTCGAGTTCGGCCAGCCCCCACTCGTCGAGCTGCTCGGAGGCCGCGAGGCGCACCCGGGCGACGGCCGCCGGGTCGGGCGGTACGTCCCATCCGGCGATCCGGTCGGGCGGCAGCGCGCGGGTGCGGGCGATGAGCAGGGCGACGTCGTCCTGGGGCCGCCCGGGCAGCAGCTCCTCCAGCACGGCCTGGCAGCTCTTGTCCGGCGGCCGGTCGGGGTGGTCTGCCAGGGCCTGGCGCAGTAGCTCCATTCCGACGTCCAGGTCGCGCCTGCGGTCCTCGACGAGGCCGTCGGTGTAGAGAACGAGCTGGGTGCCCTCGGCGAGGTCCAGTTCCGCCGTCTGGAACGGCATGCCCCCCAGGCCGAGCGGCGGGCCGTCCGGCAGGTCCGGGAACACGGCACTGCCGTCCGGGAGGACCAGCGCGGGTGCCAGGTGCCCCGCGCGTGCCATGGCGCAGCGGCGGGTCACGGGATCGTAGATCGCGTACAGGCAGGTGGCTCCCACGACGCCCACGGCGGTGCCGGAGCCCCCCTCGTCCTGGTCGATACGGCCGACCAGGTCGTCCAGATGGCTCAGCAGTTCGTCGGGCGGCAGGTCCAGCGTGGAGAAGTTGTGCACCGCGGTCCGCAGTCGTCCCATGGTGGCGGCGGCGTGCAGGCCATGACCGACCACGTCGCCGACGACCAGGGCCACCCGGCTGCCCGGCAGGGGTATCACGTCGAACCAGTCGCCGCTCACCCCCGACTGCGCGGGAAGGTAGCGGTATCCGACCTCGAGGGCGCTCTGCTCGGGCAGGGCCCGGGGCAGCAGGCTGCGCTGGAGGGTGACCGCCAGGGCGTGCTCGCGGGTGTACCGGCGGGCGTTGTCGATGCTGACGGCGGCCCGGGCGACCAGCTCCTCCGCCAGCGACAGCTCCTCCTCGTCGAAGGGGTCGTGCTCCTTGGACCGCCAGAAGTTGGCCAGACCGAGCACCACGCCGCGGGCGTGGATGGGGGCCGTGATGAGGGAGTGGATGCCGTAGGCGACGATCTCGTCGGTGCGGTCCGGGTCCTGCGCGTGCCAGCCGGTGGCGGTGGACAGGTCGGTGACCAGCTCGGAGTGGCCGGTGCCGTAGCCGCGCGCCTGGGGTGTGGAGGGCAGGAAGTCGATCAGCCGGTCCTTCTCGTACAGCGGGTGGTCGTCGCGGATGCCGCTCACGGCGATGCGCCGCATGCCGGTCGCCGTGGTGGCGGGCTCCTCGCCGTGCAGCACGGCGTCGGCCAGGTCCACGGTGACGAAGTCGGCGAAGCGTGGGACGGCGACCCGTGCGAGTTCGTCGGCGGTGCGGATCACGTCCAGGGTGGTGCCGACGCCGAGTCCGGCGTCGTACAGCAGCTTGAGCCGGTCTCGTGCGACCTGGGCCCGGCCGGACACGGCCTGCAGCTCGGTGGAGTCGCGCAGTGTGACCACGGTTCCCTTGGGGCCTCCGCCACGATCGGTGGGCCGCTGGTTGACCGCCAGCAGTCGGGACCCGGCGAAGTGCACCTCGTCGGTGGCCTCGCGACCGGAGGTGAGGAGCGCGACCGTCTCGGGTTCCAGGGTCGTCAGGCTGGTCACGGGCTTTCCCTCGGCGTCCGGGGGCAGGTCCAGCAGCCGTCTGCCCTCGTCGTTCGCCAGAAGGAGCACGCCGTCCTCGCTGATGATGAGCACCCCTTCCCGTACGGAGTGCAGCACCGCGTCGTGGTGGTCGTACATGCGGGTCATCTCGTCGGGGGCCAGGCTGTGGGTCTGCCGCCGCAGCCGTCGGCCCACCAGCGCCGTCACGCCGGTGGCCGCCACGAGCGCGCCCGCTCCGGCGGTCACGATGATGCGTATCTGCCGGTCCACCTGGTTGGTCACGTTCTTGACCTTCAGCCCGGCGGAGACGAGCGCCACGACCTTGCCGTCGGCGTTCTTGATGGGAACGGTGGCCTGCACCTCCGGACCGAGCGGGCCGTGGACGCTTTCGGTGTAGACCTTCCCGGCCAGCGACGGCCCGATGGTGCCCACGAACCGCTTTCCGATCCGGTCCGGCATGGGATGGGTGTAGCGGATGCCGCGGGTGTCCATGACCACGACGAAGTCGACACCCGCGGACTTGCGTCCCGACTCGGTCAGGGGCTGGAGCACTTTCGACGGGGCGGGGGCTTGCAGCGCGGCGAGGATGCCCGGGGAGTGCGCGAAGGTCTGCGCGACGGCCACCGAGCGGCGCCTGGCTTCGGTGTTGGTGTCCCTCCGCGACTGCAGGACCAGCGAGAAGACAGCGAAGAGCACAAGCAGCACCACCAGCGCCGCTTGCAGGATGAACACCTGTCCGGCGACGCTTCGCGGGCTCTTTCCCACCAGCGGCCACAGCGATATGCGTTTAAGCCGGGCAAATCGGTCTCGCATCCGGCCTTTCTAGCATTGCCGGTACCGAATCGTCACCACCCTGCACGACAAGCGCCGCTCGCCACCGCACCTCCTGCCCCATGGATCACATCAGCCACCAGGGCATTCCTGTACGGAGCGTCCCGTCGCAGCCGGGCTCATATTCATCACTGTGAACCTGAATCATGTACGCGTCTATTGACGCGTACATTGCACAAGCCTACGGTCCCGGGTAAGCGCTTTCTGTGTCCATGAACCGGGAGACGAACGATGCACCTGAGACCAGTCATCGCGTCCGTCGGCCTGCTGGCCGGCACACTCGTCGCGCTGTCCGGCACCACCGCACAGGCCGCGTCGGCCCGTTACGAGGCCGAGAGCTCCCCGGCGGTCTGCACCGGCACCATCGACTCCGACTGGGCCGGCTACTCCGGCAGCGGTTTCTGCAACGGCACCAACGCGATCGGCGCCTACGCGCAGTTCACCGTGAACGCGACCACCGCCGGCACGGCCACGTTGAACGTCCGCTTCGCCAACGGGACCACCACCGCGCGCACGGCCGGCCTCGTCGTCAACGGGGCCACGGTGCAGACGCCGTCCTTCGAGACCACGGGCGCCTGGTCGACCTGGGCCACCAAGACCCTGACCGTGTCGCTGAACGCGGGCAGCAACACCATCCGCCTGAACCCGACGAGCTCGGGCGGCCTGCCCAACATCGACTACCTCGACGTGCAGACGAGCGACAGCACACCACCGCCGTCGAGCGGCGCGCTGTACGTCGCGCCGAACGGCACCGACGGCGCGGCCGGGACACAGTCCGCGCCGACCACGCTCACCTCCGCGATCAGCCGGGTCACGCCCGGCGGAACGATCTACCTGCGCGGCGGGACGTACGACTACGCGCAGACGATCACCATCCCGCAGGGCAACAACGGCACGTCGACCACCCGCACCACCCTGTCCGCCTACCCGGGCGAGACCCCGGTCCTCGACTTCTCGGCCATGACGGAGAATCCGGCGAACCGCGGGCTCGCCGTGAACGGGTCGTACTGGCACGTCTACGGCATCGTCGTCGAACGCGCCGGTGACAACGGGATCTTCGTCGGCGGCAGCGACAACGTCATCGAGCGCACGGTGACCCGCTTCAACCGCGACTCGGGGCTGCAGCTCTCGCGGATCTCCTCCAGCACCCCGAAGGACCAGTGGCCCTCCGACAACCTGATCCTGAGCGCCGAGTCGCACGACAACGCCGACTCCGACGGCGAGGACGCCGACGGTTTCGCCGCGAAGCTCACCATCGGCACCGGGAACGTCTTCCGCTACGCCGTGTCCCACAACAACATCGACGACGGCTGGGACCTCTACACCAAGACCGACACGGGAGCCATCGGCCCGGTCACCATCGAGGACTCGCTCTCCTACAGCAACGGCACGCTCTCCGACGGCACCGTGAACGCCAACGGCGACCGCAACGGCTACAAGCTCGGCGGCGACGACATCGCGGTCAACCACGTCGTCCGGCGCAGCATCGCCTACCACAACGGAAAGCACGGGTTCACCTACAACAGCAACCCGGGTTCGATGACGGTGTCGGACAACGTCAGCGTCGACAACGCCCAGCGCAACTTCTCGTGGGACGCCGGGACTTCGGTCTTCCGGAACAACACCTCGTGCCGCTTCGGTGTCAGCGGCTCGAACGACAAGACCATCGGTGACGCCGACGGCTCGAACCAGTTCTGGACCGGCTCGAACGGCTCCCGCTGCTCCTCGTACGCCGGCGCCCTGGGCTGGTCCTTCGCCACGGACGGCCGTCTCGTCGTGACCTTCGGCGGGAACCAGGTGACGCCGTAACCAGCCCCTTGCCGCATCCGGCGGCGGGGCGCCGGCCCCGCCGCCTGAACGATTCCGCGCCGAGCGGCGTCACAGTGGCAACCGCATCGAGAGGGTGAGCCACCATGACCGCCGTACGTTCCCGTCCCCGTTTCGTCTTCGCCGGCGCGCTGATCGGGGCCGTGCTGTGCGCGACCGCCGCCTGCGGCTCCGAGGACTCGGCGTCCCCGGAGTCCGCCGAGGCCGCCGCGCCGAAGACCACCTGGAAGGAACCCGTCTCGTACGACTACACGCTGACCTCGACCAGCCAGGTCCTGGCGGGGACCTTCCGCGTGAAGGTCAGGAACGGCGCGGTGGTCGAGGCGGTGGGGGTGGACGAGGACAGCCGGCAGCAGTCGCCGAAGGAGGTGCCGACGATCGGTGAGCTGCTGAAGAGGCTGGATCAGGCGCGGGGTGACAAGGCGGAGACGGCGGAGGCCGAATACACCGCCGACGGGCGCCCCGTATGGATCGAGCTGGACTGGGACAAGAACGCGATAGACGACGAAGCCCGGTACGTCATCAGTTCCTACGAACCGGCTGCCGGGTAACGGCCTGAGCTAGCGACGGCGCCATGGCAGCACCGCCGGGTCGGTCTCGGTGGCCTCGACCCGGTGCAGGGCCTCGCTGATCGTCTCGCCTATCTCGGCCAGTTGTCGTACCTGTTCCGGGCCGAGGGCGTCGAAGACGGCGCGGCGTACGGCTGCCACATGGCCGGGGGCGGCCTCTCGCAGCAGGGCGTATCCCTCGTCGGTGAGGACGGCGAGCTGGCCGCGTCCGTCGGCGGGGTCCTCGCGGCGGTCCACCAGGCCCGCGCCGCGCAGCCGGTTCACCGCGTGGGTGAGCCGGCTGCGGGTGATCTTCAGGCGCTGGGCCAGCTCGGACATGCCCAGGGCGCGGCCGGGCGCCGTGGAGAGGTGGGCCAGCAGGGTGTAGTCGGCGTGCGTCATGCCGGAGTCGCGCCGCAGCTGCCGGCTCAGGTAGTCGGCGAGCAGGGTGGAGAAGTCGACGTAGGCCAGCCAGGCCCGTTCTTCCTCGGCATCGAGCCAGCGGGGCGTCGTAGGCATGGTCACACCGTACCCGGGTCGCGTTTGAAGCCTCAATCACCAGCCTGGGTCAGCGGCATCACCCGGCGGAACATCGCCACCGCGACCAGGCCGACGGCGACATGCATCAGGAGCAGCGCCACCACGCCGGTCACTCCGCCGGCGCCGAGAAGGAAGAAGTCGGGGACGAAGGAGGCCGCGACCACGGCGGGGGCGAGCCGGCCGAGCAGCCTGCGGGGATCGCGGGAGGCCTTGCGGACGACGGCCCAGCCGACGGCGCCCGCCACCACCCCGAGGGTGGTCAGGAAGACGTATGACGGCGGTTCGAGCGGCTGGAAGTCCCCTGGCGCGCCCGCCGCGTGCGCCAGGACGGCGACCACCGCGTTCACCAGGGAGGACAGAACGATCGCGGCGAGCACGCCTCCTGCCACGACGAGCGGACCGCGCCGGACCGGGACCGCTTCGGGGATGACGGACATGGCAACTCCAGGGGGAAGGGCGCCGCGGACACAGGCCAGCGGCGACGCTTGAAGGATCAAACACATCGTGGGGCAATGCGTTTGAAAGTTCAAGCGGTCTCGCTGTCGAGAGTCGGCGAGGTCGGCGTGCCCTCTTCGGCCCCGGTCGCCCGGCGCCGCGCGAGCAGCAGTCCCCCCGCCACCAGAGCGGAGGCCAGGCCCAGTAGGCCGACAGCGCCGGCGAGGCTGCCGACCGCCGACTCGACGGCGATCAGCGCGAGCGGGCACACGAACTCGCCCGCGAAGAACGCCGCCGTCCACAGTCCGGTGCCACGGCCGCGGTCGGCGTAGTCCAGCCGGGACATCGCCACGGTGAGCAGGGAGGGCAGCAGGATGCCGGTGCCGAGGCAGTTGAGCACCGCACCGGCGATCAGGAGGACGGGACCGCCGGACAGGCCCATCACCGCGAATCCCGTCGCGCACAGCGCGAAGACGGCGGGCAGCCTGCCCCCGGCCTCGCCGGGCAGCCTCGTGAAGACGATCGAGCCGGCCACGGTGGCGGCACTGGCGAGGGCGGTGGCCAGGCCGATGACGCCGGTGGCGGTCACGCCCAGGTCGTCCAGCAGGTACGACATCTCCACGGGAACGGTGTAGAAGACCATGGCGCCGAACGCGGTCAGGACGCAGATCCCCGCCAGTCGCCGTACGGGGAACGGCCGCGGCTCGTGGGAGGGTCCGCCCGCTTCGGTGCCGCCCGGGCGGGGCCTGGGCAGCGCGGCGGCCATGGCCGGAGCGAGGAGGAGGCCGATCGCGTAGATCCAGAAGGGCGCGCGCCAGCCGGCCGAACCGAGGGCGCCGCCGATGACGAAGAAGGCGGTGGCGGAGGCAGAGGCGCACATCGTCTGCAGGGCGAGGTAGCGCTGCCGGGTGCGGCCGCTGTAGTAGTCGCCGATCAGTGTGGTGCAGCAGGTCATGATCGCGGCCTCGGCGACGCCCACCAGGACCCGGCTGGCGACGATCGCGCCGAGGGAGTCCAGCCAGAGCGGGGCGGTACCGAGCAGGGCGTACAGCACGGTCGCGAGGACCAGCAGGCGCTTGCGCCCGAGGCGGTCGACGACGACACCCGCGAACGGGGCCAGCAGGGCGAGGGCGAGCGCCGGGACGGTCAGGACGACGGGGACGAGGGTCTTGGCGCCGGGCACCGTGTCGAAGTGGTCCTGCATCTTCGGCAGGACCGGGGCTATGAGGACGGCGCCGAGGACGGGCAGACAGCTCCCGGCCATGAGGAGCGTGGCGCGCAGGGGGCCCGCGTCCACGTCCGGGGAGGTGTGGGCGGCGGGCGCGGGCAGGGGGACGGATCCGGGCATGCGGGAACTCCACGTGCGGTGGCTGGGGGCGCGAAGCGGTGCCGTCGCCGTGGTCGTGCCACGTCACGGGCCCCGGTTCGCCCGAGGGAATGCGCCGGGGACGACGGGCGGCGGGTTCTGCCCCGACTATGGGGCAGGCCGCCACAAGCGCCTAGCCCTCACGCGATCGGTCTCCCGGATCACCTTCATCCGCCCTGTGGATGGCCTGCGCGGTCACGGGAGCGGCGTCGCGGATGCGGCGTCCACGGATGCCGCGGTCACGGTCGCGGCGACCCGCGCCGCCGTCTCGCGCAGCCAGATGTGCGCGGCGTCGTGCGTGTGGACCGGGTGCCACCACAGGGCCTCCTGGAGCGGCACGGTCTCGTACGGCGCCTTCATGATCCGTACGGGAGCGATGCCGTGCAGACGGCGCGCCAGGAGCTCCTGGACCAGGGCGATACGACGGGTCCCGGCGACCAGGAACGGGAGCACCTGGAAGCTCTCCACAGAGACCTCGACGCGGGGTTCGATGCCGAGCATGCCGAGCTGGCGGACCGCCGGTGTGTCGTAGCTGCGCTGGTACGTCACCCACGGCAGCCGCGCCAGATCCTCCCGGCTGAGGTGGTCGCCTACCTCGGGGTTGTCCTCGGCGACGAGGAAGACCCACCGGTCCTGGTAGAGCTCGGTGGCGGGGAAGTCGCTGATGACGCCGTGCGGCATGAACAGTCCGTCGGTGGTGCTCAGCAGGGTGCCGGTCCGCTCGACGATGCCGGGCGGGGTCTGGGTGAAGCGCAGGCGGATACCCGGCGCCTCCTGGTGGACGGTGCGGGCGAGTTCGGCCCCGAAGACGGCCACCGCGTAGTCGGAGGACACAAGGGTGAACTCGCGGGACTCGACCGCCGGATCGAAGTCGGCCTGACTGCTGAAGAGGCGTTCCAGCAGGTCGCAGGCGGTCGAGGTGCGGTCGAGGAGGATCTGGCCGAGAGCGGTCAGTTCGTAGTGGCCGCCGACGCGCGAGAGCAGGTCGTCGTCGAAGTGGCGGCGCAGGCGGGCCAGGGCGGCGCTCATCGCGGGCTGGCTCAGGCCGATCCGCCGGCCGGCGCGGGTGACGTTGCGCTCCTCCAGGAGGGCGCGCAGGGCGACGACGAGGTTGAGGTCGAGGCTGGCCAGGTTCACGGTGTGCTCCCCGCTCGCGAGAGGCGGCATAAACGCGCTGGATGATCTGCATCCACGGAATCGATTTCCCAGATTACGAGATGCGGGGCCAGATTAGTGCCATCGCCATCAGGAGGACACGTTCGTGAAACCCGCAGCCACGTCCGCCCCCTTCGCCGGACCCTTCGCCCTCGCCACGCTCTCCGCCCCGGGAGGCACCCCCTTTCCCGCCCTGGTCACGCCGGACCGCCGCGCGCTCGACCTGCGCACGGCCCTCGACGTCCCGGCCCTGACGATCCGTAGCCTTCTGGAGCGCTGGGCCGAGCGGCTGCCCGGGCTGCACGCCCTCGCTGCCGACCGGGACGCCGACCGGCAGCCGCTGGACGGTCTGCGGGTGCACGCCCCCGTCGAGCCCCGGCAGATCTTCCAGTCCGGCGCCAACTACCGGCAGCACGTGATCGACCTGGAGGTGGCCCACCGCTCCCCCGACGACCCGCGCACGGTCGAGGAGGCACGCGCGGAGATCGCCGCGATCATGGACCGGCGGGCGGCCGACGACCTGCCGTACGTCTTCGTCGGTCTGCCGAGCGCGGTCACCGGCCCGTACGACGACGTCGTACTCCCCTCCTGGGCCGAACAGCCCGACTGGGAACTGGAGTTGGCGGCCGTGATCGCCAAGCCCGCCTACCGGGTCCCGGTCGATCAGGCACTGGAGCACATCGCCGGATACACGATCGCCAACGACCTCACCGACCGCGCCACCGTCTTCCGCCGTGACATGCCCGCCATCGGCACCGACTGGCTGCGCAGCAAGAACGCGCCCGGCTTCACCCCGCTCGGCCCGTGGCTCGTTCCGGCTCAGTCCGTCGCGGACCCGGGTGACCTGCGGGTCACACTGAAGCTGAACGGCGAGACCATGCAGGACGAGTCCACCAAGGACATGATCTTCGGTGTCGCACGGATCGTGTCGTACGTGTCGCAGACCGCCCAGCTCCTGCCCGGGGACCTGGTTCTCACGGGCAGCCCGGCCGGCAACGGCATGCACTGGGGGCGGCTGCTGCGCGACGGCGACGTGATGGACGGGTCGATCACCGGCCTGGGCGCCCAGCGCACGCGATGCGTCGGGGAGAGGTCATGAACCGTGACGACCCCGAGAGCGCGATCGCCGAGGCCGCCAAAGCCTGCTCCAACTGGGGGCGTTGGGGTGACGACGACGTGCTGGGCACGCTGAACTTCCTCGACGCGGCCAAGCGCCGCGAGGGCGCGGCCCTCGTCCGGCGCGGTGTGAGCTTCTCCCTCTCCCAGCGCTTCGACATGAACGGCCCGCAGAAGGGCTGGCGCCGGCGCACCAACCCGGTGCACACCATGCTCGACACCGGCACCGACGCGGCCCTCGGCAACCAGGGCTTCCCGCACGGCATCGGCGGCGCCGACGACGTGATCGCGATGCCGCTGCAGTGCTCCACCCAGTGGGACGGCCTCGGGCACATCTTCGACCACGGCCACGCCTGGAACGGGCGGCGCGCCGAGCGGGTCGTCACCTCCGACGGTGACCTCGTCACCGGCATCGAGCACATGGCGCCGTACGTCGCCGGGCGCGGCGTCCTGCTCGACGTGGGCCAAGTGGTCGGCACGGACGGTGAGTTGCCCGACGGCTTCGCCGTCACCGAGAAGCACCTGACCGCCACCGCCGACGCCCACGGGGTGAGCGTCGGCCGCGGCGACATCGTCGTCGTACGCACCGGACGGCTGGCCCGCGCCCGCCGCGAAGGCTGGGGCGACTACGCCGGCGGGGACTCCCCCGGGCTGTCGTTCACCACGGCGAACTGGCTGCACCGCACCGAGATCGCCGCGATCGCGACCGACACCTGGGGCTTCGAAGTGCGGCCCAACGAGTTCGAGGACGCCTTCCAGCCCCTGCACCAGGTCGCCATCCCCCACATCGGCCTGCTCATCGGTGAGATGTGGGACCCCGACGCACTCGCCGCCGACTGTGCGGCGGACGGGGTGTACGAGTTCTGGCTCACCGCCGCACCCCTTCCCATCACCGGAGCCGTCGGCTCCCCCGTCAACCCGATCGCCGTCAAGTAGCGCGAGGAACCAGGGAGTTCCCATGACCGACACCCCTACCGTCCTCGTCGTCGGCGGCGGCGCCTCCGGCAGCGCGGCGACGATCCTGCTGCGGCGCGCCGGGATCGCCGTGGACCTGATCGAGGCGAAGCCCGACTGGAACGCCACGACCGGCTCCGGCATCACCCTCCAGGGCAACGCCCTGCGGGTCCTGCGCGAACTCGGCGTGTGGAAGCGGGTGGAAGCATCCGGATACGCCTTCGGCTCGCTGGGCGTGACCGCTCCGGACGGCACCCTGCTGTTCGCCGCCGAGGACATCCGGACCGGCGGGGAGGACCTGCCCGCCACGCTGGGCATGCGGCGGCCCCGGCTGCAGCAGATCCTCATCGACGCGGTCCGCGCGTCCGGCGCCACCGTACGCCTGGGCACCACCGCCGAGCTGCTGGAGCAGGACGGCGAGGGCGTCTCGGTCCGGTTCGGCGACGGCACCGAAGGCCGCTACGACCTCGTGATCGCCGCCGACGGCCTCAACTCCGCCACCCGGGCGGCGATCGGCGTCACGGAGAGACCCGAGCCGACCGGCATGGCCATCTGGCGCGCCCCCGCCCCGCGTCCCGAGGGCATCACGCGCACGGACCTGGCGTACGGCGGCCCGGCGTACATCGCGGGCTACTGCCCCACCTCCGAGAGCACGATCTACGCCTACGTGGTCGAGGCGTGCCGCGACCGGGCCTCGATCCCTCCGGAGGCGTACGCGGACGAGATGCGTCTGCTCGCGGAGGGCTACGGCGGCTTCTGGCCGGAGATCGTCAAACACCTCACGGACCCGGCGAAGGTCAACTACACCTGGTTCGACCGCCTGTTGGTGGAGGGCTCCTGGCACCGCGGCCGGATCGTCCTCGTCGGTGACGCCGCCCACTGCTGCCCGCCCACCCTCGCCCAGGGCGCGGCCCTGTCCCTGGAGGACGCCCTGGTACTGGCCGAGCTGCTCACCAGCGGCCGGGCCTGGGACGACGAACTGTTGCGGACGTACTACGAGCGGCGCGTCCCGCGCGTGCGGGCCGTCGTCGATGCGTCCGTGCAGCTCGGGCAGTGGCAGCTGGACGGTGTACGGGACGCCGACGTGCCCGGTCTCATCGGCCGCACCATGACGATGCTCAAGGAGCGGCCGTGACGACACCCACCGTCGACGTCCACGCCCATGTCCTGCTGCCCGAGGTCGACGCCCTGGTCGCCGGGCTCCCCGGCCTCGCCGAGGCCAGGGCGCTCGACGCCCGCCGGGGCGGCCCGGCGGCCCTGGCCGTCAGCGGCCCCATGGTGCGCGAGCGGATTCCGAAACTGACCGAGGTCGCCGTACGGCTGGCCGCGATGGACGCGCAGGGCGTGGACGTGCAACTGGTCAGCCCGTCCCCCTCGCACTACCACTCCTGGGCGGACGAGGACACCGCCGAGAAGGTCTGCCGACTCGCCAACGAGGCGACGGCCGCGCACTGCGCGCAGGCCCCGGGGCGGCTGCACGGTCTCGGCCTGGTGCCCCTGCAGCATCCGGACCTGGCGGTGACGGCCCTCGAACACGCCCTGGAACAAGGCCTGTTGGGTGCGGAGATCTCCTCGCACGCGCCCGGCCGGGAACTGTCGGACCCCGCCTACGAACCCCTCTGGACCCGGGCCGAGGAGACGGGCGCGATCCTCTTCCTGCACCCGTTCGGCTGCACCCTCGACGAGCGCCTGGACCAGTGGTACCTGTCCAACATCGTCGGCCAGCCGACGGAGAACGCCGTCGCCCTCTCCCATCTCGTCTTCTCCGGGGTACTGGACCGCCACCCCGGGCTCAAGCTGATCGCGGCGCACGGCGGCGGCTACCTCCCCACCCACATCGGCCGCTCCGACCACGCCTGGTCGGCCCGCGCGGACGCCGGCGCGGGCTGCGCCCACCCGCCGAGCAGCTACCTCAAGCGCCTCTACTTCGACTCCCTGGTCCACGACCCCCACGTCCTGCGGGAGTTGATCCGCGCGGCCGGCGCCGACCGCGTCCTGCTCGGCTCCGACTTCCCCTTCGACATGGGCACCGAGGACCCCGTGGCGGCCCTGCGCGCCGCCCGCCTGTCCGATGCCGACTTCCACGCCGTCCGAGGCGGCAACGCCGCCGCCCTCCTCCCCAAGGACTGATCGCATGCGCCTGCTCACCCACCTCAGGCACGTCGACCTCGCCGTACCCGACTACGACAAGCAGCTCGACTTCTACGCCGGTGTCTGGGGCCTGACCAAGGTCGCCGAGGACTCCGGGATCTCCTTCCTGGCCGCGGAGGGCTCGCCCGAGCAGTACGTCGTACGGCTGCGCAAGGCCGAGGAGAAGCGCCTGGACCTCGTCTCGTACGGGGCCGCGAGCGCGGCGGACGTCGACACACTCGCCGAACGACTCCTCGCCGGTGGCGTCCGGTTGATCTCCCGGCCGGGCAAGGTCGACACTCCCGGCGGCGGCTACGGCTTCCGCTTCTTCGACGTCGACGGCCGCACCATCGAGGTCTCCGCCGACGTCGAAGTACGGCAGCACCGCAGGATCGAGGAGAAGGAGTCGATCCCGGTCAAGCTGTCGCACGTCGTCCTCAACTCCCCCGATCTGAACCGCACCCGGGAGTGGTACGAGCGACACCTCGGCTTCCGCCTCTCCGACACACTGACACACCCCCGGATGGGCGAGGCCATGCACTTCATGCGGATCAGCAGCCAGCACCACTCCATGGCCATCGCCCGGGGCCCACACACCGCCCTGCACCACGTCTCCTTCGAGATGCGCGGCATCGACGAGTACCTGCGCGGCTCCGGCCGGGTGATGCGGGCCGGCTTCAAGAAGGTCTGGGGCCCGGGACGGCACACGGCCGGCGACAACACGTTCACCTACTTCCTCGACCCGCACGGCAACACGGTCGAGTACACGACGGAGTTGGAGGTCCTCGACGAGGACACCTGGCACCCGCACGTCTACGACTTCTCCCAGCCGGAGGTCGCGGACCAGTGGGGCACGGCGAACCCGATGAACGAGCTGGTGGCCAAGGAGTCGTTCAACGACGTCGACCGCGGCGTGTTCGTCGCCCCGCCGGTGTGAGGGCAGGCCCGACATGCGTATCGCCACCTATCTGCACGAGGGGCGCCGCCGGTGTGGCGTCGTGGAGGACACCGTCGTCCGTGCGTGGCCGGAGGGCACGTCACCCCTCGACGCCACCGGATCCGTCCCGCTGGGGCCGGCGGTCCCGCTCGCGGACGTACGCCTGCTGCCCCCGCTGGAGCCGCCCACCGTCCGGGACTTCGTCACCTTCGAGGAACACGTGGAGGGCGTACGACGGTCGGTGGACGGGGTCGGTGGAGTCGCCGAAGCCTGGTACGACGCTCCGACCTTCTACTTCACCAACCCGTACGCGGTCATCGGCCCGTACGACGAGGTCCCCGTGCCCCCGGGCTCGCAGGTCCTCGACTTCGAACTCGAAGTCGCCGCCGTCATCGGCCGCGAGGGCCGCGATCTCACCCCCGAGCAGGCCCGCGACCACATCATCGGCTACACCGTCCTCAACGACTGGTCCGCACGCGACCTCCAGTCCCGCGAGATGCGGGTCAACCTCGGCCCCTGCAAGGGCAAGGACACCGCCACCACCCTCGGCCCGTACCTCGTCACCGCCGACGAACTGGAGCCGTACCGGGACGCGGACGGCTTCCTGCGGCTGGCCCTGACCGCCGAGGTGAACGGCGAGGTCGTCGGCAGGGATCTGCTGTCCAACATGAGCTGGACCTTCGAGGAGATGGCCGCCTACGCCTCGCGCGGCACCGTCGTCCGCCCCGGTGACGTGCTCGGCTCGGGCACCTGCGGCAACGGAGGCTGCCTGGCGGAACTGTGGGGCGTACGGGGGCGGCGGGATCCGCCGCCCCTGCGGCCCGGCGACACGGTCACCCTCACCGTCGAGGGCATCGGCGCCGTCTCCAACACCGTGGTCGCGGGCACCGATCCGGTGCCGCTGCCGACCGGCCGCCGCCGCGGCCGGGAGCGGCCGTGACAGGGGCTCCACAGCGCACTGGCCCCTGAGCACGGTGCGGCCCGGCGGATCAGTCGAGGAGCAAGGGGTTGGGCAGAGCGGCCGAGGGATGCATGCGCAGGAGGGTGTGCAGGACTCCTGCGAGGCCGGACATCAGGCTTGGGGAGAACGCCTCACGGGCCAGGCCGCCGACCGGGCCGCGTTGTTCGAGGCCGGTGAGGATCTCGCCGTCGAGGCCCGCGGGGTCGCCGAAGCCCAGGGACGTCAGGAACTCCCAGAGGCCGAGGTCGCCGTGGCACAGGGTGTGGCTCCAGCCGAAGCCCTCGGCGGCGCAGGCGCGTGCGGCGCGGTGGGCCATGTCGAGGTGGGCGGGATCGCCCGTGCGGCGGTGGAGGTCGAGCATGCCGATGCCGATCCCCGCGCTGCCGTGGCACCAGCTGGTGAAGAAGTCCTCCTCGGCGCCGACCCGGACGTCGAGCCAGTTGCCGTGCTCGGGCTGGTAGAGGGACTCCTGGTAGGCGAAGGCCCGCTCGGCGAGGTGCGCCCAGTCGCGGCGTTCGGCCGGGGAACCCGCGTCGCCGAGGGCGAGCCGGGTCAGCGCCCAGCCGATACCGGTGGCGCCGTGGGCGAACCCGCCGATGCCCTCGGGGTTGAGCCGGGTCGTCCAGCGGGCGCCGCTCGCGTCGACGGCGGCCAGTCCGGCCAGTCGGCGGCCGATGTGCGCGGCGGCACCGAGCCAGCGGTCCTGCCCGGTCACCGCGGCCAGGTTCAGCAGGGGCACGACCCCGCCTGCCGCCCCGTTGAGGAGGTCCACCTCGATGTCGTCCTCGATCAGCCGGCCGCCCTCCGCGAGCAGCTGGGCCCGGTCCGCGGCCCGCTCCAGCAGCCAGTCCTCGCCGAGCACCCGGTGCAACGCCAGCCAGGTCCACACCTGCGACGCGGCACCGCTGAACGCCCCCGGTGACGGCGTCGGCGTCCGGTCCTCGGTGGCGACCAGCACCCGCAGCGCACCCTCGAACGTCTCGGCGACGCCGGGCACCTCGTCCGCCCGGCCGGCCCGCACCTCGGTCACGTACTCCGCGAGCGTCAGCGCCACCCCGCCCTGCCCGGTGTAGAGGTCGGCGGGCAGGACCCGGATGGACCACCCCGCGGGGGTGAAGACCGGGCTGATCCAGGTGACCGTACCGTCCTCGCCGCGCACCGCCCCGTCGCACAGCCGCCGTACCATCTGCGCGGCCAGGTCGCGGCGGCGCCGCTCCCGGTCACGGGCGTGCGGGTCGCGGGCGGCGGCCTGCACCCGCGCGGGCAGTGACCGCTCATTGAGGTAGGCGCCCACCAGCGCGTCCTGGATCACCGACTCCTCCAGCGCCAGGTCGGCGCTGCGCCAGTCCTCGACGGTGGCCCGCACGACGGCCGCGTCCACGGTGAAGCCGCACATCGGGACGTCGCCGACCAGCAGGTCCGCGATCTCACCGTCGATGGCCGCGCGGTCGGTCGGCGCGCCGGGCAGCACCTCGGCGTTGCGCCGCAGGATGTCCCGGGCCCGCTCGACGGCCGCCGCCTCGTCGTGCAGCGACGCCGGGTGCCACAGCATCCGGCCGATGTCCACGTACGCCTGCGTCGGCCTGAGGATCCGCCGCGCCCGGGCGCCTTCGAAGCGGCGCAGCAGCCGGTACGGGTCCGTCCCGGGCCGGCGCAGGTGCGCGGTCATCTCGCGGAAGCCGGCCAGGATCCGGTCCCAGTACGCGCTGAGTACCGGGGTGGGGCTGGGGTGGTTGCCCGTGACGGGCATCGCCACCAGGTCCACCTGGAAGCGGGCCGCCGCGGTGCCGCCGTCCGCGATCACCGGGTTGGGGATCAGCGGCTGCTGGCCGGGCAGCGCCCCGACCCCGGAGATGTCCACCCCGCCGAGCGCGAAGCCGGTGCCGCGTACGGGCAGCAGTCCGGTACGCAGCACCGTACGGCGGATGGCCGCCGCCGCCACGTCCACCGCGTCGCCCCGGCCGCTGGGCGGAAAGGGCGCGGGGGCGTCGAAGAGCGTCTCGGCGTCCACGATCACCGGCACCGGGCCCGCGGCGATCATGTTCTCGGCGTGCATGTCGGTGCCGCCGGTGAAGCGGAGGACGGCCAGCCAGTGTCCGACGCCCCGGTAGAACGCGGCGAGTTCGGCGTCGTCCGCGCAGTAGCGGTGGTGGACGAACTCGGCCCAGCCGTAGCCCTCGCGCGCCAGCGTCCGCGGCACCCGGATACGTTCCTGGGGCGCCGGGGCACCGGGGAAGTCCGTGTACAGCTCGTCCAGCAGCGCGCCCAGGGCCACGTCGGCCTCGGACGGCCGCGGCTTGTACATGACGCTTCCGCCGGTGAAGTCTGCCCGGCTGACCGTCAGGCCGCCCCGGTGGGTGTCACCGGCCCCGAACGCGACGGTGCGCAGCTCCCCCGCGGGTCCGCCCAGGAGGACGCGCAGCAGGTCGCGGTCCGCGGCGAGCCGCTGCGCGAAACCGGCCGTCGCCGCCACCGACAGCCGCGCCACCGAAGCGACCCTGGTGCCGACGCTCGGGTACCGGCCGGCCAGCCGGTCGAGATAGCCCTCAGCCCCGGCCTGCTCGATGAACGCGGCCCACGTCTCGGTGTCGGATCCGGCCCCCGGGTTCTCGGCGGCCGGCCCGGCGCCCGCTGTCATGCGCAGTGCGTGCAGTTCGATCAGGAACAAGCGGGACAGCTTCGCGTGCAGGGACCTCAGCAAGGCGGTGTGGCCGGCTTCCAGCACCGCGTCCCGCTCCGCGCGGCTCAGCGCGTCCACGGCGGCCAGTCGCCGGGCCAGCTCTTCGCGCCAGGGGCGGGCGATGCTCCGTACGGGCCCGGCGAACCATTCCGCCTCGTCCCCTCTTTCCGGCGCCGATCCGCTCACCGTCCACCCTCCCCATTCCGCCGGATGCGACGCGCCCTCCAAGGGCGCCCCCGCGGGGCGCCCTTGGAGAAACGCACTCTTGAACGTGGATCAGTGCTCAGCAACACCAGCTGCCGTGCGACCCGCTCGGGCTGGAACAGAAGCCGTAGAGGGAGTCGCTCGGGTCGGTGAGCGCGGCCTCGGCGGCGCTACCGCCGACGTACAGGGGCCCGGCCGGGTTGCTCTGGCCATATGCGCTCTCGGCACCCGACAGCCAGGCCTCGAGCACGGCGGTGGTGGACAGATGGGTCTGGGGCATCAGCGGCCTCCGGACGTGAGAATTGGGACGGATTGCCCAGCCCTGAGTATCGCCGGATGCGAACACCCGTCAGACGAGTAATCCAGCCACAGTCGATTGGTGCCCGTGCGGCGCGGGACCACCCCGGGGGCAGGTGGGATCGCGGCGGGGGTTGTCGCGAGCGCACAACGACGGCGTCGAACGTGCGCGGCTGCTGACTACCTGTCATGTCAGGTGGCTTCTAGCGTCGAACGCCCCAAGACACCGCCCTCCGTGAAAGGGACGTGCCTCAGCGATGAAGAGATCCGCCCTGCTCACCGCCCTGACGACCGCAGCCGTGCTCGGCGGCACCCTCGTCTCCCAGGCCTCCGCCGCCACCGAGCCGCCGGCCGCGGTGAACGCCTGCGCCGCCTCCGACGCGGACATCTACTCCCCGCCCGGCACCGCGCCGTCCACACCGGGAACGGTCCTGGCCTGCCGGCCGGTCACCCTCACCCAGGTGCCGGGCGGCATCGCCATGTCCGCCTGGAAGGTGCGCTACAGCTCCGCCGACAACCAGGGCCGGCCCACCGTCGTCTCGGGCACCGTCGCCGTCCCGTCGGCCGCCTGGACCGGGCCCGGCACGCGCCCCGTGGTCGCCTTCAACCCCGGCACGCTCGGTCTGGGCCCCCAGTGCGCGTTCTCCAAACAGCTCGCCGGGGCCTACCAGGACGAGTACGAGGGCGACAACATCGCGGCCCTGCTCAAGGCCGGCTACGCCGTCGCCGCCACCGACGGGACCGGCTACCTCGACGGACAGACACACCGGTACATGGCCGGAATCGACGCCGGCCACGCCCTGCTCGACATCGCCCGCGCAGCGACCGCGGTGCCGGGCGGCGGCCTGTCCCCGCAGACCCGGATCGGCCTGTGGGGTTACTCCGAGGGCGGCGCGGCAAGCCTGTGGGCAGCGCAGCTGGCCTCCACTTACGCGCCCGAGCTCCGCGTCGTCGGTGACGCCTCCGGCGGGGTCCCCGGAGACCTGAGGACCGTGGCGGCCTCGTTGGACGGCAGCGCCTTCGCCGGTTTCCTCGCCGACGCGTCCGTCGGCATCCACACCGCCTACCCGGCGCTGCCCTTCGACTCCCTCCTCGACGACCAGGGCCGGGACGCCATCAGGACCGCGACCTCGGTGTGCCTGGTCGGAACCACCGTCGCCCTCGCGGGCAAGCGCATCAGCGACTACACCACCGGCAAGCTCACCCTCGACCAGCTCTACCAGCAGCGCGGCACCGACGGCCGCACCTGGGGCCAGGTCCTCGACGCACAGCGGCTCGGCACGGACATGGGCCCCGCCTCCTCGCAGGCCCGCTACCGCGTCTCCTTCCCCGTGCTCCAGTACCGCGGCCTGCTGGACGAGGTCATCCCCACCGCCACCGAGGACGCCACCCGCACCGCCTACTGCGACGCGGGTATCACCACCACCTGGCGGACCTACCCCGGCGACCACCTCCTCACCGACAACCAGGCCATCGGCGACGTCGTCTCCTGGCTCGGCGACCGCTTCACCGACCGCCCGGCTCAGAACGACTGCTGACCCGGGCGGCGGGGCTGAGCGCCCTCGGACGGGGTAGCCGGGATCCACGGAAGGGCAAACGCCCGCGTTCGTGAGAGGAAGAGCCATGCCAGGCCTGATGGGTCGTATCAAGGAGTTCGCCAAGAGCCCGCAGGGGCGTCGTACGGCCGAGCAGGTACGCCGCGCCGCGGCCGATCCCCGGCGGCGGGCCCAGGCGCAGCGGCTGCTGGGCAAACTGCGCGGCCGCCCCTGAGCCCGCACATCGGCGCCGGGCGCGGTGGCCCGCCGGGCACGTTCCCGCCCGGCGGGCCACCCGGCCGCTGACGTGTCGCCCGCTCCGTGAAGTCAGTCGCACCGGCCCGTCGGCCGGGCGCCCCTCACCACGCCGGTCGTGCCGGCCGCCGCGCTCAGCCACACCACCTGGCCGCCCGCTGCCGTTGACGGCCGTCGGGCCCAGAGCGGTGGTGTCCGCGGCTCGCTGGATCTCCGTGTTCTCCTCGGTGGTGACATCGATGACCCGGGTGGTCCACTTCCGGCCGGGATGCACATGGTTGCACTGGTTAGCAGTGACATCCGTCACTCCGCCCTCCCTCACCAACGCGGTCCGGTAGTACATGACGGCTGGGCGATATAGGGAGACTTGCCGCCCGGAAACGGACATAGGGCGCGCATGATCCGGTAAAACGCGCTCCAGCCGGTGCCGCCCCGCTGCTTCCCGCCGTACGAAGTCTTCTGACAGGGCGTCGGATATCGCCGCGCCTTGGAGATGCGGTCCAGCACACCCGTGCGCCCGATTCAAGGGTGGGCGATAGCTACGAGGGCGGGTAGTAGCGGCGGTCGTTGCCGCTCGCTCCCCCGGGTCCTAACAATGACGGCCCCACAAGGCGTCACCGCAGCTCAGGCCCAGCGTCCGCGCAGAGCCGACCCCGCCGGAGGCGCACCCGCGACGACCGAGCGAGAGCCGCATGAGCAAGCACCGCAGGAAGACACGCCACCGGCAGATAGCCGTCGCCGCCGTCGCGCTGAGCGCGCTGGCCGTACCGTCCGCCGCCATGGCCTGTCTGAACGACCAGGACCCCACGACCACCGAGGCCTACGGTCAGTGGCAGAACTGGAGGAACATCTCCTTGCAGGGGCAGGGGCAGTGGCAGAACGGGGTATGGATCCCCCAGGCCCCGGCAGCACCGGCAGCCCCCGCACCCGCCTCGACGGCAGCCCCCGCACCCAAGGCACCCGCCACCGCCTCCGCCACCACCCCCAGCGCGGCACCCTCCGCGTCCAGCGCCGTGACCCGTGTCGTGGCCCTGGTCAACAGCGAGCGCAGCAAGGCCGGTTGCGCGCCGGTGACGCTGAACGCCAAGCTCTCGAAGGCCGCCCAGGATCACAGCGCGGACATGGCGAGCCACCAGAACATGTCCCACACCGGCTCCGATGGTTCGGATCCGGGCCAGCGGATCACGCGCGCCGGATACACCTGGAGTTCCTACGGCGAGAACGTCGCGTACGGATACTCCACCCCCGAGCAGGTCATGGCCGGCTGGATGTCCAGCCCCGGCCACAAGCACAACATCCTGACCTGCGGCTTCAAGGAGATCGGCGTCGGCTACGCACAGCCCGGGAACTACTGGACCCAGGACTTCGCCACGGCCCGCTGACCCCCGCGTCCGCGGTCAGGCACTCCGGTCAGAGAGTCTCCACGTAGGCATCGATGATCCTCGCCGCGTCCCCGTACTCCACGAGGAAGAACTCGCGGTCCTTGCGGACCCGGAACTCCGCCAGCCTGGAGTGCAGTTCGGCTTCCACATGCCGGGCATGCGGGACCATCCACGCGCCGCGCGCGCCGTAGGGCACGACCACACCCGTGGAACTGTTGATCTCCTTGGCGCGCGTGGCGATGTCCCGGTCGGTGTAACCGATCTTGAGCAGAGTGGGCGCTTCACGGGTCGAGAGGACGTAGATGAACCCGTGACCCGCGGGGCGGCTCGGTGTTCCGGCGACGTAACGTTCGAGCGTCGCCGGCAGGTCGCACGCCTTCAGCGCGTCGGACGCCCGCGCGATGCCGGCCGTGTCGCAGTCCCGTATGCACCGGTAGAGGTGCAGCAGGGTGCCGGACACCTGGCGGGCAACCGCGTACCGGGGAAAGCCCAGTTGCGCCCAGACGGTGAACCAGTCCCACTGGTTCTTCTCGTACGTGCGTGTGAAGAGGCCCTTCACCACCGACAGGTCGTCCAGCCTGCCCAGGGCCGCGTGACGCCCCTCCGAGAGGGTGGAGAGCACGGTACGAGCGGCCTCGGTCCGCTGTTTCTGGACGGCAGGCTTGACCGGAGCCATGCCGAAGCCCCACTTCTGCTCGATCCTTCGAGGTTTCTGCATCTCGCTCCGCACCGCACGTCCGTTGAACGTCGCACAATCTACACGCGATCTACATGTACGGGAACGGACCAGGGTCCCTCGTGAGGCGTCGTCGACCATCGCTGCGGCCCGCCATCCCGCCTGGTCAGGGTCGCCCGGTGGTGCGACGCTGGGTGGAGAGGTGTCCGAGGAGGGGAGCCGGGAGGGCCGATGGGACGGGACGTCCCGGCGGTGGTCTTCACCCGCGAGGACCGCCGCCGGTACCGGATCAAGATGCAGGAGTGCCTCGACGCGTTCGCGCAGATGCTGCGCGAGTCGCGGTTCGAGTCCCCGGAGCGGCCCCAGGTGGGGCTGGAGATCGAGCTGAACCTGGTCGACGACCGGGGAGAGCCGGCTATGCGCAACAGCGATGTGCTCGAAGCGATCGCGGATCCCGCCTGGTCCACCGAGCTGGGCCGGTTCAACATCGAGATCAACGTGCCGCCCCGCCGTCTGACGGCGGGCGGCCCCGACTCCTGGGAGTCGGAGATCCGCGCCGCGCTGAACCACGCCGAGCAGCGCGCCAGGTCGGTCGGCGCGCATCTGATCATGATCGGCACCCTGCCCACCCTGCGGCAGCAGGACGTCGGCGAGGCGGCGCTGTCGGAGAACCCGCGCTACCGGCTGCTCAACGACCAGGTCTTCGCGGCTCGGGGCGAGGACCTGCGCATCGAGGTGGACGGCGTCGACCGGCTGCGGACGTACGCGGACACGATCACCCCCGAGGCCGCGTGCACCAGCACCCAGTTCCATCTGCAGGTGTCCCCTGAGGAGTTCGCCGACTACTGGAACGCGGCGCAGGCGATCGCCGGGGTCCAGGTCGCGCTGGCGGCCAATGCCCCGTTCCTGTTCGGCAAGGAGCTGTGGCACGAAACCCGTATCCCGCTGTTCGAGCAGGCCACCGACACCCGCCCGGAGGAGATCAAGGTGCAGGGGGTGCGGCCCCGGGTGTGGTTCGGGGAGCGGTGGATCAACAGCGTCTTCGACCTCTTCGAGGAGAACCTCCGCTACTTCCCGGCGCTGCTGCCCCTGTGCGACGAGCAGGACCCCGCGCAGACGCTGGACGGCGGCGACATCCCCGAACTGGCCGAGCTCACCCTGCACAACGGCACCATCTACCGCTGGAACCGCCCGGTCTACGCCATCGCCCACGACAAGCCGCACGTGAGGGTGGAGAACCGTGTGCTGCCCGCCGGCCCGACCGTCGCCGACACCCTGGCCAACGGCGCCTTCTACTACGGGCTCACCCGCGCGCTGGCCGAGGAGGAGCGGCCGGTGTGGTCACGGATGTCCTTCTCGGCCGCCGAGGACAACCTGCACACGGCGGCGCGGCAGGGCATCGACGCATCGCTCTACTGGCCCGGGATGGGTGAGGTGCCGGTGCCCGAACTGGTCCTGCGGCGCCTGCTGCCGATGGCGCACCACGGCCTGCAACGCTCCGGCATGGACGCGGCCTGGCGGGAGCCGCTGCTCGGCATCATCGAGCAGCGGTGCGTCACCGGCCGCAACGGGGCGGTCTGGCAGAAGGAGATGTTCCACCGCATCGACGCCGCCACCCACTCCGGTCGCCACGAGGCCCTGCGGCGGACGACGCAGCTGTACATCGACTACATGCACCTCAACGCGCCGGTCCACACATGGCCGGTCGACTGAGAACGAATCATAAGAAATTATCCATAGTCGCCATCCAGGAGGCCCTCTCAGACGTATATCCAATGTGGGGGACGCATCCAGGAGGGAAACTCATGGCGATCTTCAGTCACCTCATCCCCGCGAAACATCACGACCACAAGCACGACCACAACAAGGACACGACCTCCAGGCACGACACCAGCGGCAAGCGCCGCCACCGTCGTCACAGCCGCGATGGCAGCAGGCATCATCACTGGTAACCGCACCCGGCTGAGCGGGCCGGGGCGCGCACGCTCCGGTCCGCCGAGCCCGTGACCTTCGAGGAACGCCTGCCATGGTGCGTGTCCCGCGGCATGTTCTGCGGCGTCTGCTGTCGGTGGGTGAGGATCCCGACGCCGTCGTCGCCGCCGCGCCACCGGTGCCGCTGCGCGGGGTCTTCCGGCGTTTTTGGCCCTATACGCGCGGTGGCCGGCGCTGGCTGGTCGTGATCCTCTGCTTCAGCCTGATCGGGCCCGTGCTGGACGGGGCCGAGATCTGGCTTTTCAAGATCGCGGTGGACGATGTGCTCGTCCCCCGCGATCTGAGCCCCTTTCTGTGGATCGCGCTCGCCTACCTGGGGCTCGTCTTCGCCTCCGGCCTGCTGGGCTTCGCCGACGACGTGACGTCCACCTGGGTCAGCGAGCGATTCCTGCTGGCCTTGCGGGCGGATGTGTTCCGGCATGTGCAGGGCCTCTCCCTCGGATTCTTCGAACGACGGCGGCTGGGCGACGTGCTGTCGCGGGTCACGGGCGATGTCGACGCGGTCGAGACGTTTCTGCTCTCGGGCGTGGCGAACGCCCTCTACTACGTGGTCGAGGTGGGCGTCTTCCTCGGTCTGCTGTTCTATCTGCGATGGGATCTGACCCTCCTCGCACTCGTCATCGTGCCGCTGTTCTGGGGCGCGGCCCGCCACTTCTCGCGGCTGATCAAGGAAGCCTCGAGGGAGCGCAGGCGCCGCAGCGGCTCGCTCAGCGCGATCGCCGAGGAGTCGCTGGGCAATGTCGCCCTGGTGCAGGCGTACAACCGGCAGGGCTGGGAGGAGCGCCGGTTCCAGCGCGAGAGCGCGGGCAAGTTCCGGGCGGCGATGACCTCGGCTCGGATCCGTGCCGTCTACGGGCCGATCGTCGAGGTCATCGAGGTGGGCGGCGCGCTGGCCGTGATGGCGCTGGGCACCTGGCAGCTGGCGCAGGGCCGGCTGACGCTCGGCGGGCTGCTGGTCTTCCTCGCGCTGATCGGCAAGCTCTACGGTCCGATCCGTGATCTGTCCCATCTCAGTACGACGTTCTACGCGGCGTCCGCCGCCGCCGAGCGGATCATCGAGTTGCTCGACCAGCGCCCCCAGGTCGTCGAGGCCCCCGGAGCCCGGCGGCTCGGTCGGGCCCGCGGCGACGTGGAGTTCGCGGGCGTCTCCTTCCGCTATCCGGGCACGACCCGGTGGGCGCTCGCGGGCGTGTCGTTCCGAGCGGCGCCCGGCGAGACAGTGGCCCTGGTCGGGGCGAGCGGCGCCGGCAAGTCCACCGTCGCGAAGCTGCAGCTGCGCTTCTACGACCCGGACCGGGGGGTCGTCCGGGTCGACGGAACCGACCTGAGGGACCTGCGGCTGTCCGAGGTGCGGGAGAGCGTCGCGGTGGTACTGCAGGAGACACTGGTCTTCCACGGCACCGTACGGGAGAACATCGCCTACGGCCGCCCGGAGGCGACGCAGGAGGACATCGTCGCCGCGGCCCGCGCCGCCGACGCCGACGCGTTCATCCGGCTGCTTCCGGAGGGCTACGACACCGTGGTGGGCCAGCGTGGCCGGACGCTGTCCGGTGGGCAGCGCCAGCGCCTCGCGATAGCCCGGGCGATGATCAGGGACGCCCCCGTGCTCCTGCTCGACGAACCGACCGCCGGGCTGGACGCCCAGTCGGGCCGGCGGATCATGGAACCGCTGCGCCGGCTGATGGCCGGGCGGACCACCATCGTCATCTCGCACAACCTGCTCACCGTGCGCGACGCCACCCGCATCGTGGTGCTCGACCAGGGCCGGGTCGTCGAGCAGGGCACCCACGACGACCTGCTGGCGCTCGGCGGGACCTACGCCCGGCTGCACCGCCTGAACGCGGTGGCGGACCACGGCGCTTTCACCGCCGCCCCGCCCCCGGGAAGGGTCCGGTCATGAGCCGCGCCACCGCACCGCCGCCACCCCTGGTGCCGGGGACGAAACCCGTGCCGGGCTACGAGGTCCTGGCCCACCTGGCCCGGACCGGCTGGCTGGACCTGTACGACGCCTGGAGCGAGGAGCGGGACTGCCGGTGCGTCCTGAAGGCCGTACGTCCCGACCGGCGCCACGAGCGACGACTGCGCGACCGGCTGCTGCGTGAAGGCCGCTGGCTTCGCGCCTTCACCCACCCGCACCTGGTCCGTGCGTACGAGACCTTCGCCTCCCCCGAGCCGCTCGTCGTGCTGGAAACCCTGACCGGCGAGACGCTGTCCCACCTCATCCACCGATTGAAGCGCCGGCCCGCCGCCGAGGACGTGGCCCTCCTCGGCGTGCACCTGTGTTCCGCGACGCACTACCTCCACGGTCAGGGCCTGCTGCACCTGGACCTCAAGCCGTCCAACGTCGTGGTCGACTGCGGGCACGCCAAGGTGCTCGACCTCAGCCTCGCCCGGCCGCCCGGCATCGCTCCCGCGGGCACCGGAACCTTCTGCTATCTCGCCCCCGAGCAGGCGTGCGGGGGGCCGCTGACGGCCGCTACCGACGTATGGGGCATCGGTGTCACGTTGTACGAGGTCGCCGTCGGCGGCCTGCCGTTCGACTGCGGTGAGACCGTGGACGAATCGGAGACGGAGGACGACACCGGTGACGACACCACCGGCCCGGACGACTGGTATCCGCAGCTGGAAGAACGTGCCCGGCCGATCGGGTCCCGGCGACGCCTGCCGCGGGGCCTCGCCACGGCCATCGACGGCTGCCTGCGGCCCGATCCGGCGGCCCGGCCCGGCGTCCGTGAACTCGCCGCCGCCCTCGACGCGGCTCTGCCGTGGCAACGGCGCCAGGTGCCCTCGGCATGACGGTCCCGCGCGGGGGCGCGCCGGGGCCGGACGGTCTAGGCCGCCGCCGCCGCGAAGTCCCCGGTGGCGAGGACGGTGCCGTCGGTGGAGGTCAGGCGAGCGCCGGCGAGCGTGGACGGCTCCACCGGGATCGGGATCTCCCAGGAGCCGTAGCCGTCGTGCAGTGCGAAGGTGCCCATGCGTACGGTCGTGCCGTCCGTGCGCTCCAGCAGGCAGGTGACCTTCCCGCTGTACGTGACCCCGGCGTCGTCGAGGTCGATGGACACGTACACCCAGCCCGGCGATCCGGGGTGGGCGAAGACCTTGCCGGCCGGCCTGCCCTGGGGGCCGACGGTCGTCAGATCGCCGTGCATCACTCCCGTGGCGGCCTCGGCGGACCGCGAGGGGGCGCTCGCGTTCTCGATGACCGTGCCCACGGCCCAGCCACCGAACCCGCAGGCGAGCGCGCAGACGGCGGCGGCGGAGGCGACCCGCAGCCGCACCCGCCGGCGCAGCCCCTTGCGCACGCGGTCCTGCCCGCGCACGGGCCGGCGGCCCTCGTGCGCCGCCGCGGCCTGGGCCAGCGACCGTGCCACCCGGGTCTCGAACCCGACCGGTGGCTCGCTGCCCGGCAACAGTCCGACCAGCCCGTCGCCGACGAGGGTCAGCTGCCCGACGTACTCCCGGCAGTCCGCGCACCGGTCCAGATGCGCGACAGCCTCGGCGCGTTCCCGGCCGGGGAGCACGCCCAGAGCCAGCTCGCCACCGATCTCCAGCAGCTTTTCGCAGGTCACGTCATTGGACATCGTCGCCTCGCTTCGGAGACGTGAGCGTGGAGCGCAGTTTCCCCATTCCCGCCCTGATCCGCGTCTTGGCCGTGCCCAGCGGGATGTGCTCCCAGTCCGCGATCTGCTGAGCCGTCATTCCGTAGATGCCCGCCATGACCAGGGCACGGCCCTGTTCGCGCGGCAGTCGTGCCACGGCGGCCCGCAGTCGGGACGACGCCTCGTCCGCGAGGGCGAACTGCTCGGGCGTCTCGGTCACGACACCGAGGAGCGCGTCGAGATCCTCGAGCGCCACGGGCTCCGTCCGCCGCGAGCGGACGGCGTCGATGGCGAGGTTGTGCGCGATGGTGGTCAGCCAGGTCATCACCGAACCGCGGCGGGAGTCGTAGATCTGCGCGTGCCGCCACGCGCGCTCGAACGTCTGCTGGGCGATGTCCTCGGCGAGCTGCGGATCGCCGAGGACAGCGACGGCGACACCGAAGACCGTGTGCTGGAACCGCCGTACGAAGGTGACCGCGAGTTCCGGGTCACCGGTGGCCAGCCCGGACAGCAGAGCCTCGTCCGGAAGACGACCTACGGGCAGCCCAAAACCCTGCATACCTGTATATACGGACCATTCCGGTCAGGGGATTGCCTGGCGACGACGGAAGGTCACCCCCATCCATTCTCCTCCGGCCGCCGGGGCCCGCACGGTGAAGCCGGGTGGCCGGATCACAGCGCATGACCGGGGGGCGCGGATGATCGCGCTTATGGCCGTTGTCGCTGGCAGGTACGGTTCGACCATGGTTTCCGCAACAGGCTCGGCCGAGGACAACGTCAGCTTCCCGGAGGTCATCAAGGCCACCGCACGTCAACTGCTGGTGAAGGTGGGCGCCGGGGGGCTGTCCCCGGACACCGTCGCCCGCGAGGGCGGCCTCGCCGTCGCCGACGTGGAAGCCGTCTTCCCGCAGCGGGACGAGCTGCTGACCGCGCTGGTCATCGACGCCTACAACGCCTCCGGCGCCGCGATGGAGCAGGCGGACCAGGCCGCCAGGGACACCGGGGCGTCCGCGGGCGCGCGGCTCCTCGCGGTGACGCGCGCGCTGCGGCGGTGGTCCTTCGACAACCCCGCGGAGTTCACCCTGATCTACGGCTCGCCCGTGCCCGGCTACCACGCCCCGCAGGACACGATCCCGCCCGCCTCGCGCACTCCCGCGGTGCTGGCCGGCATCGTGCGTTCGGCGCTCGAAGCCGGTGAACTCACCCCGCCCCGGCGGACGGTTCCCGGGCCGCCGCTGCTCCTGCCGGAGGCCGTGGCGCTCTTCGGCGGCACTCCCGAGGCTCCATTCTCGGACATCATCGAGCGCGGCATCGTGCTGTGGAGCAATCTGATCGGGCTCCTGGTGTTCCAGGTCTTCAGCCGCACGCACGACAGCGTGCGGGACGAGTCCGCGTTCTTCGACTTCGCCATCGCCGTGGCCGCCGAAAGCATCGGGCTCGTGGTCCCCGCGGGCGAGAACACCGACTGAACCGTCCGCCGCCGCGCGCGCCGCTCCCGCAGGAAATCGGGCCGTGAACACCACCAGAACCCTCTGCTTCGCCATCGCGGCGCTCTCGTCGTACGCCGCGCTCGCCTACCGGCTGTGCCAAGTTCGGCGCAGCTGGCGGGACAACGCCTACCGCGCACTGGTGATCACTCTGCTGCTCCAGTGCCTCACCTTCACGATGGGTGCCGTCGCCATGGGAGGCGGGAGCTTCCTGGGCGTCGGCAACCTCGCCATCCTGGTGATGCACGTGTCGGCGGTCACCTTCTGCGTCAGCGCGCAGATCATCCTGCTGCGCTGGGCGACCGCCGACGACGAGGCGGCACGCAAGAGCCGCTACTGGGTGATCACCGGAATCGTCCTCGACGCCCTGCTGATCGCCCTGTTCTTCATCGCCGACGGGCCCGGCCGGCCGGCGTCGGACTTCAACACCGGCAGCGGTCAGCCGCTGGTCCTCACCTACCTCCTGGCCTTCATCGTCTCCCAGGCGGTTCCGTGCGTCACCATCTTCCGCCAGTGCGGCCCCTACGCCCGGATGACCGACAAGGCCTCGCTGCGGCAGGCCCTGCGGCTGCTGTCCGTCGCCGCGGTGATCCTCTTCCTGTACTGCCTGGCCAGGACGGTCAACATCCTCACCGCCGCGGGCGGGATCGACATCGGCGTGTGGCAGGTCGCCGCCAATGTCTTCAGCGCGCTGGGCATCGTCACGCTCTCGCTCAGCCTGACCCTGCCCTCCTGGGGGGCGTCAGCCGCCAAACTGCTCGACTGGGCCCACAGTTACCGGTCGTACCGGGCCCTTTACCCGCTCTGGCGGGACCTGTACGAGGCCTCCCCGGACATCGTCCTGGAGCCGCCCGGGGCTTCGGTCTCCGATCTCGACTACCGTCTGCACCGGCGGGTCGTCGAGATACGGGACGGGTGGCGTGACCTGCGCCCCTACATCGACCGCACCGCGGGCGGCGTCGGCGGGCCGGGCCCGGGAGCGAGCGCGGAGTCCCGGCAGGCGTTCGCCGAAGCGGCGCGGATCAGGCAGGCGCTGCACGCCAAGCGCACCGGCACCGTCCCGGACGACAACAAGGACGCCGCCGACTTCGAAGACCGCGATACGGACAACTTCACGGCGGAGATCGCCTGGCTCACCAAAGTCGCGTCCGCCTACAGTAAACTCGGCGACGCGGGTTGAGAGCTCCCGCCCGGTCTGCATCCCCCGTCAGACCGGGCGGGTTTCCCCGTCCCCCGTTTTCCCCTCTCGGGCCGGCGTGTGTGCCCCGCCCGACCCGGCCCCGACCCATCCCCCGAGAGCCGGAACCGTCCGAGATCACCGGCGGCTGACTCGGCTACCCCCGTAGGCCAAGTTAGCTGCCAGCTATCGGCGAGCTCCAACGTTGGCGGAGGATCGGTCAATTGTCAACTGACCGCTAATCTGTGAAACTGCCGGATAGCCGAGGGCTATGCCGAGGAGGTGACGGGAGGTGGATTCGCGATGTCCGAGACCGACGACCGGCCGCTGCTGGCAGTGCGTCTGGACAACCTCTTCAAGACGGTTCGTCCCAAGGGCAGGCACTGGACCAACGCCGAGGTGGCGGAGGAGCTGAAGCGAGCCAGTCCCGAGCTCAAGGTCGGCGGGGTGTACCTGTCGCAGCTGCGGACGGGCAAGCGCTCCAACCCCTCCCCCGACCTGCTGGCCGCCCTGGCCCGCTTCTTCGGCGTGTCGGTCGCCTACTTCTTCGACGACAAGGTCGCCGAGTCGGTACTGAGCGAGGTCGCCGCCATAGAGGCGTTGCGGCAGTCGGGGGTCCGCGCCGTGGCGATGCGGGCGGCCGGGATGAAGAAGGAGAACCTCCAGGCCATCACGGCCATCATGGACCAGTACCGGCAGATGCAGGGTCTCCCGCCCGTCACCGACCCCTCGGACCAGGAGTGAGAGGCGCGAGGAAGGGGCGGTCCGCCGATCAGGACCGCCGCAGCCAGCTCAAGAGACTCCGGAAGGCCGGCGCGCGGCGGATCGCCGAGCTCGATCTGCCGAAGGTGGCCGACGTGGCCGAACTGTGCCGGTACCTCGGTGAGATCCGGGACCGGCCGATCACGTTGGTCCCGATGCAGATGCCGGCCTCGCATCCGTGCGGCATGTGGGTCGCCGCCCGAGACGAGGACCTCATCTTCTACGACGCCAACACCACCGGCGCGCATCAGGAGCACATCATCTTGCACGAGCTGGGCCACATCATCTGCTGCCATCGCGGGGCGGGTTGGCTGGACGAGGCGGCCGCACGCCTCCTCTTCCCCAACCTCGATCCCGACCTCGTGCGCGACATGCTCCTGCGCGCGACCTACGACGACGTTCAGGAGCAGGAGGCCGAGATCATCGCCTATCTGCTCTCCCAACGGGTGGGCAGCGCCGGGGAACGGCAGGGCGAGCCCGCGGCCGAGGAAGCCGGGGACTCCAGGGACTCCGGGAAGAGCGCCATGCTCAGCCGGATCGAACGCACCCTGATCTGACATGGCCCCTCAGTCCCCGGCGGATGCCACCTCCTCCGCCAGGACCGACACGGCCCGCCGGATGTCGTCCTCGCGGTGTTCGCTGGTGACGAAGAACCGCAGCCTCGCGAGCCCCTCCTCCACGGCGGGGTGGAAGATCGGATCGGCGATGACACCCCGGTCGAAGAGCCGGTCCGCGACGCGTAGGGTCCTCGCCGAGTCGCCGAGCAGACACGGCACGATCGGGGTGCCGGCACTGGAGCCCGTCGCCAGGCCCGCCGCGGTGGCCAGGCCGAGGAAGAGCTCCGCGTTCCGCCGCAGCCTGTGTACCCGGTGCGGCTGCGCGACGATCAGTTCGGTCGCGGCCAGCGCCGCCGCCGCGTTGGGCGGGGTCAGGCCGACGCTGTAGACGAAGCCGGGCAGGGTGTGGCGCAGCCACCGCACCATCCGGGCCGAGCCGCCGAGGTAGCCGCCGCAGCTGGCGAAGGCCTTGGAGAGGGTGCCCATCCACAGGTCCACGTCGGACCGGTCGACGCCGAAGAACTCGCCCACGCCCCGGCCGCGTTCGCCGACGGTGCCGATGCTGTGCGCCTCATCGACCATCAGCAGGGCGCCGTAACGCCTCTTCAGCTCGATCACGGCGGGCAGGTCGACGAGGTCGCCGTCCATGCTGTAGGCGCCCTCGACGGCGATCAGGATCCGTCTGAACCGGGACCGGTTGAGCCGCAGCAGGTGCTCCAGGCGGCCCATGTCGTTGTGGGCGAACGGGCGTCTCGCCGCTCCGGACAGCGCGCAGCCCTGAAGAATGCTGTCGTGGGCGAGCGCGTCGTGCAGGACTAGGTCCCCCTCGCCGACGAGGTGCCCGATCGCGGTGACATTGGTGGCGTGGCCGCTGACCAGCACCAGGCAGTCCTCGACTCCGAGGAAGTCGGCGAGCGCCCGCTCCAGCCGGACGGTCATGTCCCGTTCGCCGGACAGTACCCGGCTCGCGGAGACCGAGGTCCCGTACCGGCCCACCGCCTGGTGCACGGCCTCGTTGACCGCCGGGTGGCCGGAGAGCCCCAGGTAGTTGTAGCTGCCGAAGGACAGGAACTCCCGGCCGCCGATCACGGTCGTGTCGCGGATGTTGCCCTCGTGGACCCGGAAGTACGGGAAGTCCGCACCGCTGCCGGCGATCGAGCTCAGGCGCTCCTCGAACTGCCTCACCTCGGGGAAGAGGTCGACGCTCGCCGTCTCGGCCGCCCAGTCCGCCGCCCGCGTCTCCTGGGTCTCCTGGGTCTCCTGGGTCTCCCGCGGCAGGAGTTCACCGGGGTCCGGTGGCTCCGTGAGGTCCGGATCGACCAGTGCGATCAGCCGCTCGATGGTGAGGCCGGGCGAGAACATCTCCTCCGTACGGAAGTCCGGAATCCGCTTGGCGATGCCGACCTGCAGCTCCTGCAGCATCAGGGAGTCGAAGCCGAGATCGCTCACCAGCACCATGCGCTCGCTCAGGTCGGCGAGGGGGAAGACGCCGACCCGCGACACCTCTTCGAGCACGATGGATGTGCTCGACGCGGCGGGTGTGCTAAATGCCGTGGCTGGGGTTGTCGCGGTGGATGTGCCGGGTGCGGTGAACGCGTCGTCGGCCCGCACCGGCCGGCGAGCCGACTCGTCCACCACCCAGTGGCGGCGCGGGGCGAGCGGACTCGGTGGCAGAGTGCACGGGGGTATGCGTTCCGTCACCGGACGAAGCCCCGTGCCGGTGACCGCGCGCTGTGCGAGCCGGGCCAGAACGGCCGTGCGGGCCTCGGCGGACAGCGAGCCCGGCGCCGGGACGGGGGCCTCAGGCAGTTCACCCGGGGGCACCGTACCGGCCACCTGTCCCGGCCCGAGATCCCCGGTGCGGCCCGCCGCCACGGCCTCGGCCGCCGCTGTCAGCTGGGTGGCGGCGTCAGCGGCGTCCTGTGCCACCACGGCAAGGCGCTCCCCGAGGGGAGCCCGGCGGGCCAGGGTGTCCGCCACCCCGGCCAGCGACGGCCGGTCGTCGGCGAGGGTGTCGGCCAGTTCCCGGGCGTGGCGGGCCAGCCCGGTCCGGTCGCGGGCGTTGAGGACCAGGAGGTGCGGTCCCCCGTCCGGTGCGGGGCGGGCCGGTGCCGTGGTGCACTGCTCCACCACCACATGGACGCCGGTGCCGCCGAAGCCGAAGGCGCTCACCCCCGCCCGGCGTGGCCGGGCGGACTCCGGCCACGGGGTCGGCGTGGTCGGGACGGTCAGCCGTGCTGCGTCCAGCGCGGAGCGGTCGGACAGGTCGAAGTCCGGCTGCGGCGGTATCACTCCCCGGTGCACGGCCAGCACGGTCTTGATGAGTCCGGCCAGTCCCGCGGCGTTGAGGGAGTGCCCGACCACCGCCTTCACCGCGCCGAGGAACGCGGGCGCACCCCGCTCACCGCGCAGCTCACGCAGGACACCGACCTCGACGGGATCACCGACTGTGGTCCCGGTGCCGTGCGCCTCCAGATAGTCCACCGAGTCAGGGGGCAGGCCCGCATCGCGGTAGGCCCGGCGCAGCGCTCGCAGCTGACCGGCCGCCTGGGGATGCATTCCGCCCTGCACGGTCCCGTCATTGGCCGTTCCCACCCCCCGGATCACCGCGTAGACCCGGTCGCCGGCCGCCAGCGCGTCGGCCAGGGGCCGCAGAACCAGGATCCCGGCGCCCTCTCCCAGCACGAAGCCATCGGCCTCCGCGCCGAACGGCAGGCACCTGCCGCTGCGCGAGAGGGCACCGATCCGGCACAGGCCCACCAACAGGTCGGGGGTGAGCAGCAGTTGGGCTCCGCCCGCGAGTGCGATGCGGCATCGGCCCGCGCGCAGCGCGAACACGGCGTTGGCCACGGCCATCAGGCCACCGGAACACGCCGAGTCCAGCGCGTAGCTCTCGCCGTGCAGATCGAAGACCGAACTGATCGTGTTGGGGCCCATGTTGAGCAGGAGCCCGGCCACGGAGCTGCCGTGCAGCCCATCGACCGCGCGGACCGTCTCCGGCAACCGGGGATCGGTCGCGGGTGCCCCGAACTCGCCGCCGGCCAGCTGACGCATCCGGATCCGCAGGGTGCTGATCTCGCGGTAGCCGCTCTCGGTGAGCGACGTGATCACCGAGGTCTCCTCGCGGTCGAAGCCGTCGGTCTCCCATCCCGCGTCCTGGACAGCCTCACGGGCGAGGTCGATCAGCAGCCGGTGCTGGGGATCCATCGCCCTGGCCCGCCGTGGCGGGATGCCGTAGTGCACCGCGTCGAACCGGCCCACGTCCGGCAGCAGCGCCATGGTGTCCGTGTAGGCCGAGGAGGTGTCGCGGAAGTCGTCACCGAGGAAGGCGGCGGCGCGCCACCGGGAGTCGGGAACGGTGGAGAACTGTGCCCGCGGGTCCGTCAGGAGCCGCCAGTACCGGTTCACGTTCGGCGCCCCCGGGAACCGGCAGGCCATCCCGACGATGGCGATGTCGTCCCGCCGCGCTCCCGCTGAACCCACTGTGGAATCCATCCCTGTCACAGACGTCACCCGGTGGGGGCCAGTCGCACACGCCACCAGTCGGCGGTCGCCTTGATCTGCTCGTCGACAGGGGTGGCGCGCACCGCGAACGCGGTCTCGTAGGCGCTGGAGTCGACCAGGAACGGGTGGTCGAACTGATAGCGGATCTCCTTCAGTTCGCGGATCAGCGGGGAGAAGAGCGATGCGACGCCCAGCACGGCCGACGGCAGTCTGTGCACGGCGACCGGGCCGGTTCCCGACTGGGCGGCAAGGCGGCCGACCATCTCCCGGGTGGACAGCGCGGGCTCCGTCGGAATGTGCCAGGGCCGCCCCCAGGCCCGTTCCTCGTCCGCGACCTCCACCAGGGCCCTCGCCACATCGGGGAGATAGGTCCAGCTGTGCGGGGCGTCCGGGTCGCCGAGCGTGGCGACCGACCTGCCGCTGAGCAGTCGCGGCATCACCCGCGCGGCCAGGTGTCCGCCGTCGGTGACGCCCGGCCCGAAGAAGTCCGAGGCGCGCACCTCGACCGCCCTGATGCGGCCCTGCTCGTGCAGTTTCCGCGCCTGCTCCCAAGCGGCCGCGCGCACCCGCCCCTTGGGGCCGGTCGCCGCGAGCGGCAGTTCCTCGGTCATGGGACCGTCCACCGGGCCGTAGCCGTAGAGGTTGCCCAGCATGACCAGGACGGCCCCGGTGGCCTCGGCCGCCGCACAGGCCGACGCGGACAGCGGTGGCCATTCATTCGCCCAGCGATGGTAGGGCGGTGCGGCGCAGTGGTAGATCGCGGCCGCGCCCCGCGCGGTGTCGATCAGCCGTTCGCTGTCCGTCGCGTCCAGCGCGACGTGCTCGATGCCTGGTTCCGGGCTTCGGCCCGACTTGGTGACGACCCTTACCGAATGCCCCCGTTCGGCCAGCAGTCGAGCAGTGGCCGCACCTGCGGGCCCAAAACCTAAGACGACTTGAAGAGTCACGTGCGCACACTAGCGCGATTGCGCGCTGACTCCGCGTGCCACCGCCCGATTACGATGACCTGCGGCCGCATACGACTGGGGGCGGGGAACATGGGCGAGAGAACCGACGGTCCGACGGCTGGCGGGCGAAGCGCCGGGTCCTCACATCCCGCCCTGCGGCACCTTGGCGCCATGCATCTGAGCGGAGCCGTACTCCTGCTCACGTTCCTGGTGCCGCCGTTCTGGATGCTGGACGCCGGCTACGCGACAGCGCCGGGTGATCCCACCGCGGATGCTCCCTTCGTCCTCCTCTTCGCCGTGCCACTGGTCTGCGCGAGCTTCCATGTGATCGTGCAGATCCCGGCCGGTCTTCTGGGAGCCTGGCTGGGCAGAAGCCGCACCACGCCGGTCAAGTACGGGAGCGCGGTCGTCATGGCCGGCGCACTGAGCTTGCCCCTCCTGTGGAGTCTGGGGTGGAACACCTGGGGCAGTGTCGTCCCCGTGTGGACCGACGCCATGGTGCGTGGATCACTCGGTCTGGCCGGGTTCATGTGGGTGCTGCGGGCGCGGCCCAGGCGTCACAGCCCCAGAGAGATCGCGAGGCGGGTGAGCTCGGCGGTGGTGTTGATGTTGAGCTTGGCGCGGATGCGTCGGAGATAGGCGTCGACCGTGTGCTTGGACAGTCC